>JAZQQJ010000001.1:0-2270 GCA_045629005.1 Lachnospiraceae bacterium
GCTCTGTGTAACAAGCCCGCGCGATTCTTCGATATATTCCTTCATGGACTTGAAGAGCCTTATAAGTGCCTTGCTCTGCTTTGTTGCAAGTTCACCTTTAAGCACGGTCATCAGCATATATACGCCCTGCTCAGTGAATGCGTAGGGCAGATACTTAAGATGCTGGCCTCTCATGTTTCCGCTTTCGTTTAAGGTCACATTTTGTGACCTTAAACAGCACTCGCTTTCTTCTTTGGTCAGCTGAAACATGAAATCCTCATCAAACTTCTCTATGTTTCTTTTTACCTGCTGGTTAAATACCTTTGTTTCATAGCCGTAAATCTTAGCCAAGTCACTATCGAGCATGACTTTCTGACCACGGATTTCATAAATCATCGGAGCGATGTTTTCCTCTGTAACATCAAGTGAAAGAGTAAGGTTCTCGTCTGCCATGGTTACTGTTCCTTCCTACAGTCTATCTTACCTGTAACTGCGTTATATATAATTGATTTGCGGTATTCTTCGAGTTTTGCGATTGACGCGCGATGACTTACAACCGCATTATCAATGCTAAAACACATACTATTTAAGTATTCAGCTATTTCATCCTGTACATTTCTAGGCGGAACTAAAAGAAACATATTGGCAAGCCTATCGGCAGAAAGATGTACGATAATATCGCCTCTTGCCGCCATTGTACGCTGTACATTAAAATAGCCCGAATTGAACGCGTACATTAAGAAGTCTCCATTATGTTCAGCATTCTTAAGAACTATCATATCGCCACCGTATGCAAGGATATTGCCTGTACGGTTAACAACCGCTCTGCCTATATCTACATCATTTTCTCCAGATAATGTAAATGCAACGTCCCCTTCATCCATTTTGTTACTCAATTCAAAGACATCTTCGTCAACAAAAGAGCGAACGTTCTGGATTTTTTCTTTATAGGAAGTATACAATTCGCCATAACGTACACACGGCATTCCTGATTCCCTAACTTCAGTCCGCAGGATTCCATTGCCTCGGATAAGTTTGCCGATATATTTCACACGGAGTAATTTCCAATTATTCGGAACCTCGTTAACCCATTCGTTGCTGTTCGTTTTCACTGAATCAGTTGCTGTTATCCCATGCATGACGACATTGGTTATACGGTTTTTCCGGTATTCCTCCAGCTTCTCAATTATTCCTTTATGTCTCTCGATTGCTTCGTCAATGGCTGCACACTGTTTATCAAGAAAGTCTGCAATGGCTCGCTGTTCTGAAAGGGGAGGCTGTGGCAAACTTATATAGGCAAGCTCATCATATCCAATACTCTGACGAATGCCTTCACCCATAGAATAGAATACCTTCATGGTGTCAAATGCATGTAAAAGATAATGATAGTATTCGCTACACAGGGGAAGCTTTTTGCGAAGAGTTAAGTAAGCTGAAGTAATAATGCCTTTCTCTGTAGCCAGTCCTGTACGAAGACTTCTGTGGTCGTTTTGTAAATCTGTTAATCGTAAAACAATATCTCCAGAATTAATGATATTGTATCCGTTAAAATTTTCAGGAAGCAATCCCACATTAGAATTAATGTCTTTGCGGATTATATTTCCGTAACTTAATGATAAAAGATTTTGCTCACAGCCATTCTTGTTTTTATTTTTTAATTCTTCAAAAAGAGCATGAAGTGGAGTTTGTTCCCATACTGCAGGAAATTCGCCTATCCAAGGAGTTTTCGATTCTACTGTTTCCCTCATACAAGAAATCCTTTCATAAAGTCTTCAAGTCCGTTTTCAAGTTCCAAGATTTCCTTTGCAATCTCTCTGGGATTTCTCGGTTCTTCATAGTGGTAGAAGAACTTATTAAAGCTTATGTTTGTTCCTACGATTCCGACTTTGCCATCCTGTAAGGGTCCCTTATCAAGTACAGTCTCATCAATCCATGTTTCGGGAGCATAAGGAAGAACTTCGCTTGCCATATAGTCTTCAAATGATGTCCCGAACGGAATGTTTTCAGTATCCTTAAGGTCCGGGTCGGGAACCACGTTACCATTCTTATCCTTTACGAGCGGATATTCCTCGCCCTTTATGGTGCAGGTATCATATATCGCCTTTGTTATGACAGCCGCAGTTACTTCAGGGTTCTTCATATCATCGCGGACTGTCTTTGCAAAACTGCTGGCCGTTTCATAGGGGATGGTGTTCTTACCGGTTTCTTCAACCAGTTCCGTAAAGAAACTTCTTATTACACCCTTATTGCCATCTGAAAGCTTATTCAGTGCCTTAGCACAGAGCAATGCA
>JAZQQJ010000002.1:0-9322 GCA_045629005.1 Lachnospiraceae bacterium
CGATCCGACTTGCCCGGACATATAGCGCGACAGCGCGACATGAGTATGAAGCGAAGCGGAATACGAATGCCGCACCGCTTTTAGTACGGCAGGGCCCAAGGCCGTTTGCGCAGCAAACAAAAAATATCAGATGGCCTAAAAGACCATCTGATATTTTTTATTCACTGCGGATAACAGGACTTGAACCTGCACGCTCTCGCACCAGAACCTAAATCTGGCGTGTCTGCCAATTCCACCATATCCGCTTATTTAGAGCCGGTGCTAAAAATCCACCGGCTCATTTTTAACACTTGATAACCTTACAGTCTCTTACATATTGTTTTCAAGAAAACTTATGTATTCTCCTGCAGGCAAAGGCTTTGAGAAGTAATATCCCTGAATGAAATTCACATCCAGTTTGAGCATTTCTTCAAGTTGCGATTTTTCCTCAATACCTTCGGAAACAATCTCAAGCCCCATCTCTCGAAGCATCTTAATGGTTGATGCCATAATATGTCTTGCGTTGTCTTTTACAAAATAAGAATTCGTCATTTCACGGTCAAACTTAACAATCTTAACAGGCATATCCATTATGTAATTGAGGTTTGACTGACCTGTACCAAAATCATCCAGCGAGAAGTTTACGCCGTAAAGAATAAGCTCGTTCATATTCTTTAGGAGGGTATCCTTAGCCTGAAGGGATTCGGACTCTGTAATTTCCAAATTAATCCAGCTCGGATTGATATGATTGGAATTCATTATTGCAATAAACGAATCAGCAAGATTATCGTAAGCGCACTGTACGATTGAAAGGTTTACTTCAATGTAATCAACGTTAAGTCGTTCATTAAGAGCTTCTCTTTGAAGGAACTTACACACCTGCTCGAATACTATCTCGCCGATTTTAATAATTGTACCGTTCTTTTCAGCAACAGGAATAAACAAACCGGGCGGAACAATTGAGCCATCCTCTCGTCTGATTCTGGCAAGAGCCTCTGCCGAGCAGAAAGACCCTTTCTTTGCAGAATATATAGGCTGGTAGAATACCTCGATACGATTATTTTCTATTGCATCCTTAATGATTTCTTCTATCTCGTTTTCGGAGATCATTCCCTTTACGAGTTCCTCTGTAACAAGAGCTGTATCATTACCAAGATACAAACTGAATTCGGCATATCTTACAGCATGTGCAAGGAGTTCCCAACTGTCACATACAGTTGAATCAGGACAGTAAATGTACTGAAGGAAGAATATAGTATTTCTGTGTTCACCCCATCCGTAAGTAAAACGCTCCTGAATGAGTTTGAACGCATCATCCGCATCCACTTGATCCTTAAATGCAAGAGCGACCTCAGTTTCACTTATTTTGAAAACTTCTCCGCCCTTAAGAGATGCGAAATACGCATTAATGTCATTGTAAATGTCCTGGTTAAGCACAAGCTTCGTAACAGAGCTTGCATTAGCAAAGCTACAGTGAATCAGAGAGAATTTCTCTCCCTTGTAATAACGCTGATCAACATATTGTATAAGGGCATTCTTATTGTAAAAGCCGGACAAACGGTCGATGTTTGCTTCAGGATTCTCAAGCGCAAAGTATATAACCATTACGCCAAGAGAAGCACCGAAGGACACAATAAGGATTGACGGGAAGCATGCCTGAACAATAGCGCATAAACCCCACAATGCAACCCAGAGGTATACTGCCTGTCTTCTGTGAGGGTTCACAGATGATTTATTCTTTTCAAGGAAGTAAATCATCATTATGACATTAACAACTACAAAAAGGTAAGTTGTAACTGTCGACAATCCATATGAGTAAAGACTTCCCTCTTCCGCATCATAAAAGATCTGTATCGGCAATACGCACACAATCAGAAGCTCAACAAGAATGGCGATTGTAACAACACGAAGAGATTTCTTATACAGTTTCTCCGTTTTGTACATATCCGCACAGGTGTAACGTATTCCGAACCCTGTTACAAGGACAAGGAAACATACATATATTTTGCAGACTATGTCAGTGGCTATACGAAACGAGGTCATATCCTTCGGATAACCCGCAAATACACTGACCGTTTCGGTAATAGGCCCATTCAAAATAATGAATACAATTGAAAGAATATCAAATATCGTGCAAACAAGCGTAACAATAACCATGTGAATATAGTTGACACCTGTTCTCAACTTGATTTTCTTTCGCATCGCATTGAAAATAAGAATCGTCACAAGTATTGCAATTGCACAACATTGAGTAAGTATTTTTGTCCCAAAAAGATTCATTCTACTTCCCCCTTGAGAGTCCCGTTATACCGGTTCTCGCAATTTCAAGTATCTTGTAGTCTTCCAGAAGGTTTATAAAAGCATCAAGCTTTTCCTGATCTCCTGTCAATTCGGCAGTTAGCGAATCGGGAGTGACATCAACTATTTTGGCTCTGAAGATGTCAGCTATTGAAATAACCGACTGCCTTTTATCTGCAGTAACCGCAACTTTAATAAGGATAAGTTCTCTGTAAACAGATTCACTCGGAACAAGTTCTTTAACTTCACGAACATCCTCGAGCTTTTCAACCTGCTTTTTAATCTGGTCAAGAATCTGCTCATCCCCCGTAACGACAACCGTCATTCTGGACCGTTCAGGATTCTCGGTTACACCAACGGTAAGACTGTCAATGTTGTACCCTCTTCTTGAAAACAGCCCTGCTACACGGCTCAGTACGCCAAATGTGTTCTCAACAAAAATAGAAAGCACCATCTTTCTCATACAGAACGCCTTCCCTTCTCCATTTGATATCAATATCTTCTTATGAGCCTAAGCTCATGAATAATCTGTTTTAATGTATCAGCAACGCTGTCAACCTCGTCAATGGTATTGTCCTGATTCAACGAGAATCTGACAGACGCAGATGCATCTGCATCGGAAATCCCCATGGCTGTAAGCACATGTGACGGCTCATGCTTTATTGCAGTACAGGCTGAACCGGTGGAAGCACAGACCCCCGCTGCCGAAAGCCTGATTATAACGCTCTCGCCCTGTACCCCTTTAAAGGTGAAATTGGCATTTCCCGGAAGTCTGTTTATCCGATCTCCGTTCAACGAAGAATCCTCAATTTCTGAAAGTACCCTGTCAACAAGGTGTTCACGCAGCTCCAAAACCTTTTTCGAATCCATTTCAAGGTTGCTTACCGCTTCCGTTGCTGCCTTAACCATTCCGACAATTCCGGGAACATTTTCCGTTCCGGCACGCATGCCTCTTTCCTGCTCTCCGCCATATATTAAGGGCTCAAGCTTTATGTCACGTCTCCTGTAAAGCATTCCGCAGCCTTTTGGCCCGCCGAACTTGTGTGAACTGATGCTCAGCATATCTGCCTGAAGCTCTTTAACATCTGTCGGAATATGTCCGAAAGACTGTACCGCATCGGTATGGAAACAAATATGACGCTCATGCGCTGCCGCTGCCAGCTCCTTTATATCCTGAACCACTCCGGTCTCATTGTTTGCGTGCATGACAGACGCAAATATAGTATCATTTCTTAACTCTTTTGAAAAGGCATCAAAACTAATGATTCCATTAATATTTGGAGAAATGTAAGTTACCTCAAACCCTTCTCTTTCCAATGCCCTGAACGTATTCAGCACGGAAGGATGTTCCGTCAATGAAGTAACGATATGCCTGCCCCTGCCGCGATTGGCCATACAGTAACCGCGGATAGCAAGATTATTGCTTTCGCTTCCGCCGGACGTGAAAACAATTTCATCCCTTTCCGCAAAAAGCAACGAAGCCATCGTATCACGTGCTTCTTCTACACCGCGTCTTGCTTTTCCTGCCGGAAGATAAATCCCCGAAGGATTTGCATACTCCGCCTCAAAGAAAGGAAGCATGGCCTCCAGAGCAGACTTGCGAATTTTAGTTGTAGCCGCGTTGTCAAAATAAATCATAATCAGCTGCCGATGCTCTCAATCTCATAAGGTGTAGTCTGGTAAACGTAATAATTAACCCAGTTGGTGTAAAGCGTGTTTGCATGTCCGCGCCATGAAAGCAACGGCTCGTTATCCGGATTATTATCAGGATAATAATTTTTCGGTATTTCGGGATTAATTCCCTTTGCAACATCACGCTTATACTCTTTATCCAAAGTAATACGATCGTATTCGGGATGACCCATGACGAATATTTTCTTACCATCATCGGACATACAGAGGAAGATGCCTGCCTCAGGAGATTCTGCCATAACAATAAGCTTCTCGTTTTGCTTTATTGCGTCATTGTCACTTTCAGTATATCGTGAATGAGGAATCTTAAATACATCATCAAAACCTCTCACAAGAGGCTGTTTTCTGTTCATGACACGATGCTCATATATTCCGGAGAGCTTCCTGCCAAGTTCCTTTTTCTCTATACCGTAATGATAATAAAGTCCGGCCTGTGCTCCCCAGCATATATGGAGCGTAGACGTTACGTGCGTTGTGGACCAGTCCATAATCCGGCAGAGTTCGTCCCAATAAGCAACCTCTTCAAACTTCATAAGTTCGACAGGCGCACCTGTAATAATCAGTCCGTCAAACCTGCGGTCCTTAATATCATCAAATGTGAGATAAAAAGAATTAAGATGGCTTGTGGCTGTATTCTTTCCGACATAAGTGGCCGTTGTAAGGAATGTAAGATCAATCTGCAGCGGAGTATTGGAAAGACTTCTCATCAGCTGAACTTCGGTGTCTTCCTTCAAAGGCATAAGATTCAGAACAGCAATCTTCAAAGGACGAATATCCTGTGAAAGTGCCCTTTTCTCATCCATAATGAATATATTTTCATTTTCAAGTATCTTCTTTGCCGGAAGATCGCTCTGTACCTTAATTGGCATTATCTAATCCTCTTTTTCTTTTAACTTCATAAACTCTTCTTCGGTAATAATCTTCACGCCAAGTTCCTTTGCGGTTTTATTCTTGGTGGAGCCTGACATTGAATCGTTGTTAATGAGGTAGTCGGTATTCTTGCTGACTGAACTTGCAACCTTTCCTCCAAGTGATTCGATAAGGTTCTTCAGATCATTGCGATTCTTAAAAAGATTAACCGAGCCGGTAATAACAAAAGTAAGTCCGTTAAGAGACGCTCCTTCGCTGTTCTCTTCAGGCTTTTCGAGTATTACCTCTTCGAGCAGACTGTCAAGTTCCTTGTTAACATCTTCTCTTTTGAAAAATACAACATAGTCATGAGCGGTAACATTACCGATGCCTTCAATGAGAAGAAGTTCTTCCTCGGAAGCGTTTCTTATGCTATTCATATCAAAATCGAAATGACGTGCAATCAGCTTTGCGGTAGCCACACCTACGTTAGGCACTCCCGTAGCGATAAGAACGCGCACTGCAGTTGTATGACGTGCCTTATCGACAGCATTTATCGTATTTTCATAAGACTTCTCACCGAAGCCCTCCATTGAAACAATCTTTTCCTTGTGACTCGGCAGCCTGAAAAAGTCAGCAGGCTCATGAAGTATTCCTTCATCAATCCATTTTTCTATTGTGCTTTCGGATATGCCGTCAATATTCATGGCATCACGTCCGACAAACATTGTAAAACCTTTGATTTTCTTAGCGGCACAGGATGCATTGGGGCACATCAGAACTCTTACTCCGTCATCATCCTGAACAGTTGTGTGCCCGCCGCATACCGGACAATAAGCCGGCGGAACGCAGCCTCCGCTTCTCGTATGGTTTGCAGCAATCTGCGGAATAATCATATTGGCCTTAAAAACATCCAATTCATCACCAATGCCAAGCTCCAGCCCTTCCATGATGGAAACGTTATGGATGCTGGCTCTTGAAACCGTTGTGCCTTCCAGTTCAACAGGTTCGAAAATGGCGACGGGATTGATAAGACCTGTTCGTGAGGCACTCCATTCTATATCAATCAGTTTTGTGCGTGCCGTCTCATCTTTCCATTTGAATGCGATAGCATCTCTCGGGAACTTTGCGGTTCTTCCGAGCGATGCAGAATATGCAAGGTCATCATAGCTGAGCACAAGTCCGTCTGACGGAAAATCATTCCTTGAGACCTGGTCCTTAAAGTAGCCGAACACATCATTGAAGTTTGCCTGATTAATCAGTCTTTCCTCAACACACGTAAAGCCCATGGAATTCAGCCAGTCAAAGCCCTCGTGACGTGTTTTGAAGCCCATATCCGGATTAGTGGAAATCAGTCCGAAAACATATAACTGGACATTTCTCTCGGCAGTTATGCGGCTGTTCAGCTGACGCACACTTCCCGAGCAGAGATTTCTGGGGTTTTTGTACTTCGCTCCCGCATCGGAAATCTCAGCGTTGATACGCTCAAATTCGGAGTACGTAATAATGGCCTCGCCACGTATTACAAGCTCCCCTGTATACGGAATCTTCAAAGGAACGTTTTTATATACTTTTGCGTTGTTTGTAATTATTTCGCCAATCTCACCGTTTCCGCGTGTTACAGCTTTTACAAGTTCACCGTCCTTGTAAGTGAGAACATTTGTAAGACCGTCCATCTTCCATGAAAGGAGTCCCTCATGTTCACCAAGGAATGCCTTTAAAGCCTCAGGGTCTTTTGTTTTATCAAGGGAAAGCATCGGCGAAGCATGCCTTTCCTTCTGAAGTTCGGAAACAACTTCATAACCGACATTGTGAGTCGGGCTTTCGGGAAGCACATATCCCGTTTCATTTTCAAGAGCAAGAAGCTCATCATAAAGAGCGTCATACTCGAAATTGCTCATTATTTCCCGGTCTTCCTGTTCGTAAGCACGGGCTGCTTTTGAAAGGAGCGCTGTAAGCTCCTCTATTCGTTCTTTTTTAGTCATTTATTGTCCTTTGCAACAGGCTTTTTCGAGCCTGCAGATGTTTTACTGTCCTTTGCGGCAAGCTTCGTGGAGCCTGCAGATGTCTTGCTGTCTTTAGCAGCAAGCTTCGTGGAGCCTGCAAGTATTGTTTTAAGCTGCTCTCTTTCTGCAGTGGTAAGATTTCTGTATCCCCCCACCTGAAGATGCCCAAGAGTTATATGCATTATGCGGACACGTTTAAGAGAAACAACCCTGTAATCAAAGTACTCACACATTCGTCGAATCTGGCGGTTAAGGCCCTGTGTAAGTATAATTCTAAATGAGCATTTCCCGGTCGGCTCGATTCTGCACTTCTTTGTAACAGTATCAAGAATAGGAACACCGTTCGCCATGCCTTTGAGAAAATCAGGCGTAACAGGCTTGTTAACCGTAACCTCGTATTCCTTTTCATGGTTATTTCCGGCACGGAGAATTTTGTTAACTATGTCACCGTCATTTGTAAGAAGCAAAAGCCCTTCGGAATCCTTATCCAAACGCCCTATGGGATAAATTCTTTTGGGGTACTTCAGGTAATCGATAACATTGTCTTTCTCACGTCGGTCCGTTGTACATACAATACCGACAGGTTTATAAAAAGCTATTAAAACCTGGTCATCATCACGCGAAATTTCTTTTCCGTTGACAACAACCTTCTGTCCAGGTTTAACCTTTGTTCCATTCTCGGCAGGAACACCGTCAACAAGCACTTTTCCTGCTTCAACAAGCCTGTCTGCCTCTCGTCTGGAACATATTCCCGAGTCACTCAAATATTTATTTATTCTTACTCCCTCGCTAAGCTCGGGGGTGTCAAATTTTTTATTAATCATTGTTCACCAAAACCATTCTTACACAACATTTTGCCATCTTTAAATTATAACAAAACCGCTTTGTTTTTTTCAAGTAAATACGGTAATTTGCGCAAAATAAATGCTTGTATTTTGGGGTTATATTCACTCTCCCGTTTCAAAAGCTGATTTATGTACTATCTACAATCCTTTTTCCTTTCAAAGTTACATATTTTAGGCTTTTTAGTTGATTTATGTAACCTCCGGCATTGTTTTCCCTTTCAAAGTTACATATTTTAGGCTTTTTAGTTGATTTATGTAACCTCCGGCATTGTTTTCCCTTTCAAAAGTTACATATTTCAGGCATTTTACCTGTTTTATGTAACCTCCGGCATCGTTTTCCCTTTCAAAAGTTACATATTTCAAGCATTTTACCCGTTTTATGTAACCTCTGCCCTCATTTTTCCCTTTCAAAGTTACATATTTCAGGCTTTTTTGCTATTTTATGTAACCTCCGGCATCGTTTTCCCTTTCAAAAGTTACATATTTCAAGCATTTTAGTTGTTTTATATAACTTTCGATATATGTTACAACTTTTCATATTAACTTACTCCTGAATCATTTTTATGATTCTCATAATATCATTTATTCCAAGCGGAGATGTATCAGACTCATATGTTACAAACAGATTGATTCCGAGGAATATTCCAACCTTCTTATATTCATCAAGTTTCCAAAGATTACGTGCAACATATGACATGTCTCCCATTTTCCCAAGATGTTCCCAATATATTACACGTCTTTTTTTCACGTCCAATATTGTAAAATCCGGATATAAAGCTTCGTTGTTTGCTCGTTTTATCGGGCTTTCATATTTATACGGTATTCCATGTTTTAGGAGCTGGTTTGCAATAATAACTTCACTTTTTGAACGCATTCGTTCTCCCAAATCAGAATAAAATTGTGTGGCATCATTTTCCGAGAATTTCAGACCTTCATATGGTATCTTCTGCCATGTATCAGCATACGTTACATCGTCAACTACAACAGGATTAATCAGTTTCTTCACTCCGGGACTTAAATCTACATAAGTATCAATAAGAGAATCCTTAACATCCATGCGTTGAATCTTCTTCAGTTTTTCAAGTTCATCACTAATGCTTTTACACGCTGTAATTACATATTTCTTAAAAGCCAGCTGTTTCTTAAGATTATCGTCTTCTTTTCCTAAATACTCTCCGAGTTTATCTTGCGGTGACTTACGCTTATAATAACGAAATGAATTACCCGTATTCCCCGGTGCAACCAATAAAATACCTTCCGGCAATTTATCAAGTATTTTATTGAAGTTCTCTCTTTGATTCTCCAAAAAATGAATTCTTTCGTTAATTATCCCATCAATATTAAACACCTTATACGTTTCGTTCATATATACCCCCATCTTTTATTTATCTTCAGCTCCTGCATGTAACGTTTTCGCCTTCCCTTTCTCACAAACATTACATATTTGGCTTATTTTCCGTGTTTTCTGTAACTTTTCCTCCTTCCATTCCTCGTAAACATTACATATTTGGCTTATTTTCCGTGTTTTCTGTAATTTTTCTCCTTCCATTCCTCGTAAACATTACATATTTGGCTTATTTTCCGTGTTTTCTGTAATTTTTCTCCTTCCATTCCTCGTAAACATTACATATTTGGCTTATTTTCCGTGTTTTC
>JAZQQJ010000003.1:0-6144 GCA_045629005.1 Lachnospiraceae bacterium
GACACCCCATAGTAGACACCCAATTTGAAAACAGCCGGCATTTTGCAGCCGGCTGTTTTCTTCAAAAGAGGACATATTTTTAATTATTTGTAAGCTTATTTAATGTACTTGAAGTCTGTGAACACAGCTTTTCCGCCGGCTCTTCTTGTGGAGTAGTTGAAGAGTGCGAAACGTGAGCCGCAGAAATGGTCAAGACGGAATACCATCTTGTGTGCAAACGGGAACATTTCAAAACGTTTGCCCGTTTTATAGGAGAAACGTGCCATGTCTTTAAGACCTTCAAAATCGGCATCTATTCTCAGACGGACAACGGGGCTGTCGAGACGGATTTTCTCGATGATATCTCCCTGAAGTGTGTCATGACGGCCGTCAAAGGTTTCGGCAGGCTCACGGCAGATGAGGCAAAGATAGTATTCACCGAGCTCTTTCGTAACGGAAAGCTGTCCATAGCAGGACGCAAAGATTGCAAGACCTGCATGATCGAATTCGTTTATGCCCGAAGCATCAACAGTAACTTCGGCTGCACAACTGTCCCACCATGTACGCTGAGTAAGCGTATTTCTTGCCTGTGTGATGTTTCCACACAATTTATTGGTAGTGATTGAATAAGTGTTGTCTTTGATTTCAACAAAGCGATAATCAGGTGTGTGATTCCATTGCCACTGCTTCTTTAGCGCTGCAACGCCTTCTTTTCCGGGTTCTGTAAAATCGGAAGTGCAGAGAGGCTCGTATTTATAGTCAGGTCTGGTGGAAGCGGGAGCGGGGAAATCGGGAATCCTTCCGTCTTTACCTACAACAGGGAAATCGTCTTCCCATGTAATAGGAGTGAGGAAAGGAACTCTTCCGCATGCGCCCTGGTCTCTGAAGAAGAAACCGTACCATTTTCCGTCAGGAGTTTCAACAACGCCGCCTTGTGCAACACCCTTTCCGCGAAGACCACAATCATCCTGAATGAGGAGACGCTCTTCGTAGGGACCTTCAACCTTTGCGGAGCGATGAACAACCTGTGTTCTTACACAGCCTCTTGGCCAATGTATATTGAAGATGTAATAGTATCCGTTGATTTTGTAAAAATGTGAGCCTTCATAACCGAGACCACAATCTGGAGAATCGGAGTAAGCTTCGATATCGAGTCCGCCCTCCTTGGCTGCAAGCTTGTCAAGGTCGAGCTCTGTGATACGTATTGTTCTGTTTCCGTGTACGATGTAAACCTTGTCTTCATCAAAGAGAAGAGATGCATCGTAGAACATGCCTGTGAGAGTGTGCTTTTCCCAAGTTGCAAGAGGATCCTTTGTTGTGAAAAGGTATGTTTTCTGCATGCCTATGGAAACAAAAAGCGCATAGAACGTGCCGTTATTATAGCGGAGTGTGGGAGCCCACATGCCGTGGCCGTAAATGTTCTGCTCAAAAGCGAGTGTCTCGTCACTTGTACCGTCAAGCTCATCGTTGTAGATGTAGTTAATAACCTCCCAGTTTACGAGGTCATAAGAACGTAAAAGAGAGCCACCCGGGAAAAAGTGCATGGTTGTGGAAAGGAGATAATAGGTGTCATCGACACGAATTATGTCGGGATCCGGATAATCTTGTTTTGTTATAGGATTGAAGTCAAGCATATTTATTTCCATATTCTGTAATTTCCGCTTAATGCAAGGAAGGCGAAGAAGTACAGGCAGTTGTCATAGTATCTTCTGTCTCCGAGACGAAGCGGTGTGTTGTAGAAAGAGAGAACCCAGTCCTTTGTGAATTCGTTGTCGGCAGCAAGAGAGCCCTGGGCTATTGTTGCCGGAAGACCAACAGGATGGAGCGCTGTCTTTTCCGGGATTACTGTTCCGTCAATTTCGTAAATGAGATATTCATTCTTAATACGGGCATCGTTCATAAAACGCTGGATATTGTCGCAGGCTTTAATCTGTCCGACGTCTTTCTTAAACCATTCATAGTCAAGAGCAATGTTTGCAACCGTGCGGTATGCATCCGAGAAGAACCAGTCATGACGGTCCTTTCCCCATGGAAGCGGGCGGCTCATCGGAGTACCGTCGAAATTGGCGTACTCTGCGGAGAAGCCTGTAACAGGATGGCAACTCTTAACGAGATATTCACGGCTCACCTTTGCAGTTTCCTTAAAGAAATCGCGGTCTTCTTCATCTGCCCAAAGAGCGAAAAGCTCGTAGAAATGAGGGAGATGGTAGGACGGATCTGTAAAGTCGCTTCCGGGAACAAAGAGAATCTGGTGATTGTCCTGATTGAACATAGGATGCCCCTGGCGTCCGTTCGAACCCTTGCGAATCATTGCCTTAAGAATCTGCTTTGCTTCTGCGCTGTAGTTAAAGATGCCTTCGCCGTCGCCCCATCTGTGTGAAGCGAAGAAGAGGGACATTGCAAAGAACTCTTCTCCATCCGGAGCGGGACCGTTTGCATTTTTATCACCGTTTGTTGCGCAGGACCATGCAAAGTAGCCTTCATTCCAGCCTGTGTCCATGTACATATACGTCTTTGCCCATTTCCACAGACGGTCAAATTCATTTTTCATATTGAGCTGCACGCAAATCATCATGCCGTATGACATGCCTTCCGTGCGGGCATCGTGGTTACCGGTGTCCTCGATGTAAGCCATATCGGAACCGGCTTCGTGGTAAACACGCTCATCTTCGGTGCCGTAGAAGTAAAAGTCACGGATTTCCTGAAGTCTTTTTTCAACATCGGCAGGGTTAATTCCATACTCTGCAAACACATTTCTGTATGAACCGGTTTCAAATGCTGACATATACATCGCCTCCATTTTCATCTATGCCGTGAATTTTATCACAGAATGTTCACAAATTTCACTTCATTCCTTGCCGATACAAACACAAATATTGCGAAAATAGGTTACTATTCACGGTATAATCAGCATTATATGTAAGACGCAAGCTCGCTTGCAGGCTTGCATATATGCTGATTATGCCATGGAGGCTGTTCCAAAACGTATGAATAAGCCATAAGCCACGAAGTGGCGACTGACCGCGAAGCGGGCAGGGCTTATGAATGCGTGCATGGAACAACCGTGAATAGTAACCGTAGGCGGTTTTTTAGAATAGAAGAGATAGGGGCTCTGCCCCTTACCCCGCCCTCGCCGGGAGGCAGGGAAGGAAGGGGGATCCTTCCTTCCGGTTTACAAGGGTTATCTGTAAACCTTTTGTCAAGGGCTTTCGCGGCATATGCTCGCCGGCACAAAACGCCGGCTCCGCTATTCCACGGTCCCTTGACAACGGTTCCGCTCCATTTATGCTGCACTCTCCGCCCTATGATGCTGGGCGGATACTGAAAACGCGAAAAACAAGCCAAATATGTAACCTTGTGGCCGAGAAAGCGTGAAAACATTACAGAGAACGCGATAAACAAGCCATATATGTAACCTTGCTTTAGGCAAGACGCGGCGAAATCGACATTTGTACCTAAACGCCGCCGCGGATTAGGTACAGGCAGACGAAATATAAGCTTTGTACCTAAAGCCCGCGAAATTTTAGGCAAGACGCGGCGAAAATCGACATTTGTACCTAAACGCCGCCGCGGATTAGGTACAGGCGGACGAAATAGAAGCCCTGTACCTAAAGCTCAGCAAAATGAAGTAGGAAGGTTACAGAAAACGCGGAAAACGGTTTTCCGGTTTCAATGATAACCACTGTACAGCTTGCGTTTAAGCATCCGTACGGATGCTCGTGAGTTGTACTTACTGCATAACCGGAGCGGAACCGTTGTCAAGGAACCGTGGAATAGCGGAGCCGGCGTTTTTTAGCCGGCGAGCATATGCCGCGAAAGTCCTTGACAAAAGGTTCACGGATGACCCTTCAAAGCAGGAAGGAAGGTCACCCCTTCCTTCCTTGCCTCCCGGCGAGGGCGGGGTAAGGGGCAGAGCCCCTATCTTTCATGCGTTTCCCGTAATCTACAAGCGTCACTTGCTTGCAAAGCGTGAATCTGGAAGAAATAGCTTAATTTCAAGGTTTTCTGCAACCCTTAAGCTTTGCTCCACGACTGACCGCGAAGCACTAACAATCGTAGTCTTGCACTACTCTTATCTCTATGGTAAAATGACCGTCGGTGTTTTTACTTCAAAGGAAATTATTATGATTTTATCTGTCAATCAAATTACAAAAAGCTTTGGTGAAAAATACGTCCTGAGGGACGTTTCTTTTCATGTAAACGAAAATGAAAAATGCGCCCTTATCGGTGTTAACGGTGCGGGAAAGTCCACGCTTTTTAAGATTATCGTCGGTGAAATGAGTCAGGATTCCGGCGAGGTTATCTTTGCAAAGGATACAACCTACGGCTACCTTTCTCAGAATCAGAATCTTGAGAGTGAGAATACAATATACGATGAGCTGTTCAATACAAATAAGAGAGTACTTGAACTTGAAAATAAAATAGAAGAACTTCATTTTGAAATAGAGAAAGAATCTTCAAAGGGTGAAAGCGAAGCATTATCGAAGCTTTATTCCGATTACGAACGCTTTAATACGGAATACGAGAACCTTAACGGCTATGCATATAAGAGCGAAGTCACCGGTATTCTTAAGGGACTCGGTTTTACCGAGGATGAGTTTACAAAGCGCATAGATACACTCTCCGGTGGGCAGAAGACGAGAGTTGCTCTTGGAAAGCTTCTTCTTATGAAGCCGGATATCATTATGCTTGACGAGCCTACGAACCATTTGGACATGAATTCCATCGCATGGTTGGAAACCTTCCTTTCGAACTACAAGGGTGCTGTGCTTATCATAGCCCATGACCGATACTTCCTCGATAAAGTTGTTACAAAGGTTGTTGAAATAGAGAACGAGAAGGCTCAGTGCTACCTTGGCAATTACTCTGCATTTGCGGAGAAAAAAGCAGAAGTGCGCAGGGCACAGCTTAAAGCGTACATGAATCAGCAGCGTGAGATTAAGCATCAGGAAGAAGTCATTGAAAAGCTCCGAAGTTTTAACCGCGAGAAGTCCATCAAACGTGCGGAATCACGTGAAAAGATGCTTGATAAAATCGAACGTGTGGAAAAGCCTGTTGAAATTAACGACGAAATGAAAATTGAGTTTCACCCTTCGGTAGTGAGCGGAAATGACGTACTGACTGTTACGGGACTCTCAAAAGCTTATGGAACGAACAACCTGTTTTCGGATATTTCGTTTGATATAAAACGAGGCGAAAGAGTTGCCATCATTGGCAACAACGGCACCGGAAAGACAACCATCCTTAAAATCCTGAACGGGCTTGTTGAGCCTGACGCAGGAAGAATCAGCCTCGGGGCCAAGGTTACAATGGGATATTACGATCAGGAGCATCATGTCCTGAACCCTGAAAATTCGCCTTTTGAAGAGATTTCCGATGAACATCCGCTTATGGATAATACCGAAATCCGGAACGTACTTGCAGCCTTTCTTTTTACGGGAGAGGATGTATTTACACCTATTAAACTTCTTTCGGGTGGTGAACACGGCAGAGTTTCTTTGGCAAAGCTTATGCTTTCCAACGCAAATCTTCTCATTCTCGATGAGCCGACAAACCACCTGGACATTACTTCGAAAGAGATTCTTGAGAATGCACTGAACTCCTACACAGGAACGGTGCTTTATGTCTCTCATGACCGTTATTTTATAAATAAAACGGCCACACGAATTCTGGACCTGACTGAGAAGCGTCTTGTGCCTTACATTGGTAATTATGATTATTACGTGGAACACAAGGACATTGTGGAGGAGGCATATCTTCGCGGAACACTCGGTAATTCCGGAACAAATGCCTCGACGACAGGCTCTGCGGAAAGCGTTGACAACACCGGAAAGCAGGACTGGAAAGCTCAGAAGGAAGAGCAGGCACGCCTTAGAAAACGCCAGAATGAAATCAGACGCGTGGAGGAAGAGATAGAAAAGCTTGAAAAGGAAGCCGCAGAAGTCGATTTGGAGCTCCAGAATCCGGAATACTTTTCAGACCACGTAAAGCTTTCCGAGCTTACAAACAGAAAAAATGAACTTGAAGAAAGACAACTTGAACTCATGAATGAGTGGGAGGTACTTCAGGAATAAAATGTTCTGTAGGTGTGTCTGCTAGGGACGGGGTGTGGTGTCCTGTAGGGACGGGGTGTGGTGGACATTTTTTGATAAATGTCCACCACAC
>JAZQQJ010000004.1:0-5013 GCA_045629005.1 Lachnospiraceae bacterium
CGGCAGGGGAAAAGTTACATAAAACGCCTGAAATCAGTGAAATATGTAACTTGCGCAAAGAATGTCAGGGGAAAAGTTACATAAAACGCCTGAAATCATTGAAATATGTAACTTTCGCAAAGAATGTCAGGGGAAAAGTTACATAAATCACCTGAAATCATTGAAATATGTAACTTTCGCAAAGAATGTCAGGGGGGAAAGTTACATAAAACGCCTGAAATCATTGAAATATGTAACTTTCGCAAAGAATGTCAGGGGAAAAGTTACATAAAACGCCTGAAATCAGTGAAATATGTAACTTGTGCGAAGAATGTCAGGGGGGAAAGATACATAAATCACGGAAACTAAGCGAAATATGTAGCTTTTGAAAAAAAACGGCAGGGGGAAAGTTACATAAAACGCCTGAAATCATTGAAATATGTAACACGGCTTCGGGTGACAACTTCGGTATTCGGCGAGGCAAATTTGAAATACTGAAAAGACACTGATTTTAGCATAGGAAAAAGTAAAAAGGTTAAATCAGGCTGAAACAATCTGAAACAGTCCGAAACTAGCTGAAACTAACTGAAATAAGCTGAAACAGGTCGAAGCGGGCTGAAATAGGCATATATTCTTAATTTTCTGCAAACATTCTAGAAAGCATTTAATAAGAATTCGCAAATCTAATGAAATATTGACAATCGTCTGATACAATCAACAAATGCAAATATAGTAAATTCAAGGCTTTGAGGCCTTTTTGGAAAAGAAAAACCAGAGGTGTGCAAGATGGCTATTTTAAGAGAGAAAAAGAGATTCGGTGACATTCTTATTGCGGCAAGAGCAATTGACGAAAATCAGCTGATACAGGCTCTCGAAGAGCAGAAGAAAACTAAGCAGAAACTGGGTGCAACACTCGTACAGCTTGGCATGATTACAGAGGGGCAGATTCGTGATGCTCTCCACAGCCAGCTTGGCTTCGATACAGTAGACTTAAGCGGACTCAGAATTTCTTCGGATGTCCTTAACCTCGTAAAAGACTCTACACTTCTTAAGCGATATACGGTTATGCCCTTTGAGTTTGACCGTTACGACGTAAACTACCTGAAGGTTGCTATGGCCGATCCGATGGACTTTACGGCAATCGATGACCTCACAATGATTACGGGCCTTCAGATTAACCCCACGCTTTCAACGCCTACAGACATCATGGCTGCAATTGACCGTTATTATGGTCATGCCGAGACACAGGCCGTTGCGGAAGCTTATGCGAAGGAAAGAAGTGAGACATGGGGCGATGATGAGAGCGTAGGAGATGAGGACGAATCAATTGAAAATGCTCCTATCGTTCTCCTCGTAAAGAAGATTATTGAGCAGGCTGTCAGAATGAGAGCCAGCGATATTCATATCGAACCCGCTGCAAACAGAATCCGCGTACGTTATCGCATCGATGGTGTTTTGCAGGAGGCAGGTTCCTACCAGATTTCAATGCTTGCCGCAATCATCACACGTATCAAGATTATCGGCGGCATGGACATTTCTGAAAAGAGAAAACCGCAGGACGGTCGTATTACACAGGTTGTAGACCGTTTCGAGTATGATATCCGTGCTTCCGTGCTGCCTACGGTGTTTGGTGAAAAAGTCGTAATGCGACTTACATCAAAGACAAATCTTACAAGAAGCAAAGCAGACCTTGGGCTTAACGAAGAAGAGCTGAAACGCTTTGATGCAATCTTCTCGAACCCGAACGGAATTATTCTTGTTACGGGTCCTACAGGTTCAGGTAAATCAACAACGCTTTATACGGCACTTTCTGAACTTAATACAGAAGGCGTAAACATTATAACGGTTGAGGACCCTGTCGAGGCAAACATCGACGGCATCAACCAGGTGCAGGTAAATACAAAAGCGGATATGACATTCGCATCGGCACTCCGTTCCATTCTCCGTCAGGACCCTGACATAATCATGATCGGAGAAATTCGTGACCAGGAAACAGCATCAATCGCTGTTACTGCATCAATCACGGGACATCTCGTTGTAAGTACACTGCATACAAATTCAGCAGCTTCATCGCTTACACGACTTGAGAATATGGGCATCGAGAGCTATCTCCTTGCAGATTCGACTGCCGGTGTTATTGCACAGAGACTTGCCAGAAGGCTTTGCTCCTGCAAGGTGTGCAGACAGGCATCATCGGAAGAAAAGAAGCTTCTTGGTGTAAGGCAGGATGAAAACCTCGAGATTTTTGACCGCAGAGGCTGCATACAATGTAACGAAACCGGATATAAGGGCAGAATCGGTGTATACGAGATAATGCCTATTACACCTCGAATCAGAAACGTTATTTCGAATCATGGAACAACGGAAGAAATAGAGCGAATTGCCATTGATGAAGGCATGAGCACACTAAGAATGAGCTGTGCAAAGCTTGTAAGAGAAGGCGTTACTTCCATCGATGAGATGAGAAGAATTGTTTATGCAAATGATGAAGGAGCAAACTAGGAGGGAACATGTTAAGTGTAGATGAACTGTTAATTAGAGCCAATGAACTTCATGCATCGGACCTTCATCTGACGGTTGGTGTACCGCCTAAGGTACGTATTTACGGCGAACTCAGAAACATAAATGATAATCTTCCGCCTCTTTCGCCTTCTGATGTGAGACAGCTTGTATATGAAATCATTCCGGACAAGCTTAAAGGCAAGTTTGAGGAAGAAGGGGAACTGGACTTCTCACATTCAATTCCCAAGCAGGGACGTTTCAGAGTAAACGCATACAATCAGCGTGGCTCGGTAGCTGCAACAATACGACTTATCAGTGAAGAAATTCCTACTCCCGAAAGTCTTGGAGTACCGCAGTCTGTTGTTGACCTTATCCACAAGAAGAGAGGACTTGTCATAGTTACAGGCCCTACGGGTTCAGGTAAATCAACGACACTTGCATCACTCATTTCGATGATTGATGAGATGTACCAGTACAACATTATCACTCTGGAAGACCCTATCGAGTATTTACACAAGCATAAAAAAAGTATTGTCAACCAGCGTGAAATCGGTACAGATACACACAGCTATGCGCAGGCATTGCGTGCGGCTCTCCGTGAGGACCCGGACGTAATCCTCGTTGGAGAAATGCGAGACCTCGATACAATTTCAACAGCAATTACGGCAGCTGAAACCGGACATCTCGTATTTTCAACACTTCATACAATAGGCGCTGCGTGCACCATCGACAGAATTATTGATGTATTCCCGCCTTACCAGCAGAATCAGATTCGCTCACAGCTCGCACTTGTGCTTGAAGGCGTCATTTCACAGCAGCTCCTTCCTACAACGAACGGAATGGGACGCCGTGCGGCTTTCGAAGTAATGCTTGGCACTCCTGCCATAAGAAATCTTATTCGTGAAGGAAAGACGCATATGATTTCAGGTGTCATCCAGACAAGCAGAAAGCTTGGTATGAAGACTATGGACGATGCAATTTATGACCTCTACCTGAACCGTCAGGTTGATAAGGAACAGGCACTTGGTTATGCACAGGATGTGGCTGCATTGTCATCAAGAATGTTCGTCGGTTAACGGGAGATAAAATGGCAGATTTTGCATATTTAGCAGTAAATAAAGAGGGAAAGCAGGTCAAGGGCAGCAT
This sequence comes from Lachnospiraceae bacterium, assembly GCA_045629005.1. Lineage (GTDB taxonomy): Bacteria > Bacillota > Clostridia > Lachnospirales > Lachnospiraceae > RGIG3528. The sequence goes on from JAZQQJ010000004.1 coordinate 3,628, forward strand.
CAAGGCCAACAATGACATGGAGGCACGCCTGCAGCTAAGAAAAGACGGCCTCAGACCCATTTCCTTAAAAGAACAGGGATTCCTGACGAGAGACATACAGATTGGCGGAGAGCAAAGGGTTAAGGTTCGTGATTTGTCCGTTTTCTGCCGACAGTTTGCATCGATACTCGCAGCGGGCGTTACGGTCGTGGATGCACTCCGAATGCTGTCCGACCAGACGGAAAACAAAACCTTAAGAAAGGCTTTGACGCTGACAAAGGAATCGGTACAGCAGGGCGCAACGCTTGCAGAGGCAATGAAACGAAGCCCGAAGGTGTTTGACGAAATGTTCATCAGCATGGTTGATGCGGGCGAACAGTCCGGTGCCTTGGAACTCTGTGTAGACAGAATGGGCAAGCAGTACGAGAAGAGTGCGAAGCTCAGCGGACTGGTAAGAAACGCAATGATTTATCCTATAGCGGTTCTTGTCATTGCCCTTGGCGTAACGATTGTAATGTCACTTGTAGTTGTACCGAAGTTTGCAGAGATGTTTGAAAGCCTTGGAACAGAGCTGCCATTCACAACGCGCATTGTTGTAGGCTTCTCGGACTTCCTTCTTGAAAAATGGTGGTTGCTCGTAATTATTGTCGCGGCCCTGATCCTCGTTCTTAAGTGGTTCGGAACGACCACAAAAGGAAAGGTGGTTTACGGAAAGCTCGGCATAACGATACCGATTTTCGGAAAGCTCAATCAGAAGAGCCATTCGGCTAAGTTCTCTCGTGTCATGGCAACACTTGTAAGCTCCGGCATGAGCATAACGGCAGCCATTGAGCTTGCTTCAAAGGCAATCAGTAACATTCTGTATACATACGCTTTACAGAAGGCAAAACAACAGGTGGAAGAAGGCATGCCGCTTTCGACACCAATAAGGCAGGCGGAAAAGCTTTTCCCTCCGATGGTTCATAACATGATTGCCATCGGCGAGGAAACAGGTAACCTCGAAAAGATGCTCGACAAGATAGCGGAGTATTACGAAGAGGAAACAGAAATTGCAACAAAGAACCTGACCGAACTTCTCCAGCCCCTCATCATCGTAGTCCTCGGCGGAATCATAGGATTCCTAGTAGTATCAATGTACCAGCCGATGATCTCAATGTACGGCAATTTAAACAACCTCTAAAGCAGGAAAAGTATACGAATGCTTTGGACAAAACACCACACAACCTAACGTTCATAACTTCACCACGTGTGGGAACAGCGCGATGAAGTTAAGATAAAAAACACTCACTAAAGGAGACTGAAATTATGAAGAAATTAAACAAGAATAACAAAGGCTTTTCACTCGTAGAAATTATCGTAGTTATACTTATCATGGCAATCCTCACAGTAGCACTTGCTCCTCAGGTA
>JAZQQJ010000005.1:0-31406 GCA_045629005.1 Lachnospiraceae bacterium
GGAAGCCTTTTTAGTCCGTCCGGCTGCATTAGCTTGTCGGACGAAACCCGCTATGTTGCGCAGTTAGTCCGCGTTTTTTCGGGCAGGAGGCAGACTTATTCACCAAGTTCGGGTTCAGGCGTTACCACTGCGACCTTCTCGCTTGCTGCAACAGTTACGGTTGCTGTAAAGTTGTCGAAATAAATGGTAATCACGTTACTTTTGCCGCCAAGCGTAAGGGGTTCAGCGGTCCAACCACTGATGTCCTTTTTGCTGCCGTCGCTCATAACTGCTTTTACAGTAAAGTCATCCGTAGTGAGAGTGTCACCAATGTAACGTGTCTTGGACGTTACGCCGGCAGTAATACCCGTCATTTGGGGTGTCATAACCACAAAACTTGAAGTTATGATGGTTTCTTCTTTATCACTATATTCTGTTTTTATAGATATCTCATAATAATAACGGGTGACAGGGAGTTCACCAAATTTTAGATTCTTATCAAGCTTGCTCTTTGCCAGCTTGTAGCTGTCCGCATTTGGAAAGTCGCTTACTTCCTGAACGATAACTCCATCTATGTCAATGATATAGCCCTTAATTTCCGTAATCTTTACATTTGAAACAATATCCGCCTCAATATTAAAACTATTCCCCTTATATAATGTACCTGTAGGAGCTTCAACGTTTTCTACGATAACTTTGATTTCGGGTATTGGCGTTGGTGTATACGTAGCTGTCGGTGTCGGCGTATCTGTTGGCGTAGGAGTCGGGGTGTTTGTTGCCGTTGGCTCGGGCGTAGGGGTGTTCGTTGCCGTTGGCGTAGGAGTCGGGGTGTTCGTTGCCGTTGGCTCCGGGGTTGCGGGCGTAGTTGTCGGTACCATCGTAGGCTCCGGCGTCGGAGCAGTTGTATTCGGTGAAGCCATACACCCTGTCATATTAACAAGAATCGCAACACACAAAACAAATACAATCCTCTTAAAAGGATTATTCATTGTATTTCCTTCCTTTACGATTATTTAAATGCAAAATCCTTCAATCTACATCTTTATCAGCTTCCAGGCATGATTGCAATTAATCCGAAATAAAATAAAAATAAAAACAGGGTTCACCGCTTGTTTGCAATGAACCCATTTATTCCCCTATATTACTTTGATTAGCTGAACTGTAACTGAATGTCCTTTGTCAGAATATCAAAGTAGCTGTAAGACTGTGTTTTGATTGTGTCTTCAGCCTGATCGAGCTTTATAACGAAGAGATTCGTATAAGTCTCTGTGATTGTTCCCTCAATGACCTCATATCTGTTTCTTCCCATGTTTTTGGTAACCTTAACATGCTTGCCCGCATTGTCACGTATGTGTCTAACAACGGGACTCATTTCGCTTGCCTGTTTCATTTTTCCTGCTCCTTCTGCGGAAAACCGCTGCCAAATTTCCTTTATAGTCTTCTACCCAAAACCACAAGGATTAGTGACATGAAAATCACGCTAATACTATATCATGTGGTGGGTATTTTGTCAATTCGAATATACGAATATAAGCCTATTTTCTGAAAATCGGGTATAAAGGCCTATAAAATTGTGAGAAAAAGAGGGCTTTAAGCCCTCTTTTATTGCACATTATTCAGAATAATAGTAGTCCAAGCAAATATGATGCACAGTTAATAATAAACGCATAAAGCAGGCTTCTTGGGAACGACAGCGGCTTTACCTTGAAAGCACCTGTTGCACGCAGCTTATATATCATAAATCCTTCTGAAAGTACCACAAGAATTTCAAAAATATATGTCAGTCCGGTTACCATTCCTTCATCAAGAAAACGGCGCGCAATCAGGAGAATAATGTTAAGCGTGGGATTTGTAACTGCATTTATGAGCGCCACATATAGTACCCACATCCAATCTCGCGACTGAAGAGCAACAATTCCGCATTCAATTATAATCGTTAATACCAGAGCAATAATCAGGCCCATGTTTTTTTCATTCACCCCGCTGTCTCTTTTATCTTTGAACCGATCAGCTTTGTACCGGCAAAAAGGCATACCGCTGCAATCACGGTAGTTACAACAAACAACACAGTCTTTACTGTTCCTTCGGGTGTATACAAATAATTAGGAAGCAAGCCAAGGAAAAGCATAAGCGTTGTCATACCAAGGCAAAAACCCGGATTCTCGGGGAACAGGCAGTACACTTCGTAAAGAGTTACAGGCATTATCGAGTGAAACAGTATTATGCCTATTGCACACGGAACGGCAAAACTACCGAAGACACCACATAAAATCGCAGAGATAATAAGTGCTATTGTTCCGTAACGCAAGTTTGCAATTCGTATATCCGTTTTGGATTTAAAAAGTCTGACAGACCATACTACAAGGAATCCGCCCAAAAGCTTGCCCATAAATCCAAGAACACTTGAAGACATAGACTTTCCGAGCTCCTCAAGAGCCGTGCCGGTAAAGGGATTATAAAGCTTAGTAAAGCCGTTCGGAAGGCAGAAGCCACCATATGATCGTGCCATAATCGCTACAAGACAAAGCACAAGCACTGTGGCGGAAAACACTTCGGCGTTATTTCTTTCATTTGCACTTACCGCACCAATTGTGCTTTCAGCTTTACCCTCGTCCTCCACAGCCTCAGACGCAGCCTGTACGGCTGCTTTTCGTCTGCCCGCTTCTAAAACGGCATCCATAATCGCAACTTCGATAATTACAATCGAAATGACGCACACAACCCAAACAGGCGTCATAAAGGAATATTTTCCGCAATAATCGCCAAAGCCCACACCGAGAGCGCCAAAGGCGATAAATACTCCGCCGTTTTTAAGTCCACGCTCACCGGCACACATTACGGCTTTACAGCCACCTGCATGAAACATGGAATTGGCGAGGCCAAGAACCACAACGCCTACGATAATCCATATTTTGGCACCGGTGCTGTCAAAGAAAACAACATCCTCTGCATTTATAACACCAAAGAACACAAGCGCATATGTTATAAAAATCATTGCATAGGCAATTCCGACGGATTGTTTTGCCCTCAGTTTGTCGCACAAATATCCGATTGGACATTGAAGCGCAAACGCAAGGAAATTGTACAGAAGGAACAAAATCACACACACTTCTGCCGAAAAAATACCATAAACGAATCTGAACATAAAGAAATGGCACAGGAAATCCGTCATCATATGTTCAACGCCGTATATTACCGCTGTTCCACCGTTTATTTTACGTGATAACTCCATCATATCTCCCCCACTTTCTCTGTCGCTTCCTTTTCTTTAAGTTCCTTGAGGAACTTGATGGCAAAAGGCGCTGCGGCAAAGAATGTCAGCACATCGGAAATCCCTTGTGAATACTGAATTCCAGGAAGTCCAAGTGTATTTGAAAGAATAATGATAACCGGAATAAAGAACAATCCGCTTCGAAGCATTGAAAGAATTGTAGCCACAAGTCTTTTTCCTACACTTTGGAACATCATATTTGCACATACGGAAAGCGGTTGGAAGACCTGACCGATAAACTGTGCAATGAGCGCCGTTGTGCCTATGCGGACTACTTCCGGATCGTCTCTGAAAATCGCTACAACGTTATCAGCTACAATAAGTCCTATAACTGCAACCGTTCCAAGAAGCACTTCGCCTATAAAGAATGTGAAAAGGAACGCTTTTCTGACACGTTTATACTTCTTCGCACCGTAGTTGAAGGCGCAAACAGGCTGGAATCCCTGTCCGATACCGAGCGCAGTTGCAAATGTAAAGAAACATACCCTGTTAACAATTGACATGGCAGCAACAGCCTCATCACCGAACTCCTTCGCATAACCGTTCAGAAGCATTGTGGAAATACTTGTAAGTCCCTGGCGGACAAGGCTCGGGAAGCCTGTTGTCCAAATGAGAAAATGCTCTTTTATATCCTTTGAAATCATGCTGAACTTCAACTTGCTTTCGGTTTTACCAAGAAGATATACAGAAAGAAGGAGGCAGAAGCTGATTGTCTGGGAAACCGCAGTAGAAATACCTGCGCCTGTAATGCCCATCCCGAAGCCGTCTATAAGAAGCCAGTCTCCAAATATGTTCAGAATGCCGCCCGATGCAAGCCCAATCATTGCGAGCGCTGCTTTACCCTCAAACCTCAGAACGTTATTTAGTACACAGCTTGAGCACATGAGCGGTGCCGCGATAAGAATGTATTTTGCATATTCTCTTGCATAAGGAAGTATTGTTTCCGAGCTTCCGAGAAGACGCATAAGCGGATCTATGAAAATCAATCCAAGAATTCCAATTACAAAGCCTGTCAAAAGAGCACCGAAAAAGCCCGATGAGGCAAATCTCGTGGCCTTTTCCTTATCCTTTGCACCAAGAGCGCGAGAGGCAATGGAGCCTGCGCCCTGGCCAAACATAAATCCAAAAGCCTGTATAATTGACATTAAGCCAAATACAACACCTATAGCACCTGATGCAGAGTTTCCTTCTTCTCCTACGAAATACGTATCGGCCATGTTGTAAACAGACGTTACAAGCATACTGATGGTTGTCGGAATACCAAGCATAATAATAAGCTTCGATATTTTGGTTTCCGTCATTTTTTGATATTGTGCGGTAGCTGTTTCCATATAATTCTCTTTTCTGTCACTTTTTGAACTTTTCATAATCAATCGTTTTATAAGATACACCATAAAAATAGGCAAGTCAAAGCAGGTATTGCCAAAAAATTGTTTGTATTTTTATGAATGTATTATATTTAATTATTAAATCTAAAATATGTATTGACGATACACAAATTAGAAGGTATTATTTCATTTGCGTGCATCAAGGATGATGCGAGTTGCGTTTGCCTCTTTTGAGGCGGTTACAGGGAGGTTCTATATGGCAATATCACTTATTAACGGCGCTACATATGCACCGATGATGAACAATCAAATATCTTTACAGGCGCAGAATGCGTCATCGCCTTTAAATAATACAAACTCCGAGGCGTACATCAGCGGAAGTTCCGCTCTTGCATCAAACGAAGTCGCACCCGTAGTTACCGATAGCCGCAAGAAGGAAAAGGCTGTCTGGGTTGCTCCTGTCATTAAGGAGGGCGCTGCCGAAATAAAGAAGGAGCAGGGTTTGAATAATGATGCTCCGGTTTTCATTGAAAGACGTCACCGCATTCAGGCTGTCAAGTATGACCGCCGCCGCGAAAGCAGAAAGCGTACACTTATTGCTGAGGACGCAGTGGATATGAACGACCACGAGAAAGCTGAGCGTACCAACAAGGTTGGTGAGTACTGCCTGCAGCGTTTTGGTAAAACCGCTCCAAGAAACGGCGGACGTTTTGATCTTAACGCATAATTACATTGCAATCATTCATTCATAAAAAGAACGGCTTATGCAGCCGTTCTTTTTTGTGTATTCTTTTATTTAACGTATTTTTCAAGTGTTGCTGCAACAGCGCCTTTACCTGCAATAAGTTCGATGAAATAGTCCGAAACCTTCTCGGCAAGACCGACTTCATAAAGGTCAACGCCCCAGATTTTGTTCATCTTGAGAATAGGCACAATCTTTTCTGCAGCTTCTTTGCCGTCACCAAGCTTAATATCCTTTACAAGAGGGCATACATCAGCAAGCATCGGATCTGAACTGAGTTCAAATGCATTGCCGTTGTCGTCAACAGCCATAATGTAACGAATCCAGCCTGCATATACAAGAGGAATAAGGTTAAGGTCAGAAACCTTTAATTTGTCGCTCTTTGCATAAGCCTTAACAGTCTCACCGAAACGAATCGGAAGTTTCTGTGATGTATCGGTAGCAATACGCTGAGGTGCATCCGGCATGAAGGGATTGGGAATTCTTTTCTCAACAACATCGTCTATGAAATCCTTGGGGTTGATGATGCCGGGATTTACAACAACAGGAAGTCCTTCAACGTAGCCTATTGTGCGGACCATCTTGTTAAGAACAGGGTTCTGCATTTCCTTGGAAATAAGTGTATATCCGAGAAGACATCCGTAAACAGCAAGGCTTGTGTGAAGAGGATTCAGGCATGTACAAACTTTCATCTTTTCAACCTTGTCAACAGTTTCCCTGTCAGTAAACATGATACCGCCTTTTTCAAGTGCGGGACGACCGTTGGGGAACGCATCTTCTATTACAAGGTATTCGCACTCCTCTGCGTTAACAAAAGGTGCTACGTAAGTATTTTTGGAAGTAACAACAGGCTCAAGCCCTTCGATATTGTCTTTGGAGAGCATCTCCTCGACGGTTTTGTCAGGACGAGGTGTAATTTTATCAATCATTGACCAAGGATAAGAAACCTTGGAAGGATTTTTAACATAATCAAGAAAACCTGCAGGAACGAGGCCGTTCTCAACCCACTTCTCGGCAAATCCAAGCACTGCTGCTTTAAGCTTATCACCATTGTGTGAGCAATTGTCCATTGAAACAAAGGCAATGGGAAGTTCATTTGCCTTATAACGTGAGTACAGAAGTGAAACCACCTTGCCAATGTAGCTCTCAGGCTTAGAAGGACCATTTTTAAAGTCTTCGGCAACATTTCCGAGAAGCTCGCCCTTTCCATTCACAAGGCTGTAGCCCTTTTCTGTGATGGTAAAGCTTGCCATCTTAAGAGACGGACAGGCAAAAATCTCTTTAAGACGTGCATACTGTGCAACATCATCAGAGTCAAGAGTAAGGCTTTCCGCAATACTTCCGACAACTGTTTTCTCTATAGTGCCGTTTGCTTTAAAGGTTGCAAGAATGCTGAGGCTGTCATGAGGGATGTACATTCTCTCAATAATCTCGTAATCGTAGCCCTCACATACAGTAATTCCCTTTGTAAGAATGCCTTCGTTAAGAAGATTCTGTGCTACATTTGCCTGAAATGCCCTGAAAATGTTTCCTGCACCGAAATGAATCCATTCGGGATTCTTTTTCGTTTCAAAAATCATTTTATCCCTGTCAAATTCGGGAAGCTTATAACCTAATGCTTTCCAGGCTTCTTTGTTCTGTAATCCTTTATTGTTTAACTGCATTTTAAAGTCCTCTTGTCTGTGATTTATCTATTGCTTCCCAAAGGCCATTAAGATATGCTGCGCCGAGAGCTCTGTCATACAAACCATAGCCGGGCATTGCAACTTCATCCCAGATCATTCTTCCGTGGTCCGGACGAATCGGTCCGTCAAAACCTATTTCATAAAGAGCCTTCATAATCTCATACATATCAAACGTTCCGTCCGAGGAAAGATGTGCGGCCTCTTCAAAATCAAGGTGTCCGGGCTCTGTGCAATTAAACTGGAGATTGCGGACGTGTGCAAAATGTATTCTTCCCTTAAGTGAACGAATCATTGCGGGAAGGTCGTTTTCAAGGTTCGTGCCGTATGATCCTGAGCAGAATGTTACGCCATTGTGCGGATTATCAACCATAGTCATCATACGATGGATGTTTTCCTGATTAATGATAATTCTGGGAAGTCCGAAAACGCTCCATGCGGGATCATCGGGATGAATTGCCATGTTAATGTTGTACTTATCGCATACAGGCATAATGCGCTCAAGGAAGTATTTGAGGTTTGCAAAAAGCTTCTCAGAATCGATGTCCTTGTACATTTCGAAGAGTTCTTTGATTTTAGCCATTCTTTCAGGCTCCCAGCCCGGCATTACCGAGCCGTTTGTATCCTTAGAGAGCTGTTCGAACATGTTTTCAGGATTAATCTTGTCAATAGCTTCCTGGCTGTAAGCAAGAACCGTAGAACCGTCATAACGCTTTCTTGCAAGCTCGGTACGTGTCCAGTCAAAAACGGGCATAAAGTTATAGCATACAAGATGAATGTCCTCTTTACCGAGATTCTCAAGTGTCTCGATGTAGTTGTCAATGTACATGTCGCGGTCGGGTGATCCGACTTTAATTGCATCGTGAATGTTTACACTCTCAATGCCTGCAATGCTGAGCCCTGCAGCTTCAACCTCGTCCTTAAGTGCTTTGATGCGCTCGCGGCTCCACACTTCTCCGGGCTGAGTATCGTAAAGAGTTGTAATTACTGCTTTTACACCGGGAATCTGTCTGATTTGCTTAAGCGTAACGGTATCAAATTTAGAACCGTACCATCTTAATGTCATCTGCATATTTTTTCCTCCAAGGTTTATTTTCCTATATGTAACCTTATTTACATCTTCCAAATAAAATGCATTTTTTTGCGTATTTCTTAACAGTGAGCATTATAATACAGCAAATAATGCTTCGCAATGGTAATAACTTTGCAATTTCCGACTGATAGTTGTAAAATAACGGCCTTTCTTTCTTCTTTGTAAGAAATAACATATCTAATCTCTATAACCTGTTACGCAAAAAGGGAGCCGAAAATACGACCCCCTATAATTTATTTTCTATTATTTGTCATGACCATCAACCGATTGCTTACTCAACCTTTTCAAATACCGGCATGTAATCAATAGGTGCCTGTACTTTTACTGTCTGGTTGCCGACATAGAGTTTTCCGTCACTTGTAAGTCTCCACTGACCTTCGGGGAGATATACGGTACGCTCAAACTGATTCAGGTAAAGAATCGGCGCAACAAGATACTTATCACCAAACATGTACTGGTCCTTGAGATTCCAACATGTCTCGTCGTTCGGAAATTCGAAGAACATTGTACGAATGAGAGGTGCACCGTTTTCCGTAGCTTCCTTGTAAAGGCCTTTAATATATTTCTTCATGGAAACACGGATATCATAGTACTTCTTCATAATGGCGTAATTTTCCTCGCCGTAGCTCCAAAGCTCGTTAGGCTGACCGGTATGAAGATATCCGCCGCCCCAGTCTCTGTCATCGAGTGCAGGGATATTGTAAGGTCCTCTGTCTCCGTGCATACGAAGTACTGCTGAGAATACAGCAAACTGATACCAACGGATAAGAAGCTGACGGAAATCAGGATCGTTGACATCCTCTGTCATAAAACCGCCAATATCTGTTGTCCACCAGGGAATACCTGCAAGACCCATGTTAAGACCTGCCTGAAGCTGATTTCTGAAAGCTTCAAATGTACTTGCAATATCTCCGGACCATACGACATTACCGTATTTCTGACTGCCTGCCCATGCACAGCGAAGAAGGTTGACTGCTTCGCCCTTCTGGACAGTCGGCATGTTGTCGTAAAATACTCTTGAATACATCTGTGGATAAAGATTGCTTACTTCCAATGCAGGTGCATCGTAGTAACGATAATTTTCAAAGTCATATACGCCGTAATCCGGCTCGGAATTGTCAAGCCAGAAAGCATCTATGCCAAAATCGTAATAATTCTGTTTGCACTTTTCCCAAACATACTTTCTTGTCTCGGGATTGAAAGGATCGATTTCCACGCAGTCACCCTGATAGTCATAAGTCTGCGCAGCGCCTCTCTCTGTTTTGATAAGAAGGCCCTTTTCCATCATCGGATAGAAATTCTCACTCTTTCTGTCAACAGAAGGCCATACCGAAACGATTACTTTAATTCCCATGGAATGAAGCTCATCAACCATAGCCTTCGGATCGGGCCAATAGGTCTTATCAAACTTCCAGTCACCCTGTACTGTCCAGTGGAAGAAGTCAATAACAATCTGGTCAATCTTAATGCCTTCATCCTTATATTTACGCGCAACTTCGAGCACTTCGGCCTGTGTGCGGTAACGGAGCTTACACTGCCAAAGTCCCATAAGACTTTCCGGGAACATGGGTGCATGGCCTGTAACTGCCGTATAGTTTGTAAGAATTGCCTTAGGATTCTCGTCCGCGGTAATCCAGTAATCCATTTCCTTTGTAGCTCTTGCAACCCACTGTGTATAGTTCTTGCCAAATGTAACACGTCCTACAGCCGGGTTATTCCAAAGCATACCGTAATTAAGTGATGAAATCATAAAAGGCACGGAAATCTGTGAGTTTCTCTGCGCAAGCTCAAGAACACAGCCCTTAAGGTCCATATAAGGCTGCTGGTACTGGCCCATACCGAAAATCTTTTCACCATCATTGCTTTCAAAACGAAGGTCGAGAGAATAATCTGTGCCGCCGATAATACCCTTCCATTCACGGTTAACGGTTTTTAAGCAACGTGAGCCCTTATCATAGGCACCGCCGTAGCAATGGAAATCTTCACGAAGAATATGTTCCCCGTCTCTGTAAAACGTAATTATGCCGACAAAGTTAACCTCTGCCATAATTCTTCCGTTTGTTATTCTGGCAATCTGTTTGTATTCGTCTGTATCAAAGCCCATCCACTTGTCAGGCTTTCCGATGAATATTTCCGACTTTCCGCTCTGCTTTTCCGTAAGAGCCCAGTCGTTTCCCGTAAATTTTGGGAACATAGTTGCTCTGACACGAAGCGCATTCTTTCCCCAGGGCTCGATGCGCACAGTTTCGCCCTTTGTTTTAAACACAAGCGCATTGCCGTCTTTAATGAATTCCATTGTATTCCCTCCATCTGAAAATGTTTTCGCTAATAATATATAAAAATGCGTTGCAAAAATACACTTCTTTTTTGAAATAAAAAGCGTTGTTTTTCGACAACGCTACTTTAATGCCTTTATTACTCCGGCAGCACTGACTTCCTCGACAAGAAGTGTATTTACTGCCTGATTTATATCTTTAATGTAATGCGCATCCGAGCTTGTAATGATTTTACAGTTTTCCAGGTACGGATTGGCTTTCCGAAGCATATGAAGCTTTGACATATCCTTCACTTCGGCTGTCCGGAATTGTGAATCCGGCGGAACAAATCCAAGCTGTGAAATAAGCGACGTTGTGTTTTTATCAAGATGCGCGGGAATCATTATCCCATTGTAGCTTTTTACAAGGTCGAATACCTTTTCAAAGTCTATGTCCGTCGCATTAATCAATAACTTTTCAACACGTCCTAGCTCTTCATCGTCTTCGTTCATTATCTGCTGTTTACCGAATATTGCTTCTTCATTTTTTACGTCCATGAGGTGCTCATACACGTATGAATCAAAACGCATTGCATCATCCAGTTTTTCAAACAGGCAGACAACATGTGCTTCCTCGGAGGTGGTAAGCTCCATTCCCGGAATTCCTACCAGCCCGTAAAAATCACAGGCTTTAAGGAACGGCTCACAGTTTTTACAGGAGTTATGGTCTGTAAGCGCAATAACCCGAAGCCCATTCAGCGCAGCATACCCCGCAATTGCCGCGGGCGTCATAGCGTCATCGCCGCAAGGGGAAAGGCATGAATGAAGATGCAGATCGTACGCTACCTGATTCACTCCATCAACCCCCGAATTATCTGAGTAGCTTCATAGATGGGAAGCTTTGTCCAAAGAACCGTTATGCCCTGTGCAGTTGCCTTTGCCATCATATTCTCATCAACCGTAACGGCTTCCGCAAGAATAACGCAGGCTGTATCCGTAAGGCTTGCAACCGCAAGCGTATTGAGATTGCTCATAACCGTAACCCATGCTGCCTTTTCGGGCATCTTGGACATGGCAATGCTCAGAAGGTCACAGCAGTAAATGTTTTCTATCTCTGCCATCTTGCCTTCTTCGCTCATATTCTGAACAACAAAGTTCTCGTTTTCTGCCAACTGACCAACTTTAAGCATTTTGATTACCTCTTAAACAGTTTCTGCACGGTCGTCCAAAGACCTTTGCATCAATTACATAATTTTCGGAGTTTTCCCCGAAGATTCGAGGAGCTTCAGGAACTGCTCGCCGGGCTGTGGCTTTGCATAGAAGAAGCCCTGGAAGAAATCACAGCCGTAATAAGCCAGAAGCTGTGCCTGTTCTTCGGTTTCAACACCCTCTGCAATAAGCTCAAGACTCAGCTGTTTCATCATACGGATTGTCTGACGAAGCACTGTCATTGCCTTATCGTTCTTCATTGCTGACCAAAGCATTGTTTTATCAAGCTTTACAATAGAGAATGGATAGTCAACTACGGTTGATAGGTTTGAGAAACCTGTGCCGTAATCGTCAAGTGAGAAACGCACACCCTTATTGATGAGGGCTGTCATGTTTTCCTTAAAGGACTTTGCACGCATGAGTCCCATTGTCTCAGTAATTTCAAGACTGATTCTTGAGTATTCAAGATGGTATTCGTCCATAATCTGGACAAGTCTTTCATGAAGATTTGACTGCATGCACTGTATCGGAGAAAGGTTAACATCGATATACTCGATACCCATTTTCCAGATTCGGTTTTCCGACATGAAACGGCATGTTTCTCTGAATACATATTCGCCGAGCTTCATAATGAGGCCGTTCTTTTCTGCGATGGGAATAAACTCCTCCGGAGGAATAAAGCCAAGCTCATCATCATATAATCTGAGAAGTGCTTCGGCTGATTTGAAGCTGTCGTCTTCAACCGAATAAATCGGCTGATAGTAAACCATAAAGCGGTTTTCCGCAATAGCGGTACGCATAACCTGAAGAACCTGGGATGCTCTCTTTCTTTCTTCAAGAAGTTTTGCATTTGCAACAAGAACAGTGTCTCTTCCGGTGTCCTCTGCACTCACAAGTGAGTACTCAAGGAGATCCATAACTGCCTCAGATGTCTTTACGTCCTTCGGGAACTGGAATTTGGACATTACCACCGTAAGTCTTATGCTTTCGTCGTCAACTTCAAACGGAGTCTCGAAGCGATGAAGAATTTTCTTGGTATACATTTCGACTTCGGAGTCGCCACCGTAAACTATAAATGCAAACTGTGACTCCGCAACGCTGAAAACGCTGTCTTTCTCACCGATTGTAAGGAAGAAGCGGGCTATACCTCTGCGAACATTGTCGATACTGTTCATTCCGACAATCTCACGAAGGTCTGTAAGTCCGTCAACCTTCACGCCGATAACGGAAAACTGTTTTCCGTCGAAAATCTTTTTACTTACGATTGTTTCAAAGGCGCGTCGGTTATAAATTCCAAGGACCTGATCCTCGAAATAGTTTGGATTTTCAAGGGTAAATGCCACAACCAGTGCGCTGAGCTCTGTCCCGAAGGTTGAAATAAGGAGATTCGGGAAAAACAACTGTAACGCAACACAGAGCAATGCAACAACAGTGTAAAATGCCACTATAAACTTATGCTTTTTCAGCATGGTTCTTCTTTGTCTGAAAACAAAATACAACGCAATAAGTACGTAGAATACAACCTGTCCGTAAGCAAAATACATACCGATGTGCCCTGCAGAGCTGTACGTTCTTGTAACCTTATCAAATGTGCCCATAAGGTGAAGGAACGGATTTGTGACTATCATCACCAAATCTATGCCATACGGAACAATAATCAGCAGTTTTTCGCTCATCTTCAGTTTTTCCTCACCCTTTTTGGTGGTGAGAAGAACGTAATGAAGATATGTTGCTCCGAGCCCGTGGAAGAACGAATAGAAAAGAATGAGCATAAGCTCATTGAACCATATGGGCAGGATGTCTGCTTTAACCAATGCGAATGTACTTGCAAAGTCAAAGAATGCTGCCAGAGTTGTAAACGTGTGTATCAGAAGGAACGCACGCGTTTGTCTGGACGGCAGCGTTTTCTTGATGCTGAACTCAAGATAAACGATGGCCGATATGCAAAGAGCAGCAAGGTCAAATTGGTAAATGTAAGTGGTATCAAGCATAAATACATCTCCTGAATGATTTGATTGACACGTTAATCAGAGATTTTTGACATTTCTCCCGATATACGATGAACATATTCACGAAGCACGTGAATACAATCAAGTTCTTTCGCTTCACCTTTAACAATATCAAGTGCAAGTGCCTTGCAGGTAGGCGCGCCGCAGGCTCCGCAATCGAGCCCCGGAAGCCTTCTGGCGATTTCTTCGGATTCATTCATCTTCTGGATGCTTTCGCCCATTGATGCGCCAAGCTTATAAACAGGAACATACTCAACGGGATCTGTCCAGAAGGCATCCTCCGGCTGAATTGTGTCACAGCACTCAATACGTTTGCGCGCAACGGGCATATATTTTTTAAGATGGTTCATCTTAACTGTCGCAAGGTAAGGATTCTCAATATTGAGAACTCCGCCTACGCAGCCGCCGTTGCAGGCGTTTAATTCTATAAACTGAAGATCCATGAACTTTTCATTTTCAAGGTCTTCGAGAATATTGATAACATTTTCAATTCCGTCCGCAGCAAGATAGTGGTCATTCAAAAGGCCGCCGGCTTCACCGCCGGATATACCCCAGCCGACTCCTATACGCCCTGCCATTGCAAGCTCTTCCGGCTCGCTTATATCTCTCATGAGCGGAAGCAGGCGCAGGTAAACGTCTTTTATGGCGCAAACAGCATCTATATTGCTTTTTTCCAGTCCAAGAGGTGACTTAACCGCCGTAACCTTTGACGGACACGGCGAAATGAAAACAATTCCGATTTCTTCAGCCTTAAGCCCTGATTTCTTAACGGCTCTGCTCCTTGCTTCCTTAGCTGCTATTTCAACAGGAGGAAGGATCGGGAGAAGATGTTCAATAAGGTCCGGGAAACGCACACGGATAAGTCGTGTGACTGAGGGGCAGGCCGTGCTTATAAGCGGCCACTTTTCCGGATGTTTCTCAACGTAGTCCCTTGATATTTGTGAAACAACTTCCGCAGAGGCCCCGACTTCATAGACATCATCAAAGCCCATTTTCTTAAGCGCAGTCAGCACAATATTTGTATCGTCAAGATTATTGAACTGACCATACAAGGATGGGGCCGGAAGTGCCACCGTATATTTATATTTTTTAATAACGTCCAAAGAATCGTAAGACGGGAGCTTTGCGTGATTCTGACATATGCGGATGCATTCACCGCAATCGATACAGAATTCCTTTGTAATGCTTGCTTTCTTGTTTCTCACACGGATTGCCGATGTGGGACAACGCTTAATGCAATTGATGCATCCTTTGCAAAGCTCTGAATCCAAACGGACGGAATTAATGAATTTGTTCGTAGAATCCAATTTGTTCACCCTGTTTATATATGTCTCTTAACCCTTTTATTTCTGGAAAACCTTCATGGTAACGGTTGTGCCTACGCCGATTGTCGTCTCGATGTGCATTTCATCGGAGTACTTTTTCATATTGGGCAGTCCCATACCTGCACCAAAGCCAAGTGCTCTGACGTTTTCCGGTGCCGTTGAATATCCTGCCTGCATAGCCTTTTCTATGTCGGGAATGCCGGGGCCTTTATCTTTCAGTACCATGAGGATTTCTTCAGGACTGATTTCAACATCAATCACTCCGCCGTCAGCATGGATGACCATGTTTATTTCGCCTTCGTACATGGCAATGGACACTTTCCTGATAATCTCGGGATCGCAGCCCATCTGACGAAGACGCTTTTTAACATCACCTGAAGCTTCTCCTGCTCTGGTGAAATCAACATCCGATACCGTATAATTTAATTTAAGAGAGTCGCTCATAGTCCGGACCTCCTCTTAACCCTTTATCATAAAGGATTCCGCATGCAGAAAACATTCTGTGTCCGGTGCAGAGAAGCGGGATTTCGCGCTCCTGTGCAAGCTCAATCATCTGTTCGTCCGGCTTTTTCGAACGTACAAAGACTATCGCAACAATATCCATCATTTCTGCTGTACGGATAACCTGAGGATTGCAAAGTCCTGTAAGAAGAACCGCACGGTCCTTAACAAAAGCAAGCACATCACTCATCATATCTGAACCACATGCCATGTGGACTTCTCTGTCTGCCCATTCCTCGCCCGACGCAAATCTTGCGCCAAGAGCCTCCTGTACGTCTTTAACTGTCATATATTTACCTCCGAAAATACGGTTTAGTAGTTTTTCGCCTCGTATCATTTTAGCATTCTAAATAGTTATAATCAATTAAATAAAAATAAGGAATTAGTGGATTTATTGTCATCATAGTGCTATAATCCATACTATGAATCGCGCCTTATTTTGTTATTTTTTTAACAAAGCCTTTATCGGTGCGTATTTTAAAGGTTTGCGGGCATTTTTTGCCCCAGACAAATCACTTATATCTTTAAGGAGGTTTCCAAATGAGCTCTAAGATTTGTTCAGTTCCTTTCAAGGGAACAAAAGAGCAGGAAGCACAGCTCAAGGCCATCATTAAAGACCTTAGGGAGCAGAGCGGATGCCTTATGCCCATCATGCAGAAAGCACAGGGCATTTACGGCTACCTTCCCATCGAGGTTCAGACCTTGATTGCAGACGAGCTTAACATTCCGCTCGAGAAGGTTTACGGCGTTGCCACCTTCTACTCACAGTTTTCGCTTTATCCGAAGGGTGAGTACAAAATCTCTGTATGTCTCGGAACAGCTTGCTACGTTAAAGGTTCAGGCGAAGTTTACGAGAAGCTTCAGGAAAAGCTCGGCATCACAGGTGGTCAGTGCACAGCTGACGGTAAGTTCTCACTTGATGCCTGCCGTTGCATCGGCGCGTGCGGTCTTGCACCCGTTATGATGATCAACGATGACGTTTATGGTAAGCTTACACCTGACAAACTTGACGAAATACTCGCAAAGTACAAGTAAGGTACACCCCTATGATGACAGAGTTATCCCTAAATGTATTGGACATCGTTGAAAATTCCACAAAAGCAAAAGCCTCGCTCATTCGCATCAATGTTGATGTGAGCAGTGCAGAGGACTCGCTTCTTATCGAAATCGACGATGACGGCTGCGGAATGAGTCCTGAACAGCTCGAAAGTGTTACAGACCCATTCTTCACTACCAGAACGACAAGAAAAGTCGGTCTCGGTGTTCCGTTTTTCAAGCAATCGGCCGAAATGACGGGCGGCAGCTTTTCCATCACTTCAGAAGTCGGGAAAGGCACTCAGATTGATTCGCGTTATGTGCTCTCCAGCATAGACCGTATCCCGCTCGGTGACATGTGTCAGACAATACATCAGCTTATTCTCATGCATCAGGAATGCGATTTTCTCTATCGTTACGCCTATGACGGCAAAGAGTTTACACTCGACACGAGAGAATTTCGCGAGATTCTCGGCGGTATCCCTTTCGATTCGCCGGATGTTTCGGCCTACATCAAGTCTTATCTTGCGGAAAACACCGCAGAGGTAAATCTTGGAAAGCCAGTCATTTAAATCACTGTCATTCATTTGACAAATAAACTAGGAGGATCAGACATGAAATCTCTTGCAGAATTACAGGCAATCAGAGACAAAATGCAGGGCCAGGTTGGTCTTCGTTCAGAAAGCGAAAACTCAACACGTGTTGTAGTCGGCATGGCTACATGCGGCATCGCAAGCGGTGCAAGACCTGTTCTTAACGCTCTCTCAGATGCTGTTATGGAGAAGAAGATCGAAGGCGTAGCTGTTGTTCAGACAGGCTGCATCGGTCTCTGCCAGTTCGAGCCCATCGTTGAGGTTCTTGAGCCCGGCAAGGAAAAGGTTACATACATTAAGATGACCAAAGAAAAAGCTCTTGAGGTTGTTGAGAGACATCTCATCGGCGGTCAGGTTATCTCTGAATACACAATTCAGAACGCATTAAAATAAGGAGGAAACAATATGTATCGTTCACACGTCTTAGTTTGCGGCGGAACCGGTTGTACTTCCTCCGGAAGCCAGCAGATCCAGGACATTCTTAAGTCCGAAATTGCTAAGGCCGGCCTTGACAAAGAAGTTGCAGTTGTTCAGACAGGCTGCCACGGTCTTTGCGCACTCGGCCCCATCATGATCGTTTACCCTGAGGGCACATTCTATTCAATGGTTAAGCCCGAATATATTCCCGAAATCGTTTCCGAGCATCTTGTAAAGGGACGTATCGTTAAGAAGTACGTTTACGACGAGACAGCAGGCGACGAAGAAATCACACCTCTTGCTGACACAGCATTCTACAAGAAGCAGCATCGTATTGCTCTTCGTAACTGTGGTGTTATCAACCCTGAGAACATCGATGAATACATCGGCACAAACGGCTACGCAGCTCTCGGTAAGGTTCTCACAGAAATGACTCCCGAGCAGGTTATCGACGTAATCCTTGCTTCCGGTCTTCGTGGACGTGGCGGCGCAGGCTTCCCTACAGGTAAGAAGTGGCAGCTCGCAAGAAATCTCGTTCAGGACGGCGGACAGAAGTACGTTTGCTGTAACGCAGATGAAGGTGACCCGGGTGCATTCATGGATCGTTCCGTTCTCGAAGGCGACCCTCATGCAGTTCTCGAAGCAATGGCTATCGCAGGTTACGCTATCGGCGCTAACCAGGGTTACATCTACGTTCGTGCAGAGTATCCTATCGCTGTTGAAAGACTTCAGATTGCTATTAAGCAGGCTCACGAGTATGGCCTTCTTGGTAAGGACATCTTCGGTTCAGGCTTCGATTTCGATATCGACCTTCGTCTTGGCGCAGGTGCATTCGTATGTGGTGAAGAGACAGCTCTTATGACATCCATCGAAGGTAACCGTGGTGAGCCGAGACCGAGACCGCCTTTCCCGGCAGTTAAGGGTCTCTTCGCAAGACCTACAATCCTCAACAACGTTGAGACATATGCTAACGTTGCCCAGATCATCCTCAACGGACCCGAATGGTTCCAGAGCATGGGTACAGAGAAGAGTAAGGGTACTAAGGTATTCGCACTCGGCGGCAAGATCAAGAACACAGGTCTTGTAGAAGTTCCTATGGGCACAACACTTCGTGAGATCATCGAAGAAATCGGCGGCGGCATCCCGAACGGCAAGAAGTTCAAGGCTGCTCAGACCGGTGGTCCTTCAGGCGGATGTATTCCTCCCGAGCACCTCGATGTTCCCATCGACTATGATAACCTCATTGCTATCGGCTCCATGATGGGTTCCGGCGGACTCATCGTTATGGATGAAGATAACTGTATGGTTGATATCGCTAAGTTCTTCCTTGAGTTCACAGTAGACGAGTCCTGCGGTAAGTGTACACCTTGCCGTATCGGTACAAAGAGACTCTACGAAATGCTTGATAAGGTTACAAAGGGTCAGGCTACTCTCGAAGACCTCGACAAGATGGAAGAGCTCTGCTACTACATCAAGGCTAACGCTCTCTGCGGACTTGGCCAGACAGCTCCCAACCCTGTTCTTTCAACACTTCGTTACTTCCGTGACGAGTACGTTGCTCACGTTGTTGATAAGAAGTGTCCTGCAGGCGTATGTAAGTCTCTTCTTGCATTCAGCATCGACAAGGATAAATGTATGGGTTGCGGTATGTGTGCTAAGCAGTGTCCTGCAGGCGCAATCACAAGAACAGATTACACAGCAGAAGGTCACAAGCTCGCTTCATTCGCAATTGACACTTCTAAGTGCGTAAAGTGCGGCGCTTGTATGTCTACATGTAAGTTCAAAGCTATCAGCAAACAGTAATCAAGGAGGAAGAATTATAATGGAAACCGTTAATATTAAAATCAACGGCATTGCCGTTGCAGCTCCTTCGAATTCTACAATCCTTGAAGCTGCTAAGCTTGCCAATATCGATATTCCTACTCTCTGTTACTTAAAAGACATCAACGAAATCGGCGCTTGCCGTATGTGTGTCGTTGAAGTTAAGGGCGCAAGAGGCCTTGCAGCAGCTTGCGTATACCCTGTAAACGAGGGCATGGAAGTTTTCACAAACACACCCAAGGTACTTGAGTACCGCAAGACAACACTTAAGCTTATCCTTTCCGATCACAAGAGAGAGTGCCTTTCCTGCGTACGCAGCAGCAACTGCGAACTTCAGGAGCTCTGCAAGAATCTCGGCGTTGATTTCGAGGGCGAATTCGATGGCGTTACAAACACATTCGAGCTCGATACATCCGCTCCTCACATGATCCGTGATAACAATAAGTGTATCCTTTGCCGTCGCTGCTCCGCTGTATGTGCAAATGTACAGGGCGTAGGCGTTATCGGCGCAAACGAGAGAGGCTTCGCTACAGAGATTTCTTCTCCTTTCGGCCTTGGTCTCGCTACAACATCCTGTGTAAACTGTGGTCAGTGTATCGCAGTTTGTCCTACAGGCGCTCTCTATGAGAAGTCTGCTATTGACGATGTTCTTGCAGCTATCAACGATCCTGCAAAGCACGTTGTTGTTCAGGCAGCTCCTGCTGTTCGTGCAGCACTTGGTGAAGAGTTCGGTTATGAAATGGGCACACCTGTTCAGGGTAAGCTCGCTGCAGCTCTTCGTCGTCTCGGCTTCGAGAAGGTATTTGATACAAACTTCTCTGCAGACCTTACAATTATGGAAGAGTCTAACGAGCTTCTCGAGAGAATCAATAAGGGCGGTAAGCTTCCTCTTATCACATCCTGCTCACCCGGATGGATTAAGTACTGCGAGCACTACTTCCCGAACCTTACAGACAATCTTTCATCCTGCAAGTCCCCTCAGCAGATGTTCGGTGCTATCGTAAAGACATACTACGCTGAGAAGATGGGCTGGGATCCCAAGGATATCGTTTCTGTTTCCATCATGCCTTGTACAGCAAAGAAGTTCGAGCTTACACGTGATGACCAAGCTGCAGCAGGTGTTCCTGATGTTGACTTCTCACTCACAACACGTGAGCTTGCACGTTTCATTAAGCGTATGGGCATCGATTTCAAGGCTCTTCCTGATGAAAGCTTTGATTCACCTCTTGGAAGCGGTACAGGCGCAGCTGTTATCTTCGGTGCAACAGGCGGCGTTATGGAAGCAGCTCTTCGTACAGCAGTTTGGAAACTCACAGGCGAGAAGGACGGCTCTCCTATCGAATTCAAGGATGTTCGTGGCGTAGAAGGCATCAAGGAAGCTTCTTACGACGTTGCCGGTCTCAAGGTTAAGGTTGCTATCGCTTCCGGCCTCAAGAATGCAAACGAGCTCCTCAAGAAGGTTGAAGCAGGCGAAGCTGATTACCAGTTCATCGAAATCATGGCTTGTCCCGGCGGCTGCGTAAACGGCGGCGGTCAGCCTCAGGTTCATGCAAAGGTTCGTAACTTCACAGATATCCGTGCTGAAAGAGCAAAAGCTCTCTACACGCTTGATGAAGCTAACACACTTCGCTTCTCACATGAGAATCCTGATGTTCAGGCTCTTTACAAGGAATTCCTTGGCGAGCCCGGCTCACACAAGGCTCATGAACTTCTCCATACAACATACGTTAAGAGAAAAATTCATGACTACAAGATTTGATTTTTGCACAGTCTGAAATCAAATTTCCTTAACTAATAAAAAACCCCGACTTTGAAAGAAAACTATCAAAGTCGGGGTTTTTATAATGTCCGGATTAATATCTGTTTTTCTGTTTTCCGAAGTCGGATTAGGCCGGATTTACTGAACGGAAATAAGCTCGATTTCGAAGTTCAGTTCTTTTCCTGCCATCTCATGGTTTGTGTCGAAAGTAATCGTAACAGCATCTTTTTCAACAACCTTTGCTCTGTGAGGGCGTCTCATCTGGTCATAAAGATAAACCTCATCACCGACATTCAATTCCTCTGAACCGGGCATTTCTGCAATTTCACAAGTGAACTTTGCTTCAGGGTCAACAGGTCCGTAAGCTTCTTCAGGCATAAGGTGAATATTTACTTTTTCACCGACCTTCATGTTTACTACAGCCTTATCAAAGCCTTTAATCATCATGCCTGCACCGCAGATGAAGTCCAGTGTCTGTCCTCTGTCATAAGAAGAATCAAATTTCTGACCGTCATTGAATGTTCCGACATAGTGTACGCTGACTCTTTTTCCTGCATTCGGACCTTCAAGCACAATCTGTCTGTGTCCGCCGCAACCGCCGCCACAGCTTCCGCAGCTGCCGGTACATACACTTTCTTCTTCCTCATCATGGTCATGATGATCGCAATTGACACCTGTTGATTCAAGCTCGCCGTTTATATACTTCTTAACAGCTTCATCAGCATCGCCTTCTGCACCTGCTATAACCTCAATGCCTGCTTCCGTAAGAGCATTCATGGCACCTGCGCCAAGTCCGCCGCATATAAGTGTATCAATATCATTCTCTGCAAGAAAGTCTGCCAGAGCCTCATGTCCTGTACCCTTTGCATTAAAAACTTCCATGGAGATGATTTCATCATCTTCAACATCGTAAAGCTTGAAATTCTCGGTATGTCCGAAATGCTGAAAAACCTTTCCGTCCTCGTATGTTACTGCAATTCTCATGTTATTATTTCCCTTCGTTTGTATATTTTATATCTCAACCTCAATAGCCGTGCAGTTTGGCTGAGGTGGTGTGTCCCAGTATTGTTCTATTGGTTTATTGAGTATTACACGAAGCAGAGACTTCGTGAGTGCACCATGGCACACAATTAATACGTCTTTATAATCAGTTTTTTTGAGGTCCTCCAGAAAGCTTATGCAACGCTTATCAACATCCTCAAAGGTCTCTGCCGTCTCATCGGGAACATATTTTTCCGGGGCGTCAAAGAAAAGCTTTCTGTTCGGATTGATTTTGTTGTAGTCCGGAGTGGTTCCCTCGAGAATGCCGAAGCTCATTTCCTTAAGGCGGTCATCTACAGTATAAGTCATTCCAAGCTTTTCCGAAATAATGTCCGCCGTGACGCGGGCGCGTACAAGCGGGCTTGAATAAATTGCGTCGTAATGATCGTTTTTCATACGTTCCGCCGCTTCACGCGCCTGCTCAATTCCCTTTTCATTCAAGGGAATGTCCGTCGCACCCTGCATTCGCCATATAACGTTCCAGTCCGTCTGACCATGTCTTAACAGATATAATTTCATTTATTGTCCTTATTTAAGTTTAATATTTTTGAAAAGGCTTGCCATTGTAGCAGGCTCATCATCACCGTAACTGTATGTTGCTGCAGGAACTTCTTCTATTTCTTCTTCAACCTCTTCACGCTCATTAACAGCCTTAATTGAAAGAGAAATCTTGCCTTCCTTTGTATCGATTATCTTAACATTTACCTTCTGACCGAGTTCAAGCACTTCTTTAGGAGACTTAATACGCTTGTCGCAAATCTGAGAAACGTGGCAAAGTCCCTGAAGTCCCTTTCCGATTGTAATGAAAGCTCCATATTGCTCTATGCGGTCAACTGTGCCTTCGACAACAGTGCCTATAGGAAGCATTGCAATACGGGAGTTTCTCTCATCAACTTCCTTCTGTTTGAGAATATCCTTGGCCGAAAGAACAAGCTTTTTGTCTTCCTCGTCTACATTTACAACGATAACATCCAGCGTTTTTCCAACATATTCTTCCGGTCTTTCAACATATTCAAGAGCAAGCTTTGAAGAAGGAATAAATGCGCGAATACCCTCGAGATATGTAATTACGCCAGAGTTTGTTGCCTCGTTAATTTTCACGCTTGCAACGCTCTTTTCCTGCATCATCGTACGAAGCTTGTCCCACGCAAGAATGTCATCTGCCTGCTTCGTGGAAAGAAGAATGTTACCGTTTCTGTCCTCGCGGAGCACGATTGCACTCATTTCATCACCAATGTGCACATCACCCTTTATAGAAAAACGGGGGTCATTGCTAAGCTCGTCAATTTTAATAATTCCCTCTGCATATGCATTCAGGTCCAAAGTTACTTCAGTATCACTTATTCCTATAACCATACCTTTAACGATATCACCGGGAAGCATCTGCTTACAGCCTGCATTGATTGCACGCTCAAAATCTTCCATTGTCATATCCATATTTTCATTCTCTGCCATTTTCATATCTCCTGTCTTCATTATTTTCAGTCACTCCACGACCTCTACGTGCAAGTAACGATTGAATAACAATCCACGGCTGTACATTGTAAACCAAAAACACCATATTTGCAAATTCAAGTCACCGTTAAGGCTAATCTACGCAAACTCTATTGCTGTCCACGCTTATAAAAAAACGCATACTGTTGCATAATTCCTGCCGCTTCGCCGTATTTCGGAAAGGGATTCCCGCCGCAATAGTCCTCTTCCATAATCTTTTTAACCCACGTATCAACAGGCACGGAGGCAGTACGATGATATGCAAAGAGCATTACGCAGTTCGCAACCTTGTCTCCTACGCCTTTCACTGTTTTCAGCGTTTCGCGAAGTTCATCATCGTTCAAACCGCACAACTCATCCAATATAAGTTCTTTTTTATATACTTTTTCTGCCGCATCCCGGATATACGGAAGTCTGTAGCCAAGACCGCATGCGGAAAGCTTTGCCTCATCTGCTTCGAAAAGTTCCTTCGGAGTCGGGAAGGCATAAAATCCGTCCTTCTTTTTTCCAAAACTCTCGCAAAGCTTTTCAATGCATGATTTTATTGCAGGAATGCTTTTTCTTTGTGAAATAATAAACGAAATGAGCATCTCCCATTTATTCTGACGAAGAATGCGAATTCCGCGGCCTTCCTCGCACGCTTTCATCATAAAGCAGTCATTATGCTTTGACGCTTCTTTACGCACTTTTGAGTAATTACATTCAAAATCAAAGTATTTATGCCAGTAAGTGTTCCATTCTTCCTCCGAAACGCTCACTTCGTACTCGATGCAAGCACCCGGAACCGGGTTAATCTCACACTTTTTATCTTCCGCAATAAAACAAAAAGAGCCGTCTTCCGCTCCCGGGTTCGCCCGGAAACACTGGCCGCTCTCAGCAATTCTTTTTATGTTGAAATCGTCCTTAACAGTTACTATCATATCAGCCTCTCTACAATGTACAGGACGATTATAAACAATACATTGAGGAGTGTAAACAGCCCGAAATATTTTTTTACAGCTACTGAATCATTGTGTCTTCTGAACTCTGTAAATGTAATAAGGCTGGCAAGCGAAGCAATCAACGTGCCGCAGCCTCCGATATTTACAGCAGGAAGAAGGCTGGAATAATCTGTTGTGAAATGACTCAAAAGCACAGCAGAAGGAACATTACTTATACACTGGCAGGAAAGAATGCCAAACAACAATGTGTTCTTCGGGAGAAGATATCCGAAAAGATTGTTTACCGCATCAATTCTTGCAAGATTTCCGCTGAACACAAAGAATGCACAAAACGTTAAAAGCAACGGATAATTTACGTCCTTCAGAGCTTTCTTATCAAGGAAGAACAGTGCAATAATAACCACAACTGTTCCGATTATGTAATTTACCACTCTGAAAACAATGAGAATACTGAATACGAACAATACAGAATAAATAACAGTAAGCTTAACATTCAGCTTGTAATCATCATCCTTCTTAAGTTCAAGTTCAGTAGGCTTAACAAAAAAGCAGATGCCGATAATCATCAGCGTTGCTGCAAGAAACGGCGGGAACATAATCTGCATGAACTCCACAGTTCCAATATTGTAATAAGCATAGAGATAAAGATTCTGAGGATTGCCGAAGGGTGTGAGCATTCCTCCGAGGTTTGCAGCAATGTTCTGCATAATGAAGACAAATGCCATTGCCTTTTTATTATCAGTTTTATCAAGTACAAAAAATCCAAGCGGAAGGAATGTAAGAAGCGCCATATCATTCGCAAGGAGCATCGATCCGACGAAAGTTATTGCAACAAGTGCAAGCGTTGCATTACGAAGATTATGAAGCTTTATGATAATGTTCTTGGAAATGATTTCAAATACATGTATATGCGAAAAAGCACCAACAACCGCAAGCGTGCAAAAAAGCGTAGCCAGTGTGCGGAAGTTGAAATAATCGAGATACTTTGCATCGGGCGGAATAATGCAGCATGTTATGAGCATTGCAACTATTGCAACACAAAGAACAACCTGTGAACGTGCAAAATCCACAAGCTTATGAAAGCCGTTCCAATGTCTGTTATTGTGTTGTAACGCAATGGTTGTCATTATGAGCAAACTCCTGCTAATCGCCTGTTTGAAACTACTTGTAATTCAATAAAAAAAAGAAAAACACAAGGCAGGATTATGAACCTGCCTTGTGCGTTTGTCAATAAAAATATCGAAATATTTAGGTTAATTACCGATTATGCGAGTTCTTCAGGCTTAACGTTTACGTTAACGCTTGCTGCATTCTCAAGACCGGAAACATTGATGTTCTTGTTAACCTTTGCATCGTATGTCTCTGCTTTCATGATTTCGGTAATATCAAGACCTGTTGTCTGCTTGATGGACTCGATTGTCTTTGCAAGAACTGCAGGAACGTAGTCGCCCATGGAAGCAACACCGCCGTTGCCGTTGCCGGAATCAATGATTGTAACCTTATCGATGGAGTTAAGAGGCTCAGCGATAGCCTTCGCCATATCAGGAAGAGCGTTAACAATCATTTCCATCATAGCTGCCTGACCGTATTTCTTCATAGCTTCAGCCTTCTTGTCGATAGCTTCTGCTTCTGCAATACCCTTAGCCCTTGTAGCTTCTGCTTCGGCTTCACCGAGAGCCTTGATACCTTCGGCTTCTTTTATCTTAGCGAACATATCAGCTTCGGCAACTGCCTTGCGGGCTTCAGCTGCTTTTTCTCTTTCAAACTTCTCTGCTTCAGCCTTTTTCTGTCTCTCGAAGAGCTCAGCTTCGGCTCTCTGCTGTCTTGCGAACTTCTCAGCTTCAGCTTTCTTCTTAATTTCAGCTTCGAGAGTCTGCTCTGTAACGGAAACTTCCTTCTGCTTGAGTTCAATCTCACGTTCCTGACGTGCGATGTTAGCGTTAGCTGTTGTAATTTCGATTGTTTTACGCTGCTCTTCCTTCTGGATTTCGTAAGCTGCGTCTGCTTCAGCCTTCTTTACGTCGGCTGCTTTCTTAAGTTCTGCCTGCTTAATAGCGAGGTCTGTCTGTCTCTCTGCAATAGCTGTTTCGGATTCAATCTTAGCATCGTTTGCAAGCTTCTTAGCTTCTGCTTCAGCGATTGCAACTTCCTTGTCGGCATTAGCCTTGGCAATGGAAGCGTCCTTCTGAATCTTTGACATGTTGTCCTGACCAAGTGCAGGAATGAGACCCTTTTCATCTTCGATCTTCTGGATGTTACAAGAGATGATCTTGATACCGAGAGCGTTCATATCGGACTGAGCCTTTTCCTGAACCTCATCACCGAATTTCTTACGGTCTGTACAAAGAACTCTCAGGTCAACAGTACCGATGATTTCACGCATGTTACCCTGAAGGGAATCTGTAAGAGCCTGGCAAATCTTTTCCTCACCCATGTTAAGGAAGTTTTTCATTGCAAGCTTGATGCCGTCTTTATCGGTCATGACACGAACCTTAGCAACTGCGTCAATGTCAACGCCGATGAAGTCCTGTGTCGGAATGTAACCATTTGTTTTAATATCTACGGTAATCTGCTTTAAGAGAAGTGCGTCCTTTCTTTCAAGGAAAGGAATCTTGATGCCTGCGCGTCCGATGAGAACCTTAGGCTCTTTCTTAATACCTGAAATGATGTAAGCAATATCCGGCGGAGCCTTTACATAGCCACTGGCTAAGATGATGAGAAGAAGGATAGCCGCTGCTACAATAACGTAGATGTACCAATTATCCATAAGAACCTCCTTATAATTTGCAGTGCGCCCCATGCGCTGTCTGCTTTGATTGTCTATATATTAACATACTTTTTTACGATGATAAAGTGCTACAATCGCAAAATAAGCTGATAAAAGCACTTCAAAAAGAAAAATAAGCACAAAATCTGCAGGTTAATAGCAATTTAGTTTGTTTTTGCAAGGCCTGTAAGAATGTCTGTGCACTTCTCAAGTGCCTGGACAGTAATATATTCAAAACGTCCGTGATAGTTTGCACCGCCTGTGCAAAGGTTCGGGCAGGGAAGTCCCATGTAGGAAAGTCTTGCTCCGTCCGTGCCTCCGCGGATTGCACAGATTTTAGGTGTTACGCCCAAATCCTCCATAACCTTCTTTGCATTGTCGATAAGGAACATGTGCGGCTCAATCATCTTTTTCATATTAGAATATGAATCAGTAATCTCTGCTGTAAAAGTTCCTTCTCCGTAAACACTGTTTAAATATGTAACAGCGCTTCTGACAACTGCCTTCTTTTCTTCAAGCTTTTTGTCATCGTGATCTCTTAAAATGTAATGAAGTCTGCAGTTTTCGACATCTCCTTCAATATAATTAAGATGATAGAAGCCTTCATAGCCTTCAGTATGCTCAGGCACCTGCTCTGCGGGAAGCATTGAGTTAAGCTGCATTCCGAGAGTAATGGCATTTTTCATGACATTCTTTGCTGAGCCCGGATGAACACTTCTGCCTTTAACGGTAAGCTTTAATGCCGCAGCGTTAAAGTTCTCGTATTCAATTTCACCGACTGCGCCGCCATCAACAGTATATGCATAGTCTGCATTAAAACCTTCAACATCAAAGAAATCAACACCTCTGCCCACTTCTTCATCGGGAGTGAAGCCTATGCGGATTGTACCATGCTTTATTGACGAATCATTGATAAGGCGCTCCGCCATTGCCATAATTTCCGCAACACCGGCTTTGTCATCGGCGCCGAGAAGCGTTGTTCCGTCGGTAACTATAAGGTCTTCACCGATTCTTGTAAGAAGATCGGGGTATTCTTCCGCATCCATTTTAATGCCAAGTTCTTTATTAAGCGTTACAACGCCACCATCATAGTTTTTAATAATCTGTGGTTTAACATCCTTGCCGCTGACAGCATCGCTTGTGTCCATATGTGCAATAAAACCGAGGGTAGGCGCTTTTACTCCTTCTGCAAGGTTTGAAGGGATTGTTGCATATACATAACAGTTGTCCGACATGCGAACGTCCTCGGCACCGATATCCTTAAGTTCCTTAACGAGAAGCTTTGCGAGCTCAAACTGCTTAGCTGTACTGGGCACGCACTCAACGTCCTCCTGAGACTGCGTATCAAGCTTTACATAACGTAAAAATCTGTCTAAAACCGATTCCATGATCATACCTCCAGTTTTATGGTGTTAGTTACTTTTCATTTTACCGCGATTTCGTGCAGATTTCTACCTTCTATTTTTTCAAAACATTATTTTGTCTATCCGCCACATTGAAACATAACCACATCAAATAACAATATTTAAGGCAAATCCAACAGAATAAACTACAAAAGTCTTATACTTTAAAAAACAAAAATAGAGAACTCCTGTGATTCTATTGCAAAATAGTATCTCAAGAGATAAAATTAATTTGTGTGCGTTGAATGAAACGCATCTTTTGATTTTGCGTGTAATTAACTGAATATCAAAGGAGAAACGTCGTGAAAAATACATCTAAATTCATTACCACAGTACTTATTATTGCTGTGATTACAGCATTTATTCCCGCAAGTCCGGCTTTTGCAGAGGATGACCCCCCGCTTCTTATCTCTACTCTTCTCATAGCACCGGCACCTGCAAAAAGCGTTTCGCTTGCACCTCAATATGCAACAAGTGCGGTTTCATCTCTTACGGCGCTTACATTAAGGCTTGATTCTGAAGGCTACGACCTTAAATATTACGGCGTTTCGGATTACAAGACTCAGCTCAAAAACGGAACACTACTTTGGGTTTCTTCCGATTCAACAGTAGCTTCTGTTGATCAGAAGGGTGTTGTTAAGCCGGTTTCCGAAGGCACCTGCGAGATTTCTCTTCAGGTCGGAACAGGCGAGTATACTTGCATTCCTGTAGTCGTAACAGTTATTGACCCTTCAAAACCTGCAGTTTCCACAACTCCAGTGGTTACCCCTGCTACAGAGCCTTCTGTTAAGCCTTCCACAGAGCCTTCCGCAACTCCTACCGTTCTTCCTGTTTCGGATGACGGAAGCGTTCTTGTTTATAAAATCGAGGACTCTGCATATAAGCGTTCACTCGAGGTTGTTGATACACTTACATATTCAGGGAGCCGCCCCGCAACAGAGGCTGAATGGACAAATGTCATCGTAACACTTTTCCGCATTAAAATTTACGATCCTTGTAACAAAAAGACATATACCATAGACAAGGACAACCCGATTCCTGAAAACTGGAGCGTTATTGCAATCAGGTATCATGAAGGTTCCGACCTCCTTAAGAGCATCGGTGTTATGGTTCCGTACAATTCAGCTTATACATACCTTGAGTTTCCTGTCGAAATGCCCATTAATTTCAGATAATTTATGCCTTTCGCCAGCACTTATTCGTCTTGCTTTAAATCGCGTTTGGTAGTATAATATCAACGTTTCGTAAGCTTTTTACAGAGAGGATTTACTAATGAACAAATTCAGCAGAAAACTCGCTCTTGGAGCCGTTATAATTACTGTTTTTATATGCCTTGCAGCATGCAAAACACACGGTTCAAATACACCTACAAATACTCCTACCACCGGTCCTCTGGCCGTTGGCGACAATACACCTACACCTGTTCCTACTCAGGATCCTAAACAAATGGATGAAGATAACAATGGTGGAGAAATTATTGGTGGCAAGACCAACACTCCGACCCCCACTCCGACTCCTGACCTTGGTATCGTCATTGAAACAAATCCGGACGAAGACCCCGCAGGTATAGAGCAGGTTCCTGTTGTTACAGCCGAACCCAGTAAGGAGGGACAGGTTTCCGAAACCGGAGAAGTTAAGAGCTTCTTTGTTGAAGTTGATGGTGTTAAGGTAGAGATTGCTCCTTATTATGGTCTCACGCTTCACCCCGCTTCAGATGATGACATCATTGCAGCCGTATATGCAAAGCTTGCAACAGTTAACATCGAAAAGCCAAGCAACGACACGGCTAAAATGGGTGACTTTGTTAACATTAATTATTCCGCAAGTGTTAGAACCGACGAATTTGAAGACACCTACTTTGAAGACGATATTACCGGTCGTCTTGGAACAAGCGAATTTCCTTACGGCTTTGATGCAGCTATTGTCGGAACACGCGTAGGTGACGTTACATCCTGTAAGAACACATTCCCCGACAACTACGCTGATTCCCGCTATGCAGGAAAAACGGTAAACTTCACCATTACCATCAATTACATCTACACCATCGGTCATCCGCAGTGTACAGATGAAGACGTTTCTGAATTCTTTGGCTATAATACGGCTTCCGAGTTTACTTCAGCTATCAGAAAAGAAGCAAACAGAAAGAGCTATGTTGATACTATTTCAACCTACCTTCTTAACAACTGTGAGCCTACAGGTATCAGTAAGAGCTTAATCAGCGAATACTCCGATTTCTTGTATCAGTATTACATCGATCAGGCAAACAACTACGCATATCTGTACGATTATGATACAGTCGCATGTCTTTATGATATGTTCGGCTTCTCGAGCCTTGATGTACTCAGAAAGCAGACGGACGGCACCGCAAACTCTTCATATCAGTACTACTACATCCTCAGAGCAATTGCTCAGGATATGAAGATTAATCTCGACGATATTGACTACTCATACTACTTTAACCAGTACATCTCACAAATGGCACATGATTACAACGACTTCGAGTGCGATTACTTCATTTACCAGAACATCGTTTATGACTTCATAATCGCAAACGCAAAGTTTGAATAACATAATTATTTCCCACATTTCTCGAGATAATAACAAATCGAGTAGGAGGCGGTGACTAACCGCCGTCCTCTCACAGCACCGTACGTACCGTTCGGTATACGGCGCTTTCAATAGTTGACGTGCACAGACTGATAGGCTGTGGCTAAATCATAAAAGCCACTGTTTATCAGTCTT
>JAZQQJ010000006.1:0-2246 GCA_045629005.1 Lachnospiraceae bacterium
GTTATATATTTATATTTAGCCACAGTCCCTGCAGCAAGCTGAACTCCACCTTTCAATCTCGATTGCGATCAAATATAAAACACACCATTGTCGTACCGATTCAACAATCCTTGATCACAGAGTTGTTTTAATAAAGGCCTAAGTGTATTTCCTCCGAGTCCCAAGTCAATATCCGACGTAAATATCGGCTCATTCGGTTTATAGTTTGCCAACAAATATTCATATAACATATAGTCACCGCCTAACAACGAATTTTAACCATTACGTTCCGCTTTCGTTTTCACGATTATAACGCTTGTTTACTTTATGTGTCAATATTCGTTTGTTCTATATTGATGACCCCTAAGCTCCGTCCCAATGTCATTAAATTAAGAATCAGAAGAAAATCCCCTGGCTCACTTTTATAATTATCTATTAAAAATCAGAGGATTATTCCTCTGATTTTTTTGCGTTTTTTTACAAAAAACGCTTGACATATCAGTCAAAAAATGTTGCGCCGCCTTGAATATAGACATTCTTAAGGAGGCGGCTGTTTTGAAAAACTACACTGCTAAAGCTATTAAAAATTGTTTGTTCGATTCTATTGATCAACTTCTTGAACACAGAGATATTTATCTGGATAATCCCAAAAAAGACTTTGTCAGAACGCAAAAGATCTCTTTTCGTGATACTATGCTGTTTCCGATGCTTACCTCTGCTGAATCTGTCCCCTCAGAGCTTCTTGATTTTTTTCCGGAAATAGTGCTTCCTTCCCAGCCTGCTATGAATTATCGGCGCAATCAGATAAAAGTCTGTGCTTTTCAGGATCTGTTTAAGAACTTTACTGCTAAACTCCCTCAGAATGAAACCTTTCGGGGAATGAGGCTTATTGCATGTGATGGTACTCGCCTTGGAACTCCGTTTAATCCTGAAGATTCAGATAGTTTCGTTGAATGTATTGAAGGAAGAAGAGGCTTCAATCAATACCATTTAAATACCTTTTACGATGCATTAAATGATGTTTTTCTGGATGCTGTTATTCAAAATTACCATTCGATGGATGAAAAACTGGCATTTTGTGAAATGCTTGATCGTTTTCCCAAAGATCAAGCTTCTATAATCACTGCAGACAGAGGTTATTCTTCGTATAACGTTCTGGATCATGCGATGCGCAGCGGTCATCACTTTGTCTTTCGTTTGCAGGCATCTATGGGCCGAAACCTGTTCCATTGTACCGATGATGAGCTTGACAGAAACACTTTTGACATCGAAGATGACATTCATATCGGCCGTATCCGTACAAAGGAAGCCAAAAATCTTCGTAATTATCATTTTTTGAGTACTACGAAGAAATATGACCACATCCCTTATGGCAGCAATGCCATTGATTGTTACCGTCTTCGGTTGGTGAAATTTGAACTTTCAAGTGGTAACGAGGAATATTTGGTTACTAACTTACCGAAAGCACAGTTTTCATTTGATGATATACAGGAAATCTATCATTTACGATGGAACATCGAAACCTCTTTTCGGTTTCTCAAATATCCTGCCGGAATGATTCACAGCCATTCCCTGAAACAGAGTTTTATATTTCAGGAAATCTTTGCAAAACTTGTCTTTTATAACTTTTGTTCAGCTGTCAGAAGATCCATATCCGTTATAAAAGCCGGGAAGAAGAAACACACATATGTAATTGAAATATCCTATATGTTCAAAGTCTGTATGAAATTCCTTAAGAATAAGGTGAAGGATGCTGAATCGTTGATTAAAAAAAGAATGGTACCAGTCCGTGCTGGCCGAAAATACGAACGAAATCTCCGACGCCAGCACGCTGATACCTTACAATACAGATAAAAAACAACTAAATACCACTGTTAGTAGACCGCCTTACCATGACGGTCTGTTTGCCTTTTCCAAATCCAGAAGATTTGTCCGTAAACCCGAGAACTGTTTCGATATCGGCTGATTTTTTATCATATTCTATGATATCATAAATATTAAGTTTTGGCTAATTTAATGACATTGACCCCGTCCCCGGTGTTCATTTCGGATATGATAAGTCCTGCCAGTGTGAGGACGGTGCCAATGATGCCTCCTGCGGTGAGGGTTTCGTCTAGCAGCAGCATGGACGCGACCACGGTAATGACCGGGACGAGGTAGATGTACACGCCCGCTTCGACGGTGCCGAGACTCGCCAGCGCCTTGTTCCAGGTGACGAAGCATACGCCGGAACCGATGAAGCCCAGCGCCAGCAGATTCAGCAGAAT
>JAZQQJ010000007.1:0-45176 GCA_045629005.1 Lachnospiraceae bacterium
TCTCTTGCAAAAGAGATTGATACCCTTGAGAAAGAGATTAATAAACTGATTGATGAAGTTAACCCTCATTACATGTCCATTCCTGGAATAGGACCATTATCAGCTGCTGTAATCTATTCAGAATACGGTGATATATCTAACTTTTCTAATCCCGGACAAATGCTTGCATTTGCTGCAATAGAACCTGGTATCAATGAATCTGGTACCGAATCACACGGAGGCAGAATGGTTAAGCGCGGATCATCTCAACTCCGTTATACATTGATTAATTGTTGCCTTCCTTTAATCCGTTTTGATATGACATTTGCAACTTACTATGCTAAGAAACGCAGAGAAAGCAAACCTCATCGAGTAGCTATTACTCATGTAGCAAAAAAGCTTATTAGAGTCATCTATGCATTGGAGAGGCAGGACATCGACTTTAATACACAAAAGCTTCATTAAAGCTCAACTATTCTAAGTTGATTGCCCCATCTGAAATACGATGTGTTCAGATGGTTTATTAAGGTTACCCATTTTTACAAATCAAAAAATCTTCAAAAACCTCTTGACTGTTTATAGTTTGTCACCTCTTAAGCTTCATCTGATTAATTCTGAAAATTCGAATCTAACAATCTTTAATATATTTATCAGACCATAACTGCACTTCGACATATTGTTTTCCAATAGACTTAAGAAAATCGTCAAATGTTCCTGTTTGTTCTGATAGCAATTCTTCCATATCTCGCATGCGCAATAACTTAACCGAACCATTTCTTCCGTATTCCGCCCCACTGTCTCCAAGGGTAAAACTGATATGTTTTTCATCAATTCCCGCTATTGGTATTCTGGTTTCAATGCCATTTCCAAACCATTCTTGCAAATAATAGCTACCTTCAATTACAAATGATAATGGATGATCTGTCTCCGGCTCCCCACCAAGCGAAATGAATTCATTATACAAGTACCTATCCTGAGCCACCCTTAATTTATAATAATTTTCAAAGTCTGCGAATCTATAAAAAGCAGTAGTCTCGGGATGGGCATCCGATAACTCCTTTGCCATTTTGAAAGCCTCTTCTTTAGTCAGTCGCATTATATTCTTCAATGGTACACAGTCAGGATGGCAATAATTAATCAACATCATTTTATTCAATTCAATCATTTATTATTGTCCTCCTTTAAGTCAAGAGAATTGGCATTTTAACACATATCCTGACTGTACATCAAAACAACGACAGTATTCCTGCTAAGATCGCAGCCAAAATTGGGAACAATATAATTGTCCCAATCCATTTTCTTATCAGTGTTTTCTTCGGAACATAAGGCATTAAATCCTCTGTTCCGGGGATGATCCATGCTTTAGTTTTTCCAACCCAGAACCAGTCAATAAATATCCTGTCAAAAACGCCGTCTATCAGTAAGATAATCAGGATTTGGATAAACGAATCTCTGAAGCCCCTTGCTCCATTAATAAAATAAACCATAACAGGTACAAGAATAAACAGCGGAATAAACAAGCATGCACCTGCAATCGCGTAGTCTTTCTTAATCTTTTCCTTTGTTGTAAGCCCCCGTTCGATTACTCTTTCTTGGACTTCTTTTTCATAAAAATACACACCACCGACAGGCCCATTAGATATTCCGACAACGCATACAAGCATCATCAGAAAGCACATAACCAATCCTTCGATTATCAGTAACATTACTATGTCCCCTTGGTTTTATTGTTTTAAGCTTTTCTCAGGGCATCAACAATCTCCCCAAGCTGCTTCATTTCGGAAATACTGTAGGTTGCAAGTTGCAGCTCATCTATTTCATTTTTTCTGTTAATCCATGCCACTGCAATGCCTGCCCCGCTTGCGCCTTTTACATCCGTCTCGTACATATCACCCACGAAAATAATATCTTCTTTTGATTCATTCGGATTTTGATGTAAAACCGTATCTATCACCATATCAAATAATTGTTTGCAAGGCTTAATTCTTCCAAAATCTGCGCTGGACCATAATCCTGAAAAATACTTTCCGATGCCAAACCTATTAAGTACCTCCATAAGAGCAGGCCCGCTGAATCCGCTGTTTGAAAGCACGTACATCGGAATATGTTTATCACTGCATTTTTCCAGTAAGGAAACGAGTCCCGGCACGAGCTCCATATCATTGCATAGCATGAGAAAATCCGCTTCTTCCTCTACTGCCATAGGCACAACACTTCCGCCATATTTTTCTGCGTAAAGCGGAAGTTCCTCCTTAACAAAAGCAAACTCCTTTCCCTCACCATGGAGCCTCAGCAAATGCTGAAATAATTCCTCACCATATGCTTTTATATCTTCGAAGGAACATTTGTCCTGATAATACTTCTCCCACATTGGCTTTAAGCCACGGTTGAAATCTATGCTTTTGTTATTGAGTAATGTTTCAAAGAAATCAAAAATTAAAATCATATTCTAATATGCCTCTACCTTTTACTTCTTAATTCAAAGTCCTGATCTATTTCTTCTTTCCAAGCGCCTCCATCAAACGCCTCGGCCATATCTGCGGTTTTGCACCTTCTGGCACGGGATACTGCCTCTTCCAAAACCCTGAAATTAAGCGCAGTTCCTTTCTTGTCACAGTTATAGTTTGCAGCTCTGTCCCTGCTTATGCCCATACTCCCGGCCACCTCAATCGCATCAATGTTTGCACCAAGAAAAAGGAATTCCCAATTGTTCTTTTCCTTAGCTTGTTCAACCATCTTCTTGACCTTCCTGATATCGTATTTTCGGCTTGCATTTTCAAGTCCGTCGGTAGTGATAACAAATAGTGTCTTTGCCGGCCTGTCCTCCTCACGAATGTACTTGTGGACATTTTCGATGTGATGAATGGCTCCGCCAACAGCATCAAGAAGTGCTGTGCATCCTCGTACGTAATAGTCATCTTCAGTCAGCTTTTTAACTTCGGAAATGTCGGCTCTGTCGTGTATTACTTCACTGACATCATCAAAAAGCACTGTTGAAACCAGCGCATCACCATCTTCCTTCTGCTGTTTCGCAATCATGGAATTGAATCCGCCGATTGTGTCCGACTCAAGCCCACCCATGGATCCGCTTCTGTCAAGAATAAATACAAGTTCAGTTAAATTGTTGTTCATTATGATTACCTCCGTAAATTAAGCTTTTCGCTTGTTTCTGAGGTAATCATACAGGAATGGTATATTTGTTTGGTCACTTGTCGGGCGACAATTATCAGTTTGAGTCTCAATTAGCGGTCGCCGACCTATTACGTCTGTGCTCATGGCGTCAGCCGCTGGCCTATTATGTCTTCGAGCCTTACGTCAGCCGCTGGCCTATTATGTCTGTGCTCATTGCGTCAGCCGCTGACCTATTATGTCTGTGCTCATTGCGTCAGCCGCTGACCTATTATGTCTGTGCTCATTGCGTCAGCCGCTGACCTATTATATCTTCGAGCCTTACGTCAGCCGCTGGCCCTCTACGTTTGTGAGCCCAAGAGCTGCTCACCATGTTCATAGAGCGCATTATTAATTTCGTAAATATCGTAGGCATCTCTTTCGATAAAGAATTGAACTATAATGTCACGCTTACTGCACGGCGAAAGCGCAAACCCTGCCCTTGAAATAAGGTCCTTTGTCTCATCAAGATTAAGCCTTAGCGCAACAGCAAGCGCCAATGCCGTTGCTTTGCTGGGATTTTTAGTTGTTCCGCATTTCAGTTTGGAGAAAGCCTTTCTGTCAAGATTTGCTCTTTTCTGCACTTCTACATCGGATATGCCTTTTTCATCGGCGAAAGAAAACACAAGTTCCATAAAGGATTTGTCTATATTTCCAATAACTTCGTCAAGCGTGCGCCCGGTTTTTTGAGGTGCACAAACGCTGTCACAAACATCCTTCGGCTCAGCTGCGTCGTAAAGATCCTTTGGATTTGGAGTTTCAAGTGAATTATCACAAGTAGCCTCAGGCTTTGAAACCTCAAGGTTTACAGCTGACGCAAATGATAATTGCTCTCTTCTGCCAAGTGCTCCCGCTCCGCTTGTTTTCGAAAAAGGAAGCGCATCCTTTCCCGTGCGCACCTCCGAAGCATGAGGTTCCATTACATGTTGTTTTTCCGAACGCTGTTCACTTAAATACTGTTTTTTGATATTCTCTTGTGCTGCATATTCTTCTGCTGCACACTGTTCTACTGAATGCCGTTCTTCGATATTCTCTTCTGTTGCATATTCTTCTGTTGCATACTGTTCTTCGATATAGTGTTCTGCTATGTATGCATTCAGTTCAGCTTTTATTTTTTTGTTTATTCTATGAAAAAGTTGAAATGACATGTTATCGCCTTTCCGGTATTTTTTTTCGACACCCCCATTATTTAAATATAGTATACACTTTTCTACGAATACAAGCCACAAAAAACTACGATGCCTAATCCGCGGCGCAAATTAGGTATAAACGAACGATTTCGCCGCGTCTTGCCTAAAGTTTCGCCGGCATTAGGTACAGGCGAGCTTTTTTCGCATTCTATGCCTAAAATCTCGCAGGCGTTAGGTACAGCAAGCGGGATTCGGCCCTTTATGCCTAATCCGCGGCACAAATTAGGTATAAACGAACGATTTCGCCGCGTCTTACCTAAAATCTCGCAAGCATTAGGTACAGGCGAGCTTTTTTCGCATTCTATGCCTAAAGTTTCGCAGGCGTTAGGTACAGCAAGCGGGATTCGGCCCTTTATGCCTAATCCGCGGCGCAAATTAGGTATAAACGAACGATTTCGCCGCGTCTTACCTAAAGTTTCGCAGGCATTAGGTACAGGCGAGCTTTTTCGCATTCTATGCCTAAAAAAAGCCCGAGCGGGAGCTGTTGTTCCCGCACGGGCCGTGGAATCTACGCTAAGGCTGTGTCTACGCTTAAGCTATGTCTACGCTTAGGCTATGTCTACGCCTATGCTGTATCTACGCTAAAATAGGCGTCTGCCTATTTCCTATCTGTATAATGCATTTATTGCTTCCTGCTCGTCGGGGTAAAGGTCTGCATTGTGGACCTGCTCCATTGAGAACGAGCCGTCTGTCGAAACGGTATATCTCGTGAAGCCTTGCATAAGCCTATCCGCAAGCTTCTTGGAAACAAGGTTATAGCTTGAGTAGCCTGAAGACTCGTTGTATGCAAGAATAATGCCTTTGTAGCTCAAAATGAAATCATTGATGTGGTCGTGGCCGGATACGAAGGTGTCTGTCGAGCCGGCTTTAAGTATAGCATCAAAGAAACCACTGTTATGACCTGAGAAGCATATTGTTTCGCGGCGCTGACCGGCAATTATGAAGTCCCCGTCAGCATCCGGAACATTATAGACGGGCACGTTCTGTGTCGGCTCATCTTCTCCGGTAAGCTTGTCATAGGCAAGCTTATATTCCGGAAGCGGAATGTGATCGAAAATAGTTGATTTTACAGGTGTGCCGTTAAGCTCATTAATCTTCTCAACAGTCTCTGTGTACCATGTTATCTGGCTTTCCTTGACGTAGTCATAATCGTTGTGATCTTTGTCAGTGAACTCTGCGTCATACTTTAACAAATCCTCTTCGCTCATGTCCGAGCCGCCGTCAATGAAGTAAAGCGAACGCACAATGTTCTCCTTGGAATCAAGCAGATTTATTACATGGTTTCCGTTGCCCCAGACAGTTTCACCCGCTGATGTTGTTTTTACACTTGCATCAACGAGGCAGTGCGGATACTTTGAAAACAGCTTAACCATCGACTTTCTGCTTACACTCCAGATGTTGTCACCCTCATGATTACCAAGAACGAAGTCCCAGTATACGCCAAGCTCTTCCATTGTTTTTGCCAGCTGTTTGGCGCGTTTTCTGTTAATGCCTGCCGTAATGTTGTCACCAACAAAGATAACAAGGTCAGGCTTCTCATTAACGATATTTTTTACGAGGTGTTCAAAGGTGACGTCGCCCTTTTCCTGTTTGGCATCAAGATGTACGTCGGTAAAGCCTATGATTTTGAACTCCGAATCAACAGCGTTTCCGTTCGCATCCCTTTTAATAAGCGATGTATAGCCGCCCTTGTCCACAACATAAACGTTGTAATCGGGATTTGTTTTTATTAATGATTTGTCAAATTTATAAGTTACAGGAAGAATGAACATGACATATATCCCCGCAAATAATACAATGCAAGCAACCACCGCCAATATAATCCGCACGATTACTTTCTTCTTTTTCTTTTCCATGCTGTCAGAACTCCTTTCATACCGGATAACTAAGTTTTTTAAGAAACTTCTCTCCTTCCGAATGGCCACACGTTCTATGCTACTCCTTATTTTTCCGGATGATTAAATGCTTCAACAGCCTCAATCATCATTTCAAGGTTGAACATGTCTTCAAAGCTCTTGGAGTCAGCTGCCGTACAGTACTTGTCATAAGCGGCTTTGCAAAGCTTGTAACCATCACCGCTGCCTGAAGCAAAGCCTTCAAACAAAGCTTCCGTTTCAACAGGAGACTTCACTGTAAACTTCAGGTTTTCAATCACATCATCCTTGTTGCTCTGGTCAAAAATTGCAACAAACTGCATAACATCACTCTGAACATCGAACTTGAAATCCCGCATGCCTTCTATGGACTTAAGAGCTCCCTCGTATGTCATTTTCATGTTTGATGCACGGTAGTCAACGCACTTCACCATTCCTGCAATATATTTCTTTGAGTAAGTGGGTGCGTCCTTAAGCCATCCGTCACGTGCAATCCAGACACCCTTAATATCACCGTTTTCCTCGAATGTATCTACGAAAACAACAGTAATGGCTGTGTCGGTTTTAATTCTTGCTATCTCCTTAACGGGAATGTACGCAATGTCAATTCCCTGCTTGTTAAGATTTATTTTTTCAAAGACTTCATCAACATCCTCAGGGAAAAATGCATATGTCGATACGCCGCCAAGTGATTTTGCGACGTTTGTAAGGTACAGGCTGAGGCCTGCCGTAGACTCTTCTACACCAACGTTAACATACTTATTTTCCTTACCGCAGCCTGCGAAAAGAAGAATAACAAGCAAAAGACATAATGTTACAGAAAATAATTTATTTTTTTTCATGCCTTTGCACCTCCTTCTTCATTTTCAGCTGTTTCCTGTTCTGCACACTTTTCTGCATTTTCAGGAGCGTTCTG
This sequence comes from Lachnospiraceae bacterium, assembly GCA_045629005.1. Lineage (GTDB taxonomy): Bacteria > Bacillota > Clostridia > Lachnospirales > Lachnospiraceae > RGIG3528. Next base: position 7,128 of record JAZQQJ010000007.1, read on the forward strand.
TTTTTCCCACTCTGCCTGTTTTTCTGCTCTCATTGCATACAGCTCTTCAAGAATTTTTTCTTTTCGTTTTCCGGTGTAATTATCGAACAGCATAATGGTGCCGGGAATAAGGTTTCCAAGCATACCGGGCACTGTTACAAGATAGAAAATACCATTCAGGGTGCTTGTGGACTGAACAACAGAAATTGTAGTCGTACCGAATGACTTTGCGCTGACGTAACCTATTATTGCAAGTCCTGCAGGGAAAAGCAGGCTCTTCCAGAATCCGGAGATTCTGCCGGCCATTGAACGAAGCGCAAATACCATGGCTTCACTTCTTACAGGCTCACCATACTTTTTCCATGTTTTGTATTCCATGTAATCGGTACTGTCCGCAAGGAGAATCATTCTTGAGGAGCTCATTGCACCATTAGGAAGTCCGGCAAGGCCAACAAGTATGATAATGAGCCATAAAGGAATGCTCTTATAACCGATAATGAAGAAGATTACATATATGATTCCTGTATAGAAGTAACCGCCCGCAATAATATCTCTTGAGGACAGCTTATTTCCTATGAATGGAACCGCTGCTATACCTATGTATGACAGTGTTGCGCTTATTGCTCCGGCTGCGGATGCGAGCCAGAATGCACCAAGTGTTTCATTGTAGAAGAATGCAAGTGCAGAGTAACAAATCTGTCTTATGGAATCGACTATCTGAGAAAGAATGAGGCACCACATGGGTCTGTTAAGCATAAGAGCCTTAAAATTAAGCTTTACGGACGGTTCCTTACGCCATGCGGCAGCTGTCTTTTCCTGCAGTGTGAAATAAGGCACTACCATGAAACAGAAGCCGATAACACCAAAGATAATTGCAAAGAGTAAATATATAGCCTGTTCCTTTTCTTCATATATTGCAACAAAGATCGGAATGAGTCCGCTCGGAAGCATGCCTCCCAGTGTCGAAGCGAACTGTGCAACAGTGTAGAAGTTCTTTCTGTCTTTCGGATTTGTTGTCATTCTGGCGGATATTGTCGATAAGGACATATCGTAAAATCCGTCGGCGATACAATAAATCAGGTAGAAAACAAAAACATAAACGATACGTGCGGTCAGATTAATTCCCGGCACAACAAACAAAAGAATCGAAGATATTGCAAGAGGGAACGGCATTACAAGCGAGAATGCTTTTGCCATACTCTTGCCCTTCTTAGTCTTTTTATCAAGGACAATTCCCGCAACAGGATCGACAACGATATTTGCTATCTTTGCAACCAGTTCAAGAATGATTACAAAAGCAGCATCAATTCCCATGTACTTTGTCAGGAACAACGTGAGCACATATGCCTCAACGTCCTGTGCCATTGAGTTGCCGAAAATACCTGCGGAATATCCGAACTGTTCTTTTACAGTGAAGGACGGATTGTGAATGATTTTATCCCAGCCCGTCTTCAGTTTCCCCATAAAACCTTTTTCCTTTTCCATGTATATACTCCTAACTATTTTGCCTAATTGCCAAGAAACTCAGCCAACAGCTTATTTGGTCGCATAAATCGCGGAACATATTCCTTACCGTTAATCATAAACGGACCTTTATAGCTGAGCAGGAAGCTTCCGCTGCCGTAATCCAGTTCCGATGTTTTTGCGTCGAAAAGAAGTTTTTTATCACGCATCTCGCGACAGAAATCTTCGAAACGCATGGTGTTATCCACTTCAAACAGGTAGAAATGAAATCCCTCCGAGCGGTTCATCAGGTCATATGCACTGCTGTAATAGCCTGAAGGGAGCTTATCGTCCTGATACAGGGATTTGTCTTCTTTAAGACTTTCCTCCGCAGGAATGAACTGCACTCCCGGATTAGTCCGCACGCATACATTTACACCGTTTGTATTTCCGAGGAGAATGCCATCCTTCAGTTTTGAAAGATCAATCTCATCGAAAAGCCCTGTCGGGAAGAACAAATGCGTTTCCTTTCTTCCAAGCTTTGCATGCTTAACATCGAATATCTCCGCTCCGATGTTCCTGTACGCAGCCGCTCTCGGCGTTGTTCCGCTGCCTATCCAGTAACCCGGTGAGCCCGACTTCTGCATACTCTTTAACGGGCTGTTAGCAAACAGGCTTATTTCGTGTGAAAGGTTTACCGCAAGACTGTTCTGCTGGTACGATATTTCTCCGACTCTGTAATCAAAAGCCGCAGACAGTGAGTAGTTACGGTTTACGTATGTATAAACGCGCCCTTCCTCCATTGCAGCGCCGTCAAACGGTACAGCTTTAAACCTCTTTATCAGTTTAAGAAGACCGGTTTTGACAAGCAAAGGATTCGATAATGGCTTCAAATCCGTAAGCAGATGATTTCCGGTCATACCGGATTTACGGAGATAGCTCATTGTGTTGCTGATGACACGGTAATCACTGAATGCACCGCCCTCCATGGCGTAGCGCACATTTTCGGGAGTGTACTTAAGTAAGCCCTCTTTTGCATAATCCGAAATATTCACGCCCTGAGCCATTGCAGTTTCTTTTTCTTCCTGCTTAAAGAGTTCAAAAAGCTTTGAAGGAATTGTATAAACAGGATTTCCGTGCTCATCCTCGGCCTTCAGCATAAGGTATACACAGCATTCTTTTTCCTTAAAACGCTTTATGTCCTCACCGAGCATAAACCTGATAATTACTTCCTCGTAATTGCCGTATTTTGAACTTGCTTTGTTGTCAATGTATGCTCTTGCGCAGGCGGGATTAAACATGTATCCGTCATTATTGGCGGTCTGTGAGAAAATATCAAAGAGCATCGCCGTAAAAACACGTTTTGCACCTTCGGCAATGTCCTTGTCCTCCACAAACTGGATTATGTTTGTAAGTCCTGCCATTGTTTCGGAGTAGTAATTATTACTGCCCCATTCGCAAAGGCCGTATTTTTCGGATTTTTCAATCCATCCGCGAAGGAAATCCGCAGCATGCTTCAAATGATATTCGGAATCCTTGCCGTCTCCGAATGTTTTCCCCGGGAATTTTTGTGCCATAAGGTATTCGGAACCGCCTGCATAAAGCCTGTGGTTCTCTGTCCACGTGCACATCCCGTGCCCTCCGCAATCCTCATACGGAAACAGTAAAAGTTCTTTCACCGTTTGATTGTAAACATCATCAGGAAGACAATCTTTAAATGAATACAGAATTCGTACATAATATGCAACTCTGAAGTCCGCGCAGTCTTCGCGACTGTGGATATAATCAAGGTCGCACTTGGCCATCTCTCTTATATCCTTTTCATCGGTACCGCCCTGTGTCAGATATTCCAGAAGGTTTGAAGCAAGCAGGTCTCCGGACGATTTGTATATATAATCTTTCGTTCTGTCTTTCATGCCCCTACCCCCTTTTCTTTATTATTTCCTTAAGAAACTGCTTAACAAGACTGCCCGAAACACCGAGCTGTTTCAGTTTCCTCGGATTAAGTTTCTTTAACAGATACCCTTTAGTCAAAAGCGGGAATTTAAGCTTTCCCATATGGGCATCGATAAATATAAGCTTGCTGAACTTTATACGGAACCTGTTTTTCCTGTGGTATTCCATAAAGCTTCTGAAGGAGTCGAACTCACTTATATCTGACACCTTTATGAGCCAATCGGAATCTATTCTGTCCGTAACGAACTCCTTACCCTTAAGACACGCCTTTTCAGTTCGTTTAATCGGAGCAGTGGAAATAAATGCCGCAAAAACATCCCCTCTTCTTATGAACAAGGTGTTTTCCTTAAGGACAACCTCGTCACATTCCTGCTCATCACACATTATGTGAATATAGTCCACATCGCACCTGCCCTTAAAGGCCTTAAGAAAATGGTAGCTCACAACAACTACATTTTCCTTCTGCGAAACGAGAGGTGTTAGTGCATTTCCCGAAAAATAACCGGGCCTTCTTATTCCGAAAACCTTACCCTCTCCGGGAAGATTAAGCCATATTCTTGTCCCGGTGTCGTTAAGGAACATACTTAGCAGAAGTTCCTGACTTCCGGGGCCTCCCGTTCTCGGTGATACACATGTACCAACAATATATTTCGATGTTTTGCAAAGGTAAGTCGGTACAGCCATCGTACCTTCTTTTTTACTGCGGATTACTTTTCCGTAGAATTCACCCGAGGCAATGGCCTTGTACTCTGCAGGAGGAACGTAGTCTGACATGGCAATGTAAACCGAAGGGCTCACCCTCCTGTTTATACATCCGACGCCCCATGCAAGCCACATCTGGGAGTTGCCGGACATGCATTCGCTACCGAGAATATCTTTGTCGTACGTTCTTCCGTTCGATGTACCCATTACACCCTTGAAGCTGTTGTATGCGTACATCTCAAATGTATAATCAAGTGCTTTCTTTGCAAGAGTTTTTATCTTTTCATCTTTTGCAAAGATATAAAGAGTAATGAATGTGAAAACATCAACGTTTACATATGTTGCGGAATTCCACTCGTTGTAACCGTATTTTAAAAGTTTTTCGAACCATTCGGTTATTCTTCTTTCAGCCTTTGCCATATGCTCGCGGCCTGTCAGTCCGCTGTTTGTGAAAACAGCATCGGGATACATCTGTCCGGCAACATATTCATCGCAATGGAAGGCCAGAGCATGATTCTCACTGAAAAACCACATGGCGTCGTTTCCCGGCTCATCAAACCAGTATCTGAAGCCGAGTACAAGCTTTTCCATGCGTTCCTTTATTTCAGGGAGAAGTTTGTCCTGATATTTGGCAAGCATCCATAAAAAGCGCTGAACCTTGAAATCCGCACAATCCCCGCGTCTTTCGGCAAAATCAAGATCACGAAGAACAGTTGTCCTGAATCTTTCAAAATCGCTGTCACCCATTTCCATGGAGGCAATATAATTATCAAGAGAATTCCCGTTTTCTGCTGCGTACTGAAGGCAGAAACGCTTTCTTTCCTCAACGTTCACAATATTTACGGACTGACGCTCTCTCTCCTTCGGGCAAACCTGTGCACAGAAGGCTGCTTTCATCTCTACACCGTCAACTATTGTGGTGAGCGTAAATTCATGGTATCCGCTGACAATGTCCTCAGCCTCAAAAAGCTTTACTTTTTTCTTTCCCTTCGTGGCTGTACAGGTAATATCATCGAGGTCCTCGGCGGAAACGGTAAAATCAAAGTTTTCCGGGAAGGGCTCTTCCGCACAAAGGTACATCGGCTCTTCACGGTAATTCAGCTTGTCAAGATAAAGCCCACTTAAGCACTTTCCCATGCTCTCAATCAAATCAACATCAGCACTTACAGGCAATGATACTTCCAGTGGACCACCAAGGAGCTTTAAGCCGAATCTGAACACAATGTTTCTCTCGCCATAATCGTTGACAGCAACAAGAATTTCGTTTTCTCCTGCTTTAAGATGAATTATTGTGTCCTCACGACACTCGATATTCGATTCATAAGGGTAGTATTCACCCTCAAGTTTTCCGTTTACCCAAAGCTTCATTCCGCCGCAGCAGAACATTGCCACAGGAACTGCCATATCCTTTTCGCAACGGACATATGCTCTTGCAAAAAGGCGAAGGTCCTCCGGGAATTTGCAGACAATCGAACAGTCAACCCGTCCGGTGTCTGCAGGATAATACAATTTGTCGGTGACTGCATTTTCGGGATAAGCAAGCCTTTTAAACTCTCCAAGGCGCAAATATTCCTGCTTTGCAGGTGATTTGCGTTCCTTGCCGTGTTTATCCTTTACGCTTGCTCCGGGATAATAGTTCGGAAAGCTGTCCGGAACGGGCGTCATAAACAAAGGAGTCTCCACAACTCCGCTAATCAGCCACTTATTTATAAACTGTCCCTGATTCACATTATAAATGATTTCACTTTTTTCCATAAATTCTCCGGTTTTACAGATTTTAAGTGAGAATTACAGCGTGTAATTCAATGCTGAGAAGCCCTCAATCAGCGCAAGCAGTGCAAGTGACTGCCCGTAATGCATCTTTCGGAGCGGAATGTCTTTATAGTGCTGAAGCGTACGGCCGACATTTGTTCCGTAGGAAACGTTCTGCAGTTCACCTGCCTCGGTGATGTTTGAAAGAATTGCATTAAGTCCTTTTTCGGCACATTCTTTATATTCTTCAGACAAATACCCCTTTCGGATGCCTTTAAGCATTCCGTATGTAAAGCCTGCCGTTGCACTCGCCTCAAGATATGACGATTCGTCATTGATGAGCGTATGCCACAACCCGCTTTCGTCCTGATACTTCCTTAACGCCGCTGCCTGATTGTTAAGGAATGTAACTGCATATCGCGTAAAGAAGCCTTCAGGCTGCATAATGTCAATAAAGTCCGGAATGAACACCGTTACCCAGCAGTTTCCTCTGCCCCAAAGAGCCCCTGCAAAGTGATCCCTGTTTAAGAAATTCCAGCCGTGGAACCACAAGCCTGTTGCTGAGTCAAACAAATACTTAGTGTGAAGCATAAACTGAAATTTCGCTTCTTCCATGTAGTCGTTGCGCTTTGTCATCATGCCGTATTTTCCGAGGAAAAGAACCGTCATAAGCAATGTGTCGTCCCACATTTCCTGGTTGTTTTCAAGCTCTGCATGCTCATGCTGTATTCCGCCCTCTTCGGTACGCTTCATGTCATGCATTATCCATTCGGCCCACTCGTCCATGATTTTTTTGTATTCATCCTTCGGGCGGAGCTCATGCAGGAATGCCATTGCAATCAAAGGTGCCACGGTATTGACGTTTTTGTCGGGAAGGCCTATTTCAAGGCGGTCGGCAAACCACTTTTCAATATCGTCAAGATACTGTGTGTCCTTTGTGAAGTCATACAGCTTGTACATGCCGTAAAGCCCTACTCCGTGAGTCCAGTCCCACGCACCGAGGCTTCTTGCGTCCTTTTCTGTACGGCCGAGATTCTTCACAAGGTTCTCAACGTATTTTTCGTCTATACTGTAAAGAAATCCATAGAGGTTTTCTTTAACACGGGAAAAAGTATTAACGTACTCTTCTCTGTTCATAAAATCTCTCCTTACATTCCACAGCTTACATGGCCGCAAATATGATTGTAGCCTGTGCCCATGAAATGCTGCATTCTGAAGTGATACGGGTGGCTGTAACGATTCTTTGTATATTCATTCTCTACGGCGTCAGCATCTCCCCAGATTCTGACTTTGCCTTCTGTAGGGTAATATACCATTATCGTTTCGCCCGGATGGTTAATAACCTTACCGCTTCTGACCTGATTGCCTCCGATGAAGCCCTGAACCTTACCTTCAGCATCCACAACAAAGCCCTTAAGGTCGCCTTCCATGCCGTAGTACTCATGGTTTCCGTCACCGTTAAGGTCAAGCGGCATAAACTGGTGTCCTATAAATGGAACGGGTGAAGAAAGAGGCTCACCTGTTACCGCGTCAAAATAGAAATCTTCAGGCTCTGTGTCTACGATGGAATTATTGATTACACGTCTTGTGATGCGCATTGCCATGGCAATCTTATGATGGTCAGGACCAACGTTAGCCATCCATCCGCTGTGCATATGGCCTACGCTCGGAACGCCTGTCCATACCTTTTCACCCTTTACGTCATATGTAACGACACGAGGCTCGCCTTCACGTTCATCGTCCTCACGTGCCGTAAAGATGTATTTATTGCCGGTCTTGTAGTCAACAAAAGGGAATACAAGGTCAGAATGTCCGAAGTATTTGCCCTTGTCACCACAGAAAAGCTCATGTCCGTCGTCAAGGCTTATAAGGCGCTCACCCCAGAACATCTCGTCGATGCCGTCATCGTCAAAATCAAGGATTGGACAGAGATGGCTTGCTCTGCAGCCTCCGTCACCGTAAGGAATCACAATGTCCCAGCGCTTGTTCATATCGGGGTTGTAGCCCTGGATGTACATATTGCGGTATGTGCCCTGCGCAGTTACAAGTACCGGCGTGCCATGGACATAGCCGCCTGTAATGTAAAAACGGTAAGAATGTGACATTGTGTCATCGATAGTGTTGTCAGGCCATGTCCACTGACCTGTTGTATTACCGCTGATAGGATCGATTCTCTCAAGCACACGTGCATTGAGCGAGAAAGGAAGATCCGGATTGTTGTTGTTCAGGAACCAGATTTCATCAACACCGTCGCCATCAAGGTCAAAGGATATGAACGGTGCATACCATACGCCCGGAATAACGCCTGTTCCGAGGTCTCTTGTCCAAATCGGAATGCCGTCGAGTGTATAAAGAGACATTTTTAACGTATCCTTCGGATAGTTGAAAAGCTCCGGCCATGGGTCAAGATTGCCCTGTGTGGAATACACGAAAAGTACGGCTTCAGGCCTGCCCTTTCCAAGTGATACGGGCACGGAACGTACCTGTCCGAGCTGCATTCCAAGATCGAATTCATGTAAACATTTGATGTTCATTTTTACCCCTCCATTATTTATCAAGCCAAATCGGATTTGTGTAGGCTGAACGGCCTGCGGCATCCATGCACTCTGCTCTTACAAGCTTCTCTGTGCCTTTAAGCTTTGTTACAAACTCGGTAACATGTCTTCCGAGTTTTCTCTGATACGGTCTTGTGTGTCCGCTGAGCCATATTCTTTCGCAAGGCGAGCAGACTATGTGTACTTCGTCGTCTTCAACATAAAAGTCGTAAATCGAGGGGCCTGTTGATGTATAGAAGCTTCCGCTGAAAAGAGCCTCCATAATGGCCTTAGGAGAACGGTCTTTTGCCTTAACTACGGTGAAACCGCCAAAGGAATCACTGTAAGGGCTGTCGATGGGATAACCGTTATGGTTGTCGTCTCCGCCCGTGCCCCAAAGCCTTACACCGCGGTAAAGCATTTCTGACCAGAATATGCTTCCGTCGCCTGTGTTTTCAAGCCATTCTGTGCCATAGTTCATGATTTCCACGGCATGGTACGGGTTTTCGTCCTCAACCTCCGGGCTCGAAAGCATTGACCAATGAGGGTGATTCAACTGAACGAAGGCACCCTTATTTCGCATTTCATACGCAAAAGCAGTTGCAACCTTTCCGGTTCTTTCAGGAAGATGAAGCACCTGATTCGGCTCAATTCCTTCTATTTTGTCGTCCCAAAGGTAATGAACATGAATGTCCTTATCGTTCGTGGCATTTGACCAAAGCTCAAACCCCTGAATCATTGTAAACTTTTCGTCCGTATACTTACGTGTGTCGGTATAAATATCATGGTCGGTAACTGCGAGAAAGTCGTAGCCGTGATGCTTGTAGGCATCTATCATTTCCTCAACCGTAAGCTTTCCGTCTGAATTTACCGTATGGCTGTGAAGATTTCCTTTAAGCCAGACTGCATTTTCATCCTGAAGGAATATCGTTCTTTTCATCTTTTTATCTCCTTTTATTTTCTTGCGGAAAAAGATTCTCTCTCAACAAACTCCGTCGTTAATTCTACGTTTCTGTCAATGTCTTTTCCTTCAATAAGGCCAATCAGCGCCTTTACACTCTCATGCGCTATTTCTTTAAAGTCGCATCGCATTGTCGTAAGTGCGGGGGACATATATCTGGAAATCTGAATGTCATCATGACCGATAATTGTAACTTCCTCGGGAATCTTTATGTTCAGTTCCTTAAGGGCGTTCATTGCACCGATGGCCATAATGTCGTTGGCGGCAAATATTGCGGTAGGGCGCTGTTCTGCTGCTCCGCTGTATAATTTAAGTACTTCCTTGCGCGCTTTTTCTTCATTGAAATCACCTTCGAGCTCAATAAAGCTTTCAATGCTTTCACAATACTTTTCAACAGCATCCTTCACGCCTTCGGCTCTACGGAGTGCAGGAAGCCTTGAGGGATTGCCGCCTATGTAGAGGATTCGCTTATGCCCGCTCTCGACAATCTTCTTAACAGCCGTGAAAGCGGCTTTTTTGTCTCCCATGTTTACAACAGCCATATTGTCCGCAAATGCTCTGCGCTCCTGGTTTACGAGCACAAGAGGATAGCCACGGTTAATTAACGCTTTTACATCCTTATTACCATTTTCATAGCCAAAAAGGATTGCACCCTGAACAAGCTTTCTTCCGAGTATTCCGTTAAGGGACTGAACATCTGCGCCGCCCGGTGAAAGGTGCACGAGTGTGTTGTATCCTGCTTTCTGAGCTTCGTTGACAACAAGATTTATAAGCTCCGTCGCAAAGTGGGACGTAATTTCCTCACCTGCGCCGGTATTACTGTCGGTATAAGCCGAAAACAGACCGATTACAGGCTCCTCCTTGCCTGCAAGACTTCTTGCGGCAGTATTGGGCTCAAAATTGTACTTTGCTATGTACTCGCGTACCCTTGCCTCGGTCTTTCTTGAAACGCCACCGGCTCCATTAATAACCTTAGAAAGAGTTACTCTCGATACGCCAATTATTTTTGCAAGTTCTTCTGTAGTCATTATATCGGTCCTCGATTAATCCAATTCTGCGATGACACACACCGGGTAATGGTCCGAAAGCCATACGCCTTCGTAATTGTCTCTCCACGTGTCCGCGCTGCTTGTTTTCCATTCCTTCGAACCGTAGATGTAGTCAATCTTTTCCTGCCTTTTCGGGTCGCCCCAGTTGTGAAACGTAACTGTAATATCCTTTGTAAAATCGATAAGGTCCTTACGGGCATCAAGCTCCTCTGTTTCCCAGTTATGCGGGAAGGTGTTGAAATCACCCATAAAGAGGAAAGGAAGCTTTTCTTTTTCCATATGTGCGTCTATGATTCCGAGAATCTGATGGAGTTCCTTTCTTCTCGGAACATAATTCTTTTCTTCCGGGTGGTCGAGGTGAGTATTGTAAACTCTGAAAAGCTTTCCTGTTTTCAGGTCAAGAAGCTTAACCCACATAATGGTTCTCGGGCACGGACTCTGTCCCTCAAGCTTTGAGCCCGGAACCTCAGGCGTGTCCGAAAGCCAGCAGCCTCCCATCTCAACAACGTCAAAGCATTCCTTTCGAATGCCGATTGGAACACGCTCACCACCATAATCGTCATTTCGTCCGAAACCCAGCATATAGTAGTCCGGAAGCATCTGTTTAAATGCCTCGCAGGTGTGGGCCTTCAACTCCTGAAAGCCAATGATGTCAGGCTTCTCTTCATCGAGCTTCGCTTTGATAAAAGGCATTCTGTATTTTACGTTGTTAATCCCATCCTCAGGATTATCGGTTCTTGTATTAAAAGTTACTATTTTCATTTTTGTCCTTTTTAAAGCATACCAAATATGCTTTCATTTTTTGATAAAATGATTATAAACCCTCTCGAAGATTTTTTCCACAACTTTTTTAACGCGTGTTAAAATTAATTTAACATTTTCCTCTGATTCCTTTTTTTGTTTACAGAAAATGGGGTGAAATGCTAAAATGCAGAAGAAAAGGATACCAAATCAGGAGATTACCATGAATTCAGTTCTCAGAGGAACACCCGTTGTTTGCGCGGTTCTTGATAAATATATAATATGCGTCCCCATCAATAAAAAAGTACTGATGAGCATAACAGTCGGCGAAAAAAAATATTTTTGTCATTCCAACGGCATTAGGCGAAGCGACGTTAACGTTCAAAAGTTCACGGTACCGATGGAAGTCCTCAATAAGGCAAAAAAATACACGGTTACTTACGAAGTCATTATTAACAGGGCTCCAAAGATTTGTGAAAAAGAAGCTCCTGTTTCAGTCACCTATGACTTCAAACCGCTTACGAAAAAAACAAATATTAACATATACCACATCTCCGATTCGCATGGTGCGTCAGCAGCTGCCATCCGAACCGGAAAGTATTTTAAAGAAGATCTTGATTTACTTATTCTGAATGGTGATATTGCCTCGCAGACATCAACGCAGAAGGATCTTTTTATTAGTCTCGACATAGCTTCTGCCATTACAGGCGGAAAAATCCCCTGCATCATCTCCCGCGGAAATCATGATCTCCGCGGCAAAGCCGCAGAAAAGCTTGAAGAGTATCTTCCGACCGATAACGGAAAAACCTATTACACCGTTAAAATCGGTTCTCTTTTCTTCGTTCTTCTTGATTGCGGCGAAGACAAAGACGATTCCCACAGAGAATATTCAGGCACAGTCTGCTGTCACAGCTTCCGCGAAGACCAGACAGCCTTTCTTGAGGAGCTTGCAAACAACGATATTAATGCAGAGCATCGCATAGTCCTCTCGCATGTTCCCTTTAATATGGACAACACCGACGAATGTAAAGGTGAACGCCCGTTTAACATCGAGCGTGAGCTTTACGCAAAATGGTGCCGCCTGATAAAAGAGCACATAAAACCTGATTTTATGCTTTCAGGTCATGTCCACACAACCGAAATCATTCGCGCAAACTGCGCCCGTGACAATAAAAACCTTGGCGTTGACACAATACTCGGCGGTGCGCCTATAAAGAAAAACGGTAAGCCTGTCGGAGTTGTAGGATGTGCAATTACACTGACGAACGGCAGTACGCTTGTCAGATTCACAGATAATAAAGGCTATATCATCAAGGAAGATACTATTTTGTGAAACACTCTCCGACATACAACGCAAACAGCGAATCGGCCCAGGCAAACCAGGTTCGGCTGAAGGCCTGCGGGTCATCCGCGTCAAAGGCCTCATGCATGGCGGTGCAGCCTGCATCCGTGTCGAGCAATGTTTTAAGAAGCTTCAGCTGCTCCTCTTTATCGTCTGTTGTGAGTCCCTGCATTATAAGTGCTATAGGCCATACGCGTCTGTCCCCTGTGTGCGGACTTCCCACGCCCGCAGCCGCGCATCCTTCAAAGTACCACGGATTGTCACGACTCAATACAAAATTTCTTGTTCTAAGATATCTTGCGTCATTCTTTTCGCATACACCAAGCCATGGTAACGACAAAAGGCTTGGGACATTGGCATCATCCATCAGAAGATACGAGCCTGAGCCGTCAGTCTCATAGGCGTATATTTCCCCGTACTTTTCTTGTGAAATAACACCATGGTTTTCAACGCCTTCTGATATTTCTCTTCCAAGCTTTTCAGCGCGTTCCGAAAGAGTCTTTTGTCTTTCTGTAAGTTTTGCCATGCGTTCCAGCATCTTTGCAGCAAACAGGTTGCCGGGAATGTTGTAGCCATAAACGCACGCGTCATCACTTGGCCTGAAGCCTGCCCAGGTCATACCTGTGTGCACCACATGTGCGCCGATTCCTCCGTTCTCGAGATTGTTTTTCGGACCTTTTCCCGGACGTTCAAAGCGATATGAAGACAATTGCTCATGGCTTTGCTCTTTTTCCCATACGTCGAGTATTTTTTCAAAGACTGTCATCTGCTCATCATCCAGCACAGAATAATCCCCTGTTTCTTCAATGTATCTCGAAACAAGCCAGATATGGTAGCTTAACGAATCCGTTTCATACTTACGTTCCCAGTCTCCCGGGCGCATTTCGGTCATGTCCTTTATCCACTCGCTCTTACCTTCGGACCATTCAAGGAAAGCATTCGCATACGGATCGCGCATAATGCATATACATTGGCGTCTTATAAGGCTTTTTATCATCTCCCGGACAGCAGGATATTTTCCCGCAAAAGGAAGATAGTGCACAACCTGCGCACTGCTGTCACGAAGCCACATCGCATTGATGTCACCGGTAATAACAAAGACTTCAGCGGAAACCGTATGAGTATTTCCCAAAGCATCAGAAGTATTCATCCCCGGAAGTAAAAGCGTTCTTTCTGCCGTGTCCATAAAGCATTTTTGGTACATTGTGCGTACACGTTCGTCCAGAACAGCATCGCCGGTAGCTATACGCTTTGCTGTTTCTTCCATGGCTTCACTTAATTCTTTCAAAATAATATCCCTGTTCATATACTTCTCCAATTTACAGCTTTACACATTTTCTTTAAATGTCCATTTTTAAGATTGAGTTTAAATCGGATGTTAGAGCTCCCTTCTGAAAATTGCAGTCCCTTCGTATTCGTCCAAAAAGTCTTCTGCCGTCTTTACCATTCGAACGGTTGCATACTCTTTTGAAAACCCAAAAAACATCGACAGATTCCCAAGATATTCATCTATAATTCTGCACTGAATGAGCAGACTGTTTTCCGATTCAAAAGCATAGGAAAAAGCAGCCTCGTATTTATGTCCTGATGCACGTTCTCCCCCGACTTCCTTCGAATACCCTTCTTCAGGGAATTTGTCAAAAACATTTCTGCAGGCTCCGGCGGTTATTTTCTTCACACCCTGTGAATTTTCGTAAATAAGCTCAAGACTGTCCACCAAAAACTCAAGAGTAAACCATTTTATTTCAAGCTGACCGCCTTCAAAAAGGTATTTACCCTTATTTATCTTCGGAATAATTGATGATTCACTTGTACCATCAGCATGCTTCAGTGCCAGCACAGGCTTATATTCGCAATCTGTGGGCTCATCAAGCTTATCGATAATTTCATCATACAATGCATCCAGCAGAACACGGCGTGCCTCAGCATATCCCTGGTCATCCGCAGTGCAGGCAAACAGAAAATCCTTTGAAGGAATACATACCGTAAGCTGGTTTCCCATTCCGAAGAAACAGAAGCCATCGTACTTTGTATGCCATATCTGATATCCATATCCAAACGATTTGTATGAGAAAAAACCATTTTCATCGGTTGCTATCAGATCAGACGTTGCATCTTTAATAAACTCTCTGCTTACTGTTTCTTTCCCGTCCTTCGTAACACAGCCATTCATGACAAAGCGTCCGAACTCTGCCATTTCGCGAAGCGTGCATATAAGTGAAGAATCACACCAGGATTCACCTGTGGGCACTTTCAACATTTTTGCGGTTGCAAACAAGCCTGTTTTCGACTTGATGTAATCAAGAAGAGACATACCCGAAAGTCTCTCAACAAGGCATCCCAGTACCTGAGTGCCTGTGCTGTCATAAGTGAATATTGTCCCCGGTGCCCTTACCACTGTTGAGCTGTTAAAATACAGATGTACTCTGTCCCTGTCCGGGCTTGTAAACCAATTTGGATAGGAAACTGCCGTGCTCATCATAAGATTGTTTCTAATTGTTTGTTTTTTTAAGAGCGCAGGCAGTTCAATTTCTATTTTATCCGGGAAGTATGTATATATCGGGTCATCAAGCGAGAGCTTGCCTTCATACTCGAGCATACCTATCGCTATGCCTACAAGGCTCTTTGTTTCGGAATACATGCGCTGATGCGAATCCTTATTGTATGGTGCCCAATAGCCTTCAAACAGGACCTCGTCGCCATGCATCATAATAACGGAATGCATATTATTCCCAACATTTATTTTTTCTATGAACCTTCTTATATCAGCCATATTTTATCATCTTCTTTTCTTTTTGGAAACACGTATAAACACTATGGCAGCAAAAATCATTACTATTCCAATGCATCCCACGATAACAACAGGATATAGGGATGACTTTTCTTCTGTTTGAGAGTCATTAAGGAATTCCCATTCATTGTTTTCGGAAATATCACCTTGAGTGACTTCATTATTGTTCGAAGCCTTATCCCCTGCCTCTCCCTTATTATCCGTTTCTTCCCCGGGAACATTTTCTTTATTCATAAGCAAAACTATTGTTTCGGGATTATCAATTTTAGTTGTAAAGATATTGTCGTCCCATGTGCCGGAAAGCTCAATAAGCGAGCCGCCCTCATATGAGAAGAACGTAAGCTTTGTTCTGTCGGTTTCCGGATCGCACGGTATGGAAACCGTATATGCCGATTTAACCTTTTCAGCTGCAGCGTCCTCAATACTGTATGCCTCATAAACCGCCTTCCCGATTTGCTCCGATGCTTCTGATATTTTGTTATACCGTTCATCTTCCGAAAGAATATTTTCAACTGTAAGGAACGGTGCTGCTCCTTGATATTTGGCGGTTGTAAAAATACAGGAGGCAGGGTCGGTTCCGGTCAGATTTCCGTTTTCAACAAGCCACATATTGGGCTGTCCGTTTCCGACCATAAAGAGATTGCACTCGCGTCCGGAAACATGTGCCTGAATTTTCATGACCTGTTCATACACTCCTACAGACCTCATCATTACAATCTTTGAGAGGTTTGGTAAAGCTCCCTTCACGTCTCGCGGCTGGACAATCCCATTCATATAGCCGGCCCTTTTTGCTGTCGGTTCGCTTGCCGCTTCAATTAACGCATCTGTCAGCGTTTCTATACTCTTATTGCAAAGTCCGGGTTCGACTGTTTTCCCAAATGATGTTGTTCCGCCGAGAGCCATTATTTTTGAGCAGTCAAGCATGTAGGTGTGATATTGCTCCCTTAGAGCGTCATTTTGGAATATTACATTAAACAGCGGATATTTCTTGTAGAACTTGCTCTTCTGATACAGGTTCTGCGTTGCTCCGCGGTCCGGCATATACATAAGATCGATATCGTAATTTGCGGTAGATTCCGCTGTTGTAGGGGAATAGCACCCAAAGCTCAGGTCATAATCCCATGGAATCATAAGTGCCCTGCCGTCATCTCCGACATAAAGGCCAAAATTCTTCTTTCCTACAAACATGTTGTCAAGCTGGCATAAAAAGCTGTGTGCCGCAAAATACCTGACAAATTCGTCCGTATCAATCACCTGGTCAAGATATGACAGGTATTCGTTGCTGTTGACATCAATTGTATTCCCGTCAAAGTCCTTACCTCCGCTTAAAAGGTTCAGCTTTCTTACCCACTCCTCTACTACAGGGAGCTTGTCTTTGACCTTTTCATAAGTATCCTCATCCTTCTCCCAAAGAGGAGACGGGTCCTTTTCTATTTCGTCATACAGAAACGTCGTTCCTTCAGGCTTACACAAGTAATCGGACACCTTCTTTGAACTGCACTGAAAATACTGTTCAAGAATAGGGCTGTCCAGTGCTTCAATCATACTGTATACGCCAAAATATTCACCGTTAATGTAAACCTTTGCAAGACCGAATTGCGGAGTAGGAATGCCCATTTCTTTCATAAGAAGCAGCGAGCAGTATTCCTTCATCATCGATTTGTCAAAGAAAAAGTTGTTAAGGCTGATTTTTTCAACGCCATAGAGGTTCTGCTTTTCGCCAAAATCCTTCTTTTTGACGTATGAACCAAAGTTAATTGTCAGAGAAAATCTGTCACTTTTTTGATTGTCCGTGTAGGAATGGTCGAGCGTATAACTTCCTTTTGTTTTAAGTCCGACGTAGGAAACCGATGTGTCACCGATTGTAACTTTATCAGCCATAACCGTGGGCTTCTCGTCTGCATTTTGAAAAAGGTAGTTCAGATTGTTTTCGTCTATTTCAATTGAAATGGTCTGAATGTCATCCTTCAGGAAAAGTGCATTATACTCTCCGTCCTTTCCTTTTCCCTGAGTTTCGGGATTAACCTTGTAATCCTTCGGCACTTCATTGGAAAGCATATCCTCGGATATAAGCGTGTCCGCTGTTCCGTGAGTCGGTTTATTGTCTTTTGCATAAGTCGTATACCACTCCGGAGAAATGAACCGAAAAAGAATTACAGCTGCCAAAAGCACTATCATTCCTTTTTTCATATTTGTTTTCATAATTACGCCCTTGTCTCTTCCATATAGTATTCTTTTGCCTTTTTATCACTGACAATCAGCGCAACCATCATTGCTGCAAACACGGCGCTAAGTCCTATAATACCGATTGTAAAAACACTTATCACAGTACAGATAATGCCCGTAATAACGAATACCTTTCCTGCGTAACGGTTTGATTTGAATTTTGTTGCAGCATTATAATCAGCCCATTTTGACGAAAAGCCCTGTCCTTTTCTTCTCACTATCGGCATGTAATTTCCAAGGAATATATACATAACACTAAAAAAGATTGCCAGGAGTTTAAATAAGCTGTTCAGGAAATCCCACGTTTCCCCGTCCTCCAATTTCATTGCCGAAGGCATTACAACATAAAGAACTCCTATCCACATAGCAATATATTCTACCGAAAGGAAAATAACCGTGTATGACCCTACTCTGTTGGCGGAAAGAATTTCAGCACGTTCTTCCTCGTCGCCGGCCTTTTCGTACTTTTTACGATAATAGACATCCATAAACTGTAGCCCTAAAACAACCAGAAGCTGAATTCCCGGGAAAGACAGTGCCATAGTGTATATAAGGATTTCCGAAACCTCCTTAAACCATGCAAGAGGCTTTATCCACACCACAAAAGCCGTAAAAATAATCGATAATGCCGATATAAGTAAACCTATTCTGTAATTACGAGTAAACTTATTGTTCATCGTTTTCCCCTCCGAATTGCCCAAGCCATACGAGCATGTCTGTAAACACTGTAGTATTCAGTTCGTAAAAAATGAAATTCTTTTCTTTAAATTCCACTACAAGCTCTGCCTGCTTCAAAAGCTTCAGATGATATGACACAGCCTGTGGTGAAATATCGAGTTGTTCCGCCAGTTCTCCCGCGTTTTTCCTGCCTTCCTTCAGTGAAGTAAGAATTTCCCTTCGCTGCTGGTCGGAAAGGCATTTAAACGTTTCTGCCAGTCCCATTTTCCCTGCCTCCTTCTTTTATACTTATTTGTTTACGTCACAGCCGTTCTTAAGCTATTTAAAATTATTTTTAAAAAGCATATCATCAGACAATAAAAAAATCAAGGGCTATTTAAAATTATTTTTAAATAGCCCTTGTTAATTTCATTCATTTTTAGCATTCATGAAAGGCTCTGCCGGCTTTTGCGCACCTCTTATAATGGCATAAATTACTCGATTACACCTTCAGGGAAATATACAGCTACAGGACCTGCGAACTCGTATTTGTTACCTGCTTCGTCCGTAACAGTCTTTTCTGTATCGGAATAAAGCAATGAAGAATAATGTGTTCCCTCACTTGTGTAAAGAACAACTGTGCCGTTTTCAGGATTGATTGTGCCTTTTACGGTAATTTGACCATCTGTAAGGCCTGCCCAGTTATGAAGAGAATCAATAACAATTACACCATTGTCAAATGACCATCCGCCGTAGAAATTCATAACAGAGAAACTGCCCGGTGCAAACGGATCCCAGTCGGAATCTGTCCCGTTGTCCGACATATTAATTTCGCCTTCGGGAATATATTCCTGAACAGGGCCCGCATACGCATATACTCCACCGTACTCATCGACAACGCTTCTGTCTTTTTTATTAAATACGAGTGTGCAGTAATAAACGCCTTCGCTTGTATGGAAAACAACCTTTCCGTAATCAGCTTCACATGTGCCTTTTACCGTAATCTCACCATTGGTAAGTCCTGCCCAATTATATGCATTATCTACGACAATAACGAGATTTTCTTTTTCCATTAACCATGAACCTATAAAGTTCATCATTGAGAAATCTCCGGCGTCTGCATCGGATGTCTGACCTTCGGTTTTATCGTCGTCGGAGTCGTCGCTGCCTATTCCTGTAAGAGGCTCGTTTTCAGGCTCAACGAAGATGAATTCCATTCTGCTCTGGTCCCATGTGTACTTTGTAAGCATTTCCTCGCCCTGCTGGTCGTAAACCTTAACAGAAAGATCTGTGTAGCCATCGCCGTTTAAGTCAATAAGTTCAATGGAATTGCGTGTCTTTTCGACATCTGTTGTCGGATAAGTAAGTGTTACTTTGTTGTAAGGTTCCTGAATTTCCAAATCATAGAAGAATGCCACCTTATCTTCCTTTACACCAACGTAAACATCAACTGTGTCCTTATGATAGAGTGTTCCCGGAACATACATTCCTGTAGTTCTCCAGTCAGCTCCCAAAATGTCATCATTAGCCTTTCCACAGCCTGTCGCTAAAAGCAGGCCTGCCATAGCCAATACTACAAGATTAATAATTCTTTTTTTCATCTTACCCTCCAAAATTTAAAAATGTCAGTGAATTCCCCAAAGCAATAGCAGTGTTGCGGAAATGAGGAAGAACAAAACTACCGCAATCGCAATACATGCTATCATAAGCAATCTTTTCTTCTTTATACCGAAGAAAACCGCTGCGGCAATAAGAAGAATAAACGGTATGATTTGTGGAAGTAAACCGGGCAAAGCCCTTTGCAATAACATATTATTTCCTCCGTATATTGTGTTTACATGTATATTAAACACCCTAATACTCTTTCATAACAGTATCCGTGAGATACCATTTTCATCTCACTTTTTAAGTAATTGTCTAAGTTCGATTCTGTTCTTCAGATACAACTTTTCGAGAGTGATCGAAACAACCTTTTTAACATAACCATATGAGTAATTGGCTTTTTCAGCGATTTCCATATTGGAATAGCCTTCAGCAACCATCTTTGCAATAAGAAGCTCAGAAGGCGAAAGAATGCCTTCAAGCTCATGCAGCTTTTCGGTATTAAACGGGCTCTCAGGCTCGCGGTTTACCGCTTTCAGGCGATTGTTGACGCGTGCAAGAAGAACGTTTTTTACAAAAGGCTTTGTAATGTAATCGGCAGCCCCCATTTCAAGGCCTTTTATTTCATAATCGGATGCGTCCATACCTGTGAGAAAGATAATAGGAGTCTCTTCATATCCCGCAACCGTTCTTATTGCCTGAAACGTGCTGTAGCCGTCCATTTCGGGCATATCAATGTCAAGAAGCACAAGGTCACACTTCAGGCCTTTGTTCAGAAGCTTCATGGCCTGCGTGCCGGACTTTGCAAGACTCACATCGTATCCTGCTTCAACAAGTATATCTTCTCCGAGATTTAGCATATTGATGTCATCATCAACATACAGAATTGTTTTTTTCTCCATATTTTACCTCGCGGAAATCATCTGAATTTAAACTGTCGGTGCATTTCCGTTCATTGTCTGAAGCAGGCCTCGAATAATCTCCTCTGCCTCTTCAAACTCAATCTTTGAAATAAGGTCCCCCGCAATATTCAGCTGTTCCCTTGTATGTGTATCATCACATGACTGCAAAATGTCTGAAATAAGGCTTGTGGCAGGTATCTGCCTGCAATTTTCGATTGCTTCCAGAAGAGCCTTCATTTTATCTTCAAAATTCAGTTCTTTTCCGGAGTCCTGCTTCCCGTTTTCATTTTCAGCCTGCTTTTCAAGCTGTTCCATTATGGGCTTAAATGCTTCAAGGAACTTCTTAAGACCTTCGATTACTCTGTTCCATTCGAGGATAAACAGTTCTTCGCTCACTCTGACATATTCAAAGTCATTATCCCTGCAACGTTTTTCAAGACGTTTTGAAAGATAATGAAGCTCGATACTTCCGACATTTCGGGCATTTCCCTTTAAGGAATGGAAAATGTAGGTTGCTTTGTCAAATGTATTATTTTTTATGCATTCGGTTAATTCCGTAATCGATGCCTTCGAATTTGTAATGAAATATTCGACAACCTTTACATACTGCACAATGTCTCCGCCCATATAATGCAGACCTTCGGAAAGTTCGACATCATAAGGCTTTAAAAGAACTGCCATTCTCTCAATTTCAGCAGAGTCTATTTCGTTACTAACCGCTTCGTTAGTCCTGATAACAAGATCACTTGGAAGCTTCTTCATAAGACAGTCTTCGAGGCTCCGCCAGTCAACCGGCTTTGTAATGTAGCCATCGAACCCTTCGGAAAGAAGTCTTTCCTCAGTTTCATTGGAAACATCGGCAGTGAGGGCAACGATAGGCACATTGTTATAGTTGTTAAAGGTTCTCAAGTGCTTCAGCGCCTCAATTCCGTCAATGTCAGGCATCATAAGATCCATGAAAATGAGGTCATATTGCGTTTTTGCACATTTGTCGTAACATTCTTCCGCTCCTGAAGCAGTGTGAATGTTCATCATTGTCTTTTTAAGGAGAGACTTGAGAACGTTCAGGTTCATCTCATTATCATCGACAGCAAGGATTCTTGCCTCAGGTGCAACAAAGGTTTCCTTCCCACCGGTGCTCTGCAAAACCATTTCCTGCCTGCCGACAGTCTGAATTAACTCCATACTGAACGTACTGCCTTCGCCATAGACGCTTTCGACAGAGACTTTGGAGCCCATCATATTTGCAAGGCTTTGTGCTATAGCTAGTCCAAGGCCTGTTCCTTCAATGTTCTGATTGTGAAGGAGATCGCTCCTTTCAAAGCTTTCAAAAATCTTCTTCAGTTCGGATTCGTTAATGCCTATTCCCGTGTCCTTAACTTCAAACAATATTTTTTGTGCATTACCTTCGTGGCCAAGATTTCGGGCATTTAAGGTTATTGAGCCTTCTTGTGTATACTTAATGGCGTTTGAAAGAAGATTCGTGAGAATCTGGGAGATCTTTCTCATATCGCCCACAAGAACGTTTTCTATGTCCTCGTCAACATTTGCTTCAAAAGAAAGATTCTTTGCTTCGGCCTCTTTACCGAAGTATTCCTGAATTCCGGAAATCATCCTTCCAAAGTCGTACGGTGCAGTAACAAGTTCGTCCTTCCCGACCTCAAGCTTCGAATACTGAAGAATCTGGTTTACGACGGAAATAAGCTGCCTCCCTGCATCTTCCGCATTTACTGCATATGACTTTACAGTGTCGTTTTCAGATTCACGAAGAATCATTTCATTCATACCCATCATCATATTGATGGGGGTTCTTATTTCATGGGACATGTTTGCAAGGAAGCGGCTTTTCGCAAGGTTTGCTTCATCCGCGATGCGCTTCTGCTTACGGTACTGGGCAATGTATGCCATGAAAATGAGGCCTATGCCTGCACCGGAAAACAAAATGCCCACAAGTCTGTCAAGAAACTGGTCCTGCTCCGTCGCAAGCTGAGTCACGCTTTCAGGATGCAGCATACTGTAAACGCAGACAAATGTATAAACGGCAACCTGAAGTATTTCCATAATTACGAGAAGCTTTCCCGAGTACATGAGGAAAACAAAGACTATGCCAAAAGCAAAGAAATAGGTCATGGAGCCTTCCATGCCACCCATTTCAAAGAAAAGCACAGAAAACAGAATCATAAATATGCCGACTGAAGTAATAATGTAGCCGATAACATACTTGCCCGTTTTGTCAACAAACCACATCAAAAGTACACTTGCAAAAGCTGCAAGAAAATCAATCAGACCGCCTACAAGAGATATTCCTGTAACAATACTCTGCATTCCGGAAGCAATGCTGACAAGAATACCCGCTGTTCCAAGAATTTTGAACAGCGTGATGTCCATCTCCGTGTCTTTTGTATAATAATGCACAAGATAGTCGTAAAGGCTTCGCTTATTCTGTTTTTTGTCTGTTGTTTTGCTCATATTTAAAACAATCGGTTAATTGATATTAGTCGAGATATCCAAACATCTGATCGATCAGTTCATCAGTAAGTACGGAATAGCTGAGTTCAACCTTGCTGTATTCGAAAGGCTTAAATTCTGCGTTATATGCATCGGCATTGACCGATTCACCCTTAATGCTGTAGGTTTCCGTAACCTCGGCTTCCTTACCGTCTTCCGTGTACTCTGATACCTTTAAATATTTGCAAAGTGCATCCGTTTCTTCAGCTACAAACTTGTAAACGGTTATCTCGGAAAACTCTTTGTACATTCCTTCATTGTCTTCATCGTCAACCATTACGCACCCATTGGACACGGCATAAGGATGTCCATAGAAGCCAACCTCAAAAAATGCCCCCTGGGTATCATCATAATAATAAACCACTGTAAGCTTTTTATTTCTGATTCCAAGATCGCCTGTTACAATGATGTCCTTAATATCATCACCGTTTACATCCGCAAAAGCCAAAATCGGTGAACAAATAAGGCCCTTACCGTCGGGAGAATTAAAATATCCATCATAGTCAAGAGTGCCCATTACAAGATAGTTTCTGTAGTAACGGTATATAGGATTCAGTTTAATTTCATCATACTTCTCAGGCACGGGTGTAGGTGTTGCTTCAGGCATATTGGTGCTCTGATCGGGTGCAGATGTTACTGCCGCACTGCTCGTCCCCTGATCTGCTGCAGGTGTTACTGCTGTACCGCTTGTCCCCTGGTCGGCTACAGCTGTTCCCGAAGTTCCGTTTGTTACCGGGTCCGGTGTTGAACCGCCTGTCTTTCCGCATGCGTAAAGTGCTAAAACTGCAATCAAAGATAATAATAAAGCAAAAGATTTCTTTTTCATTGATACCCTCCAATTAATTCATGCCCCGACTAAGCTGCATTCACACTTGTAATTGCCTGTATTTACATAGTCCGACACATTGTTGATTATATAGTATACTTAAAAATCAAATAAACAAGTAACTTTAAATTACCTCTTTTGGCTTTCATTCAAAATATCAAAATCAAATCCCATCTTTACAATAAGTCCGTTTAAGGAAAACTCGTACCTGTCCTTTGTAAGCGCTCCGGTGGACAGGAACGTATCCAATGTTTTTTTCTGGCTGAAGAAAAGCTGTCTGTCCGCTTCATCCGTGTCGTGCCACGTGCTCCCGACATCAATCTTATTCCACGTAAGATATTCTTCGTATGCCTTTACAACACGCTTTTCTCCCAAATCATCCGTAAGCTCAACGATACACTTAAGCCTCTCCCCCGGGAGGCGCTCCTCGCAGCCGTAATCATCCTCAAATATTGCCGATACAGTCCACATTTCAATGCCCTTCTTTTTTCCATAATTCATGTCAGGTTTCAAGCCCTGTCAAACATTGCAACGCCATGAAACACAGCCTGATTGTACCACATTATCAACCTCTGTTATAGAAATAGATACAATTAAATCTGTAACAAAGGATATCGCCAAGGTTTTCCACATAGGCGGAGACGAATTCCTCGCTATCGTTTACAGCGCCGATGCTCTAATGTACACAAAAAAAGAAGATTACTATACCAAGACAAGAAAAGTAAGACGTAAGTAAATCAGA
This sequence comes from Lachnospiraceae bacterium, assembly GCA_045629005.1. Taxonomy (GTDB): domain Bacteria; phylum Bacillota; class Clostridia; order Lachnospirales; family Lachnospiraceae; genus RGIG3528. Next base: position 31,841 of record JAZQQJ010000007.1, read on the forward strand.
AAGACTCTATAGCCTCGAGAATATTTTATAAATCAGCGACTGCTCATAGACAGGCTCTACTATCGCAGAACCGGTGACGTGGCGCACGACATAACATATCAAAAACGCCATGGCAAATATATGTGCAACCACGTTCAACGCCTTCGCAGATAACTTTACAAGCTTCAATATTCTCAAAGCAAGATATCCTGCTGTAATAACCACAAGTGGCCAAAGCGGATGGTAATAAAACGACTGTGCAAAATCGCCTTTAAGTAAACTGAAGAAAGCCCTGCTCATTCCGCAAAATGGGCATGGAATCCCAAAAAGGAAAAGTAACGGGCATTCATAGAAATCAAACACCAGAAGAAATATTACAAATGCAATTATTATAAAAACAAAAATATAAACCGGTCGAATCTTACGTTTCACAGTTATAATTTCCTTTAGTTGTCGTTCTCCTGTTATCATTTTATGTTAAGTAAAATGCAGTCTGCATCACCTGTTGCAAACTGCATTTTTTGAATCGTTATTTTTGAATGTATGACGAAAAGCTACCTACTTTGAGTAATATCCGTTAATGAAAGTAAAGTCTTCGACATTCGAATAAGCACTACCATAAGCCTTTACCAGAGCAATAATCCAGTCAACCGTAGCCCAAATACCACAACCGCCGACTGTAAGCAGCTTAAGAATTCCAAGGCCAATCTGACCCCTTACAAATCTGTCAACGCCAAGCTCTCCAAGAACAAATGTAAACACCCATGCAAAAATATGTTTGTTCATTGTAACTGTATTGTTCATATTCTCCTCCAATAAATTGATAATGTACTCCTCTGTATGCACTGTTCCGTGGCATTCGCACAACTGCTACATCAGCCTGTTTAATGGTACAAGAAGGAATTCGGGCAGTTTATATGTTTTCATAGCTCGCAGGACAATACAACTATATACTATATAATCTTCAGATACAGAAGTCAAGAGAAAGGTGACGAAGTTCAAGTATCGTATTCTCCATTTAGATTTTTCTTCTGCAGAATCCTAACCCGACTTACTCTCCCATTAATTTCCAGCTTAATGATCCTAGGGCCAAAATAATGTTTCCACCAATTGCATGAAGCAGTATCACTTTTCTTTGTTCATCATACAAGGACGCCCTTTACCGGACGTTCTCATATTTATTTTGCCATGAACAGTTTTAAAAATCTGCGTACAAAGATTACCGTAGCAACAGCAGCCAGAATGAAAAGGCCTGTAGGAATAAGCTTTACAAGAATTGTTTCCGCAAGAGATGCGTCCGGAACCGGCATAACCCATATCATGGACGAAAACACAAGCAAAGCCAGTGCCGCTACAGAAAAGGCCGCTCCAAGAATTGCATCAATAATCATTTTAACTTTGTTACTCATATAAACCTCCCAACTTTACTATGTTCCTTGTCTGAAGCGTTACAGTTCAATCAATAAGGCCCTACACGGAGCTCCATCGCTTCCGCCCAGATTCAAAGGTGCTGCGTTTAAAAGATAAACACCTTCTTTAACCCCTGACAGACGTATTCCTTCAAGTAAAACAACTTCCTTTTTCAGAAGTTCATAATGAACCGCTGCCGGAGCGTTCAAAGGCCCGACCGTCTGCGATTCGTTGCCAATGAGGAGAATCCCTGCTTTTGCAAACACCTGTGCTGCTTCAAGGGTTACATACATATCTCCACCGATCAGAATACGTTTTGCAGCTTCTTCGTCTGCCTCTTTGGCTTTTTTAAGGATTGCCTCGGCCTTTAAAGCGTCCACCGGCCCTTCCAGAAAGGTGACAAAGCACTTTCCGACAAGTGCCTCCAGATTCAGCTCATCTATATGCTTTCCATCATCATAAAAATGATAAGGTGCATCCACATGCGTTCCGTTGTGGGCGCACATAGTCAGCCCTGTAAGATTGCAAATACTGCCGTCTTTAATTGTTTCAAGCACCTTTCTTTCCGGTCCGCTGTCTCCCGGAAAAACAGCACATGAAAAAACTTCCTGTGATATATCTGTTATTTTCATAAGTTAACTCCTTACCTTCCGGATTATTTAAACAATATTCCGCGGATAATAAGGCACACAGTTCCTATTACCGTTTGAATTGCTCCCACTATCAGATGAGTCGACATCATTTTACCCTGTTTTGCATATAATGAAGCGGAGCCGTCCATCGTATGGGCTTTGACATACATAAATAATAAGCCCAGCAAAAGAGTTAGCACACCCACCCCAATAATAATGATTCCAATGATTAATAACGCTTTTTTCATTTACTTTACCTCACATTGTTTTTAGTTTCTGACTTGTCATGATTAGTTTTTATATCATCTAATTCAATAACTACTTTGAGTTTTGCATTCATAGCTTCAGCAATTCTGTTCAAAGTATTTACAGACGGGTTTGCAACGCCCCTCTCAATTTTTGAAATATCAGATTGATCTATTCCGGTTAGTTCCGAAAGTTGTTTTTGAGATATTCCCGCTTTTGCCCTTGCAGAGGAAACTGCATAAGCGACACTAACATTATAAGGAATCTCAACCATTCTAACTGTAACTCCGTCCTCGTATATCGTTTCAGCTTCAATGTCTATATCGTCATTCCAAACAATGCCATATGCCCCCATCAATTTACCTGAAGTAAATAATCTTCTGTTTTTCAACGCCTCAAGCATAGGATACTTTGAAAACAGACAGGCAATATCATATTGTTTCACTTCACCGCTCTGGAATGTTAATTCCAATACGGTTCCATCTTTAAAAGTCAAATCGACAGCCTTATGAAACATATTAATTTAGTGGTGGAAGCTTGATGTATTTCTCGGTCTCCCACATTTCCTCCAATTCTTTTTGATATTTTAGTACAAATTCTTTTACCATCACCTGCGCCTTAATTGGAAATTCTCCTTCCATTATTTCACCGTTGGCAATCAGAAAAGGAGCATCAAAATCCTGAGTAATTGCATGAATATGTGGCGGATTATGTTCTTTATTCCTTAAATACATTACAATAATAATACCATGAAAATGACTAATTGTCGGCATATATACGTCCCTCCCACCCATCTATATTATAAGGGATATATCCCATAAAATCAATGTGGTATTTCTATTGTGAGTTATTCAATAGTATGCTTATCGATAATAACTCTATAAATCACAAAATCTCCCCCGCTACCACTGCGGCAGGGAAGATTATTTAAACAAATAAAAGGCGTACAGGACTTATAATTTTATGCGTTACACTTCATAAAGCCACAGCATTCAATCTCCGAAAGCTCAGAAAAGCCAAGGGATTTGTAAAAGGCCACGGTTTTAGGCGTATCATCCGTTGTTGTCCTTTACTTTCCACAATAGGTTCCTCTGTTTTGTAATAAACCAAATCCCGTTCTATGCCCATATATGTTAGTTCTTTCTCATTTACATGGCTGAATGTCATTCCGCACTTTTCCATAACGTGCTTTGATGATGTGTTTTCAGGGAAGAACGACGCGTACACGGTTTTCATGCCCGCACTTGTGAAATAGTAGTTGAGCATGCTTCGAACAGCCTCTGTCGCATAGCCTTTTCCCCAATATCTGCTGCCCAGGCCGTACCCGATTTCGAGCGATTTTTTCTCTTTGTCAACATCGCATTCCACAAAAATGCCAATCAGTTTCATTGAAGCTTTTTCTCTGATAGCGAAGATGTCATCTCTTCCGATATAATTTGAAAAATCAAACGATTCCAAATTTTCCTGATACGTACAAATAAAGGTTTTCAACACCTCTTTATCGTGAGAGATGTTTATAAAATAATCTTCTTTATCTTCAGGATTTATATCGTCAATAATCATTCTTTCAGTTTCCACAAACATAAATCGTCCCCTTTGTGCTCTGCTTTTAACAGATTATAGCAAATCGCTCCGTTTTATTCCATATTTCTACATCATAATGTGGAGATTAGTTTCCGGGCAGGCTGCACGAATTAGTTTGCCATTCGTGAAAGAAAAGCAAAAAAATCCCGTAACATGGGCTTATGCCACGATTACGGGGTTTTATAGGTTGCTTTTCAGAGCAGTTCGGACATTGTTGAGAACAGTTCCTGAACATTTATGGGTTTTGCGACATGTGCATTCATGCCTGCTTTTATTGATGCTTCTTTGTCTTCCGCAAATGCATTTGCAGAAAGTGCAATAATAGGCAGCTTTCCGTCGGGATACATTTCCCTTATTGCTTTGGCAGCCTCATATCCGTTCATAACAGGCATCTGAATATCCATCAAAATGCAGTCATAGTAGTCAGAGCCCATGTTCTTAAGCATCTGAACAGCTTCTGAGCCGTCAACGGCTTCTTCCGTGACCATTCCTTCCGATTGAAGAATCTCAACTGCAATCTCGCGATTAAGAACGTTATCCTCAACCACAAGTATTTTCTTGCCGTTAAAATCAATCTTACGTGGTTCTTTGGGTTCTTCCGTTTTTCCGCCGGCTGATTTTGCTTCAGCTTTTGCCTTACTGTTGCTTTCAGGATGTTTCTCGATTTTGTTTTCAACCTTGATTACACCGCTCTGAAGCTTGAACGGAAGTGTAACGGTAAACGTAGTTCCTTCTCCGACTTTACTCTTACACTCGATAGTACCGTTCATAATATCAACGAATGATTTACAAACGGCCATTCCAAGCCCTGTGCCCTGGATGCCTGTTACCGTTGCATTGTTTTCTCTTGAAAACTGTTCGAAAACATGCTTTTGGAATTCTTCGGACATTCCGAATCCGTTATCCTCAAATGTATAGCGGTACAGTCCGTATCCGCGGTGCTTTCCTTTAATCTGTTCACATTTTACGTTAACGAAACCACCGTCCTGGGTATACTTTATTGCATTTGAAATGATGTTTACAAATACTCTTGCGCAACGTGTAAAATCGCAATAAATGTACCTGTCTTTTATTTCTCCGTATTCGAATTTCAGCTGAATATCTTTGGACTGGGCCATTACAAGCATTGTGCTTTCAATGCTGTCAAAGCTGGAATATACATCACCGGGCTTTTGGTCGACGACAGCCTTACCGGATTCAATTCGGCTTACTTCGAGAACATTGTTAATCAGAGACAGAAGCAAATCGCCCGAACTTTGAATCTTACCAAGGCAGTCAAGAAGCTTTTCCTTGTCCTCGCTGTACTTCATTGCCATGTTTGTAAAGCCGAGTATCGCATTCATCGGAGTTCTGATATCGTGCGACATATTGAACAGGAATTCGGTCTTCGCATGGTTTGCACTGTCTGCCATGATTAGTGCATCCTGAAGCTGTTTCTGCGTCTGTATCTGTTCTTCAATCTGATCGGTAATATTGATATGTACGCCGAAGAATTCGCCTTCACCCTTTTCATCACGTACAATCTGACCTGCGGAATGGAACCAGTGATATTCACCGTTTTTGTCAATCATACGATACGTTACATCATAAGGGGTATTGCATGAATGGTCCACAATTGTCTTTTTAAGGGAGTTTATTGTGTTTTCCTTGTCATCCTGATGAATATGATTTACCCATTCAGAGATAACGTCGTCACCTTCAAAATCGAAATTGACAATTCTCTTTACTTCGTCAGAAAGCGTAATGTCAACAATCTTGTCATTTGTATCAGCACGGAATGACCATCCTCCGGAATGGATGATGTTGTGTAAAACATCGTTTCTACGCTTCTCTTCCTGTGCAACTTCGAGTGCTTCCTTCTGTTCATCAGCAACAACCTGCAGGAAATATGTAATTCTTGAAAGAAGACTCTTATCATTCTTTTCCGGTTTCGGAATCTGCTTTACAGCCATATCACTTCCGTCACCTTCTCTGAAGCCTATTGTAACAAGCGTCTGGTTGAGGACACGGATTTTCTTACCGAAACGGAGGATTTCACCACCGGTATAGAAGCCGTTAATCGGTGCGATTTCCTGAAGAGCTACCGTTTCCTTATGTATTTCGTCGTCTCCCCAGAAAATACGTCTTGCAGTACAAGAGAATGCCTTTAGCACCTGAGGCTTAAAGGCAGCAATTTCCGTCGATTTTGCAAGAAGGCTTCTGAGAATTGTATTTTTATCACCATAAGCGATGCGCACAAGCGACTTCTCGGGAACTTTTGCGAACATAACCATTGAATCATCAGGTAAAAATGCCTGTGAACTTCTGATGAATTCCGTATTGTCTTCCACCAGCATGAGAGGGAAAATAAGATTTCCTTTATCACCCTCATCCGGTCCGAGATATTTTTCAAAAACCTTTTTTGTCGGTATGCCGTCGATCTCACTGATTATGTTCCCTGTGCTCTTGGTAATCTGCATAAGCTTACCAAGGCCTTTCCAGCCAAGGACATAATTCGAGGAAAGATTCAGATTTTCTCCGTAATACAAAATGGCAACCATTCCAACCATCGTAATGGGATGCCCCTTTGCCATTATTCCGGCCATCTGCGTCTCATCCTGATTATTAACACTCACGCCGCCAAAAACGAGAATATCTTCAGAGATATCAGGAACGCTGTTGTCAATTTCGAAAGCAATGTTATATGCAATTGACGGAAGTATTTCAACAGCGCGAAGTCCTTTTTCTTTTTTGCAGACTTTCCACAAATCATCAAGCTGCCAAAGGTCTGAACCTTCTTCAAACCAGAGCATCTTCATTTTTGTATCCGCATCCTCGAATATATCAAGGGTAACGGTAATCTCGTATGTAAGTTTTCCTTTTTGAATGCTGCCTGCAGCCTCATTGCCATAATAGATTGAATCCGGGAACATTTCATCGATGCAATCCGTTACATGAGGTATTGTCTCTCTTGCTTCAGGTACCCAGACAATATAAAAGCCGGCACTGAAGCATGGCAATGCCTGACACTCTTTTTTAATATTCAAGAGTTGGGTTTTAAAGCTTTTGGAGTCCTTATAAACGAGTTGATAAGACTTCATCTTCTTCCTCCGTATTAATCCTCATTTTATGCATTTGCCCGAAAATAAGGATGTCAATAAAAAAGCGTTGCAGAATAATCCGCAACCCCCTTTTTTTACTCAAATGTCCCCACATCGGTTATACAACAAAAGTGCATAATAAATCAAATTAAACTTTCCGAAAGAAAAAGTGAAGGGTATCAAAACTGATACCCTCATTTCTAACCAAAGTATTTATTTTGAAAACTTTGATATAAACTTCCATGCTTCTTCGCATGAATGATGACGGCATTCATGCACCTGTCCGCTTACGCTTGCGAAAGCAGTTCTGCATATTCCGTCCTCGCTGTCATAATAGTGAATCTTGAGATTGCTTCCTCTGGAATCGTCATGTATTACTTCAACCCTGTCACCTGCAATGCCCCAAATAGGGTCGGCCCATTTGTCTTTATCCGCAAAGGAAATGTCAAACTTTGTCTTTAACCTGTTCACCTTGGCAACGTACTGTATTCTCTCCAGGCCGTCTTCGCTTCTGAAAGGCAATTCTGTAACGAAAGAGCACTCTCCGCCGGAATAGAACAACGGAACCGGAACATCCGTATTAAGCCTTCCGCTGCCCGATTGTGCCATGAAATTATTTTTAACGGGGAACATTGCACTAACCGGTGCCAGTCCTGCAAAAATCTCCGGATATTCCTGATACATTTCCCAGGTTTTGCCACTTCCCATTGAAAAGCCTGATGCATAAATACGCTTTTCGTCAATATTGTATTTCTTCTTCAGGTTTTCTATTACCTCTGCCACCTCTGTAGCAGGGATATACTGGTGATTTTCCAATGAGACAAAGAGGAAACCGTAACGATGACAAATTTCCCACCATTCAGCAACATAAGTAAGATACATTGAGGAATCGCCGCCGCCATGGAAGCCTACGAGAAGCGGAACAGGGCCATCTTTGAAAAGGTCATTGTTGTAATATGCAAAATAGCCGATTTTGTGTGTAGGTGTTTTAATCGTTCTGTTGTCAGCAGAAGTTTTAACCTCTGTACAGCCTGCCTCTTCAGTCATGTTAAGGCTTTCAAAATCCGGATCCAGCTGCTGGACGCCGCACCACATTTTAAACATACGGACAAAGTTTTTAAAATCTTCTTTATAATCAGCTTTGTCCTTTATAAGCACATACTGACTATCCGCAAATGCAGCATTAATCTCATCAGAGTTTCCAACGCTTATAACAGCAATGTCTTTACGTTCAACCTTTGGGATAACACTAAGTCTCTCCATGGAGCACATTGCGGGAGTAATCTCACCTGGGCCCCAAAGATATAAGCCATCAATCTTCTTGAGGAGCTTGTCGGCAACGTAGTCAGCAGATTCTCCGTAGCTGTAGATATCAGCACGATAAATTGCGCCTCGTATTGAATAGCCCATGAATTCCTGTTTAAAGAAGTCTGTATATTCGGTAATGCCGTCTCTGTATTCGGGCGTCATTTTTACCTGCTCAATAATTGCGGCATACAACCTTTCAGTTGCATTTTTCCATCCGCCGTCGCACTTGGGATAAACAAACAAAACCGATGAATCATAGGCGGAGGCAATTTCCGCAAAACCATTGTTATTAGCAAAAGCAACAGCCTCATCCTTACTTTGGCGTGTCTCTTCGAAGATTAATAGTAGCGGCTGTTTAAATGTATAATTGTTTACTGTCCCGTCGATTGTTGTAGCAGGAATATACGCTTTCAAATAGAATTCATCATATTCGTGTTCCCAATACTTTCCACCATCACCAAGAGCCATTACCTCCGGTCTTTCCATAATTGCCATTTTCAAATCCTCCTTTATTTTATGCGTTGAAATACATGCTATAATTCCCTTCTACTGTTATACCTTACCTATGCAGGTGTGCCGACTTCAATAAGATTACCATCCAAATCATAAAACCTTATTACTTTCTGCCCCCAGCTGTGCGTCATGAGTTTATTCACGTACTCAGTCCCGGGGTATAATGTTTCAAGCTTCTCAATAAATTGTTCTATATTTCTTTCTTCAAAATACAACTCACCATGATTATTCTTAGAAACTATATCTTTCTCTAAAAACTGTTTCCAGTATTTTTCTTCCTGAAGTACAAGTCCCTCTGTCAAAATCATGTTTCCATCATTATCAAGAATCATATCGAGCCCAAAAAGATCATGGTAATACTTTTTGGATGCCTCTATATCTTTTACTACAATCAGCACATTTCTTAGTTTCATAGCGTATATCCTTCCCAAAATTTAACATATTAGATTGATTAAAGCAATTATGATTCTTTTCGTTTCAATCCAATCATAGCCTAAGCCATATTTATTTACAAGTTCTTGAATAATTATCGTAAACTACATCTGTCTTTTTTCATCCTTACTGTTCCAATCCTTTCTCAAATTTTAAGAAGGCTTTCATTTTTCAGCATTCACATTTTTGTTATAATGAGCAGAGAAACTATTGTCGTATTTTTTTAGATAATAATTAATTATATGGAGGTTTAACATGAAGAAAAAATGTGTCTTTTTATTCTCTACCATTCTTTGCATCGCAGTTTTTAAGCGGTTGCAATGAGAATAAAAACACAAGTAGTCCTGCTCCCGTACAACAGCCGACACAGCATCTCAAAGTGACGGAATATGTATTCAGTGCCATGGAGCCGGAAAAACACCTTGTAACAGGTGCCAGGATGGCTCAGGATATGTAGTATGTTATGACTGCAAGGGCGCCGGAAAGTTAGGCGGTCTGCCCTGCAATCACTGCGGCGGAACCCTTTGGGGAATCTGTAATCGCTGTAACGGTGCAGGCGTAACCGGGAACTAAAAGCACATGGTTTTTAAGCAGGATTCGAGCATCACTCGAATCCTTTTTTTAATATGATAAATCCTTGCCTTTCACAAAGCATTCGCCCCGGACACACTAAAACAAAAGCAAAAAAATAGCCCTGAATGTAAATCCAGGGCTATCCTTGAAAACATAATCCTTATTTTCCCCAACAATGAGTACACGGTACATAATTAACGCCTGAGCCTTGTCCGTCGCAAGCAGGGCAAGGACCGGGGATAAATGAGAAGCCATAGCCTGTACCGTTGCACATTCCGCAGGATTCCGTTACACCGGTATCCGGTATCGTGCAAACTCCTGTTCCACCACAAAATGTACAAATGTCAGCAGCCGTAGGATGAGTCTGTCCGTCTCCTCCGCATCCGCTACATACCCAGTGGTCTTCCATATATCCTGTTCCGTGGCAATGGTCACAATTCGAATCAGGTTCTATCTCTCCGGTTAGATTGTTTAAATGACAAACCGGACATATGCCTGTGACAGGGTCGATTTCGGAAGCTCCGCAGAAACAAATGACAGGGTCTAAAGGTGCATCTGAGCCATAACCTTCCTCATATTCACCGGATAGATTGTTTAAATGACAAACAGGGCAAATTCCGGTGACGGGATCATACTCAGATTGTCCACACCAGCACAAGTGCGATTCCTCGGGACCATAACCAGCCTCGTATGTTCCGTTTAAATTGTTTAAATGGCAGGCAGGGCAAATTCCGGTTGTGTTATCAATATATGCTTCGCCGCAGAAGCATCTGCAAGGTTCTGTCGATACAGGTCCGTAACCGGGATCATATTCACCCGTAAAATTATGAAGGTGACAGGATTCACATATTCCGGTTGCCCAATCACATTTTGCACCACAGAAACAGTACATAAATGATTTTCCTTCAGGTCCCCAGCCTTCCTCATATTCACCGGTCAGATTATTAAGGTGACATACAGGACAGGGTTTTGAAGATGTCGCCATAGTAGCACCGCAGAAGCATGTAACTACTTCATATCCAACCTCATGCCCGCAGTCGGGACACTTTTCATAAACATCAAATAACTGCTTTCCGCAGTATTCACATACAGGGATTTCTGCCTGAGCATCAATGCTTTGAATATCATCAGCATTAAAAACCTTATATTCTTTTTTGAGCCGCTGCCATGTGTCTCCGAAGGCTTCAACGTTTTCATCGCTTCCGCAGATTCCGACTTCCATATTATGAGTATTAAATCCCATTTTTATACACTGGGCAGCCCACTCATTTACAACCGTATCCAAATCATAACCGGAAAATGTAATATTGTTGTATACGTCTCTTGCATCATCGTTATTGGTAACAATACCGATGACCTTATTGTTTTCATCAACCATAAAAGAGACATCCGGGTTAATCTTTAAATTAAGAGTATAATATCCGCCGGCTGTTGCTGAAGAAGTTCCGGTTACTTCATCACTATGATTATGTTCGTCGTGTTCCTTGACAGAACCACATCCGATTGTTGTTATAATCAGGAAACATGTAAGCAAACAGGCTACTATTTTTTTCATGGTATACCTCCTGGCTTTCGCAAAATATATTGTATCTATTATATTATTCTACCCCGCCCAAAGTTCCCAAGTCCATAAACTATTTATGAGCATTTCATAAGTTTTTTCATACCGATAATATCGATCAGTTCCCCGTCTTTACGCTTTCATTGCTACATAGTGTCAAATTAGTGGCAGCATCTGTCTTTGATACAACGCCACCAAGAACTGCGGCCAATAAAGGCGATGCATCGGACAAATCACATATATCCATGTGGCCTATTCCGGGATAATATATTCACACAGTTTTTACATTCCAAAAATATTTCATTGTTATATATTCAGCAAGGCACTTAACTATTTATTCTTTACCGGGATCCACAACTCACAGAACAGACCTTCTCTACCTTTTTCAAAGTAAATTTCATAGTCTGTAGCATCGCAGGATTCAAAACCCGTCTGAGGAAGAAACTCCTTGTAGAATCGGCTCCAAGTTTCGCTTATGCAGTCTCCATCCTCACCCATGCAATCAAAGACCACATATGTTCCGGGCTCCACATCCCAGATTTCGTAACCTTTATCTGTCATTTCTTCTTCGTCAAAAGGATTGGTGTCCTCATCAACAATCACACCGATACCATAGGCAAATGTATCCTTACCCGGGACTGTAGGTGTGCAGAGGCCATACAAATCTCTCTTTCCTTCCGGTCTTAGGTTTCTGATAGGTGTTACAAGGTCCTTATCCTGACATTCGCCCCAAAAATCCGGAATGTCGTGATTTTCCTCATCATTAATAATTTCGTTGCTAAATTCTCTTACCAGAGCTATAAACTTCTGCTTCTTTGTTTGTACAATTCTGTAATCCATGCTTATACCGCCTTCCATAATTATTTTGATAACGATAGGATTAAAAAGTACAAGCTTGGCGTTTGTTTCTCTGGCTATTTTAGGCGCTACACCATGAAATCTTGTAAAGGCCTTAGTAAAGCTTTCTGATGTGTCATAGCCATATTTTAGAGCAATGTCTGTAATTTTGGCATCACCTACAACCACTTCAGTACCTGCAAGCGACAGCCTGCGATTTCGAATATAGGTATTGGCAGTCATCCCTGCAAGGAAGCTGAATGCTCTATGAAATTCATATTCTGAGATGTGCACGCTCTCCGCTACATCTTCATAATTGATTTCTTCCAACAAGTGCTCTTCCATATAGGCTATGGCCTTTTGAATAGCGCTCATCCACTCCATACTCTTTAGCTCCTTTCGTTTATGGTGTAAGTATAGACGGTATAAGCTATATGCTCATTTCCTTGTTTGCTGACTTTTGTCAGGTTATCCTCCGGATATGAATCGCAACTTCCACGTTAGCTACGAGCCGTATAAGACACAGTGCCAAAGAATTCGTCGAGAACTTGTTCTCGTAATAATTCCGCGGTGCTGTGGATTACAGGGCGACAGCCGTGACCGAACGGGCTTTGCACGCGAGGTCGGCTCGTAGCTAGTCAAGAAATTCCAAAAAACGGCTCGACATGGGACTAAATTTCAATTTTTCAAATTTAGCTAGTCAAAAACCACCAAAAAGTCAACCCGCCATGGGACTAAATTTCATTTTTTCGATTTTAGCCAGTCAAAAACCTTCAAAAATCCGGCACACCATGGGACTTAATTTCATTTTTTCGATTTTAGCTAGTCAAAAACCTTCAAAAAAACGCATTTCCATGGGACTAAATTTCATTTTTTCGATTTTAGCTAGTCAAACGCACCCAAAAGCCCGCATTCCCATGGGACTAAATTTCATTTTTTCGATTTTAGCTAGTCAAACGCACCCAAAAGCCCGGATTTTCGTAGGACTAAATTTCATTTTTTCGATTTTAGCTAGTCAAACGCACCCAAAAGCCCGGATTGGGCATGCGGACATTTTTTTAGACTGTCACGCACATACTCCTTCTGTAATCTAGAGGACTAAGTCCTCCGAGTGTTGCTTTGATTCGTTCTTCACGATACCAATGCATATAATCATCAACTTCCTGGATAAACTCATCAAT
>JAZQQJ010000008.1:0-4209 GCA_045629005.1 Lachnospiraceae bacterium
TCCAGGTTTTCAGGTCCTCCATCGGTTATAACTTCAAGGTCGTTTCCTCCGGGTTTAAATCCACTTACTTCCGGTGAGTAAATAAGGAAAATTGATTCAAGATCCTTAAAGTACATATCCGTACAATAGCCCTCGTAAACAATCTCAAGCTCCTTATTTGCAGGATAATAGCCTGTATTATCCGCTTTGTATCGAACTCTTGAGCTTACAAGATAACCCTGTCCTGTCCTTATATTCAGAAGATCATCGTTTTTATCGTTTTTCTTAACCGTAATTTCTACGGTTCTGTGCACCGTACTCTTAATGGTTTCTGCGGTTTGGGTGCCACCTCTTGTAGGTACCGGTGAAAGCTGTTTCAAATCATCAGGATGTGCTTTATTCCACTTCTTTGCAGCCTCGTTGGCTTCCTCCACCGCATTTCTCGCGGTAATATACTTCTGCTCAACGAAGTCCTCATTCAAATCCATGAAGTAGGAAACAGCCTTGTCATCAAAGCCCGCATATACCTTCGGTGTAGGTGTGCCCGTAATTGCTTCCGGGACGAATTCCGAATCGCTTGTCTTCGGATAAACAAGCGCTGTCTTTTCGCTTGAAAAGGCGGAGAAATCCGCAAAAGTATAATCGTTGAAAAGGTATTTTGGGGTCGGCGTGGGAGTACCTGCCGCGCGACTCGGATTTGGAGTAGCTGTTGCAGTGAGCCCCGTGTACGTCGAGGGTGAAATGTTTACGAGAATGTCGTAGGTTTTTGTGCCTTGAACAATACCGTAAAGTTTAAATCTGTAATCTCCGTCCGTGGATTTTACAAAGGTGTAGGTATCTTTTGTGTCATCATAAGCAACATAAGCACAGCTCTTTGAGGGCTGTGTTTTAGCATATGCGATGGCATATCCTTCTATTCCCTTTGCCTTAACCTCTTCCATGACGTTCTCACCCGCTGCCGACGAATAGGCTTCACTGTTTGTGGCCATATTTACCTTGGCAGCCTGTACAAAGGTCATCAAAAGAGGCGTAAAAACTAAGGCAATGATAAGCAGGCTCACAATTACCTCAACAAGCGTCATACCACGATTATCGCTCTTCGGTTTTTTGTTGTTTTTTCCTGTCATCAATGCCTCTGTTATTTATTCGTTATCGTAACTTCCGAAAATATTGTCTGTTCCTGTCTTCACGCCCGTGATGGAAGGCTCAACGTAGTCAATGCCCTCAGCCTCAGCACTGAAGAGATTCAGTGTCATTGTCCCGTTCAGAAGACCGGTTTCCTGATTCAGGGATGCCGTGAAGCTTTCCACATTCATGCGTTCAGGATAGTTGTTAATATAATCCATTGCTTTCTTCAGGCCGTCGTAACTGAATTCATAATTTATAATAAGTGAATTCGTGAACATTGTAGCCATCGGATTGCCGTTCTCATCGGTTCCCGAAGAAATGAATACCGGAACATCGTCTGAAAATGCCGCGGTGTTAACTCTTCCGCCTGTAACTGCTTCGAGCTCTGTTACAAACATGATGCTCTTTTCCGGTGTATTTCCCGGGCCGTATTTACTAAGAGTATCATCAAAGGCCTTTTCGGCAGCCTCAATCATCTCCTCGTATACCGGCTCAAGAGCTATCTTATTATTCAGTTCATCAATACGTGCTTTCAGTTGTTTTGTTTCTTTTTGTGCTGCCTCGGTTTTGTCCATGTATGCAACATAGCCGAATCTGTATGCACAAACCGCGATGATTACGATGACGAGCAGAAGTATGTATTCATAAGTTTTGACTTTTTTCTTGTCCATTACTCTGCCTCCTCTCCCTCGTCGTTCATCTCAGGCAGCTTATATGTGCAGAGTGCGGTAAATGCCACTCGCTTCTGTCCTGTTTCACTGTTTTCCGTTTCTGCGATATTGTATACGCTCACACTATCGAAGTAAGGGATAAACCTGAGCTGTTCAATGAGCTTTGCGGCCTCTTCCTTGGAACCAACCGTAACGTTCATTGAAAGTCCTGTATCGCTTGAAGAAATGCTGCTTACGAGAATGTTTTCAGTTGAATCGATTTCAAGGCACTCAAGAACTTCGTTCCACATTTCGTTATGGCGGTATGTGGAATCATCCCATGCCATAAGCTCTTCCGCTATGGCTGCCTTTCTGTTTGCTTCCGCTTCAACATTCTCAATTCCTGTTGCTTCAAGCGCATTCTTTTCGTTTTCTGTCTGTTTTCTCTCGGCTTCCGCCTGATCGTACCGGAGCTTTCCGTTATACACAATAACTCCCATTGCGCCCATAACAAGTAAAACCGAGATTATGCAGAAGGCCTTGAAACCGCCTGCCTTCTGTTTGCTCTGACCATCATAGAAGTTGATGGTCGTCTCTGCCGCACCGACACAGGCAATGAACTCCGTGCCTCGTCTTGCGGTAATAGGATTATTTCTGTGAATCTTTGCGCCGGGAAGTTCAAGGCACTTTTCAAATTCAATGCCTATGAATTCCGACTGAAGTAATTTCCTTAAATTCCTGATCTGAGCCCCGACACCGCCTATGACGATTCTGTCAACGACAGCATCACGATTCTTTGCATTGTAGTATTCCAAGGCTCTTGTCAGGTTCTCAATGAGTCCGCGGACGGTTTCCGTAAGTCTGCACTTCAATTCATGAAGTTTGACCTCTTCGTCATTTTCAGGGTACGAAGCCATCATCGTCTCATAGTTTGTAAAGAGAAGTTCCTTATCACACAGTCTTTCAATAGCGTTTCTGTGTGAGATATTTTCAAACACATCCGAAGCCATCATGAAATTAACAAGTGCATCAATACCAAAGGGCATGTTTCTCTGTAGTGCAAGCTCGTTATCCTCAAGTATTGTAAGCATTGAATTTCGTTCATTTATCTGGAGATAAATAGAACAATGCTCATGTGCAGGCTTCTTCTGCCACTGATAAATGGCATTTCCTTCGTAGTCAATGGCATGCAGTTTAAATCCCATTTCGGAAGCCAAGGTGATGTAATTCTTAATGAGGACATCCTGCGCCGCATAAATCATTATACGGAGCTGCTTTTCCTCTTTCTTTTCCTCGAGGATGTTGTAAGTGAACAGATAGTCGCTCGTATCCATCGGGAAATATTCATCACGTTCATCTTCGATGAAGCCAAGAATGAGGCTTTCCTTCATATCGGGAATGAGGACTTCACGGCTCATAATCTTAGTTCCGCTTAAAACGAATACAACGTCCTTACACTTAATTTTGTTTTTAGCCAGCTGTTCCTGAAGTTCTGTTTCATATACGTTCCTGTCGATGACAAAACCGTCTTCAACGCTCATTTCAGGGTTTTCAAAGCTGATTGATTTGTAGATTACCGGCGTTTTCTTGTTGTAGGAAACAAGACATGCCTTTGTAATAACGTCAGCAATCTGTATTGTAAGGACCTTTTTAACAGCCATTTGAAGTAACCTCCGGGGTTAATAACTATAAATTAAAAAATGAAAGATACCAGTTTACGATATAACTACCGAACCACATCGCAGATACAATGCCCGCCGAGAGATACGGCCCCATTGCGAGCTCGTGGTCTTTTTTTGAAATCTTCATGCGTGCTATATGAATCACCGATCCGTACAGACACCCAAGAAGGAATGCGGTTAGAGTAAGCTTAAGCCCTAAAAACAGCCCTGCGGCTGCCATGAGCTTAACATCTCCGCCACCGATTGCTCTGCCCTTTGAACAAACGTAAATGATAAGAAGCAGCAGTGATACGCTGATCGCTCCGAGCAGGAATTCCAGCCAGTCCGTGTAATGCAAAATGACCTTAGCCACTCCGCATACCGCAATGAATATATTCAGTCCGGGCGGAATTTCGTGCGTACGTTCGTCAATTACGGAAATTGCGAGAAGTGCCGACACCACAAAGCAGTTCAATACGCTGTCGAGCGTAAAGCCGCCGATTAGGAATGTGATGACCCACAAAACGCCATTCGCAGCTTCGATTATCGGATATTGCGGCGAAATCTTTGCACCACAGTACCTGCATCGTCCTTTAAGGAAGAGATAAGAAAAGAGTGGGAACAGATCGTACCAGTGCAGCACATGGCTGCACCGGGTACAATGTGATCTTTTCGTTACGATATTTTCTCCCTTGGGAACCCGAAGTATTACTACATTCAGGAAGCTCCCGATAACGATTCCGTAAAGAAATATTATTGTTATGAGCAGAAGAAAAATTGGGGTTGGCATA
>JAZQQJ010000009.1:0-3755 GCA_045629005.1 Lachnospiraceae bacterium
CGTATATGTAGGTGTACCAATCTGGTCATTGACAACACGCACTTCATCATGCGTTTTTCCGACGGAAATCATAGTCTTTACGAAGTTCTTGCCATAACGTCCGAAAACCCACGCAATACGCACTATAAAGTAATTTGAAAGTATCTCCGAAACGGCGAGCTCACCGCGAAGCTTTGTTTCTCCGTACCATCCGAGCGGTGCATAAGCCTTACAGTCCGGTTCCCAAGGAGTTGTCCCTGTTCCGTCAAAAACATAGTCAGTGGAAATATAAAGCATTTTTGCATTATTTTCCTTGCAGGCAAGAGCAATATTCCTTGTTCCCTCAGCATTTATAAGACGTACTTTTTCGCGGTTTTCCTCGTCCTCCGCAGCATCAACAGCAGTCCATGCCGCGCAGTGAATCACAGCATCGGGATGAATCTTTCCGATGACCTCAAAAACCTTTTCGCGGTCTGTAATGTCCATATCCTGAACATCAACACCGATTACCTCGATATTATTTCTTTCTGCTTCCGTCACAACATCATGACCAAGCTGTCCGGCTGCGCCGGTAACCAAAAGCTTCATGACTTCACCTCAACATTCGCCTATTATTATGCTTTGAAATTAATCTCTGAAATAAAGATCTCTTGTATATACTTTATCAAGAACATCCTCAAGGTCGTCATTATAACGGTTAGCAATAATGACATCGGACATTTCCTTAAAAGCAGCAAGGTCACGAATAACCTTTGAATTGAAGAACTCGTCTTCCTTCATTGTAGGCTCGTAAATAACAACTTCAATACCCTTTGCCTTAATTCGCTTCATAACGCCCTGAATCGCTGACTGACGGAAGTTGTCAGAGCCTGCCTTCATTGTAAGACGATAAATACCTACAATCTTAGGCTCCTTCTCAACGATTGACTCTGCGATGAAGTCCTTACGCGTAGTATTTGCGGAAACGATGGCAGAAATGAGGTTCTGCGGGACATCGGAATAGTTTGCAAGGAGCTGCTTTGTATCCTTCGGGAGACAATATCCGCCATAGCCGAAGGAGGGATTGTTGTAATGTGAACCGATACGAGGATCGAGGCAAACGCCTTCGATGATGCTCTTTGTGTCAAGGCCACGAACCTGTGCATAAGTATCAAGCTCATTGAAATAGGAAACACGAAGCGCAAGATATGTGTTGGCAAAAAGCTTAACAGCCTCAGCCTCTGTGGGATTCATGAAACGTGTTTCAATGTTCTCCTTGATTGCGCCCTCAATGAGAAGGTCTGCAAACGTGTGAGCAGCCTTTTCAAGACGCTTATTTCCAACAGGGACACCAACAATTATACGTGAAGGATAAAGGTTGTCATAAAGAGCCTTGCCCTCACGAAGGAATTCAGGCGAGAAAAGAATGTTGTCACAGCAATACTTCTGACGCACTTCCTCGGTAAAGCCAACCGGAACCGTTGATTTGATAATCATTACGGCATCGGGGTTTACATTAATTACCTGCTTAATGACGCTCTCAACAGAAGATGTATCAAAATAGTTCTTTTTAGGGTCATAGTTTGTAGGCGTTGAAATGATGACAAGCTCTGCATCCTTATAAACACTGTCGCCGTCAAGCGTGGCTGTAAGATTCAGCTTCTTTGTCGCAAGATACTCCTCAATCTCCTTATCCTGAATGGGTGATTTGCGGTTATTAAGCATATCAACCTTCTCCGGAATAATGTCAACCGCATACACCTCATTGTGCTGCGAAAGCAATGTGGCGATTGAAAGTCCTACATAACCTGTACCTGCTACTGCAATCTTCATTTTAAAATCCTCCTGGCATCGGTCCGCCGATATTTGGTTCAAATTCTATACTTTCTACAGGTGTAGGCTCTACAAAATCACGCACAACCTCCATCTGACGATCTTTAATTTTAAGCTCACGGTCACAGTACTCAAGGATACTCTTTCTGTGAGTAATGATGAGACATGTCGGTCTCGGAGTAAGCTCCTGAAGACCTAAAATAACCTTCTGCTCTGTTTCCATATCAAGAGAACTTGTTGCTTCATCAAGAATAAGGAAAGGAGCTTTACGGACAAGTGCACGTGCAATGGCGATACGCTGAGCCTGACCCTCGGAAATACCATGGCCTCTCTCACCGATTACACAATCAAGTCCGCCCGGAAGTTCCATAACAAAGTCATAACCCGAAGCAAGCTTCAAAGCCTCGTACATTTCCTCATCCGTAGCGTTCAGATTACCCATACGGATGTTCTCACGAATAGTACCGGAGAACAATGTATTACCCTGAGGAACGTAGGAAAGGAAAGTACGTGTACCCGCATTTGCCTTCTCTGTTTCGCCGTTTTGATTGAAGAACGTAATATCACCGGTGTAATTGCCCATAAAGCTCATTATGAGCCTTATAAGCGTCGTTTTACCTATGCCTGACTCACCGATAATGGCAACGAACTCACCGGGCTTAATGTCAAGTGATACATTATCAAGAACCGTTTCATTATCAAGATAACCGAAAGTAACGTCCTTTACGCTGACACCGATCTTTTCCGCGGAAATATGCTCTTTCAGTTTTTCTTCCTTAGGAATGTTCTGGATTTCCATTACACGGCCTGCGGAGGTAAAGATGGAAACAACTTGAGGAATCTGGCGTGCAAGACCAAGGATAGGCGACTGGACACGATTAACAAGTGAAAGGAACAAAGTCATAGTTCCCCATGAAATAGCCCCCTTTGATATCATTGTGGCACCGTATGTAAATGCAATAATGTAACCAATCTGGAACGTCATTGACATTACCGTAGAGCTGGCAACACTCATCTTCTGTTTCTTGAAGACCCAATAAAAACGATCATCACGAAGCTGTGAAAGCTTTCTTGAAGAATAGTCTTCGTTTGCGAAGGACTTAACTACAAGAAGGTTTGCAAGGCTTTCCTGAAGGAAGGAACGATATGAAGACTCACTTTCCTGAACCTTAGCCTGAAGAACTTTAAGCTTCTTTCCAAGCCACCAACTGGCAAGTGCGGCAACAGGCGCTACAGCGAGTGCAAACACCGCAAGCATAGGCGAATAGCAGAACAGATAAATGAACACGGCAACAAGTTCAATACCAAGCATAATGATGTTCGGTATAGTACCTATAATACCGTTGGCAATATTTCCGGCATCGCTTGTAAGACGAGTCATCAAGTCACCTGTGTGGTAACGCTTAACGTCCAACCAGTGAGAATTGATGATTTTGTCGTAAACCTGCTTACGTATACCAAACGAGAATTTCTCGTTCACAACTGCAGAGATGAGCCCCGAAATAACATTTACAATCTGCATGCCAAGAATGAGACATGCATAAAGGATGAGGAACTTCTTAAAATCGGAACTACCAGCAGAAGCATAGTCGATAATCTTTTTATTGATATCAACCATCCACAACGAAATACCCGTGGAAGCAAGGCTTACGAGCATCATAAGCGAAATCTTCCAGACATACGGCTTGGTGTAATGTGCAAGCCACTTTACGTATTTCGATGTCTCTTTTCGGTTTTTAAAAAGTGCTAAAAATTGACTCTTACCCATACAAACTCCAAAAATGAAAGCCGAGAGACCTGACTCCCGGCTTTTCAGCTAAATGCCATTAAATAAACTCCAGCTCACGCATCTTTCCAAGGAATTCCATGACAGACTTCTCGCACTCTTCGGGAGTAACATCATACTCTGAAAGGAGCTTCTTGATGATTTCTTCAGGGGTGATTTCTTCAGCAAGCATATCCCA
>JAZQQJ010000010.1:0-4685 GCA_045629005.1 Lachnospiraceae bacterium
TCATGCCCGTTGCGTCACATATATCCTTCATTGTTACCTTAGCAAATCCCTTTTGGCTAAATAGCGGCAACGATTTACTAATAATCATTGCTTTTGTACGTTCTCTCTTATCACCCATTACCAGCCCTCCAATAATCGACATACGTGTCGATTATAATAATAGACATGCGTGTCGATTTTGTCAAGTAAAATCTTGCATTTCTTCATCACGAAAAAAAGCTTCAGCGAAGAACAGCAAAGCAATGAGAAAACATATTTTAGGCAATAAAAAAACCTGAAACACTGATGTTTCAAGTTTTTTTCATGTTTTTTGCAAGCCCCTTTTGGCGAAAGTTGCAAAACATTTTTGGAGAATGTTGCATAGCCAAAATGGCGAAAGTTGCAACGTGTAAATACCGATGAATCAGTGCATACTGCACGGAGTTTTAGTGCACGTCTTCCGAAGCCCAGTGCACGAACCATAATACATCAAAATCTACATCAATGACATGGCCTTCGGCGGTATAAATCCCTCATTGACATAGATTTTAGATGTATTAATTGGGTAATCAAGCAAATCAAGGGTTTGATTTGCCATTCGGAAACAATGCACTCTCCGACCGGAAAGCATGCACTCGATAGCCGTGCACCGTGCACTGTCTGGTCGGTATATACACAACGGGCTGATCAGCCGTTTTGCCGGCTGACCGATGACCCATTGTAAGCACTTTAGTTTATTTAATTGTCAGATATGGAAACGGAAGTTCCGAATCCGTATCCTCGACTGCGTTTTCAAGGAAATATGCGTATTCTTCATCCGCAGCATTCTGCGTTCTGCCAGCCGTATAATCATCATAACCTCGCTGAAGTTTGGTATGGAGCTGTGCTTCTGTCATCTGTGATGCATCGATATCTACTGGTGGTTTTGGCACTGTAACAGAAAACGGAATACCACCTACCAATACAACCTGATTAAGAAACATATCAACTGCTGTAGACATAGGAATTCCAAGTCTTGTAAGAATTGTTTCTGCATCTGATTTTAATGTAGGATTTACTCTTAAATTAAGTGTTGCTGATTTTTCCATATTCATCGCCACTAATATAATTGGAACGACATTGTTGTTACTTGTCAAACATTCTTTTAATATCTTCTTCAGAAGCAATTTTATACATTGGCATAATATCACCAGTATCAACTGTTTTGGACTGTTTTAAGTTTTCTACCATTTTTTCAACTTGATCCGCCCTAACCCATCCAACACCAGGGTTATTACTAATACATGCTGTAACAGAAGCAGCTACCTTGTATTTCAAGTCATCAACATTGGTGTAATAATTAACTAAACACCCACTATCTTCGATTTTCTCACGAAAATCTTGCAATTTTTTCCTTTTAGAATCGGTATTATCGCTTTTAGATACACTCAAGAATCCTGGGTCTAGTATTAAAAACGGAAGAACCGGTTTTCCTATTTCCTTTGCATAATTGAATTCCTTTTCAGTAAAGCTGATTTTCTCTATTTTATGCAGAATGTCAAGGGAATAGATGCTGACGATATCAGGTTCTCAAGCTTGGATTATGATACATTGTTAGAATTCTTTAACTGGCTTGAGAAAGAACGGCAATGCAAACCGGTTACCAGAAACCAGCGTTTATCAGCCCTTTCAGCATTTTCGGAGTATGCACAGAATAGAGATTTTGATGCTGCATCCATATTCAGAAGTGCCATTATAAAAATACCGATAAAACGTGGGAGTAAAAAGCAAAGAGCTGTATTTTCAAGGGAAGAAATAAAAATACTATTGTCGCTTCCTGACGAAAGATATGAAACTGGTCTGAGGGATAAAGTTCTGCTTTCATTTATGTATGCAACAGGCGCAAGAGCGCAGGAAATATGTGATTTCACAGTTGCAGATCTGCATATAAATGGCAAAAATGCATCTGTTACATTGCTTGGAAAAGGTTCAAAGACCCGTCAAGTAGGTGTTTCCCTGATACTTGCAGAGACTGTGCAAAAGTACATAAGGCACAGGCATATAGAAAGATATCCTGGAAGGCATGTTTTTTCAAGTCAGACACATGAACTGATGACGGTTTCTTGCGTTGAAGGCATATATAAAAAGTATGTTACCATTGCGAAGAAGAAACACCCTGGCTTGTTTCTGCAAGAAAGCTATCCGCCTCATTCCATGAGACATAGTACAGCATGCCATTTACTGGAAGCTGGAGTCGATATCGTGACAATAAGAAATATATTAGGTCACGTGTCGGTTCAGACCACCCAAATTTATGCAGAAATGTCGCAGGATTCTGTAGACAGGAAGCTGAAAGAATGGAATGATACCTGGTTTGGAAGCAAAATCGAGCTGAAGGAACCTAAAAAGGATATTCCGGACTTCCTGAAAAAGAAGTAGATTGTTATCTGAGAAGAATTATTGAAAATGTAGAGATTATCAGTGATTTTCCGAAACTTCTCGAATAATAATTCTTCTCGGATAATCGGTGTTATTCCAGAACTCGAATAACACCGACATGCGCAAATCCATTGATGGTCTTTGCGCAATAATCATCAATCAGTTAAAGGAAGAACCAAATGGAAGTTCTATTTATCTTTTTTGTGGTAAGCGATGTGACCGTATCAAGGTTCTTCTCAGAGAGCCGGACGGCTTTGTTCTTTTATACAAAAGACTGGATGTTGTCCAGGGAAGATATCGCTGGCCCCGTAATGCATCCGAGGTAAAACCGATTACCTGGCAGCAATTCGACTGGCTGATGTCAGGTCTTGAAATCGAACAACCAAAGGCTCTAAAAACAGCCTGAAACCCTTGATTTTACTGGCTTTTTTGCCATTTTTATGGTATGCTGTTTATAGTAAATCAAGGAGTAAAAGAATGGCAAAAAGCAGTAAAGATATCCAGCTTTCAGAGCTTAAGGATCTGATATCACAACTGAATATGACCATTAAAACACTGAACGAAACTATTGCCAGACAGCAGGCTGAGAATGATAATCTCAAAGCAGAAATGGCCTGGCTTAAGCAGAAGCTTTTTGGTTCCTCAAGTGAACGCAGATCAGATCCATTTCCCGGACAGATGGGATTGTTTGGTCCTGAAGAGGAAAAAGCAACGGAAATCATAGAGCCGGAGATTGTTCCTCTTCCTCAGAAAAGTCGTAAGAAAAAACCTACTCTCAAAGAGCAGTTTGAAAATATACCAACAAAACAGGTGCCTGTTGATACCTTATCCGAAGAAGATAAGATCTGTCCTCTCTGCGGAACACAAATGATTCCGATTGGTACAGAAGTTATCCGCACCGAGATCAAATATACCAGACCGAAGCTTGAACGCGTCGAGTATATCGCAACCACTTATGGGTGTCCCGAATGCAAGGATACCGAGGAACCACAGTTTATAAAGGATAATGGTAAGCCTGCTTTAATTCCCGGAAGCTATATGTCAGAATCATTACTGGCGTTGATCGCATATCAGAAATACGGTTTATATCTGCCGCTATACAGACAGGAAAAAGATTTTCTGCAACTGAAGGCTCCTATCTCCCGCAGCACCATGGCGAAATGTCTTATTACTGCAGCCCAGGAGTATTTACAACCAATGTATGATTACTTCCAACAGAAACTCCTTTACAGGCGCTTCCTTATGATGGACGAGACCCCGGTACAGGTTCTAAAAGAGGATGAAAGACGAGCACAGACAAAGTCTTATTTCTGGGTCATCCGTACTGGAGAGGATGGTCTTAATCCCATCATTCTCTATAATTATACTCCTACACGTGCAGGAGAAAACGCGAGACAATTCCTAAACGGAATCGCACCAGGATTCTACCTGATGGCTGATGGATATCAGGGCTACAACAAAGTACAGGAAACATTCCGCTGTTGTTGCTTTGCACACATCCGAAGATATCTCTTGGAATCCATACCAAAAGGACAGGATAAGGATTATACCAATCCTGCAGTCCAAGGGTTCCTGTATGTAGAGAAACTCTTTGCTTACGAGCGTTCCTACAGGGAAAAAGGACTAAGTTATAAACAGATATACAACCGCCGCCTCAAGGATGAAAAACCTGTTGTTGAGGGCTTTTTGACGTGGTTAAAACAAGTAAATCCCGGTAGTAACGGGAAACTGAAAAAAGCTATCAACTATATCAGAAACCGAGAAGAGTTTCTGATGACCTATCTGGAAGACGGACGTTGCAGTTTTACCAATAACCTAAGCGAAAACAGTATTCGCCCGGTAACAGTAGGCCGTAAAAACTGGCTATTCTCTGATACACCGGAAGGTGCACAGGCCAATACCCTGTATCTTACCATCGTAGAGATGGCAAAGGCCTATGGCTTGGATTTATATGAGTATCTGAACTTCCTGTTTGAGAACAGACCAAACAAGGACATGTCAGATGATGAACTTGATAAGCTGGCTCCTTGGAATGAATCTGTGAAGGAGCTGTGCAAAATAAAATAGAGTAAAATGTTAGCTTTCCGGATGCAAATCTAGCCATCCGGAGCTCAATTTTGGGGAGTACCCCGAAATTAAGCGCTTACCTTTATACAGATATTTCTGAGAAAAGTGTAAGAACGTCTGTAGTCTAATACTATTAAACGAAACTCCATAATAATTGTAGTGTCCTACAAGTTTACGATTCATTGCCTTTATCAGCTCAAGCACAGGCATTGTTCGATTCT
>JAZQQJ010000011.1:0-62698 GCA_045629005.1 Lachnospiraceae bacterium
ATCCATCTAGGATAAACCTCCTTCGTATTTTTTTGTGCGGTTGGCGAACCTGCACTTATTATACCTCAGGAGGTTTTTTTCTTGAAGCTTAAGCTGACCAGGGACACACCTGCATAGCAGGTGGTTTATTTGTATTGGGAACAAAAATATCGAGCAGGCAACTGCCTACTCGATTACATTTCTACGGAGAAAGAGGGATTTGAACCCTCGCGCCGCTATTAACGACCTGCACCCTTTCCAGGGGTGTCCCTTCAGCCTCTTGGGTATTTCTCCAAAAGCCTGACCACAAAGGTCTGCTATTTACTTTTCGGACTTACGTCCAAACGGAGAGCAAGGGATTCGAACCCCTGTGAGCTTTCGCTCTAACGGTTTTCAAGACCGCCCCGTTATGACCGCTTCGGTAGCTCTCCATTTCGCTTTATACGCGACCTGAGTATCTTATCACAGCAGAAAAGATAAGTCAAGTAAAAGTTATCTCTTTTTCAAGTACAATTCATCTTAATCAAAGTTCAGATTTTCTCTCCAGAATAGACTCTGCAAGAATAAGATCCTTCCATGTAGTAAGCTTGATATTGTCAGCGCCGTCATCCAATGTAAACACCTTGACGTTAGCGTATTTCATAGCAACGTATACATCATCGGTAATCTTAATTTCGCCCGCTTTAAGTGCTTTTTCATACCCTTCTTTAATATCCTGTGTTTTAAAGCACTGTGGTGTCTGTGCAACCCACATTAAACGTCTTTCGGGTTGTCCGGCAACGGAGCCGTCCTCGTTCAGTATGTCCATTGTGTCGGTTGCTTTTGTTCCTACGCAGCAGGCTCCTTTTTCGAGGAGCATTTTTGCGGCACAGTTTATTGTTTCCGTAGAAACACAAAGCCGTGCCCCGTCATGAATCATTACATAATCTCCGCTGCACTTTGCAAGTCCGTGATTCACGGAAAGATATCGTTCGCTTCCGCCTTCCGCAAGCTTAGTGCACTTTGATATGCCGTATTTATCTATTATTTCCCTACGGCAATAATCCATGTCTTCCGAAGAGCATACAAGAATTATCTCTTCGACAATGCTGTTCTGAAATGCCTCAAGAGACCACGCGATCACAGGCTTTCCATACACGTTCATATACTGTTTTTTTGTGTCGCCGCCCATGCGCGTTCCCTTGCCGCCGGCAAGAACAATTGCACTAATCATTATCTTTCTCCAAGTTTGAGATTGGGAATTGCATTTAAGTCAAGTCCGCTTCTTGTGCCCTTCATAAATTCGTAATAGCCTGCAGCGCCAATCATTGCCGCATTGTCCGTGCAGAAAATCGGGCTTGGATAAATCAGATTAATGCCTCTCTTCTCGCACGCTTCTTTCATGCCTGCACGTAAAGCGGAATTGGAAGCAACACCGCCCGCAAGCGCAACCGTCTTAAAGCCGTATTCTTTTGCGGCATGTATTGTTTTTTCAACAAGAACATCAACAACAGCTGCCTGGAACGAAGCTGCAACATCCGCCTGTACGATAGGTTCCTTACGCATTTCTGCCTGATTCAGATAGTTCAGCACAGCAGATTTAAGTCCTGAGAAGCTGAAATCATATGGGCAGTCATCCACCTTTGCTCTCGGAAAAACAATAGCCTTTGGATTTCCTTCCTTGGCAACCTTATCAATTTTCGGTCCTCCGGGATAACCAAGTCCTATTGCACGTGCCACCTTGTCGTATGCTTCTCCTGCCGCATCATCATGTGTACGGCCGAGTATCTCGTATTCACCATAATCCTTCACAATAACAAGGTGAGTATGTCCGCCCGAAACAATAAGGCAAAGGAACGGAGGCTCCAAGTCCGGATGCTCTAAGAAGTTTGCGGAAACATGTCCCTCAATGTGATGAACTCCGACAAGAGGCTTTTTTGCAGCATACGCCACAGCTTTTGCTGCAGCAACGCCAACAAGAAGAGCGCCCACAAGTCCCGGGCCGTATGTCACTGCAACGGCATCAACATCATTAAGTTCCATGCCGGCATCCTTCAAGGCCTGCTCAATTACAACATTAACCTTTTCAATATGCTTTCTTGATGCAATTTCCGGTACAACGCCGCCGTACAACGTATGTAAATCAATCTGTGAATAAATAACGTTTGAAAGCACCGTTCTGCCGTTTCTTACAACAGCTGCGGCAGTTTCGTCACAGGATGATTCTATTGCCAGAATATTAATATCGCTCATTTTTACTCCTCGATATCTACCTTATCACCGAGCTGCCAGCCGACAATCTTCCATCTGCCGTCCCCATCTTTTCTGAGAAGAAACTCGTAGTAAATATCATATGCCTTTTTGGCTTTTTCCGTTTCAACCATGCAGCCGATGATTGATGAATATTCGGTCCCGTCGTCATCGGTCCACTCCTTCACCTGGCTCTGTTTCTGAACCTTGGTAATGGAAATGATTCTTTTATTTTGCTTTGCCAGCGTAAGCTCATCATAGAACGACGTTCTTTGCTTCTCACGGGGATTTGCCTCCAAAAGCTCTTCATCAAAGAGCTTACGGAGCTGATCAAGAAGCTGTTCATACTGGTCATCGGATATTTTTTCGTTGTAGCAGCATTTATTTATCCTGTAAAACATTCGAACAACTTCTCGCTGATTTGAAGGATAAAAGCTGTCAAGATTTTTGGCAAGAATAAGCTCCGCTTCAGTGCTTGAGCCTTTCTTTTCAAAAATTCCGTCTGCGCGGTTATTGATATAATAGAACACGCAAAGGATAACAATGACTGCAATAGCGCCTATACCGATAATTTTTCCAAGATGTTTTTTCATTAAGCCTCCTCTGTGGATTCCTGCTCATCATCAAAACGCAAAGTGACTTTTTGGCCGTCTGTTGCACAGACGGTATTTTCAAATATCTTTTTTGTTGCGTTAAGGTATTCCTTGGGTCTGTTCATTGAAGGGCTGTAATGCGTAAGCCAAAGTTCTCCGACTTTCGCTTCTTTTGCAAGCGTTGCAGCCTCTTTGATGGTCATATGTTTCTTTTTAACGGCATCATCATACTTCTCCGGATCGCCGTACATACCTTCACATATAAATAAATCGGATGCATTTGCATATTTAATAATAGTCTTTGTTGGCCTTGTGTCGGTGCAGTACGTAAGCTTCAGTCCTTTTCTTTCGGGTCCGAGCACCATATCCGGCGTAAAAGTCCTGCCATCCTGTTCTATTGTTTCGCCTTTTTGAAGTCTGCTCCAAAGCTTAAGCGGAATGTCCTGTGCCTTCGCACGGTCCGCATCAAATCTTCCGGCCCGCTTAACCTCAAGTGAATAGCCATAACATACAACGTTATGATTTACCTTAAAAGCATTTATATCATAGCCCTCAAGGAAAAGTTCCTGTTCAGCTTCTTCAAGTTCGATAAACTTAAGTTCAAACGGCAGCTCCGGCGCAATAATTCTGAGTGCTCCAACTACTTTTTCCAAACCTTTAGGCCCGACAAGCGTAACCGGCGCGGTTCTGTCCGCGTTGCCCATGGAAAGAAGCAGTCCCGGCAAGCCACTTATATGGTCACCATGGAAGTGTGTAAAAAGAATAACATCAATGTCGTGAAAGCTGAGCCCTGCCTCTCTGACAGCAACCTGAGTGCCTTCACCACAGTCGATGAGAATTCCTTTCCCGTTCAGTTTTACCATAAGTGACGTAAGCCACCTCTTAGGAAGAGGCATCATACCGCCTGTTCCAAGTAAACAAATATCAAGCATTAACCGTATACCTCATAACAATGGCATCCTCTCTGGGACGCTCGTAAAAACCTTTTCTTATTCCGTTTTCCACGAAACCAAGCTTTGTATATAAGCGGGTTGCAGGCTCATTGGACATCCTGACCTCAAGATAAATGGAAGATATTTTCATACTTTTGGCAATATCCATTAGTCCGGAAAGCATTTCCGCTCCAATGCCTTTTCCTCTCATGTCCTCTCTTACACAGACATTGGGGATTTCCGCCTCATCCGCAACATAGTAAAAGCAGCAATAGCCCAGAATATCCTTATCATCGTCATCCGACACGGCAACAATAAGCTTATAATTATCCTGCAATATCGATCCTTCGAATGCTTCGCTGCTCCATGGGGTCGTAAACGACTTTTCCTCAATTTCGGCAACTGCTGAAACATCTTCAATTGTCATGTTGCGAAGCTTCATTTTTCTCTCTTTCGGCTTGTGATAAACGTAAATAATCCGGTGCATGCTCTGCAGCCGTAACAAATTGTCCTTCTTTGTAAAGAGCAAGTGCTCTCTGACCAAGGCTTCCCGCACGCTGATACATGGAATTAATGTCTGCAAACAAATGCTGAACATCAAGTCCTTCGTCAATTTTTGTCTTGAACACGGGCACTCCGTCACCAATAAACATTACCTTTTCGCCACGTTTATTGAGCACGTCAATAAGCTCGTCGATAGACATTGCAGTCTGATCCTCCACAATGGAGAAAGAATCAAAATTACGATAGAGTCCTGTGTATACCTGATTTCTTCTTGCATCCATAATAGGGCAGATTATGCCGTCAAAGCCCTTGATATTTGCAGCAAGTCCCTGTGTTGTCGGAACAGCAACTATATTCTTTTTCAGAGCAAGACCGAGTCCCTTTGCGGTTGCAGAGCCAATTCTAAGACCCGTAAAGCTTCCGGGGCCACCGGAAACCGCTATGGCATCAATATCGGAAAGTTCAATGCCCGACATCTTCACAATTTCATCCACCATCGGAAGAAGTGTCTGTGAATGTGTCATTTTAAGATTAACATTATATTCCGCAACGACTTTTTCATCGGTCACGATTGCAGCCCCGGCCACAAGTCCGGATGACTCTATTGCTAAAATCGTACTCATTTATAAAACCTCTATATCTCTGTAATCAAAGCCCTTTGAAAGGTCTTTTTTTATTGTTATACGCACTGCCTCTTCCGGAATAAGTTCCTCAATCTTTTCGGCCCATTCGACAAGAGACACCCCGTCACCGTAAAAACAATCTCTGTAGCCTATTTCTTCCATTTCATCAATGTCATCAATACGATATACATCAAAGTGATATAAAGGCATTCTGCCTTCATCGTAAATCTGGACAATTGTAAAGGTCGGGCTTACGACAGGTTCGGTAATGCCAAGACCTTTTGCAAAGCCTTTTGTAAAGATGGTTTTACCGACTCCGAGGTCTCCAGACAGGCAGTAAACCGTGCCGGGCACTGCCTTTAGTCCGAGTTCATATGCTATTTTTCCTGTTTCTTCAGGAGAATTCGATGAATATTTCATTACTCAGCCACCTTAAGCTTTGCGGATGCATCAGGGCATACCTTCTTAAGAAGTTTTTTAACGTCATTAACCTTTTCCTTGTAAAACTCCTTAGGAAGAATTACAGCATTATTGTTGCCTGTAAAAAGGAAAATACTTCCCTTGGCTTCTTTTGCAAGAAGGACAAGCTCCCAGCCTGCATTCTGGCTTTCTTCTCCCTGTGTAAGCGTAAAACACTCTTCCGAAAGGGTATACTTTACGGGTTCCTTAAATGCAAGGCTGAGTTTCAGCTGTCGCCATGCTTTGAAAAGAAGCATAAGCGGGTCGATTATTGTAAAAAGCGAAGCCAGAATAAGAAGTGCAACAAGATTCAAAGGCTTATCGCCATAACCGAAGCAGAGAGCAACAATTGCAACAGCACTAAAGCCGTAGTTAATTACTCCTCTGAAACCGCTGTATGAGTTGATATAAAGGAACTCAAAAAGGTATTTTGTTTTCATTGTAACTGTAAATTCAATAGGTTCCATAATTCCTCACTAAAGAATCATTGAAAGCTGGATTCTCTTCTTCTGAACATCACAGCTGAGCACCTTAACGTCAACGATATCACCGACACTGACTGCCTCAAGAGGATGCTTAATATATTTCTTATTGGTAATTTGTGAGATGTGTACAAGACCGTCCTGATGAACGCCTATATCTACAAATACACCAAAATCGATAACATTTCTGACTGTTCCTTTAAGAATCATGCCTTCGGTAAGGTCTTCCATGCTTAAAACATCACTTCTGAGAATAGGCTTCGGCATCTCGTCACGAGGGTCACGTCCGGGCTTCTCAAGCTCTTTGATAATATCTGTAAGAGTCATTTCCCCGATACCAAGCTCTTCAGCAAGTTTCTTTTTATCCTTAACAAGTCTTCCGATGGAAGAAAGTGAATCACCTTCAGCCTTAACTGTAACAGCCGGCTCCTTCTTTTCTTCCTTCTTTGCCTGAACAGGCTGTGTAAGTGTCTTTCCGGACTTGGCCATTGCCTGGGCGAAAGCAGCACCGAAAGCTGAATTCGTATTTGTTACGCGGATTTCCTTCGGCTTTTCCTCTTTCTTTCTTCTCTCACCCTTATCAGGCATTGCGGCAGCCTTTGCAGCCTTTTCTTCTGCCTTACGTGTTCTTGCTTCCTTAAGCTGCTCTGCACGAAGTGTATTGATGTCATCTGTCTTGAAGCCAAGGCTTGAAAGGAGCTCTGTTGCTGCTTTATATGACTCAGGATGAACAGATGTGGAATCAAGAGGATTTGTACCGTTCATAATGCGGAGGAAGCCTGCACACTGCTCATAAGCCTTCGGTCCGAGCTTTGCAACGTTAAGAAGGTCTTCTCTTGTAACAAACTTACCGTTTGCCTCTCTGTAGGCAACAATATTCTTTGCGATAACCTTCGACACACCTGAAACGTACTCAAGGAGAGCCGGTGAAGCAGTATTAAGGTCAACTCCGACCTTATTAACACAGTCCTCAACTACTCCCGCAAGAGTTTCGGAAAGCTTTTTCTGGTTCATATCGTGCTGATACTGACCAACGCCGATGGCCTGAGGCTCAATTTTAACAAGCTCGGCAAGAGGGTCCTGAAGTCTTCTTGCAATGGAAACCGCAGACCTCTGTGCAACATCGTAATCAGGGAATTCCTCTGTAGCAAGCTTACTTGCGGAATATACAGAAGCACCTGCTTCACTTGTAATTACGTACTTTGTGGGAACGTTCATTTCCTTGAGAAGATCGACAATGAAAAGCTCCGACTCACGTGAAGCAGTACCATTACCAACGGAAATAAGTGTAACTTTGTATTTAAGGATGAGTCTCTTTACAATAGCCTTTGCCTCATCCATCTTGTGCATGCCGGGGAGTGTTGCGAAAACAACGGCTGTGTCAAGCACTTTACCTGTTGCGTCAACAACCGCAAGCTTACAGCCTGTTCTGAAGCCGGGGTCCCATCCGAGAACTGTCTGTCCGACGATAGGGGGCTGCATAAGAAGCTGCTTAAGGTTCTCACCGAAAACCTTAATTGCGCCGTCTTCGGCCTTTTCGGTAAGGTCATTGCGGACCTCACGATCGATTGACGGAGCGATAAGACGTTCATAAGAATCAAGTATTGTTGCCTTTAGAACATCGTTTGTATATTTATTGTCTTTAACAATAATCATCTTCTCGAGGTAAAGAAGGATACGGTCCTCGGGAGCCTCGATTTTAACTGTAAGAATCTTTTCGTTCTCACCACGATTTAATGCAAGTGTTCTGTGTCCGGGAAGCGTTTTAACTCTCTCTGAGAAGTTATAATACATTTCATAAACGGACTCAGCCTTTTCGTCCTTGGCAGAGGAGCTGATCAAGCCTTCTTCTGCAGTAATATCGCGGATATATGTTCTGTAGTTTGCTTCATCGGAAATCTTCTCGGCGATGATATCACATGCGCCCGCAATTGCCTCTTCAGCGGATTTAACTTCCTTTTCCTCACTGATGTAAGCAGCAGCAACATTCTCAAGGGGCTCGGTAACATCCTGAGCGAGAATAATATCTGCAAGCGGCTGTAAGCCCTTCTCCTGAGCAATTGTTGCTCTTGTACGGCGCTTAGGTCTGTACGGTCTGTAAAGGTCCTCAAGAAGAACCATTGTCTGAGCTTCAAGAATCTGTGCCTTAAGTTCATCCGTAAGCTTGCCCTGCTCTTCGATGCTCTTTAAAATCTGTTCTTTCTTTTCTTCAAGACCACGTAAATATTTCAAACGTTCGTCAAGATTACGAAGCACTTCGTCATTCAAAGCGCCCGTAGCCTCTTTACGATAACGTGCAATAAACGGGATTGTGTTGCCTTCGTCAATAAGCTTTACCGCAGCTTCAACCTGCTCACGACGTACTGCAAGTTCTGTGGTAAGTTGTTTAATAATGTCCATTAAAGACTCCTCCAAATGTAAAAATTGCATACATAATTATTTTATCACATCCGTTTGAAAACAACAACTTTTTTTACGTTTGCACACGTCATCTCGCGAGCTTCGAACAAAAAAGTGGCTGCGGCTTTTTAAGTCCGCAGCCATAATTAACATTTTATTCGGTAAACTCGTTATCACGTATCGGAGTATTGTCCGCAGTATGCTTGATTCTTGTTGTTGTAACGCCTCCCGCAACGTAGCTCCTGCCACACTCCGGGCATATGGCTGTGTGGAGACGAACCGATGCCGAGACAAGCTCTGCATTGGGCTTTCTTCCTTCCGCTACGGCATTTGCAACGTGTTCACGCTCATGTGCCATAACAACTGTTGCGGCAGCATCAGGGTCGATATGTGCAGGGGACTTAAAAGAGACGTTCGATTCATTTGACCCGTCAACATACTTTCTGTTCTCGCATGTTTCACATTTTTCAATACCGAGTCTCTTTTTAATCTTTTCTGCAGCAGTATCGGAGTCCATACGCTCCTGTGCAATCTCACGCTCTTTTTCAATCTGCGCGGGCGTTTTTCCGACTCTTTCGGTCTGTGCATTTGAGAAGACCTCCGGCACCTCCTGTACTGGATTAACACGTCCGGCATTTACCGAAGCGTTAACCGCCGTTTTTTCAGCGCCATGCACATAAGAGGAACCATATCCTATATTACTGTATCCTGATAATGCATCAATCATAAGCATACTCCGTTCGTATGAAATGAACCACCTTTTGTAAGGGCATTATCCTTTGCAAAAGAATCCTAAATAAGAATACGCTTTAATTATACTACCATTGTAGACTTTTGTAAAGATATTACAAAGTAAGGTCAACGTGCTGTACCGTGCCTGCACCGCCGGATTCTTTAAGGAAAACGCCTGTGCTTCTTACAAAGCCCATGGAGCTGTTCGACTTGTCATTAAGTGAGAACTGAGTGCCAACCTTGCCAAGATAAATTGCACCAACATCAGCTGTCTTAAGATCGACAAGTGTCATATTTCCTTTTTCATCCTTTGTCCAAAGCTTAAGCTTATTGAATACGGAATCATTCTCGTCAATCCAGCCGTTTCCGTCCTCGTCATATTCTGCGAGATCCTTGAAACCATCACCGGATTTTGTTCCGAAGAGCTCGTTGCCGTCATCGATTGTTCCGTTTCCGTTCTTATCAAGAGCGAGGAATCCGCTTCCCTGTGCAAGCTGTGAAATCTCTTCCTTTTCTCCGTCAGCATCAAGGTCAAAGAGGAAGGTCTGGTCTTCAAGTCCTGTAAATCCCGCATCGGCATTTATTACAAGCGGATCGCAGACATAATACTTTTCCTGTGTAAAGCTTTCGTAAGTTGCACAGAAAGAACGTGACATCTCAAGAGTCACATTAAAATCTATGCTTCTGCCGTCTGCTGTCTTTACGGTTCCGACTGACTGAAATGCTGTATTTTCGGTTTCCATGTAAAATGCAGACTGAACTGTTGTGCGTACCCATGTGGCATTGCTGAGTCTTCCGGGATTAGCCACAGGATTAATTTCTCCGGCAATTGCATTATCGGCAGGTGCTTCACCGCAAATGCCTACATTTCCGGAGCCTGCACTTGTACCGACATTCTTCATGTCTTTGGCAAGCTTATCAATCTCTTTTGCATTATCCCTGCCGGGCTTTCCATGACGGAGAAGCTCAAGAATACGCTTCATAATTTCAATTCGGAGTTCTTCGGGGGATTTTGCACTTTCAGGCTGTTTTGCCTCAACCTTATGCTTTCTGAGGCTCTCAAGGTAATTGTCCATCATATCCTTGGCATTCTTCTTCTGATTTTCCTTGTTAGCCTTTTTTTCTTCCTTTTCAGCTTTTTCTTTCTCGTCAACAACGTCCTGAAGCTGTTTTGCTTTGGACTTACCTGTGTCTGACAAATCTAATTTTGCTGCATCTTCGGATTTCTGCTGGATTGAAACAGACTCATATTTTTCATACGAAAAATATGTGCGCTCTGACTGCATAGAAACGTTACTCGACTGTATCTTCATGGCGTTGTCCTCCTTGGACTGATGTGTGAAGCGGAAATCCTTTTCCGCATAAGATAGTTTTCTGATTTATATATCGGCATTTGTTTTTGAAACTTTATACCTTCTGCAAAAAAAAATTTTTTCAGCATAATACAGAGGTTATTTTACTGTTCGCACACCACAATACAAAAAAATCAGGGCAGAATCTCCACCCTGATTTAAAGCGTTTTTAAGTGATTATCTTGAAAGCTTTGCGGACATAGAAAGAAGGAACGGATCAAGCTGTTTCTTCATAGCAAGAGCCTCGTCAATATCAAAATCTACGAACTCACCGTTCTTGTAAGCTACAACTCTGTTTGACTTGCCGTCACAAAGAAGCTCAACTGCCATAGAGCCCATAGCTGATGCAAAAACTCTGTCCTTTGCCGTCGGGCTTCCGCCACGCTGGATGTGACCGATGATTGTTGCTCTTGTCTCGATGCCTGTAGCTGCCTCGATACGGTCTGCCATACGGTAGGAATTACCGATACCTTCGGCATTGATGATGATGTGATGCTTCTTACCGATTCTCTTTCTCTCGAGAATGCTGTTTACAATCTTTCTCTCATCGTAGTTATCAAGTTCGGGAAGAAGAATCTCCTCTGCACCGTTTGCGATACCGCACCAAAGAGCAATGTAGCCTGCACGACGTCCCATAACCTCAATGATGGAAACACGCTCATGGCTTGTGGATGTATCACGTACTTTGTCGATAGCATCCATAGCTGTATTAACTGCTGTATCGAAACCGATTGTATAATCTGTACAGGAAATATCAAGATCGATTGTACCGGGAACACCTATTGTATTGATGCCACGCTTTGCAAGCTCACGTGCACCCTTGAAGGAACCGTCACCACCGATAACAACAAGACCCTCGATGCCGTACTTTTTACATACTTCAGCACCTCTGTCCTGACCTTCAGGTGTTGTGAATTCTTTACAACGTGCGGTAAAAAGCTTTGTACCGCCCTTCTGGATGATATCTGAAACACTCTTGGCATCCATGTCATCGATATCTTCTTCGAGAAGACCTGCATAACCACGATTGATGCCCTTAACCGAAAGACCGTTTGAAAGTGCTGTACGCACAACTGCACGGATTGCAGCGTTCATTCCGGGTGCATCTCCGCCGCTCGTAAGAATGCCGATTGTTTTAACTTCGCTAGCCATAAAAACCTCCTGGAATTCCTTATTGGAATTTCCTATTCAAGTAAAGTATTGTAAATCATATATCTTCATTTGTAAAGAACACAAGCGAAATTTTTAAGGAAATTACGGTAACAATTGAGTAAATTGTCATAATAAACCAAGGAAATAACTGACATCTAACAAAATTGATTCATCAATACGTTATTTTTACCTGCTCTTCACCATAGATGGCTACCAGTCTGTCAAAAAGGTCTCCTGACAAATCCACGGAAAGATTTTTCGGAAGCGTGTACATTTGATGCTCTTCTTCAAGGAATATTATAGCCGACGATCTGCCGTCACTCGCCTTTAATATGCTGAGAAGATTTGACTCACATGCATCATATTGAGGTTTGTTTTTAAACTTAATCCAAAGTTTTCCCGGAATGTCATCAAGACGCTGAATTTTAGAAACAAGAAGCTTTGCGCCTCCGCTTCTTTCATCGTAGGAAACGCGTCCTGTCATAAGCACTTTTTCATCGGGCATGAGATATACTCTGTTTCTTTCATAATCCTTCGGGAACAGAACCACCTCCATCGAGCCGTACAAGTCTGAAAGGGTTGCGGTTGCCATAGGCTGATTTGTTCTTGTTGTCCTCTTTTGGACATCAACTATCATTCCGCCCACGGATGCTTCTGCATTGTCTGCAAGCTTTACATCGCCCGTTTCCTCATCTGCTTTAAAATCCTTCGATGTTGCGGTGGAATGCTTTTTCAAAAGCTCCTCATATTTTTCAAGAGGGTGACCGCTGACATAAAGGTCAAGCACTTCTTTCTCCAGGGCAAGCAGCTCATCCTTTGAGTACTCACCCACGTTGGGAAGCGGCGTTTCCATCGCTTCTCTTTCTTCCTGCGGCATAAAATCAAAGAATGACATCTGCCCGGTTATAGCCTTTTTATTGTCAAGCGCAGCCTGGTCCATAATAACCTGGTAAACGCTTAAAAGCTGTTTTCTTGTTCCCGGAACAGAATCAAAAGCACCTGCTTTTATAAGATTCTCAACGACACGTTTGTTAACGCCTGTATTAAGCGTTCTGTCGACAAAATCCTTCAAAGAAGTGAACGGTCCGTTTGCTTCTCTTTCGGCTTTAACATCTAAGATAACCTGACGTCCCACTCCCTTGATTGCTGACATGCCATATCTTATGCAATTATCCTTAACGGTAAACCCGACATCACTCTCATTTACATCAGGCTGTAAAACGGAAACACCCATCTTTCTGCAGGAAAGCATATATTCTGTAACCTTTCCCGTATTATCCATAATGGATGTCATAAGAGCGGCCATATATTCAACAGGATGATAGTACTTAAGATAAGCCGTTCTGTAAGCAACAACCGCATAGCAGGCAGCATGTGCCTTATTGAAGGCGTACTTTGCGAAGTCTGTCATCTCGTCGAAGATTTTGTTGGCTATTTCTTCGGAAATTCCGCGAGCCTTACATCCCGGAACGTTTGCCTCGGCATTACCGTTTACGAAATTGAAACGTTCCTCTGCCATAACCTTGGCCTTTTTCTTTGCCATGGCACGACGTACAAGGTCGCTTCGTCCATAGGAATAACCTGCAAGATCACGTACAATCTGCATAACCTGTTCCTGATAAACAATACATCCGTATGTTCCTTCAAGAATGTGTCTGAGTTCTTCGCATTCATAGGTGATTGAACTCTGATCCTGTTTACCGGCAATATACTTCGGAATGAAATCCATGGGACCCGGTCTGTACAAAGAAATACCGGCAATAACTTCTTCAAGCGAAGACGGCTTCAGCTCCTTCATGAAGCCCGTCATTCCGCCGCTTTCAAGCTGGAATACGCCGTCGGTTTTTCCTGAAGAAATCATATCATATATATTTTTGTCTTCGTATGATATCGAATCTATATCCAGGAGTTCTTCTCCCGGCTTTTTATTTGCATTGACAAAGTCTACGGCATTTTTAATTACCGTAAGCGTTCTGAGGCCAAGGAAGTCCATTTTAAGAAGTCCAAGTTCCTCAAGCGTTGTCATGGTAAACTGCGTTGTAACCGCGCCGTCACTTCCGCACGAAAGCGGGACATAATCCCAGACAGGCGCATTACTGATAATAACACCGGCAGCATGCATCGATGTATGGCGCGGAAGTCCTTCGAGCTTCATTGCCATCTTAAGAAGGTAAGCAACCTGTTCATCCGAATCACGGAGTTCACGAAGCTCACTCGAATGTTCAAGCGCTATGCCTATCGTAACTTCCTTTATGTCGGGAATAACATTGGGAATAAGCTTTGCTACGGCATCGACCTGTGCGTATGGCATATCAAGAGCACGTCCGACGTCACGGATTGCATTCTTGGCTGCCATTGTACCGAACGTAACAATCTGGCAGACACGGTCGGAGCCATATTTCTGTACAACGTAATCAATAACCTCCTGGCGTCTTTCATAGCAGAAATCGATATCGAAATCGGGCATTGAAACACGCTCGGGATTCAGGAATCTTTCAAAAAGAAGATTGTATTTAATGGGATCGATGTCAGTAATGCCAAGTGCATATGCAGCTATACTTGCGGCACCGCTTCCTCGTCCGGGACCAACCGGAATATCATGATCCTTTGCGAATTTAATGAAATCATAAACTATGAGATAATAGTCAACAAAGCCCATCGTATGGACTACGTTAAGCTCATAGTCAAGCCTTTCCTGAAGTTCCTTGGTAACCGTGCCGTAACGCTTCACCATGCCTTCAGCGCAAAGATGCTGAATATATGTCCATGCATCATAGCCTTCGGGGACATCGTACTTAGGAAGTTTATAATTACCGAACACATAGTCATAATGACATCTGTCCGCGATTTTCTGTGTATTTTCAAGTGCTTCGAGACAGTATGGGAAAAGCTCTGCCATTTCTTCCGCAGATTTTAGGTAGAACTGTCCGCCTTCATAGCGCATTCTGTCCTCATCCTGAACCTTTTTCTGCGTCTGAATGCA
This sequence comes from Lachnospiraceae bacterium, assembly GCA_045629005.1. GTDB lineage: Bacteria > Bacillota > Clostridia > Lachnospirales > Lachnospiraceae > RGIG3528. The sequence continues at coordinate 14,421 of JAZQQJ010000011.1, forward strand.
GAGAAGAATATCATGCGCCTCCGCATCTTCAGCATAGATGTAGTGGGAATCGTTTGTGCAGACGAGATCGATGCCTGTTTCGTCGTGCATACGCATAAGCATTGTATTGACGGTCTTCTGCTCCGGAATGCCATGATCCTGAAGTTCAAGGAAGAAGTTTCCTTTGCCGAAAATACGTTCGAAACGAAGTGCGGCTTCTTTTCCTTCCTCATACATGCCACGTTTCAGATATGTAGCCACTTCACCTGCAAGACAGGCTGAGAGACAAATTAAGCCTTCATGGTACTGTTCAAGCACTTCCATGTCGACTCTCGGCTTATAGTAGTAGCCTTCGGTAAAGCCTATGGATACTATTTTAATAAGATTCCGGTAACCTGTTTCATTTTCCGCAAGAAGAATGAGATGACGATATCTGTCGTCGGACATGGAACCGCTCTTTTCGAAACGTGAGCCCGGAGCAACGTACACTTCACAGCCTATGACAGGATTAATGCCTGCCGCCTTGCAGGCACGCCAAAAATCGACACAGCCGTACATGACTCCATGGTCCGTGATGGCAAGTGCAGTCTGTCCAAGCTCCTTTGCACGTGCAACAAGCTCATTTATCTTTGCTGAGCCGTCGAGAAGCGAATATTGTGTATGTACATGTAAATGACAAAAATTCATAAAAAAAACCTCACACGAATGTGAGGTCATTATATCATTTCTTTTTCAAAATAAAAATCATTTTATAAATAAATTAACAGCCTGTGAGGAGCTTTTCAACTTCGGAAATTGCTTCCTTTTCATCTTCTCCGTTTGCAGTAACAGCTACAACTTCACCGTCGATGATTCTGAGTGTCATAACGCCCATAATGCTCTTAGCGTTAATCTGCTTTTCCTGCTGCTCAACGTATACTACAGATGAATATCTGCTTGCTGTCTGTACAAGAAGTGCTGCGGGTGCAGCTGTCAGTCTTTTGGTCTTTGCAATGGTAATCTCTTTTCTTAACATTTAAGTCCCTCCGCTGTCTCGATTATCTTTTCCATTCGGTGATTAACCCCGGACCTGCCAAGTTTTGGCTCCATGAGTTCTCCAAGCTCAGAAAGCGACTTTTCAGGATACATTAATCTAAGTTCTGCGACTTCCCTTAACTGTTCATTAAGTGAATCAAGGCCCACCGTTTCTTCTATAATCCTTATGGCCTCACACTGTTTCTGTGAAGCATTGACGGTTTTTCGAAGATTAGCCGTCTCGCAATTGCACTGACGGTTAATATTTCCTCTTACGCTCTTGTAAATACGTTCATTTTCAAAAGTCATAAGGGAAACATGAGCTTCCATAACATTCAGCATATCGCTGATTTTATCGGCATCTTTGAGGTATACGCTGTACTTTCCGCGTCTGTCCGATATCTTCCCGTCGATATCAAACTCCTGCATCAGTGTGCATATAAGCTCTGCCTCAAAGCGTGACGAACATTTGATTTCGAAATGATAGTCACCTTTTGGGTTGTTGATTGTACCTCCCGCAGCAAAAGCTCCTCTCAGAAAACTTCGCTTACAGCATGTTCTCTGAAGGAAGGAATCCTCAAGTTTAGTGCTTGGGAGTTTATCGGTTAATGATTTTATGTCAGAGATATCCGTTTTGTCAATATCAATTTTCCAAAGCTCCGGTTTATCTTCACCGTGCGATATCAAAACGGCACCTGCGGTGTCTGCAATTTTACAATGCTTTGACAGCGGGACAACGGTCATTAATTCTTTTTTTACTTCATCCGTAAATGACATTACCTGGTTATATCTCTATGGTCTGTTTTTACCGAAAATCCGGCTTTTTCAAGCTCTTTGGAAAGCTCACCGGCAACCGTAACGGAACGATGTTTTCCGCCCGTGCAGCCAATCGCAATAACAAGACCGTTTTTGCCTTCTTCAATGTAGTTTGGAATAAGAAACTCAATAAGGTCTGTGACTTTTTTCATAAACTTACCATAGCTTTTGGAAGCAATGACGTAGTCTTTAACCTCTCCCACTTCTCCGGTAAGCTTTTTAAGTTCCGGAACATAATAAGGATTATTCAGAAATCTTACATCAAGAACAATATCGGCGTCAATGGGAATACCGTATTTATAGCCGAAAGACAGCACCGTTACAATAAAATTTTTAAAGCCCTTGTTTTCTACAAAAATGTCTTCAATTCTCTGTTTAAGATCACGAATAAGAAGATTGCTCGTATCGATAATGTAATCGGCGCGTTCACGCAGAAAACCAATATGATTTTTTTCTTCAAGGATGCCGTTTTCTATACGTCCCATGCCCGCAAGCGGATGAGTTCTGCGTGTCTCCTTATAGCGTTTGATCAAAGTTTCATCAGACGCATCAAGGAACAGTATTTCAGCCTTATTTTTAGCCGAATCAAGCTCAAGAAGGAGTTCCTCTGCGTCAAAGTCCGGATTGGTCATAAAACCGCTTCGAATGTCAACACCAATCGCAACCTTTTCATAGGTGGAAGAATTATCGGAAATGATGCGTATAAAGTCCCTTATAAGCGGGACAGGAAGATTGTCCACGCAATAGAACCCCGCATCCTCCAACATATTCAGAACTGATGACTTACCCGCGCCGGACATGCCGGTAACAACCACTAAACGCATATATGCCTCACTTTAAGAGTTTAATCTCCGTTTCAAGCTCAAATCCGGATGTTTCTTTAACAGTTTTTTGAATATGCCGAACAAGCTCAAGCACGTCCGCACATGTGGCCCCGCCCTTATTTACGACAAAGCCCGCATGCTTTTCGGATACAAATGCCCCGCCTATACCGTAGCCTTTAAGTCCTGCCTGTTCAATAAGTGCACCTGCATAGCCTCCGACAGGCCTTTTAAATGTGCTTCCTGCACTTGGAAGGTCCAACGGCTGTTTTGTTATTCTTGCCTTTTTGTAGTTTTCCATAACGGCACGAATAAGAATTCTGGGATAAACATTCAGCCTGAATGAAGCTTCCAAAATGATATCTTTTGTGCCCGAGAAGCGGCTGTGCCTGTATGAAAGGTCAAGCTCGTCCTTTGTATAGGTGACAATATCACCCGCTTCGGTAAGAACCTTTGCATCGACAATGAACTGCTTTATTTCTCCGCCATAAGCGCCTGCATTCATAAACACCGCACCACCGACTGTGCCGGGGATACCATGAGCAAACTCAAGCCCCGTGAAGCCTCTTTTCAGTGCATAGAGCGAAAGCTGTGTAAGCATTGCACCTGCACCTGCGGTAATGAGACCTGTTCCTTCATTGATTTCGTCAATGTAGCGGAGTTTCGTAAACTCATCGGTAAGCTTAATGATAACTCCGTCATAGCCTTCATCGCATGCAAGAACATTTGATCCGTTTCCGAGGAGATACCACGGGATATCTTCTTTTTTACAAATTTCAAGCACTTTCTTCAGTTCGTCTTCGTTTCCACAGTCAGCAAAAAAAGCTGCAGGACCGCCGATTCTGAAAGTAGTACGTCTGCTTAACGGCTCATCCTTATATACTTTTTCAGAGCCCAGTACGTCTGTAAGTGCCTTATATAGCTTTTCTTTTTTATCTTGTAACATCCAAAATCATCCTCGCGCATCCAAAGATACCTGCATCGTTGCCAAGTGTGGCAAGCTTGATTTCGGTACCGGTAAGTGCGTTCAACATATTTTTACCATAGTGCTTTTTGAGGCAATCAATAAGAATGTCTCCGGCCTTTGAAACACCGCCGCCGATAACAAAGCACTGCGGGTCTACAACCGCTGCCACATGAGAAAGTGCAAGGGCAAGTGTCTCACACATCTCATCAACAACTGCCTTGGCAGTCTCATCTCCTGCCTTTGCGCAGTCAAAAACAACCTTTGCGGTAATCTCATTTTCCTTTGCAAGCATAGACGAAGGATGCTTCTTTGCTGCTTCTGTTCCGAGATATGCCACACCCGTTGCGGACGCATACTGCTCAAGGTGACCATGGCCACCACAGCCGCATGTACGTGTTTCATTTTCATTAACGCGAATATGACCTATTTCTCCGCCGCCGCCATGTTCTCCTGCACGGATTTTACCATCGAGGATAACACCGCCGCCAACACCTGTACCAAGTGTAACCATAACGATGTCCGAATAGCCCATACCGCCGCCCTTCCACATCTCACCAAGTGCGGCAACATTTGCGTCGTTTCCTGCTCTTACAGGTAAACCGAGAAGTGCTTCAAAGCGTTCTGTAACGTTAAACACTCCCCATCCGAGATTAGGGCAGCCGAGTACTGTTCCATCGGCTTTAATAGGCCCCGGAACACCAACACCAAGTCCAAGGACATCATTCTTAGAAACGCCCTTTTCAATAATCTTTTCTTCAACAGCCTTAACGATATCGGCAGGAACATTTTTTCCGCCTTCGCGTCTGTCTGTCTGTATTTCCCATTTGTCAAGAACTTCTCCGTTCTCGTTGAAAAAACCAAGTTTAACGGTTGTACCGCCTATATCCGCACCAAATAAGTATTTCATTATTTGTTCCCCATTCCGTTCATAATATTTTCTGTTACTTTTCTGTAAAGCTCCTGAGCTGCGTTATAGCCCATCTTTTTCTGACGGTGGTTAACCGCTGCCGACTCACAGATGATGGCAAGGTTACGGCCGGGTCTGATGGGAAGTTCATGACATACGACTTTGTTGCCAAGATACTCGGTATACTTGTCTTCAAGGCCCATTCTGTCATATTCCTTATCCTTGTTCCAGTCCTCAAGCCTTATTACAAGGTCAATCTGCTGTGTATTTTTAACAGACTCAACACCGAAAAGTGCTTTTACATCGATAATACCGATGCCTCGAAGCTCGATAAGATGACGTGTAACTTCGGGAGCAGAGCCGATAAGTGTTGCTTCGCTTACCTTTTTGATCTCAACAACGTCATCTGCAACAAGTCTGTGTCCTCTTCTGATAAGTTCAAGAGCAGCCTCCGACTTACCGATGCCGGACTCACCTGTTATAAGAATACCTTCGCCATATACATCAACAAGAACGCCATGGATGGAAATGCGGGGAGCAAGCTCCACCTTAAGCCATCTGATTATTTCACCCATAAAATCCGTTGTGGAATCGGCTGTAGTGAAAATAGGCACCTGATGTTTTACAGCGCACTCCTTATAAGCGTCGGGCACTTCAAGATTGCGGCAGAACACAATGCAAGGTATTTTGAAGCTGAACAGCTTTTCGATGATGGCAGCACCATGATCCTCCATCTGCTCAAGATATGCATGCTCAACATTACCGATAATCTGAACTCTTTCGTAGTTGAAATAGTCGAAGAAGCCTGCGAGCTGTAATGCAGGTCTGTTTACTTCAGGCTCGGTAAGCACCTTCCCGTTAATGTCAACCTCAGGAGTAACAAGTGTCAGTCCCATAGCCTCAGCCATTTTTGTAATCTCAACCGTGTACATTCTATTCTCCTTCCGGATTTTCCTTTATTTTAAGGAAATCCTTTACGGCTTCTGCCGCTTTTGTATTCATACCTTTAATGCTTGCAATTTCTTCTATGCTCGCAGCACGTATTTCATTCAGTGACCTGAAATTCCGCATAAGCTCAATGCGACGTTTTTCACCGATTCCGGGAATGTCATCAAGGATGGAATGCGTCTGGTCCTTGCCTCTCAGTGCTTTATGGAACTCAATGGCAAAGCGATGTGTTTCATCCTGGATTCTTGTTACGAGATGAAAGCCCTCGCTGTGAGTATCAATCGGTACTTCGGCATCATCATACCAAAGTCCTCTCGTACGGTGCCGGTCGTCCTTTACCATACCGCACACCGGAATGTCAAGCTTAAGCTCCTGCAGTACAGCTTTAACGGAATTGCACTGCCCACGTCCGCCATCGATAAGAAGAAGGTCCGGAAGCCGCTGGAACGAATCTTCCTTTTTGGTTTCATCATCTCTTTCACGGAAATAATGTTCAAACCTTCTTGTCAGCACTTCCTTCATGCTTCCGAAGTCATCCGCACCGATAATGGTTTTAGTCTTAAACTTACGGTAATCCGACTTCTTGGCCTTACCGTTTTCGAAAACAACCATGGATGCAACGTTTTCAAAGCCCTGGGTATTTGAAATATCATACGATTCTATTCTAAATAACTCGGGAAGGTTTAGCAAGTTCTTTATTTCATTTAATGCACCTGTTGTCTTTTCTTCCTGATAAGAAAGTCTGTTTTCGTCTCTTTCGAGAACCATTGCCGCATTTTCGGCTGCCATGCGGATGAGTTTCAGCTTGTCACCCTTTTGAGGAACTTTAATTGCAACCTTGTGTCCCTTCAGACCTGAAAGCCACTCTTCTATTGCCTCTGCGTCCTCAATGACATTGGAAATATATATTTCCTTCGGAATGTGCGGTGTTCCGGAATAAAACTGCTTGATAAACGCTTCAAGTATTTCTCCTCTGTCCTCGCTCTCAACGTTTGAAAGATAGAAGTTTTCACGTCCCGTAAGCTTTCCCTCGCGCATAAAGAAGCAGGAAGCAACAGCCTTATCGTTCTTTGCGGATACAGCAATGAAATCCCTGTCGTTAAAGTCAAGTTCGTCTGCTTTCTGCTGCTCATCAAGTCTCTTGACGCTTTTTATGACATCACGTATTTCCGCAGCTTTCTCGAACTCCATATTTTCCGAAAAGGCCATCATCGTTTTTTCAAGTTTCTCTATAACGCTTTCATAATCACCGTTTAAGAAGGCAACGACTTCATTCACGTTCCTTGCGTAATCATCTTTGGTAACATTTCCCTGACACGGTCCCGGGCACTGTCCCATCGAGTAGTAAAGGCACGGCCTGTCACAAACCTGCTCACCGTTCATCTTCTTTGAACACCGTCTGACTTTATAGCTCTTAAGTATAAGCTCGTAAATGTCGTTCACCGCCATTCCGGTTGTATAAGGTCCGAAATAACGTGCCCCGTCTTTTTTTCTTTCTCTTGATATAATAATGCGGGGAAACATTTCATTTGTCACCTTAATGTACGGATACTGCTTATCATCCTTAAGCATTGTATTGTACTTTGGCTGATGTTTTTTAATAAGCGTGCATTCCAAAACGAGTGCTTCCCGTTCCGAATCGACAACAATGTACTCGAACCAGGCAATGTTATGAACCATCTCCTTTATTTTTCGTGTTTTGTTTCTGTCGCTTTGGAAATACTGGCGCACTCGGTTTTTGAGCACAACAGCCTTACCGACGTAAATTACTTCGTCGCGGGAATTGTGCATTATATAAACTCCCGGACGTGCCGGGAGTTTTTTAAGTTCTTCCTGAATATCAAATTTCATCTGTTTTCGGAGTTTCTCCCTCAGTGTCAAATACAGGTACTTCTGCTTCGCTTACAGGATTTTCCGTTTCTGTTTCGGTATTAATACCCTTCATTTCGTTGAAAATCTTCATAAACTCCTTACCTGTAATACTTTCCTTTTCAAGAAGCACTTGGGCAATTCTGTTAAGAATTTCTCTGTTCTCTGTAATAAGGGTTTTTGCCTTTTCATAGCACTCACTGATGATTCTTCTGACTTCGACATCTATTTCAGCTTCTGTCGTAGGCGCACACATCGAGTAAGTTCTGCCGTCCAGATAACGGCTTTCAATATCTTCAAGCTGGACAAGGCCAAACTTTTCACTCATGCCGTAGCGTGTAATCATTGAACGTGCAAGGCTTGTTGCCTGCTCGATATCGTTTGATGCACCTGTTGTAACGCTGTTGAAGACAATTTCCTCAGAAGCACGTCCTGCAACAAAGGTGACGATTCTCTCGACGATTTCGTCCTTCTTCATGAGGTACTTTTCTTCCTCGGGAGCCTGCATAACGTAACCAAGACTTCCCTTTGTTCTGGGAACTATTGTAATCTTCTGTACAGGTTCTGTGTTCTTCTGAAGCGCGGTAACAAGAGCATGTCCTGTCTCGTGATATGCAACAACTTCTTTTTCTTCCTTTGAAAGGATGCGGTCCTTCTTTTCCTTACCGGCGATAACAACTTCAACCGATTCAAAGAGGTCTGCCTGAACGACATACTTTCTGCCCTTCTTGACAGCAAGAATGGCTGCTTCATTTATCATATTGGCAAGGTCGGAACCGACAGCACCGCTTGTTGCAAGAGCTATCTCATTAAGGTCGACGTCCTCACCCATGTTGACTTTGTTTGCATGAACCTTAAGAACTTCAAGACGTCCTTTAAGGTCGGGTGTGTCAACGATAATACGTCTGTCAAAACGACCCGGACGAAGGAGTGCTTTGTCGAGGATTTCGGGACGGTTCGTTGCTGCAAGAATTACGATACCCTTTGATGTGTCAAAGCCATCCATTTCGGAAAGGAGCTGGTTAAGAGTCTGCTCTCTTTCATCATTGCCACCGTACCGTGAATCTCTTGACTTACCGATGGCATCAACCTCATCGATGAAGATGATGCAGGGTGCTGCGGACTGTGCCTGTTTAAAGAGGTCACGTACACGTGATGCACCGACGCCGACATACATTTCAACGAAATCGGAACCTGAAAGTGAGAAGAAAGGAACCTTTGCCTCACCTGCTACTGCCTTGGCAAGAAGTGTCTTACCTGTTCCGGGAGGGCCTACAAGAAGTGCTCCCTTAGGAAGCTTTGCACCGATTTCGGTGTATTTGCCGGGCTCATGAAGGAAGTCAACAAGCTCGATAAGGCTTTCCTTTGCTTCATCCTGTCCCGCTACATCCTTGAATGTAACACCTGTCTCTTTTTCAACATAAACCTTGGCAGTACTTTTTCCTACACCCATAATGCCGCCTGCATTTTTGGATGCAAGGCGATACATAAGGAATACGAAAATAAACAATCCGCCAAACATAATGATGAGATCAAGAATAGTACGCCAGATTACGGAAGAATTATTGTCCGCAACTCTTGTATATTCCACTCCTGCGGCCTCACACCTTGCCTGAAGGGCATTACCGTCCTCGATTATACCTGTGTAGTAGGTAACGGTGTAATTATTTATTTTCTGCTCCTTGGGAGTAACAACAATGCGGCTTTCTTCAGAATATATTTCAACCTTTGAAGCTTCACCTGCTTCAAGGATTCTGACAAACTCACTGTATGTAATCTCTTTTGTTGTGCCGTCCTGAATGGATTTATTGATGATTCTCCACCATATAAGCATAAAGAGAGCTACAATTATGCATATTACAAGTCCGGTTCTGCTTTGTTTTTTGTCTTTGTTATTGTTCGGCCCCTGGCCGTTTTTGTTATAATTATTGTCCATTTTATACCTAAAGCCTTTATTTCACTGCATTTCGATTATGTAAAATCAAGTGATTTTATCATTATACAATATAATTGTCAAACTTTTGTGATCAATCGGAATGTTTATAAACTGCAAAAAACATAATCAATCAGGCCCTGTATCTCACGCAGACATATGTCTCATCATTCTTTGAGTCCTCATAATATTTGCCGGCTTTTGCAGCATCTCCGGACCTCTCAAAAAACTGTCCGAGCATATAATCAATATCCGCAGGCTTATTTTTAAAACCACGGAATTCCTTTTCAAATTCCAGAAGCTCATCGTTTTCATTGTTTTCAAGGCTGCTCTTCACTGCAACGCACAATGCCTCAAGGGATGTAAAGCTTTCGGTGTCCGTAATTCTTTCATCGAAATACGGTCTTGCTTCATTGAAGTCATCCTTTGTGCCACTGAAAAAGAGTTCCTTTGCGTACATGGAAAACAGTCTGTCAGACATATTCCCGTCATTCCTCCTAAGCACTTCAAGAAAAGCCTTAAAATCCCTGGAAGCATGATTGCACTCAGGATTGTGGTTAATGCGTATGTCGGAATCGAATACAAGCGGTGCCGTCTGGACTGTTTCATGTATAGGATCGATCCACCTGAAGGTCCTGAGTCTCTTAAACAGCTTCGGACGAAGCTCATCAAGGTCATTGTAGGCCATGTTGATGTCAGGAGGATTAACATAATGCATCTGCACTATTTCAATTTCAGGAAGTAATGCCTCCTTCAGCCTTTTAAACTGCTCGAGATTGGCTTCATCTATTGTTTCATCGGCATCTGCAGAATAAATATAGTCACAGCTGCAAAGAGAAAAAGCATAGTTTCTTGCAGCCGCAAAATCATCAATCCACTTGAAATCATATAACTTATCGGTAAACAGTCTTGCGATATCTTTTGTATCATCCGTTGAACCGGTGTCGACAATGATTATCTCATCAGCAATGGGCTTAAGGCATTCAAGACAGCTTTTAAGTCTTCTGTGTTCATTTTTGACTATCATACATACCGAAACGGTAGTCATGCTTTTCCCTCCAGAATGGCTTTCATCTTGCGCATAGCTTTTCCTCTGTGACCGATTCTGTTTTTAATCTCAGGATCGAGCTCAGCATCGGTCATATTATACTCAGGAACCATAAAAATCGGATCGTAACCGAATCCGTTTGTTCCCTTCTGTTCAAATCCTATGTATCCCTCGAAGGTTTCTTTTACAACTTCACTTCTGCCATCAGGCCATACCGCAGCAATAGCGCAGACATAACGTGCAGTACGCTTCTCAACCGGAACGCCTTTAAGCTGCTCAAGGATATAGGCATTTTTAATGTCATAGCTCGTATCATGTCCAAGGAAACGGGCGGACTGTACGCCGGGTGCTTTTCCGAGATAATCTATTTCAAGACCCGAGTCGTCAGAAAGAGTAAGACAGCCGGACGCTTCTGCCACTGCCCTTGCTTTAAGGAGTGCATTTTCTTCAAACGTCTCGCCTGTCTCATCCACATCAATGTCAAAGCCGGCGTCCTTCATAGAAACAACTTCCAAGTCGGTGCCGGCCAGTATTTCATTAAATTCTTTTAATTTTCCTTTATTACCTGTTGCGAAAATGATTCTTGTCATTTACGGATTCTCCTTAGCATCGAAGGCCTCAAGAATCGCACTGTAAATGGCTTCGGCAGTCTGACTCTGACCTTCTTCACAGTTGATTTTAGCGAAATCCTTATCATTTGACAAGTAGCATATTTCAACAAGCGCTACAGGATTTTCGGAAAGTCTGACAATCTTAATATCATCGGCTGTATATAAGCCTCTGTAGTTTGTTCCGAGTGCTCCCGAAACACTCTTTCCAAGAATATCCGCAAGTTTCTTGGAATTAAAACTGTCGTCTGTGCCCTGATTTCTGTTATAGAGCACCTCTGTGCCCTTCAGCTTCTTGCTGCTGTAACTGTTGCAGTGAATGCTTATGAACATATCGGCATTAACACCGTTTGCAAGATTAACACGTTCATCAAGAGAAGGATACGTGTCGTCAGTTCTTGTGTAGAAAGCCATTATATCAGGATCTGCGTCAAGCAGCTCTTTAAGCTTAAGGACAACCGCAAGATTAATGTCATCTTCCCACGTTTTCTTGTCGTATGCAACTGCGCCGGGATCTTTGCCGCCATGTCCCGCGTCAATAACAACAATCTTGTCATATACGCTGCCAGGCTCTCTCAAAGTTACAATGTAGTACTCGCCGTGAACACGTCCGTTTGCAACAAACCATCCGTTCAGCTTCATTGCAACCGTTGCAAGATTCTTTTCCTCATCGAGAGTAAGAATCATTTCGTTGACAAAATCGTTTTCCATGCCTGTGCATGTGCCTTTGAAAGCGATTTCTTTATTGATGCGGTAAATATCGTCCGGAGTAATCGAAAGTGCTGCATCAAGCGGCACGGTAAGCTTCAAGGTGCATGTAAGCATATCCTGCTCGAGTGACACCTTCTTCAGGCCCTCGGGAAGTCTTATTACGATGTTCATGTCACTTATGAATTTCATGACATCAGGTGCATCTTCACCGAACATTACATCAAAAACGGTTCTCGTTTCGATTTCCTGCTCTTCGTCTTCTTCAAAATCCTTCCATCTGTCCTCTTCAAGGGCAAGCTCCCATTGTTCGTTTGCTTCGGATTCAGGCTCGTCGGCATCTACTGTCTTTGCCTCTCCAAGGAACACCTGCTCCTTTTCCATTGCAAGAGGGCTCATTTCATCACGGTCCTCTGCTTCGAATTCGGGCTGCGCAAGCACTGCAGAAGGCTGTATAACAAGTCTGCTGCTTTTAACAACTCCAACCAGGACACATACTGCAAGAACTGCAAGTAAGTACATCGTTATTCTTTTAATGGTAAGTTCGTTTTTCATAAGTCATCCTTGACAAAAAAACATATATGATATTAAAATGCTTTAGCTTCTTAATGTGTATATCGGCAAAGAAAGGACATTTATGGAGAGGTTTGAATTTATTTGTCCATGTCATTTCGGACTTGAATCGGTTTTAAAAAAGGAAATCATCGATCTCGGCTACGAGATTACAAATGTTGAGGACGGAAAGGTTTCATTTGCGGGAGACCTTACCGCTTTTGCGCGTGCAAACATTTTCCTCAGAACAACCGAGCGTGTACTTTTAAAGGTCGGTCAGTTCAAAGCCGAAACGTATGAAGAGCTCTTCCAGGCCACTAAGAAGATTCCTTGGGAAGAGTATTTCCCTTCCGATGCAAAGTTTTGGGTTGCAAAAGCAAACTCCGTTAAAAGTAAGCTTTTCTCTCCTTCCGACATACAGTCAATCATGAAAAAAGCCATGGTTGAAAGAATGAAGGAAAAATATAAAATCGAATGGTTCCAGGAAACAGGAGCTCAGTTCCCTCTCCGTGTATCCATTCTTAAAGATATCGTTACTATAGGTATCGACACATCAGGCGAATCTCTTCATAAGCGCGGCTACAGAAAAATGATTGCCAAAGCTCCCATTGAAGAAACTCTTGCCGCAGCACTCATAATGCTTACTCCGTGGAACAAGGACCGGATACTTGTCGACCCTTTCTGCGGCTCGGGCACGTTTCCCATTGAAGCAGCCATGATCGGTGCCAACATTGCTCCCGGTATGAATCGTGAATTTCTTGCAGAAACATGGACCAATTTCATCCCTAAGAAAGTCTGGTACGCTGCCGTTGAGGAAGCAAATTCAAAGATTATCACTGATGTTGAAATGAACATTCAAGGCTACGACATCGATAACGAGGTTATAAAAGCTGCTCGTAGCAATGCAATTGATGCAGGAGTTGAAAACTACATTCATTTCCAGCAACGTGATGTTAAGGACCTCAGAAACCCCAAGAAATACGGTTTCATCATCACAAACCCGCCCTACGGCGAACGCCTTGAGGATCAAAAAACTCTCCCGGCGATATACAAAACTATCGGGGAGAGCTTCCATGCGCTTGATTCCTGGTCAATGTTCCTCATTACCAGCTATGAAGATGCAATTAAGCATATCGGCATAACGCCCGATAAGAACCGTAAAATTTACAACGGTATGATAAAGACTTACTTCTACTCTTTCATGGGCCCGAAGCCCCCGAAGGGCGGAAATCGTTAGTTGTTATCGAAGAATTCGATAAACTCTTTTGTAACAACATCCTTATCAAACTCATTCAGGAGCTCGTGTCTGTCGCCCTCGTAAAGCTTCATGCTTACGTTCGTGAAACCGAGCTCTTTATATTTTTCAAAGCATGCTTTGATGCCTTTTCCGTAACTTCCGACAGGGTCCTCACTTCCGGATGCAATAAATATCGGAAGATCCTTTCTTGTTGCATCCATGCCCCACTTGGCACTTCCTGTTATATGTATAAGGTCGTGATAGAAGCTTGCTGTGCATATATAACCGCAGTAAGGGTCGGCACGGTAAATGTCAACAATCTTTTCATCCTTTGTAAGCCAGTCACTCTTTGTTCTCTTGCAGTTTCTGAGATACTCTTCCGTTTCGAACATAATCTTGTTAAGTAAAGGTGATTTATGTCTTGCTCCGCAGAAGAACGTAACAACTGTCGCAAGGAAAAGGCCTCCGCGAATCATTGCTTCGCCCTGATAGCCCGTTCCGCAGAAAAGTGCTCCATCAATATCGTCAAAGCGCTGAATAACGTTTCTTCCTATGAGTGAGCCCATACTGTGTCCGAAAAGGAACAGCTTATCACCTCTGTTCTGTGTCTTAACAAACTTAAGTGCTTCAACGGCATCGTTTATAACAAGCTCATAGCCCTTGTGCTTTGCAAAATAACCGAGGTTAGCCTCTTTAACGTCAGTGCCATGGCCTCTGTGGTTATAGATGTATGCATCGTAACCGTTTTCAGCCAGTGCAGTGAGGAAACCCTCGTATCTCATATAGTGCTCAGCCATGCCATGAAGCAAAAGAACAGCTCCTTTTACAGGCGCTGTCTCTGTCTTATAAACATGCATCTTGAATTCTTTCCCGTTTGAACCCTTGAATACAACCGTTGTAACTTCCATCTGCTATCACCCCAATGTTTTAGCTTTGTTCGTTAATTGTTTCTCTGACCGCGTCCTTTGTAACGGGCTTTATGATGTAGTGATTAACGTGGTGCATCCACGCATCAACCGCATACTGCTTGTCTTCGGCAAGGAGATTGACGCGAATGTCTTTATTGATATCACGTAGCTCCTGCGTAAGCGCAAGACCCGAACTCTTCTGAAGCAGAACATCGGCAAAGCACATGTCGACATTCTTGTTTTCAGCATAATCAATAGCGTGCTCGGGATCGTCGAACCCAACGACAACATCCTTCGGACACACATTTGAAACGCAGTTCATCAACTTCCTTAATTCTTTTCTATCATTCTGAACAAGCATGATAACCATGCCAGACACCTCAATCTTAACAAAAATCCCGTGGGTTTATAACCCTTCCCTCTGATGTCCGATTATAGATTAAGGAGTCCACCAAATGTCCACCAAAAAGCGCTATCTGTGGCTCTTTTCCATAAGATCTGCATTAGTCATTTCGGCCCAGCTGTACTGTGCCATGTACTCGCCTCTATATGAATTAACGGCAATTGCGTCGCCCTTATAAAAATCGTAAACATCACACTTCAATTTGGACGTATCAATAGCTATGTGGTTCCATGTCTTAATGATGATATGTCCTGCCCCAAGTTCCTTGAGTGTTTTCTTCAGACTTGAAATAACGGTATGAGCCTGATTGAGTGTTGTCTTATCACTCGGCCTGTCTTCCCAGAGGATGCTGACTATTTCACCTGTTGTAATGGCAGCACCGTTTCTGTCGATAAGATATGCAAAAAGCTCTTTGGCTTTTTCTCTCTGAAAAGCAACCTGCTTGTTATCGATGAAAACATCGAAATTGCCGAAGGTCTGAACACGGATGTCCTTCGGAGTAACATTCTCGCTGTTTCTCCAGTCCTTATCAATGGCCTCAAGAGTCTCAACAATCTGCGAGGCTTCAACCGGCTTAAGAAGGTATCCGCTGGCATGCATTTTATATGCATCGTAAGCATATTCGCTGTAGGCGGTACAAAAGACAATTTTAGTCTCGTGCTGTATGTCTTTAAGCTTCTTAGCGAATTCGATACCGGTAATTCCACGCAAATTAATGTCAACAAAAGCGTAGTCCAACGTTGCACCATGCGCTTCCAAATCGCTCGCATAGTTCATCGCGGCCTCCGCTGTCTCAAATCCCACTATTTCATCTTCATCAAAAACTTTCACTAACTCGGCGAGCATATCATCAAGGATGAGTCGCTCATCATCAAGCGCCAGGATGTTCATTCTGTACCCTCCGCTGTCCCAATAATTTATGATATATTAGCATGACAAATGAGGGTAAACAACCCATTTTATACTTATTTAAGACAACTTTTAGTTGCCATTTACCTCTTTGCTTTTTTCGATGGAATCATCGAATTTCCTGCGTAAATGCCTAAGGGGTTTTGCAATAAGAAAGCCCAGAACAGAGCCTAAAAGATTAAGAATAATATCGTCCACATCAAAGTATCCGCGCAGTGAAAAAAGCTGTGCGGTTTCGATTGAAAGGATGATTAAAAAGGCAGTAAAGAAAAACCGCCCAAATTTACGGAATCTCCTCCAGATAGCAGTCATTAAAAGACCAAGAGGAATGAAAATATAGATGTTTCCGAACAGGTTGTCATACACAGTCCAGTCCGCATAGCCGTTAATTATAACGTGAACATATGATTTTATCGTATCAAAGGGCACATATTGGAAGTGGTTTCTGACGTTCTTCCAGTAATCGCTTGTAATAAGTCCCGAACGGTTTGCAAAGAAAAGAAGATACAGCATAATAGCCGTATAAACGATAAGAAGTATTTTGTAAATAAGAATTCTTTTGTCTCTTTTCAAGCCTTATGCCCTCCGATCTGTCCGTTGCGCTCTATTGTTGTCCCGCCTTCCGAAAGATTCATGCCTTTCAGAACAGCATTCTTTCCAAACTTTTTTCTAATGTCAATAATGGCATTCTGCATATTTTTTTCTTTTGCATGTTCACGTTCCGCAGTTTTCTTTTCCTCTTCCGCAAGATCGTAATCTGTAAAGAAATCAAGCTGCTCACAGCTTTCTTTTTCTTCTTTTTTCTTTTTCCATTCCTTCTCGGTAAGAAGATTGCATGCCACAACATTCAGCCTTCTCACGGTGAGACGCGGATCCGCAATTCTTGAAAAAAGTTCAACTGTGGCTTTCATTATTTCTTTTGTCGACGAAGTATACTCCGGAAGATTCATCGACCCATGAACAGGCTTCGGAACTGCTCTCCCGTAATGGTCACGTGCAACTTCTCCGTGGTACTGTTTCGCACGTTCGCTGTCCATAAGATTGTCGGTATCGTAGCCAATGTTCAGCACAATCTGATTGGTCACGACCCGTTTTTCCACCATATCAAGTACAAGGAGATCGGTCATCTCCTTAACAATAAGCATTGTATGCTCAAAGTCGTACGGCTCCTTTAACACCTGCCCTGTACTAAGGCTTCGCGTTTCGGGCTTGTATGACTTGATTTCTGCCATTCCGACAGGCTCCCAGCCCCACGCATGATCAATGATGAGCTCTGCGTTTATTCCGAAAAGTCTGTACAGAAGGTCCTCGTTATAGTAGCTGTCACTTCCGCCCAGAGAGCATCTGCAAACATCTCCCATTGTGTGCATGCCATACTTCTCAAGCTTTCTCGAAATGCTGGGGCCTATTCGCCAAAAGTCCGTAAGAGGCTTGTGGTCCCACAAAAGCTCACGGTATGACCGTTCATCAAGCTCGGCAATACGCACTCCGTCTTTATCCGCAGGCATATGCTTTGCAACAATATCCATTGCAATCTTGCAGAGGTACATATTTGTCCCGACGCCTGCCGTTGCAGTAATGCCCGTTGTTTCAAGGACTTCACGGATCATTTTGATGGCAAGCTCGTGAGCAGTCATCTTATACGTGTTCAGATATGCTGTAACATCCATGAACACCTCATCCACTGAATAAATGTGAATGTCCTCAGGTGCGATGTATTTAAGATAAATGCTGTACACTCGGGAGCTGTAGTCCATGTAAAGCGACATTCTCGGAGGTGCAGCAATGTATTCAAGCTCTAAAGAGGCATCCCTGTCAAGCTCGGAGCCGTAATAGGACTTACCCGAAAACTCATGTCTTGGTGCTTCAAGCTTCCTGTCACAGTTAACCTCATTTACCCTCTGGACAACCTCAAAAAGCCTTGCACGACCGCCTATTCCATAGCGTTTCAGAGCTGGTGACACTGCGAGACATATTGTCTTTTCGGTTCTTGAGGTGTCTGCAACAACAAGACATGTATCAAGCGGATCGAGTCCTCTTTCCACACACTCAACAGAGGCATAAAAGGACTTCAGATCTATTGCTATATAGATTCTGTTCTCGTCCATTTATGCCTCCGAAATAATTATAATTCAATTAAGTCTTTTCTCGAATGAGTAAAGTTCTCACAGCCGTCCTCTGTAAGGACAACCATATCCTCAATACGTACACCGCCAAAATCGGGGATGTAAATGCCCGGCTCAACAGTAATTACGTTACCTGCCTCGATAATATCCTCTTCTGTTACGGAGAAGCGGGGATTCTCATGAATCTCAAGACCTACGGAATGTCCGAGGCCATGTCCGAAGCAGTCACCGTAGCCTGCATCTGCAATAATGTCACGGGCAATCTTGTCGTATTCCTTACCCTTCATGCCTGGCTTAAGTGCGTCAAGTACTGCTGTCTGAGCCTTGAGAACGACCTCATAAATCTCACGCTGCTTTCTGTCCGCCTTTCCGACAACAACCGTTCTTGTCATATCGGAACAGTAGCCATGGTACATACAGCCGAAATCCATCGTAACAAAGTCGCCTGCTTCAATCTTCTTCTCTCCCGGCTCTGCGTGAGGCTTTGCACTGTTAAGACCTGAAGCAACGATTGTCTCGAAGGAAAGCTTTTCTGCACCGTTACACTTCATGATGTACTCAAGCTTTGCTGCAATCTCAAGCTCGGTAACACCGGGCTTAATGTGAGTAAGAATCTCTTTAAAAGCAACATCGCCGATATGCTCAGCCTTTCTGAGACAGTCGATTTCTTCCTCTGTCTTTATACGGCGAAGTTTTGTAAGCTCATCTGTAAGCGGAACAAGCTTTTTAACATCCAGCTTCTCTTTAAAGCTTAAATATGTCGAATACTTGAAATCGTTTGACTCAAAGCCAAGCCTCGTAATCTTCTCGTTCTTTATCACTTCATTAAGACATGCAATGTAGCCCTTTGAAACGGAAATTTCTGTTACGGAGAACTCCGGAGCCTGCATTTTAGCAGCTACCGTGTATCTTGAATCCGTGAACAGATTTTGTGAGTTCGGGGTAATGAGAAGATATCCCGTTGCGCCGGTAAATCCCGAAATATTTCTCATGTTGAAGCCGTCGGAAACAAGAACCGCATCCAATTCCTTTTCGTTAAGTATCGACTGAACTTTCTCTAATACTTTTGACATAAAAAAAACCTTCTTTCTTTATTGCTCTCGTAATAACCTTTCATTACTATCTCAGAAAACATTTCCTGCCGCAGAAAATCCTAAACGCCAGCAGGATAGGCTTTTCAAGAATTCTTTTAAGATAAATCTGAATTTCCTCCTTGAAGGCCACCTTTCGCACGAGGAAGCTTTTCAGGCCGGCTGCATTAGCACCTGCAATGTCGGTGAAAAGCTGGTCTCCGACGAAAACAGTTGTTTCAGCATCAGTACACATAAGCTCACACGCCTTAAGGTAACCGTCCTTTTTGGGTTTTCCTGCTTTGTAAATATAATCCGCTCCTATTTGCTCATTGAAGCTTTTTACTCTGTGCTCGCGGTTGTTTGAAAGGAAGCAGACCGAATAACCGATTTCCTTCAGCTCTTTCATTAATTTGAGAGCATTGTCATTCGCAGGCGCACCATGTCCGACCAAGGTGTTGTCTATATCAAAAATGACGCCCCGCACGCCGCTTTTGTAAAGCTCCTCATAAGGAATACTGTATGCTGATTTGTAGTAAAACGTTGGAAACAACCCCGCCATTTCGCCCTTCCAATCCTTTTCTGATAGCCATTTCGTAATATTCTAACACTATTCCATACATAAAACAAGATAGCCGTTTTTGCAATGTATTCGTGCATTTTTAGCACGTTTTGCATCTTGTTTTTTATTTTAGCGGTTGATATAATTACAAAGCAATGTAAATGCTTACATTTTTATAACGGAGGACACTATGGACAATAATTTTATCAATTTCTCCTTAAAGGGGAAGGTTGCATTGGTTACAGGAGCTTCCTACGGCATCGGTTTTGCAATTGCAAGCGCATATGCTCAGGCAGGCGCAACAATATGCTTCAACGACATCAAGCAGGAGCTTGTTGATAAGGGTCTCGCAGCTTACAAGGAAGCAGGCATTGAAGCTCATGGCTATGTATGCGACGTTACCGACGAAAACGCTGTTAATGAACTCGTTGCAAAGATTGAAAAGGAAGTCGGAGTTATCGACATTCTTGTAAACAACGCAGGTATCATCAAGCGAATTCCCATGACAGAGATGACTGCCGAGCAGTTCAGACAGGTTATCGATGTTGACCTCAATGCTCCTTTCATCGTATCAAAGGCAGTTATCCCTTCAATGATCAAAAAGGGTCATGGAAAGATTATAAACATCTGCTCAATGATGAGCGAACTTGGTCGTGAGACCGTTTCCGCTTATGCAGCAGCAAAGGGCGGCTTAAAGATGCTCACAAGAAACATCTGCTCAGAGTATGGCCAGTACAACATTCAGTGTAACGGCCTTGGTCCCGGTTACATCGAGACACCTCAGACGGCACCTCTCAGAGAGCTTCAGCCTGACGGTTCCCGTCATCCCTTTGACCAGTTCATTTGTGCAAAGACACCTGCAAACCGTTGGTTAAAGGCTGAAGAACTCACAGGTCCCGCTGTGTTCCTTGCTTCCGAAGCTTCAAACGCAGTCAACGGTCACATTCTCTACGTAGACGGCGGTATCCTTGCTTACATCGGAAAACAACCCTCATAAATTCATTTTCTTCCATTCTTCGAATAATAATATTTAAATCATCACTTTTTCGCTTACGCTCAAAAATAATGATTTTCAACAAAAGGGATATCCAAAGTCTGGATACCCCTATTTTAATCTTTCGTCACAAATTCTTATTATTCCTTCTCCAACATATATTTCATATGCTATAAAGGACTCAATCATTTCGCAAACACGTTTTAAGCATTCTTTATCCTTCGTTATTATATTTTTTAACGCAAGATAAAGTGCTTTATCTGTAACTTTCATTTCCTTCTTGACACATTCAATAATTCCATCTAACTCTTTTTCATGAATTCCATTCTTAATTAAGGCATTAATTCTTATTTGATTAACAATCGCTACATCATGCAGAAATGATAAATTATTAATCTCGATGGGTTCGCCAGTATCTCGAAATCTCTCAACAACATCAGCGTATGCTTCAATTCCCCAGGATGTATGTTCATTTGAAATAATCTCATTATTGGGCTTACTATCAAGATAATCCTCTATTTCCTTTTGCATTTTAAAAAATGAAATTTCGTATTTATAGTCATCCTTTATTTTGTAAAAATTAACCAATGAATTTCCCGAAAGAATTCCTCCATCTTCTCTTGCAATATTAAATGCTTTTTGAACATTATCATAACGTAGTCGCTGACAACTATTTTTACCCTTATAAAAATTGTCACTCATATATATCTGTTTTTTACCAGAATCATATCCATAAATGTATGTTACATGGTTAAGTTTTCCCTTATTTCCATATAAAAGCATATCTCTATTAAACAACCCGCTTATTAATTAATATAAATGCAATATTACAAGCACCACTATATATCATTCATTTGTTAAAATGATATGCTTCATCACCAATTTTCATGGAAGTCGTGTCCATTGCATCAGTAAAATAGTCAGCCTGCTGCTTATATAAACCATAGAACACACCGCGTTGCGCTATCAATTCATCAAAAGTTCCATATTCCATTATTTCACCTTTTTCAATTACTGCTACCACATCGCAAAATCGTGTACTGTAAATCCGATGAGAAATAAAAACGGCTGTGGAATCATTCGACATTTGTGCAAACTTCTGATATACTCTTTGTTCCGCCATAGGATCCAGTGAAGATGTGGGTTCATCCATCAATATGATAGGAGCTTTTTTATACAAAGCACGGGATATCGCAATGTTTTGTCTTTCTCCTCCTGAAAAGTCAATTCCAGATGGTTCTAAAAGTTTTGATACCGGTGTCTCCCCACCCCTGTACATTTTCTCAAGTTTATCCCCCATCCCATTAGCCTTAAGCAAATCCAAAATTCTCTTCTTTTCTTCATCATTAGGAGAGTTCTTACCGGATATATTCTCAAACAGTGAAAATGCCA
Source organism: Lachnospiraceae bacterium (assembly GCA_045629005.1). Lineage (GTDB taxonomy): Bacteria > Bacillota > Clostridia > Lachnospirales > Lachnospiraceae > RGIG3528. Next base: position 36,192 of record JAZQQJ010000011.1, read on the forward strand.
ACAAGGAATAATCTTGATTTACTGTGGAGAACAATTTTAAATAATCAGAATACTTAATCTTTCGTATGTCAACACCATTAAGCAATATTTCACCATCTGTTGGATCGAACATCCTTGTAAGCAAAAGAGAAAAGGTCGTTTTCCCGGCGCCGTTATATCCAACAATTGCTAACTTTTGTCCTTTATGGATTTTTAAATTTACATGCTTCAACACATAATTTGTACTGTTAGGATATCTGAACGATACATCAGCAAACTCTATTTCAATCTCATTAAGATTAAAGTCCTTAAGTGTATATTGACATTCAGCATCATCATATTTGCTTCTTGTATTAAGAAATGATTTATACTTATGTAAATAAAAGGAACTGTCATTTACATTTAAAATATGTGTCGTAAGATACATTGAAACCGCCATGAAATTAATTAGGGCGGAAACACCTTTTGTAAAATCACCAACGCTTAATAAGCCATTAAGCACATTCAATCCAAGTAGAGAATAAGCCGAAGCCTGAAATGCAATATTTATGAAATCGGAAAGTCTATGTATCCTTTCTCCGACTTCAATCCTCTTTTTTTCCAATAGCAAAAGGCTATTTTGAGAAGCAATAATCTTATCAAAAATCAAAGGCTGAAGATTAAAAACCTGAATATCTTTCTTTACGTTTATATTTTTTGCCAAACCAAGTGCATAATTCATTTTTTTTCGTTCGTCTATGCTATTGCTTTGATATTCTCGGTTGATTCGGAGTTGAAATAAATGCAGTCCCGCTTGCATGAGCATTGTGCACAAGGAGATGAGCAACATACGGACATCAAGAAATGAGATAATTAATGTCATTCCCAGCAAAGTAATAAAATGAGACACTATATCACTAACTTCAAGTAACGCAGTCAAGTAATTTTTGCCTTGCGCCATGTTATTTGTAAAAAGGACACGATCTTGAAATGCAGAATCGTTAAACCCCTCAAAATCTATCCTCATGCAATTGTTAGAAACTTCTCTATCAAGATGATTTCGAAAATTAGCATAATTATAATCCATTACCTGTTTAAGAATGGATTCAAGGAATGACAGCATATAATTCATTCCAAACATAAGACCAATATACATCAATATGACGGAATACTCGTTTTTCTTAACAATTTCATCAACTATTTTTCCTGCCAGTATAACAGTAGGAAATGGTTTAAGAGCTTCTAACGTTATATTCACCACTTGGTAAAATATAAGTTTTTTGTCATATTTCCATATTTCTTTAAGCGAAAGACTTATATTGCTCCACTTGGAATACCTTTTTCTCTTATTCTTAGACATTTTTTACTCCATATTCAGTGCAACATACATATCATGAATCAATGAATCCAACAACAATGGTGGTATAAAATAGCATTTATATGCGCCTAATGACACGAAATAATCCCCAACTTCCTGCTCATCTTCATAATTTCCGGTAACCATTATAAAAATAGCAATTTGACTGTTTATTGAATGAATTTCTTTCAATATAGTATCAACATCAAACTTACCATCGTCAAAAAGCCACACAATATTCGGGTTGATTTTTTTAACGGTTTCAACTGCATTCGAATATATTGCCTTGCGGAACTCATATAATCCCTTGGTTTTATCTTCAATAACAGCTTCCAAAGACATATTTTGTTCTTTTTTCTTGAGCTTTCGTATTTTTTTTACAACAGTAAGTATTATTTTTTTTTCCATATACTAACTACCTCCTATGGGTTCTAAAAAAAAGCTATCACTTTTTCACAAATATCCTGCATGCATTTCTCTTCTCCAAGCAAATATACAGGGATATTTATTTTTTCTTCCAATATCTTCTTTCTTTCCAAATACTCAAGAAAGGATATTTCGCGTTTAGCAAGCGAATACATACTTATCCAACCATCTGAGAACGTCATGGGGAACATGACGAGTCCAATGACTACTGTATCTGCCATACCCTCAATTGCGTTAACAGTGCACGTTATATATTCTATATCATCATAGTAATTAATACAAAGTAATACCACATCAGGCTTAGTTCCTAAAATAAAATGATATTGCAACGAAGGGTACTCTGACAAATTGTTACAATAAAAAGGTATAAACTGAGTTTGAGATGCCGTCAAAATGAGTTCCTTTCCGTTTTGACACAAAGCATTAATAGTATTGTTCAAGTACGTTACTATTTCTTTATTGCCTAATTTTATATTTGAATTAAATCCCATAGGAAAATCAGCATCAAACCCAAATAATAAAGAATGAGGTTCAGTTCCTATAGTACCTACATTATATCCTCTTTTTTCAAATTCTTTTTTTAGTGTCAGCTGTAACGAAAACTTGCCTTGGCATGACGATGTTCCAAATATACCAATGACGGGCTTTGAAATTTTGTATAATTTTCCAAAAGAATTTTCCGGTAAATCCGCTCTATTAATACCTGGATAATAGAAACAAATGTCAGAACTTTTTAACAAATTCAAATACTCATCTAACAAATCGAATGAGAATATATTGACTTTTGCTTTTATAGCTTCTCTTATAATTTTATCTTTATAACACGTTTTAATAGTAGCATCTAATTTATCCAAATGTCCAAGAATTATTGTGTCAATCCCATCAAAGGAAATATTATCTATATTCTTTATCTTTTCTTTGCAATCTACCCTGTGACATACATTACCAAGCGATCTGCCAACTTTACCTGATTGTCTGACATCATAAAAATCTACTATAGTAAACGAAAGAAGTTCAGAAAATCGAACAAACGCATGCATTTCTTTGGAGACAGGAAAGACTATAGCTCGTTGAGTCTCGAACATTTTTTTCCGAACACTTTGTTTTTCTTGTGATTTAATGACAAACTCTGACTTTTTTTTCAAAAAGTCCAGAACATTTTTTCTGTTATAGTCACCATTAAACTCTTTGTAAATCAGTGAAGTTATATGCGCACATGCAATACTGTTTCCTGAAGTAATAAGCACACTTCCATCTGCTTTTAATACTCTCTGAATTCCCCCTTTTGCCAATATATTTATTGGGCTGTTTTCAACAAAAACTATGCTATTCTCAGCTAGAGTCTCTGGCAAGCTGTCCACTCCTATCACGCAATCGAATGCAGCAGGATAAGAATAGCACCCCCAATTACTAAAGGCAGAGACAATCACCACGCCTTTTTCCATCATAAAGTAACATAGTTTAGATAAAACATCAATGTTTTCCCCTGTGCAAATACCCAAGCTAATATTTATCAGCTTACACTGAACATTACTCCTAATGTATTCTAAGATACTAAATAAATTCATTGGTGAAATATTACCATTATAATAAGAGCCCGTTAACGCGGGCTCTTTCTCTTTATGCCTCTTGCTTCGGCATATTTTTTTGTTGTTTTGCTTACAGGCTTCTTTGTATTTCCATGCTCAATCTTTCGCGGCGGAATGAGGCATGTTTTTTCAAAACCGATAAGGTCATTTCTGCCTTCTTTAAGAAGCGCTTCCTTTACGAGGTCATAGTTCTTCGGATCACGGTATTGGATAAGTGCCCTCTGCATTGCCTTCTCGCGGGGAGAGGTCGGCACATAAACCTTTTTCATCGTACGCGGATCGAGCCCTGTGTAATACATACACGTGGATATTGTCGAAGGTGTCGGATAAAAGTCCTGAACCTGCTCCGGACAATAGCCAAGTTCGCGAATGTACTCCGCAAGCGCTATGGCATCCTTAAGTGTTGAGCCGGGGTGCGAAGAAATAAGATACGGAAGCACATACTGATTGTGATCCATCTTCCCGTTTTTAATGAGTCCGCCGTTTATTTTGGCGAACTTTTCAACGAATTTTTCATATACCGAATTCTTCGGTTTTCCCATTAAATCAAGTACATCATCACAGATGTGCTCCGGAGCGACACGAAGCTGTCCTGAAACGTGATATTTGCAAAGTTCCTTGAAGAAATCATCGTTCTTGTCTGCCATAAGGTAGTCAAAACGTATGCCCGAACGGACAAAAACACGCTTAACACCTGGAACAGCCCTGAGCTTTCGCAGTAAAGAAGCATAGTCCGAATGATCGATTTTCATATTTTTGCAAGGCTCAGGCCACAAGCATTGTCTGTTCATGCATGCTCCCTTGGTGCATTGCTTTTCACAGGCAGGAGCACGGAACTGGGCTGTCGGACCGCCCACATCGCTGATGTTTCCTTTAAAATCTTTCTCTTTAGTGAAGCCCTCGGCCTCACGAATTATCGACTCATGACTTCTCGCCTGAACGATACGTCCCTGGTGAAAGGTGAGGGCACAAAAGGAGCATCCGCCGAAGCACCCCCTGTTTGATGTGAGCGAATACTTAATTTCGCTTATTGCAGGCACACCACCATCCTTTTCATAAACAGGGTGATAAGTCCTCATGTACGGAAGGTCATAAACATCATCCATCTCCTGCATTGAAAGAGGAAGCGCAGGCGGATTCTGTACAACAAACTCATAATCCTTGTACTTTTCGACAAGCGTCTTAGCTTGAAAAGGATCTGTGTTTTGATATTGCGTATAAAAGCTTTTTGCAAACTCTTCCTTGCTTTGACATATCTCGTCATAAGAAGGAAGCATTACAAAATCAGAGAGGTTTTCTGTGTTTCTCGCCTTATAAACAGTTCCTTTAACAAACGTAATTTCTTTTACGGGAATGCCTGAATTAAGTGCGTCCGCAATTTCTACAATTGAGTGCTCTCCCATTCCGTAGCTTATAATATCCGCGCCGGAGTCGAGAAGAACCGACCTCTTAACCTTGTCCGACCAGTAATCATAATGCGCAAGACGCCTTAAGGAAGCCTCAATGCCACCTACAATAATCGGAGAATCCTTAAAGGTGCGTCTTATAAGGTTACCGTAAACGGTGACACATCTGTCGGGGCGTTTTCCCATAACACCGCCCGGTGTATAGTAATCATAGCTTCTGTGCTTTTTTGCAACGGTATAATGGTCAACCATGGAGTCGATATTGCCGCCGCTTATAAGGAAGCCAAGGCGAGGCTTTCCGAGTACGGCAATGCTGTCATCCTTTGTCCAGTCCGGCTGGGCAATGATTCCAACCTTATAGCCATGGCTTTCAAGCACACGACTTATTATAGCGGGACCAAAGGATGAATGGTCCACATACGCGTCTCCGATAACGTAAACGAAGTCGCACTCCTTCCATCCGCGCTTTTCCATATCTATTTTACTGATTGGTAAAAAGTCTCTCATATATCCACTTTACTGATTGAAAATCAATCAGAATCATTTTTTCAAAATACTTTCAGCATACCGAACCGTTTCCATTGCATTTGCGGAATATTTGTCCGCACCTATCATATTGGCATAGTCTTCATTAAGAACAGCACCACCAACACAAACCTTTACGTCTCTGTTAAGCTTTCTTAAAGACTTTATTGTATATGCCATGGCAGGAACAGTTGTTGTCATAAGCGCTGAGAGCCCTACGAGCTTTACATCATACTTTTCAACGGCTTCACAAACTGCCTCTGCCGAAACATCCTTTCCAAGATCGATTACATCGAAGCCGTAGTTCTTCAGAAGTGCAACGACGATGTTTTTACCGATGTCGTGAATGTCTCCCTTTACCGTAGCCATAATTACCTTCGGCCCCTTGTTTTCCGTTGTAGGGAACGTCTCCTGAATTACCGCGAACGCAGCTTTTGCAGCCTCTGCTGACATGAGAAGCTGAGGAAGGTATATCTTCTTTTCCTCATAGCCCGTTCCAACCTCATCAAGAGCAGGAATGATATAGTCATTGATAACGTTCATTGCATCGGTGCTTTGAAGAAGGAGCTTTGTTTCCTCCGCTGCCTTTTCTGAAAGACCTCGTGCAATTGCAAATTTTAAATCTGAAGACAGCGTTTCCGCCTCGTTTTTCTTCTCATTGTTATCTTTTGATGCGTTTTCCGATTTGACCGTTGCATCATCACCGATATCCTGAATCGAAGAAGCGTATTCGATGTAGCCGAGGCAGTTATTGTCAAGGCCCGACAGTGCAAGAAAGCTCTTGTACGTCTTCATCATATCGAAGGAGAACGGATTCATAATGGCTGCATTAAGCCCGTTCTGCAAAGCCATGGCGAAGAATACGGATGTAATAATCTGTCTCCTCGGAAGGCCGAAGGAAACGTTCGAAACGCCAAGAGAGGTAAGACATCCGAGCTTTTCACGGATGAGCCTTATTGTATCAAGAGTAACCCTTGCGGCGTTTCCGTCGGAAGAAACCGACAGTGCAAGCGGGTCAAAAATAAGCTCAGTCCGGGAAATGCCGTATTTCCCTGCACGTTCAACGATTTTCTCAGCAATTTTAAGTCTTCCCTCCGCAGAGTCCGGAATACCGCTCTCATCAAGAGTAAGGCAGACAACGTAACCGCCGTACTTTTTGACAAGCGGGAACACCTTATCCATAACTTCGTCCTTGCCGTTTACGGAGTTAATCATTGCCTTGCCGTTATAAAGCCTGAGTGCTGCTTCCATTGCTTCATCATCACTCGTATCAATCTGAAGAGGAAGGTTTGAAACAGCTTGAATTTCCTTTACAACCTTAACCAGCATTTCCTTTTCGTTAAGCTCGGGAAGGCCCACATTAACGTCAAGCACCTGAGCACCGAACTCTTCCTGGCTGATAGCCTCGTTAAGGATGTAACTCATATTGTCGTCACGGAGAGCAGCCTTTAAAAGCTTCTTTCCCGTGGGATTAATGCGCTCGCCTATAAGAACGGGGGCTCCTCCAAATTCAACGCACCTTGAACCGGAGCATACTCTGCCCGTCTTCTGCTCTTTTATATCAAGAGGCTTCATGCCTTTTGTTTTTAATACCATTTGACGGATATGTTCGGGTGTTGTGCCGCAACATCCGCCAAGCATACGTGCACCGCGCTTTACAGCTTCTACGGCGAATCCGCCAAACTGCTCCGCATCGATATCATAAACAGTTTGCCCGTCCTTTGTCGAAGGAAGGCCCGCATTCGGCATAAAAAGCACCGGCATTGAAGAAGCTTCATAAAGCTCGGAAATCATCGGAAGCATCTGTCCGGGGCCGAGTGAACAGTTTGTTCCCAAAGCATCGGCAGAAAGACCTCCGAAAATTGTAGCCGTAATAAGAGGAGAAGAATTGGTCATCGTTCGTCCTCTGTCATCGAACACAGTGCTTACAAAAACAGGAAGACTGCACACCTCATGTGCGGCAATAACAGCAGCTTTTGCCTCATATACATCATTCATTGTTTCAATAAGGACAAAATCAACACCACATTCGGCTGCGATTGAAATTGTTTCCTTGAAAAGTACAACGGCAGTCTCAAATTCAAGCTCACCAAGAGGCTTCAGAAGCTTTCCGAGGGAGCCAACATCAACTCCGACATAAAGGTCCTTCTGAACCATCTCTCCTTTAGCGGTCCTTCTCGCCTCCATGGCACACTCAACACCGGCCGTAACAACCTCGCGAAGGCTGTATCTGCCGTCTTTTCCGTCGTATTTCATGGAGTTTGCGCCGAAGGTATTGGCACTTATGGCATTTGATCCCGCTTCAAAGTAAGAACGTCCAAGCTCGATTATGTCGTCCCTGTGGGTAATGTTCCATGTCTCGGGAAGTTCTCCGGGCTTAATTCCTTTTTTCTGAAGCTGTGAGCCTGTAGCGCCATCAAAGTAAAACAGACCCTGATTTATCTTTTCAAGAATATTCATGTTAATTCATCCTTTTGTAAAAAGCCGACAGGATATATCCGGTCGGCTTTAAGTTTGTCGCTGTTTTCGTCTTAACTATTTAAGCTCAGATGTGCAGTGAGGGCACTTTGTAGCATCGATTGCAATCTCACTCTTGCAGTAAGGGCAAACCTTTGTTGTGGGCTTCTTAGGCTCTTCAGGCTGCTTGTTCTTCTCATCCATCTTCGCACGAAGCTTGTTAATGCCACGTACGAAAAGGAATACGATGAACGCCATAATGATGAAATTGATTAAGCCGCCTATAAATGAGCCGTACTTGAAGCAAGCACAGCCTGCAGCTTCGGCATCGGCAAGAGTAGCGTACTCTTTTCCATCAAGAGCAATAAAAAGCTGTGAGAAATCAATCTTTCCCGTAAGAAGTCCAAGTAAAGGCATAATCATGTCATTTACAAGTGAAGAAACAATTGCGTTGAAAGCAGAACCGATAATCATGCCGACAGCAAGATCGATCATATTACCCTTAATCGCAAACTCTTTGAATTCTTCGATGATTCCCTTTTTTCCTTTTTTTGCCATTTTAAATCTCCTTATATATTTTATGTCTGACCCCTACAAACGCCGTGACGGATTTCGTCGGCGTCATAAGCAGAGAATCCAGAAGCGATACCCCTATCCTTCTGTTCGCATCAAGAATATCAAGAATGTCTTTTTGATATTCCAGCGAAAGATCACCATACCCCGGTGAATAACGTGGAGTCAGCTCTCCATATTTTTGTTCTTTAATATTGCAGAACAAATCGCATACACTCTCAATGCCTTCCGTTCCAAGTGCGTCGTTAATGAGCTCCAATAGCGGTGAGCCTGCGGACGCACGCATTCGAAGCCTGTCGGCCTCAGGGCCAAGTGTAGCAGCCATCATAATGACTTTATTGCACCCTTCAAGGTGCTTTGCAAGAGAGGCCGACCTGAAGCAGAAGCCCCCCATGACAACTTCAAAGTCATTAATGCGGTCTACGGGATAGACTTCATAGCACACTATTCCATCGACCTGACTCGAGAAAAGTCTCTTTGCACGTGAAATCTCATCAAGGAGCGGACGTTCTGCCGCCTGCGGGCGCATTCCCATGTAACGCAGAACATTGTCGACATTTATTGAACCTGTACTGATTCTTTCGATATCCACTATATGTTAAGTATCCCCTGTAAATTATTCTTTATGCTTTCGGCAACACCGGCATTGTTCATTGTGTAAAGATGAACAGCAGTAACTCCGTTAGCTATAAGATCAATGATTTGCTCTGTTGCGTAGATTATGCCGGCCTGACGCATCGCCTCGGGGTCATGACCGAACTTGTCTACCATGTATTTAAACTTTAAAGGCACTGCAGCGCCTGAAAGCTTAAGTGTACGCTCAACCTGACGGACATTTGTTATGGGCATTATGCCCGCAACAATAGGAACATTAATGCCTGCGTCCCTGACCTTGTAAAGGAAATTCCAGTAAACATTATTATCAAAGAACATTTGAGTTGTAAGGAACTCGCACCCCGCATCGACTTTCTTTTTCATGTTAAGGATGTCTTCGCGCTGTGAAAGCGACTCCGGGTGGCACTCAGGATAGCAGGCGCCGCCTATGCAGAAGTTCGGATCAAACTCTTTTATTTCCTTAACAAGCTCGCTTGCGTAATGATAATCCCAGGAAGCGTTGTATTCGACGCCCTGAGGGATGTCGCCTCTTAATGCAAGGATGTTCTCAATGCCTGCGGCTTTTATTGCCTCAAGCTGCTTCCTGACACCGTCCTTTGTGGAGCTTATACAGGAAAGATGGGCAAGCACGGGAAGCTTGTATTTTTCCTGAAGCTCAGAAGCAATTTTAACAGTAAACTCACTCGTTCCGCCGCCTGCACCATACGTAACGCTCATAAAGTCCGGATTAAGCGCTGCAACCTTCTCGGTTGCACTCTTTATTGACTCAAACTTGTCAGCGGTTTTGGGTGGAAAAACCTCAAAGGAAAATGATATTCTGTCTGATTTTATTTTTTCTATTACTTTCATATTGTCTTCCTTTTTTAATATTGACCTATTCTACTACATTCGTGCAAAAAAAGAAAGGGGTCTGACTTTACAGACCCCTAAAAGTTTTTATGATGGTTTATTCTTCACTCGAAGCTGTCATTTCGGTCATTCTGTCTTTTACAGAAGCTGATACCATTGAAAGCGTATCTGTGACAGCACTGATTTCCTCAGATCTCGCAGCGAAGCTTTCAAGCTTCTCTGATTCCTGTTTAAGGAGTTCAAGAAGTTCGTTACTCTGCTTATCAAGAGTTTCGATGGCGCTTGAAATCTTGTCTTTATTTTCAATTGAGCTCTTTGCCGCCTTATCGGAAGCAGATGAAAGTTCCTTAATCTGTGAAGCAACAACCGCAAATCCAAGACCTGCCTCACCTGCTCTTGCAGCCTCGATGGAAGCATTGAGTGCAAGGAGTGTTGTCTTCTTTGAAATGCTTGTAACGTCTTTATTATTGTTCTCAAGTGTTTCAAGAAGATCCTGAATGTTGTTGAAGATTCGAACGAAGTTCTCGCATACATCTTTAATGCCGACCATATTTTCCTGAATAGCTTCCGCATCCAGTGCAGCCCTTCTGTTACCTTCAGCAAGGTCAGTAATATTGGCATTCAGCTCACCGATATCCTTGTTAACGAAATCGGCAATAACGCCCTTTCTCTTCTTCTCAAACCATACACAGTTGTCACTAATGTTGAGCTTGTTATAAATAGCCTTTGCCATGTCACGGCATCCGCTGTATCCGCAGGCACCACAGTCAACGCATCTGTCTGCGGACTCTGTCTTCAACATATCGTTAAAGATTCTGTCATAATCGGACTCTGAAGGCTCCTTAATGAAATGTGAAACCTGATTTGACTTTTCTGTATAATGTCTCATGAAGTCCTTAAGCTCAAGGCCTTCGAATGTCTTATTGAGGAGAGCAAGTCTCTCGGCAGGAGTCATGGAAGCATCAGGTCTTGCACCTTCTCTTGTTTCCTTGGAAGCCGGCTTAATCACTGTTTCAACTTCCATAAGACGGTCGTCAACAGCAGCCTCGCCGTCCTCTGTAGCCGTACCATAAATACAACCCATTGAACAGTTCAAAGCATCTACGAGAATTGGAAGATCCTTATTGCTCTTTACACGGCGTGCATACTCCTTAAGATATTTATAAACGTGCTTCTCGCCTTCAATCTGACGAACAAACACATCATCACCGAGGAACCAGCGAACGTTTTCCTTAAGGCCGCCGGGCATAGGATATACGGCACCGAGACCTGCTTCGATTTCATCCTTAACATCGTTTCCGTAGAGATTGTTTTTTCTCATGTACTCAACGAGATGCTTGAATGTAACGTTATACTTAATATAATTGTCAGTATTAGGGGAAGAAATTTCTTTCTTTTTGGAGATACAAGGGCTTATGAATGCAAGATTGTCATTGCAGTTCTGATACTTTCTTACATAAACTGCAGAACACATCATGGGAGAATGAACAGGCACAAGCTTCGGAAGAAGCTCGGGGATATACTTCTCAATATAGTCAACAACTGCAGGGCAAGGCTGGGAAACGCCACCATAAAAATTATGTTCTGTGATGTATTTGATGTATGCCCATGTTGTAATATCTGCACCAAAACCGACGCTGATTATACGGTTAACACCAAGTCTCTTGAGACCACCCAGGATACGATATGCATCTCTTGGATAATCTGCAAAGAATGCAGGGGCAACAAGGATTGAAATCTGCGAACCGATTTTAAGTGCACGGAAGAATTCCTCAGTGTCATCGTCAAACTCACGGGCTTGATGCTGACAGATATCGAAGCATGAGCCACAGCCTACACAGGCATCTTTGTTAACTTCGATTCTCGCCTTGCCATCTTTACCGACCACAGCAATGTTTGCGGCAAGTACGGGACACTGTGAAATACATCTGTTACATCCTACGCATTTGTCGTTGGTGAAAACCAATCCTTTTTCAAATCCAGCCATTTTTCTACTCCTTTTATTTAATTACCCCTCATCTTGAATGAGTTTAACAAAAGAAAAGACCGAAAACAACTAATGTTCGGTCTTTTAAGAAAATTTTTACAAAACTTTACAGCCTATAAAGTAGTATTCAATTATTTCTTTATAATTTGCCCCATTTTCTGCCATTCCGGCCGCTCCCGTCTGGCTCATTCCGACTCCGTGACCGCTGCCAAGTCCGTAAATCCATATTTCATCAGAATCCTGCGGAGCCTCTGCAGGAAAGCCGGTAAGATTTGATGCCGATTTAACAATGAACTGCCCTTCTTCTCCCTGAACTTTTTCTGTTCCATAAACACTTTTTGCATATTTCCCGCCAATGTTGACACTAACGGTCCCCGAGGCAGTCTTTACATATGCGGCATCAGGATTGTCTCCTGCTTTTACAATCTTTATCTTTGTACTCATTAATCCAAGTACATTACGTATCGAGCTCGACTGGAAGGCAAGGCTGCCGTTTTCTCCGAGAACACGAATGAGCGAAACCCTTCCGCTGTCAGACTGATTAATTACGCTTATTGACGTCACGGAACCGACATTTTTGGAGTACCCCGCAATTATGTTTGTGAGCTGCGTAAGCGTATATTCAGCCCTCCATGGTGCAACAGCGTAATTCCCTTCCTGAAGGTCCGCTTTTGCCATAAGATACGGTAAATCAAAGCCCCACACATCCTCTGCACTCTCCGTGGAACCCGCTCCGGAGGAAAAATAATATGTTGCTACAATTTTATTGTTAAAGCCGACAAGCTCGCCTTTTGTTTTATTAACAGCTTCCGTTGACTTACTTTTTTCGTAAATTACGCCACGATATACCTGTGAATCGGTCGTGTCATTTATTTTATAGCCGTTTTTTGCATCGGACATTCCTCCGATACCGGCTTTAACAATCGCATAACTTCTTGAACATACAGCCTGTGCTTTCAAAGCTTCCTCAGGCCATGTATCCGGCATTTCCGAAGCAACTACCCCGTACAGATATTCTTCAAGCGGAACTACGTTCACTGCGGTTATACCTGTTTTCTGATAGCGTCCTATTTCAATTCTGCCCCTGTAAATACGGCTGCCGAGATCAATGTAAAAGCCCATGTCCTCATACTTTGAAGCTGCTTCAAACTGAGGATATTCAAAGTCCTCATCAACATCGATAATAAAATCCGAGGTGCCGAAGCCGATTGTCAGGCGATAGTTATTTCCCGCAAGGACATATGCGTGCACTGCTCCCGCCTTTCTAAATTCCGAGACTGCCTCTTCAGCATCGGTATATGCATCAAACGGTCCTGCGTAGACGTTCCACTCTCCGTTACCGGTAACCGCACCTGTAACGTGGCTTTCGCTTAAGAAATACTTTTTCTTAAGAGTGAGCGTTTCTCCATAGTTTTTGCACGTTTCACCAAGGGAAATGTAGTATCCCGAAGCAGGTTTGAAGACAAACCCCGCTTCGGATGTAAGTGTAACTTCCGGAACAAACTCACGCATATCGTTGACATATCCCATGGTCAGCTTCGTATTCCTTACCTGAATCTCCGATTTGTCATAAAAAAGAGAGGTGAGCCCGACTCTGATTTCCTGTACAGAAGCCGCAGAAACGGCTTTCCCCGGAATCAGGGCAAGGAGAAACGCCGTTAACAATATTATGTTTATAAGGCGTTTCTTCATTTGCTTACCTCTCGTATTTATTCAATTATTCCTCTGTTTCCTCAAAAAGCTTTTTTACAAGAAGTTTTTCAACCCGGAGCTCGTCCGAACGTACTACGGTTACCTTGTAGTTTCTCCATGTAAAGCTTTCGCCTGCCTCAGGGAAATGCTCAAGTGTTTCAATAGCCCATCCTCCGACAGTCTCGGAATCAATATCCTCAAGCGCCTCCTCAGGAAGTTCAAGCGTTTCAAGGAATGTAGCTATAGTTGTATCACCGTCGAGCTCGTACTCACCTTCGTTACGTTCGACAACCTCTTCTTCGATTTCATCGGTTTCGTCCCAAATGTCTCCGACAATCTCTTCAAGAACATCTTCCATTGTAACAATACCAAGCGTACCACCGTACTCATCGGTAACAATTGCAAGATGCTGCTTTGTTCTTCTCAGCTCACTAAGGACTGTAGGAAGCTTCATTGTCTTGTAGACATGCTTCGCATCCATCATAAGCTTTCTAATGTCAGGCATCTCTGTTTCAAGAGAAGCTCTTAAGTAACGATTCAGTGAAAGAACTCCGATTATACTGTCGATACTGCCTTCATATATGGGAATTCTTGTGTACGGAGAATTCTTAATGATGTCTCTGATTGTCTCGTCATCATCCTCAATATCGATGGCAACAACATCAACTCTTGCCGTCATTACTTCGCTTACCTGAACATCGCTGAAATCAATGGCTGCCTGTACAAGCTCCGATGTATCTTCATCAAGCACCTGCTCTTCTTCGGCAGTTTCAATGATGTCCGTAAGCTCGTCAACCGCTTCGTCCTCGTCAATCTCTTCCTTCTCCCCCTTAAGAGGAAGGCAACAGAGCTTAACAAGTCCGACAATCGGGATAACTACAGGCTTTAAAATGATGTTAAGCGTTTTGATTATGTAGGAATACTTTAAGGCCTTGCGGTTTGCAGACTTCTTGGCACATATTTTCGGAATGGTTTCACCGAAAATGATGATGAGTATCGTCAGTACTACTGTCGGAAGCCATGTAGGAGCACTTTTGTCCGGAAGGAACTGCTCCCAGATGCTGATGACAAGTACGGTACCAAGTGATGAACATGCAATGTTAACAAGGTTGTTGCCTATAAGGATTGTGGAAAGCGCATCATCGAACTTTTCAACAATCTTTGTGGCAAGCTTTGCGCGTTTGTCTCCATCCTCGGAAAGATTGTCGAGACGTGTCCTGTTGCAGGACGAATAAGCCATTTCAGAGCCTGAAAAGAAGGCAGAGAATATTATGCAGGCTACTATGCCCACGGAAGAAAGAATAATCAGCATCATGCTTCCTCTCCTTCCTCTGTGACAAGTTTCTTAACGCACAGTGAAACAATTCTGTTATGGTCCATTTTAAAAGCTTTTACTATAATGTCGTGATATTTAAATTCTTCGCCCTCCTTGGGAATGGCTCCGAAAGCTTCATAAGCCCACTCGCCCATAACCTTATTAAGGAGGTCCTCGTTCTCTTCGGGGTCCTCGTATTCAAGAAATTCGAAAACATCCTGAACCTGAACATCATCGTCACAGATGCAGGAGCACTCGTCCAAAAGTCTTATAGGCTCAAGCACTTCGTCGTCCTCGTCCCAGATTTCGCCCACAAGCTCTTCAAGGATGTCCTCAACGGTAACAATACCGCGTGTTCCGCCATAGCTGTCGGTAACGATGGCCATGTTCATACGTTCCTTGCTCATACGGGTAAGTAAGTCATCAATTTTCATACTTGAATGTACAAAGAACGGCTCATCAAGAAGTGAACGAATGTCGAGATTGTTTTTGTTATGCAGATACTCACGAATGTACTTTCTTATCTGGAGTATACCGATAATGTTGTCAACCGTATCCTCGTAAACCGGAATGCGGCTGTGTCTTATATCTTTAATAATTTCAAGAATCTTTTCAGGCTCTTCTTCGACATCTATCATACACACATCCATTCTGGACGTAAGTATGCTGTTTACGGTAATATTTCCGAACTGAAGGGCAGACGAAATCAGGTCACCATGGTTTTCTTCCAAAGTGCCTGCCTCTGTCATATCTTCAATTATGTCATACAGCTCGTCTTCGGTTACGGATACTTCGGGGTCTTCACGTGTGAAACCAGCTGCGAAATTACCGATTTTTGAAAGCAGCAAAGCTATCGGCTTTAAGATAACCATAAAGACAGAAATAACAGGAGCCATTGTATAAGAAAGCTTCTCACTGTATTTCTTCGCAATGCTCTTCGGAAGCATTTCGCCCAGGAAGAACACGGCTATGGTACTTATTACGGTACTTATCGTAACCGCGCCGAGCCCCCACTTACGGGTAACTACCGCAGTTACTATGCCTGCTGCTGAAAGATGAACAATATTTGTAAGAATAAGAATTGTGGTAATGGCAAGGTCAAAATTGTCCAATACCTTTAACACTTTTTTTGAACGTGCATCGCCTTTATCGGCACGTGCGCGTATTTTTGAAACTTTGACGGATGCCAGAGCCGTCTCTGTAATGGCAAGCATTGCTGCGCATAAAAGTAAAAGTATAACAATTATCCACGGCAATCGACTGTCAGGGTCCATTGAAAAAAAATCACACTCCTTAAATTTTGAAAAGATTAATCCGAAGATGCCAAGCATCAACGATTTGTCAAGCTCGCGACCGCTTCGCTTGTCGCTCGTTATAAAATCTGCTGCTATCGCAACTTTCAATTTTATATATTATAGCATATTGCAAATTAATTTCAACTTGTTGGATTAATGTATGAACATAGCATCTCTTGTCCCAAAGCTTTGCTTTGGGACCATGAAAGCGTTAATGGATGAACATAGCATCCCCGAAGGAAAAGAAGCGATATCTCATTTCTACTGCTTCTTTGTACGCATCAAGTACATTATCCTTTCCGGCAAGTGCCGAAACAAGCATAATCAGCGTGCTTTCCGGCAGGTGGAAGTTTGTGATAAGGCAGTCAAGAGCCTTAAACTTATACCCGGGATATATGAAAATCTGCGTGTCGCCCGAGCCCGGATGAATGATGCCGTTCTCGTCCGCAACCGTTTCTATCGTACGTGTGCTCGTTGTTCCGACACAAATCAGTCTGCCGCCTGCAGCTTTTGCATCGTTGATTTTCTTTGCCTCTTCCGGAAGCACCTGGTACGTTTCCGTGTGCATAAGATGATCGAGGACGTTTTCTTCCTTTACCGGACGGAATGTACCAAGTCCGACGTGAAGAGTAACCTTTGCGATGATAACTCCCTTATCTTCAAGTTTTTTCAGAAGCTCCGGCGTAAAATGCAGGCCTGCGGTAGGCGCTGCTGCCGAGCCTTCGTTCTTTGCATAAACAGTCTGATAGCGGTTTCTGTCTTTAAGTTCATGAGTGATGTAAGGAGGAAGGGGCATCTGTCCGAGTTTGTCAAGAATTTCCTCGAATATACCCTTGTATGTAAACTTTACAAGTCTGTTACCATCTTCCTTGCACTCGATGATTTCGCCCCGAAGAAGGCCGTCGCCAAAGCTTATAAGTGCACCTGTGCGTGCCTTTTTACCCGGCTTAACAATGGTTTCCCAGACATCATTTTCCATGCGCTTAAGAAGAAGCACTTCAATCTGCGCACCAAACTGCCTTTCGGAATTGTCTACTTCACCGGTTTTTGTACCGATAAGTCTTGCCGGAATAACTTTTGTATCATTGATTACAAGGCAGTCTCCGGGATTGATCTTATCAAGTATGTCCGTGAAATGGCCGTGCTCACGTTCACCGGTGTTTTTATCAAGGCAAAGGAGCCTTGATGATGACCTGTCCTCAAGAGGATCCTGTGCAATAAGTTCCTCAGGAAGATCGTAGTAAAAATCCTTTTTAAGTAATACTTCTGACATTTTGTTACTAACCCTTACTTTCTTTACATGCCTGTCAGGCATTCTATTACATACGGCTTTTTGCCGTCTTTTGTTGATTTAAGTGCTTTTTTCAAAGCCTTCTCAAAATCCTCGGCATTGTCAACACGAACAGCCTCTGCCCCGAGTCCCTCGGAAACCTTAACGAAGTCAACATTATCGATTATGTCAGTGCAATAATGACGTCCATCGCACTGCTCCGTCTGCATTTCCTTAACAAGTCCGAGTGCTTTATTGTTGAAAATGATTTCGATTACAGGTATCCCATATCTTGATGCGGTTGCGAGTTCGGACATATTCATTCGGAAGCATCCGTCGCCTGCAAGATTGATAACCGTACTTTCGGGTTTTGCAAGCTTCGCACCGATTGCTGCACCAAGGCCGAAGCCCATTGTGCCGAGTCCACCTGAAGTAAGCAGCGTACGAGGCTTTTTAAAGCAAAACTCATCCGCAGTAAGCATCTGGTGGCTTCCGACTTCGGTAACAATTATTGCATCGCCCTTTGTAACCTTGTATACCTTACGTATAATCTGTCTGGCTGTATCATCCTTACCACTGTCTTTGCAGGATGAAATGCAAAGCTTTTTAATGCGTTCAGCCCAGGCGGGATGATTTTTCTCTTTCACAAGCCTGTTCAACTCGCGAAGAATGTGTGATGCATCGCCTATAACAGATTTCGTAACACAAACGTTCTTGTTGATTTCCGCGGGATCTATGTCTATGTGGACAATTTTACACTTTTCATCAGGAAGTCCATGTCCTCCCGAAGCTCTGTCTGAAAAGCGCACACCTATTGCCACAAGGCAGTCGCACTCGGAAACGGCAGCATTGGCTGCTTCTCTTCCATGAATGCCGGTCATGCCGAGATACTTAGGGGAATCGCCCGGGAAAACTCCCTTTCCCATAAGCGAGTCACATACGAATGCATCGCATTTCTGAGCAAGCTCGGCAATTTCCTTATCAGCTCCCGAAATGACAGCTCCGCCGCCTACATAAATAAGCGGACGTTTTGCACTGTTTATAAGTTTGGCAGCCTGCTTGATGTCATCGTTCGTAAAACGATCGATTTCCCTGACAAAAAAGCGGTCAACTTCATCGTCATTGCACTCTGCAGAAATAACATCGGTAGTAATATCAACGAGTACAGGGCCGGGACGTCCGTTTCTGGCGATTTCGAACGCTCTGTAAATTGTCTCCTTAAGCTTTCTGACATCCTTAACAATGAAGTTATGCTTTGTTACAGGCATTGTAATACCTGCTATATCAACCTCCTGGAAGGAATCCTTTCCAAGCTTACGTGTGGAAACGTTGCCCGTAATTGCAACCATCGGAACAGAATCCATATATGCCGTAGCTATACCGGTAACAAGATTCGTGGCTCCCGGGCCGCTTGTTGCCAGGCAGACACCTACCTGCCCTGTCGCACGTGCATAACCGTCTGCTTCATGGGCAGCCCCCTGCTCGTCGGAGCTTAATATGTGTTTTATTGTGTTGTCGCGGTAGAGAGCATCATAAATATCGATTACGGCACCGCCGGGGTAACCGAAAATCGTATCACAGCCTTCTTCCTTTAATGCTTTTATAAGTATATCTGCGCCCTTCAAGACTTACTCCCCTGCTTTATGCAGACTTCACCGGAATCAAGCACATGGCTTGTTCCTTCACTATCGGTAACAATCAGCCTGAACTCCCTGTCAACGGATGTTGCTTTTGCGGTATACAAAGGCTTTTCACCGTCACGTTCGCAAATGTTATAAACATCAAGTTCTTTTCCGATTACACAGGACTTTCTAATGTATTCTTCAAGTATTTCGGAATCTTCACTATAATACATTGCACGAAGTTCAGTAACAACCTGATTTATAATTCTCTTCCTTATATTACGCAAATACAGGTTACGTACAACAAAAAATAAATTATCTACTCCCCTGCCTTCTTTGTCAAGTTCTATTGCAAGACTTGTAGCTTTATTTGATATATCTTCCGGAAAATTTGTCACGGAAACGTTGACACCGATGCCGAGAACAATGTATTCGGGTGTTCCGTCAGCTGTGAACTCTCCTTCAGCAAGAATACCGGAAACCTTTCTGTTGCTGATGTAAACATCATTAACCCATTTAATGCCGGTATTAAGCCGTGTCACAGTCTCGATGGCACGGGAAACAGCAACGGCAGCCATTGCGGTAAGAACATTCACCGGGTCATTACGTTTCGGACGTAGTATTATGCTCATATATATTCCATATCGGTCAAAAGAAAAAAAAGAACGATCCATACGGCCGCGTCCGTTAGTCTGTTTTCGTGCGGTAACGACGGTCCATTCGTCCGCTCCTGCCTTTGCCAGCTGCTTTGCAACCCGATTTGTCGAGTCAGTTTGCTTAAGATTTATATGTTTACTCATTATTCAGAATATTCTCCGATTTTCGTACAAATGTTCTTCAATAAAAATGCTAATTTAGCGTTGACTTTTGTGAATCTCGGTGGTATTATAACACTCGTGTTCAGCAATGGCAAACACAAATGCGCGAGTGGCTCAGTTGGTGGAGCGCGACCTTGCCAAGGTCGAGGCCGCGGGTTCGAGTCCCGTCTCGCGCTCTGAAAAAAGAAATAGGGCATCATAAAGATGCCCTATTTCTTTTTTCGAGGCACATCCGTGCCTCGAGGGTTCGAGGTCTCAGCCTCCTTACGGAGGCTTCGGTCGGTTCGGTGGGAAAAAGGTCCACCGGACCTTTTTCTTTTTCCACCTCACCGTCTCGCGCAACAAGCGAAAAAAATAGCCACTACGGAGAAAAGATTCCTTTACTTGCTTTTATCCGTAGCGCCGGATGCAACCCCTACGGATAAAAAGCTTGTCTGAGCTGCTTTATCCGTATAGTTCTGTAACACTGCTACGGAGAAAGGCAAGTAAAAAGCGGTATCCAATACATTTTGTCATGTATGGATACCGCCGTCGTTCATAAGCACCGGAAAGAACTATTGTTTATTTATCGGAACTTTTTAACTCCTACTATACTACAGGAGCAGATTCGGGGTCCGAATAATCTGTATCCGGATCAAACTCTTCCGGCTGAGGCTCGGCTTCTTCCCACTTCTTTTGGTCGTCATAATATCCTTCTTCTTCAAGGATACCTTCGTAAGCGTCCTGACCAAAGTTATTTTCGCCTTCAGCTTCCCATGCGGCTAAGTCTTCTTTGTACTTTTCTTCAGCTTCTTCTTCGGATGTGAGGCCATATCTGTTACTTGTGTACTCTTCACGGTCAGGAGCCATACCTTCCCATTCAGCTACAGCACGGTTATATTCGTTAACGTCCGCATATTTGAGCGGATCGGGAGCGGATGCTTCCCACTTGTCATGAGCAACCATAAATGCATATTCTGCTTCGTCGTATGTCGGATAGTAAAGAGCAACTGCTTCAAGGGCGTCTTTTGCTGTATCTGCGCAATTCTTAAGTACACCTGTACACCCTTCTTCCGACATAACATCATTTACTAAGCATCTGTTAGCATCTCTCAGCCATGAATAATATTCTTCCGCAGAGTCTTTTACTGCAGCATTTACCTCTTCCTCTGTTTTGTACCTATAATTTTCGGGATTAGGTAAACCCTTACTAAAATACTTTTCATCCAAAGCGTTTCTGCAAGCTTCTTGCGACTCAAGAAAAGCCTGTCTTGCTTCTTCTTCATCATCAATGAATCCGCCATCGATAAAATAACCCCAATCCGTATACCAATCTTCAAGACTTGAATTTAAATAGGATATGTCATTTAAATAATGATCTTTCAAATTTTTGCGTTCAAGATCGATGTTTTTCCCACCATTTAGCACCCATTGATTTAATGCATTGGGATAAGCTTCATCATCATATTCAGTGAAGATATCAGGGCATTCGTGCGTTGCATAGTATTTGCGGTAAATCTCATCATTGCTATTTGACGAATACTCCGCAACAAGATACTTCGTCGCAAACGAAGCTTTTTGCATCATTTGCTTCTGACATTTATCTTCATATTCAGCCTGGGACTCACATTCGAATGGGTCAGGTTCGGGATATAATGCAAAGAAAGCTGCAAGAACATCATCAGGAGCTTTTGTTGCTCTTTTGTTGAAGACGTCGTCAACAATTGACTTCATCATCTCAAGTGTCTGCATTTCAAGGACAACAATGCCTTTTTCTCTTTCAAATGTCAAATAACTCGGCATAGCAGTGGAATATTCATTCCAGTCCTCATACGCATTCCAGAACTTTTCATTTGCTTCTTCTTCGCTTGCAAATGTATATGTTTTTCCATGAAATTCAACCGAATTATCATAGTATACATAATCACTGCTCTGAGGTTCGGGATGTTCATTTATATACTCTGTGAGAGCATTTGCGTCGCCTGCGTCAGGTTTACCTGCTTCCCATGTTGCATGTGCATCCAGATATGCTGCGTTCGCTGCCTCAGCAGATACATACGTGTTTGCATGATAAACGAAGTCGTCCGGATTCGGACGTTCTTCCTTCCATGCTTTAACATCGTTGTCATAAGCCTTCGCTGCTTCTTTGGCGTTACTGAACCTTCCACCGGCGACGTATTCGGACGCCTGAGGTTCCAGCGTTTTCCAGATTCGTAAAGCCGTCTCATAGTTTTTTTCATCGTCTTTAGTCATGCTGTCGGTAATATCCGGCTCAGAGCTTAACCATCCTTCATAGGCTTCATTATAAGCCGTTTCAGCTTCATCATACGTAGCATAAGCAGCGTCATTTGCAGTATAGTCGGCGCGGACCGGCTTGCGGCTTTCCCAGTCTGCTTTTGCACTAAGCCATTCTGAAGCGTAGTCTTCGGGCTGAGGTTCGGCTTCTTCCCATCTTCTGTGAGCAACTTCATAAGCTTCGACGTTATAAACAATTACAGGTTCTTCTTCCATAACGATTTCGTTTATAACTTCTCCGACTGATTCAGTTCCGTCTGCATTGAGAAATTTTTCACCTTCACGGGGATTAACAATGATTCCGAGCGCGGTAGCCTTATCAACCTTTTTGATTCCAAGATAGCCTGCTGTTGTCGGAGCAACAACGACGCCTGTCGTGGTGGTAAGTCCCGTAGCCTTTTCAAACTTCTCAAGAAGTTCGTATATGTCTGCTATCTGTCCATTGCTCATTACACAATCCGGAAGGATGGTAACAGCAACCGCAAGGTCGAATGAGGTACACGACTTGTCACCCATATAAATTCCTGTGGTGAGATAATACTCCAGAACCTTCATTCTGTCCCAATTGAACTTCTTTGCTATTTCCG
The DNA here is from genome assembly GCA_045629005.1 of Lachnospiraceae bacterium. GTDB lineage: Bacteria > Bacillota > Clostridia > Lachnospirales > Lachnospiraceae > RGIG3528. The sequence continues at coordinate 58,807 of JAZQQJ010000011.1, forward strand.
GATACTCGTTCATATAAAGTGTAACATTAAAGAACTTGCAATTTCCGGTAAGGGCAAGGTTGAAACAGCTTTTGTTTGCCTTAATAAACTCGGCAATAAATGCATTTGTGCCAAGTTCGGACAACGGCACAAGATACGATACCCCATTTTCGTCAAATGCCTCAATCCTACCATCCACGATATTACCGTACTTTACCGGAGTAAAATTTTTCCCTTCGGCAACAGTTACAGCCGTTTCTGCGGCGTACACTTTTGTCAAGGCTGCACCTGTAACGCCTGACAACGATATAACCGCTGCAAGAGCGACAGCTGCTGCTGCACGTACTACTTTGAACATTTTGTTTCGCATAAAAATTCCCCTTTCACAAACTAATAGTCTGCTGTGCCTGCCTATTAGTGACACGCTTTTACAATATATACCCTTCAACAAAAAAGCACCACCTTATACGGTGATGTTTAATAATGATTTAAGGCATTCTTCATAAAATAGTCATCATCTGCAAATGTCTTCGCCAATGAACTTTTTGGCATTGCCCTTTCGGAGGAAAAAGTTAATCCCGAATATGCTTTGTTACCCGTAAACCTGCTCCAGAAGATGCGCCTTTTCTCAGAAATATCGTCACTGATATTCTTTCCAAGGAAGGTCATATGATATGTACCCTCTTTACTGGACGAAACCAGTAAGGAGGGTACATATCAATGCCTACAGTTTACTTTTATATCTATCATTTTTCAAACATATTTCTTTCGGCACTTTCGTAGAGTGCATCCGTGCCTTCTTCCAGGTGAGCCATGAAACTCACAATAAGACCGCGGTCGGGGAGGCAGTAGCATTTTTGTCCCCATTTGCCGTTTATGCTGAAGCCTTCGTGGAACTTCCAGAAGAAGAAACCGTAGCCGCCTTCTCTGTTCATCTGTTGAACGGATGTGGCGAGGTTAATGTATTCCTCGGAAATGATTCTCTTTCCGTTGTATATTCCTTTGTTGCTCATCAGTATTCCGAACTTACTCAGATCATGAACACTGATTTCTGTGTTTGTTGCGCCGTAGTAATAGCCTTCGGGGCTGTATCCGAGTTTGTAATCTGTTATGTCGAGTGGCTCGAAAATCTCTTTTTCAATGAATTTACCGAGGTCGCAGCCAAGTGCCTTGGTTAAGGCCACAGACACAAGAAATGTATTAATATTGCTGTAGTTGAACACTTTTTCATCAGGATTCTTAATTTCACATTTGAAGCTATAGTCAAGGAAGTTGTCGCCTTCGGGTCTGAAAGGAAGGTCGCCAACCGACATTGTCAAATGCCTTGACATAGTAATTTTTGAAAAAGTGTCTTTCTGTTTTTGAGTAAGCTTTGCAAGCTTGTCTTCGGGTAGGTAGTCCAAAACAGATTTGTTAAGGCATATAAGCCCTCTGTCGTACGCAATGCCGAAAGCAATTGAAACAATCGACTTTGTTGCAGAATATGCATTTTGTATAGAATTTTCGGTGTCACCGTAAGAATGTGTCAGCGCACCGTTTTCATACACTTCCACACCGAAAACGGGCCATTTGTTTTCTTCTATTTCCTTGACGAACCCATCAAAATTCATTTTTCTCTACCCATCAGATATATTTTATTTACTTAAATCGGCCACCTGACTATAACAGCACATTTTCTCAATCGGCCACCTGACTATAACAGCACCATTTCTTAAAACGACCACCTGACTATAACAGCACTGTTTCTTAAAGTCAACATCCTGCACAGCTTTTTAATTTACCTGAATTTTTTACTTGAATATTTCTGTGATGCCTTCCTTCCAAAAACCTTAGTGAAGCCTGTATTGGATTATACACTTGTCGTCAATACTTTTCACGTTGTGATATCCTGTACGTGCCATAATTGAGCGGAGTTCTTCAGTTACGGAGTTAACTTTCTCTGTTACCCCTGCTGCGCCTTTTTCTTTCAGAGGGTCCATCAGAAGGCGACCGAGGCAGACAGCATCTGCCCCCACTGCAAGAAGTTTAAAGGCGTCTGTGCCACTGTTTACCCCGCAGTCTGCAAAAACAGTCATTGTATCTTTGACTGCATTCTTTATTTCAGGGAGGACCATTGCAGGCGGAACAGAATACGGCATAATACCATGATGATGTGAAACCACTATTCCGGACGCACCGATTTCCATGCATTTTTCTGCGTCTTCGGCTGAAAGAACACCCTTAATAACAAAAGGAATGCCTTCTGCTGCTTTGATGAATTCTTTGAGCTCGGCGCTCGTCTTCGGTTTCATGGGAAGGCCAACAACCACATCATAGCCTCCGTTTCCGTTATATGCATGGTCAATATCCATTCCCAACGCAAAAACGCCGAGTTTCTTTGCATGCTCGATACGTTTGAAAACTTCTTTATTATCAGAATGAGGCTTAATGATGCGTACCGTATCGGCGCCTGCAGTCATAATGTCGTCAAGCTCGCCATCATAGCTTTCCATTCCGCAAAAATTGATGCCGCCTGCGGCTTTCATGCCCTTTGCAAGTTCTGTCATACCTTTTTCGTGCGTGGAATTCAGGTGTGAAAGTGCCGCGCTGCAAAGAGGCGTTAAAAAGTGCTTTCCGAAAATATCAACTCCCATATCGGGGAGGTCGGAATCAATGTAGCGCGTTTTAATGAGCATTGAATCAAAATATGCTCTTGTAATTTCATTTGAATCTGCAAAATTTTTCACAAGTTATGTCTCCTGTCATTACTGAATTATACTCCAAGCCGCCTTCTTACGTATGCAATGCTTTCAATGTATTCTTCGTTTGTTTTAAGATGCTCGATTATCATAGGCATATCGGGGTCTTCTTTATTTGCGAGCTCGACATAATGTTCAATATTGAAGGTACCCTTCCCGCAGCCCGTTTCCCTGAGCTGAAACGTAAAATCCTCCAAAAGAAGAATGTCCTTGAGGTGGCAGCTTCGAATGCGCCCTTTTAGCATGTCAAAAACCTCATCAAGGAATTCATCATGGAAGAAATAGCGGTCGGGGCAGTTTATCATGTTAATAATGTCCATGTGAACCGCAAAGCGGTCTCTTGCCACATCTTCAATCAGATTCATATATTCCTCCGGTCCCGTCGGAATCATCCATGGCATGGGTTCCAGAGTGAACCATGTGTTTTTCGGATTGACCTCATCAATAATGTTCTGAACGGTTTTTACAGTTTTCTTCCATACTTCCTTACTGAAATTTTCTTTATAAGCTCCGTCCCATCTTTTACCGGTTGAGCCGGCCACGTTAACACAGCATCTCGCGCCGATTTCATCGGCAAGCCTAAGCTGCCTTACACTGTATTCGAAGTTCTTCTTTGCTTCGGGAGGATCGGGCGACATGGCGTTACGCCATATTCCGACTTCCGCTATAAGAAGGTCGTTCTCCTTTGCAGCCTTCACATACTCGGAAATAATTATTTCATCACTATCCGCATTCAGCGGGAAAACAACGCTTCCGCATCCTAAAGATTTCTGCGTCTCTGCCCATTTTTTTGCACTTTCCATATTAATCGGTACCGATAATCCAAGTCTCATGTTGACCTCCGTTTATGTATTACATGGTCACAAAGTCTTCACTTGCCGACGTTTATACCTAAGACGCGGCGGAAATTAGGTACAAACCTTCGCATTAATAGAGAGGCCTTACATCCCTTCAAGGCCTCTCAAGCTTAGATATCCTATTTTCTTTTTGCGTAACCCGTTCCTGCAAATGCTGCTCCGAGGATAAGAATCATACCAAGAACAAATGGTAGCACATTGTCTCCTGTCTTTGGTGTATCGTCGGGTTTGTCTTTATTCTCAGGAGCCTTTGTGGGCTCGGGTGTAGTCTTCGGTTCCTCTGTGGGTTTAGGTCCTTCTGTGGGCTTTGGCTCCTCA
>JAZQQJ010000012.1:0-19522 GCA_045629005.1 Lachnospiraceae bacterium
TGCAATGATGACCAAGTTTGAAAATTTTAGAAATTTTCAGGGTTGTTTAGCTGTTTAGTTTTCAAGGTTCTTCCTTTGTTTCCTGCGCCCTTTTTGCAAGGCGCTCGATTAGGATACCACCGAAAAAAGAGTTTGTCAACAACAATTTTTATTTTTTTCTAAAAAACTTTTTCAATTTGTTGAATCGCTCTCAAGTGCCGATTTTGCAAGCTTATCAGCCTGCTCATTATACTTTATTCCGGTGTGAGCTTCCACTTTTTTAAATTGTATCTCAATTTCCTTCGAAGATTTCTTCATATATTCGGCGTAGCTTTGAGTATATTCATTCTTCGCTTTCCATTTTCCGGTCGCCCACATCTCTATTCCGGCATAATCATAGAATATATCAATGGAATCATAGCCTTCCTTTTTTGCCCATCGCACTGCATTCATGGCTCCGAGCATTTCACCGGCTACATTTCTTATCTTGGCAACTTCAGGGTCGTTGCCGCTGCCCTTCAGAGTTGTTACTATTTCATAAGGGTCGGCCTCATTCTGAAAAGCCTCAAAAGAGTTTAGCGATTCTTTTTCCGCAGCTTCAGCGAAACGTTTACGAACCATGATGCACCCGAATGCATATCTATTTATGGAAGGATTAAAACTTCCGTCGACATAAGCAATAATTTTGTTCATATTATGGTTACTCCGCAAGGCCTTCCAGTACTCCGAGTATTACTATGCCCGCAATAACGAGCACAATTGCCATATACTGCCTGAAAGACAGTTTTTCCTTAAGCACGATTCTCGAAAGGATGAGCGACACTATACTGTAGCTCGCTATCATCGGCGCAGCCACTGCGCCATTTCCGCTCATCGCATAAACATAGGTTGCCTGCCCGGCAGTTTCAAATACTGCCGCGCATATACGTTCCTTCTGAAGACTTTCAACAATCTTCTGCTTCTTTATTTTAAGGAAGACAAATATTATAACCGCGCATATAAGGAAGGTGAATTCGTAGGACATATTTGCAATATCCTCAAAGGAATCCTCCGTCACATCAACAAGCGGAGTGGCAGAAAAGTCATCAAGATAATACGCATCAAAAAATGTTCCGAGTGAATCGAGCACCGCATAGCCTACTGGCATAAGAAATGCAAAAAGGCCTTTTCTGTACTTTGCCTGTTCTGAGGCAGAATCCGGAGTATTCAGCTTGTCATTCCGGAGTTTTTCGAATACGCCAAGAAGGACAACGCCACCAACCATAAACACTACAGCAAGAATCTGTGGCACATTCAGAACTTCTCCAAGGAAAACAACACACAGGAGACATGAAATGCCGCCGGATGAATTTTGAACAGGGGAAGAAACGGACAGTTCAAGATAACGAAGTCCAAAGTACCCTACGGTCATAGACAGGATGTACATTAATGATACCGGAAGATAAATAATAATATTAGCAGGATTATAAACTCCTCCGCCCGCGATAAGCTTTACAAGTGTGTATGTCGCATGCAGTCCCATTACTACACCTACAATCATTGTAGTTTTTAAATGACTGAATTTATCATTTTCATCTGCGCCTTTCTTATAAAAAAGGTCAGCTGCGCCCCATGCGAGCGTTGAAATCAAAGCAAAAACAAACCACATAGCTGATTACTCCCTTTTAGCTTTCTATTAATTTACCGCCATCTGCCATTATTCAGGCGGGCATCCTCTTATGAGTCCGTGAACCACGCTGATAATTGAATCACCAAGGATTCCCGCTTGGTGTCCTAAATTCCATGTATTCCGAGAACATGAATCAGCAAAATATCTGCAAGTCCGTAATATGTCACAACAGCAACAAGATCGTTAACCGTTGTAATGAGCGGACCGGAGGCTACTGCCGGATCAACCTTAAGTTTGTGGAAAACCATAGGGACAAATGTTCCTACAAAGCTGGATATACACATTGCTGCAAAAAGAGCAAGACCTACACAGCCTGAGACGGAGAAAGCTTCCGCCCAGGCAACACTCTTAATAAAGTGCATATAGAGACCAACAAAAGCAAATGACATAGTTCCAAGAATCAGTCCGTTAAATGCACCGATACGTACCTCTTTAAGAAGGAACTTAAGTTTCTCACGGCCTCGGACGTTTTCATCCATAAGGACACGAATGGTAACAGCAAGTGACTGAGTGCCGGCATTACCGGACATTCCGCAAAGAAGTGACTGGAAGCACATTACAACCGCAACTTCCGTAACAACCGCTTCGAACACACCTACAACCGCGGATACAAACATACCCAGGAAGAGAAGCAGTACAAGCCAGGGAAGTCTCTTTCCCATGCTCTTTAAAGTACTTTCGTTTATATCGGTTTCTTCGGTAAGACCTGCAAGCTTTGCGTAGTCATCGCTCATCTCTTCATCGACGGCTTCGATAACATCCTGCGATGTAAGTGCACCAATCAGCTTATTATCCTCATCTACTACCGGAAGTGAATCTTCGGAGTAGTCTTTAATACGTTCAATACTGTCACTTATTTTTTCGTTTGCGCAAATGCTCGGATACCCCGCACTTGTGATGTCCTCCAACGGAACATCTGCACGTGCAACAATCAGTTCTCTGAGTTCGATCGCACCGCAGTATTTTCCTTCATCATCAACAACATAAAGAGTATTGATGTTATCGTTTTCGCCTGCCTGCTCAATCATTGAGCGCATTGCCTGTTTGATGGTCGATGACTTTTTAACCTCAATATAGTTAGTAGTCATCATGCTTCCGATTTCATCATCCTCATACGATTTGATGAGCATAATGTCTTCAGTTGCTTCAGGCTCCATGAGAGAGATGATTTTTTCTCTCTTTTCGTCGTCCTCAATTTCTTCAAGAACATCGACGGCATCGTCGGCATCCATGTTTTCGATAACATCTGCCGCTTTTTCCAGGCTGAGTTCTTCGAGATAATCAGAAACATCATCCAGATATGTAAATATTTCGGATACTACTTCAACGCCAAGTATTCTGTACAGCTTAAGACGTTTTTCCGGTGTCAGTTCGACAAGTGCTTCTGCAATATCATTTTCATGATAGTCAAGGAGCTTCTCTTTAATCTCCGCATCCGGAAGCTCGGATAAAATAATATCGACAATATCGTCACATATACGTCTTTCAATAATTTCTTCTTCCATTACATCTACCTCCCAAAAAAAGAAAAGTCATCACCTCAAAAAGAGACAATGACTAACTAAGTCGGCAGTGTATAACAGTAAGTCTTGCTACGCACTGACGACAGGTTTCGTCATGTCATTACATATTCGACTATGACCGTCAGATCCGTCCATGCATAGCTCCTTTCTTCTCAAATAATATGAGTAAAACTATTTATCCCGAGAGAAAAGTACCACCTTATTATTCATTTGTCAAACAATTTATTTGCCATCCTTAAACAAAAATTCACATCCCGCAAATCTTATTTTATCGTTATTGTACAAAGGGCAATCCCTTCCCGGAAGCACCTCCTGTTCATTTACAAAAGTTCCGTTTGTGGAATTTAAATCTGCAATGTGCCACTCGCCTTTATCAGAGTACAGCCGGGCATGCAGCCTGCTCACCCCTTCTGCAGAAAGGGTATACCCGGTCTGTTCTCTGATACTTCCTATACAGAAGGGAGTCTTGTCAAGCCTCACAACACTCCCATCAGCTATAGAAAACAAATAAGGCGTGGCGCCAACCTTCTTTTTCGCAAGGAACACTGTCCCCTGCACTTCCTGCGGGGCCTGAACCGGCTTAAGTTCATATTCTTCTGTTTCTTCGGCCACAACAGTTTTTGCATAGTTTATATTTTTCCTTCGAAAAAGGCCTTTAAACCATTCCGAAAAACTTATATCCGGCTCTTCGCCGATGTCGTCATCCTCTTCAAGGCTTTCCCAGCTCTTCACCAAGTCAGACACCTTCTCTTCTGCAAATGTTTTTACTTGTTCTTCCTTTTTCACTTCAGGAGCTTTATTTTCACCCAGGCGTTCTTTGAGAGCAGCCAGCCCGCCTTCTTCCTTAAGGACAAGAATATAACAGTCATAAATCAATTCAACCGCTGATTTATCGTCATAATCAACTCTGTTCAGCAAATATTCAAGAAAGCTTTCAAGGCTTTCCCTTAAGGGATGCATATATCCCGGAAGATATAGAAACTCCGCTGTGTAATCATTTATATCCACAAATACATGTTCGGAAGTCAGCAGCAGATTATCTTCACAAAGCATATATTCCTTTGCATTTTCTATTGCCGTCACCAGACAATTCAGTATTTTCTTCAAGTGCCATTCCCTAATCGGAAGTGACTGAAACATTGCTGTCAGAGCCTTCCTTCCCGTTATGGAATATCTGCAATATTCCAGGCCGTCACGCATAATATGTTCAGGCCCGAGAATTCCTTTTATCTCATTATGAAAAAACATCCGTTCATCCGATTCACCATCAGCATCCTGCTCATAGGGAATACGCAGATAGCTCTCCATCCACTCTTTTTCATAAACAGCCCCTAGTACGCTCACAACAAATTCTCCTTAGTGTATTAATCGTCAAACACCATTCCGACAAGTCTTTCCAGCCTCATTGCAGTTAAGATGTCAGGCTTTTCCTTTGCAGCCTCAATACATTTTTCTGCATACTGCTCTGTCTGCTGATTGAAGTCCAAGGTTTTTGATATCATAAGCAAAATTACAATGCAGATGATACTCATTACAAAGGTTGCCTCAACAGTAAAGGACGCACTTATTCGCTTTATAATACATATTTTGCAATCTCGCATATGAAATACCCCAGAAAAACGAAAGGAACCAATGGCAATGCGGTTTTCCGTGTCGCCTTTTTCATTATCATCAAAACAATCCCCGTAACCGCACACGTGAGTAATGCCACAAACAGTATACTCAAGGTTACCGTCAAACCGCACCATACCCCTACCGTTCCAAATACAAATGCATCTCCAAGTCCCACCTTCCCGTCACTGAAGAAGGACAAGACTGCCAAAACAGCTCCCGGAATCATTCCCAGAAGAATATTCAGAGCATCTCTATTTACAAATGCACTGTATAAAAGCATCACAATCAGTGCGGCAGCAACTGCATATATGCATAAACTCTTTTTTCTAATATCTTCTATTGAAAACACAAGCAGCATTACGCCAAGCATAACCACTGCCACGATATCGGTGATTTTCATCAATATCCTCCTCCGCACTTACTGCATGGTTTTCTGTTCCCCACCTCAGACCTCTTTATTTCAATAATATCTCTGTATATATTGGGACAATTTACACTGTAATGATAACAGTCTCCATAGTCAGTTACGAAAACCAGCCCTGTGTGATTGCAATCTGCACAGTCACTGCATTGACGATATTTACCACCATCCTTGTTCCGTTCCTTCGAAACCTCACTTTCGTTAACAGCCGATATGCTCATATGGAGATACGTGCAATTCTTCGATTCATGATACACTGTACCGTTTTTGGTAATGTATACTATGTCATCATCGTCCTGCTCTTCTTTTTTGTCATCGGACGATTTGCCTTCATCATAGTCACCTATGAACGGATATATCTTGAAAGCTTGATGTACCGGTAAAGATATATCTGTAAAAAAAGGGGCAGAGCATATGAAATTGTAACGTACGATAATGTTGATTCCTCCATCATCCGCAGCAGTACAAAGTATTATTCTCCATTGGACAAAGTCAGGAGTTTCAACCTTCGCCAGGAGTTCGGGGAGGTACAAAACCGCAAGCTTGTCAGCGTCGGCACCGACAAGTTTTCTCTCGGCATAACCGATTTTCTCCATATTTTTTGCAGCCTCTCCGACTCCGTCAGCAACGCTCAGCTCAAAGAATATGAGCAGAAAGCATTGCCAAAATACATATATTGAAAAAAAGAATAACGAAAAAGCTAATGAAGCCTCTACTGTCAATGATGCTTTTCCGGCGCTCGAATGCGCTCTGTTGTCTGTTCCGTGCATAACATTTCCTTTTATGAGTTTTGACAAAATAAACGCTAAGTGAATCCGCAATTCGGGAGAAATGGGGTTTTTATTTTTAGTGTTATACCTGAACAGACAGCAGAACGCATTGGTTCTGCCGCTTTCAACAGCATTAACTGTCTTCTGCGTAAATCATCTTCGTTCTGTATTTAAGTCCATATGCCTCATCATTAAAAAAGCCGGTATCAAACTTTTGGATGAAATCCACACTCATCGTAAAGTCCACCTCGGTAATACAATTTCCGATTCTGAACGAGTCCCGGAACCTGTAGCGGATATTTTCCTGAATAAGATCCAATGCGCGCAGATTTCGGGTATTCACATCTTCAAACATTGAAAAAAACGTAAGATACAATGAATAATCCGGTGCTCCACTGTCCTCAAACTCTGAAGCAACATTCTGTATTTCAGGCCTGCTCATAAGAAGTAATTCCGCGAAATTCACGTGCCCTTCTTCTGAGAACACCGGGACCGCCTTACCGTTAAATAGCGCGCACACCTCTACCAAAGCCTCTGCAGTAGCCCACAGCGTCAAAATCAGATACTTAATCACATATATAAGCGGAGGCAAACCCGTAAATCCCGCAATAAGTCTTCCCAGGGCTTCTGCTTCATTCGTTCTCGTTTCATCCGTAAGTACCGCTGCCAATGACATTGCAAATCTGAATGCATATAATTTCGATGCCATTGCCTCCAGATTGAGTTTGTCGTTCTTTCGTCCAAAAGCAATATACTCCCGTTCATATGCAAGCTTTGTAAAGTCCTTCTGTTTTGTATAGCACCCGAAATTATTTTTCAGATAAAGCTCTGTTATCATTGAATCAACCAAGCCTCCGGAAGAAATGCTCGCACCCAAGGCTGAAGGAAGGTCAGTCCCCGAAAGTTCCCTTTCGGAGATTTCTTCAATTCCGATTGCCTTCAGAACACCTCCACCAAGAAGCTCTTCAATTCGTTCGAGAATATCAATCCCGGTTATTTCACCGGTATGTATTGAGCCATAATCAAAGTAAAAACCATTGTAAGTAATATGCGCGGCAGCATTCACTACCTTCTGTACACATTCCTTCATCAAAGGCAGATTGTTCTTGTCAAAACGAGGCAGACTGCAATTCTCAAGAAACTGCTTATTGCTTTTTAGTGTCTGAATCATCGTGCCTGTATCATATCCGGTTCCTTCGTATCCAATCAGTGCCTTTAGTTCTTTTGCTTCGCCTTCAAAATAGCTTTGCATTCCATCTGTCAAAAGGCCCGCGGAAGAGTTTACAAGGTTATCGTACCCAAGAATCGATGACGCAGCGCCCTTTTGGCTTATCGCCAGTTCGTTTACAGCGTCCATTGCTTCGTTTACCGAGGCTTTTGATGCCTTTATTGTGTCATCAAGCATCCCATAGCCTTCTTCTATACGATCCATAAGATTTTTAAGTTCCTTGTTGTACTCTTTTATCAGATGGTCCATGCTGTCGATTTGCTCTTCAACATCCTTTATCAACTCTCGGTCGCGTTCCTCATCGTTTTTCAGGGTTCTTAATTTCAGCTCAAGACTCTCTGTTTCCTTCTCATAAACAGAAATATTAGTCTGAATCTCAATGCATTTTTCAATGTCGCCCACAACTCTCTTTCCAACTTCCCCGGGGTAGACAATATACGAGGACGCCAGATTGAAAATACGAGGATTTCCATATGTTGATTTCATATATGACATGTCGCCTGCACCAAAGCATTTTAGGAATTCTTCAGATGAAACAAGCTGACCTTTTTTTACCTTCAACCCTGTTTTTGTAGTGGCAACTCCATCAACACATGACATCAGCTTTAATATTTGTTGCGAGACCTCTTCAGATGCGTTCATGGCAGCTTCCTGTGCTTCCAACAGTGAATCAAGTGTTTCGCTGTTTTGAACTACCGCATTATCGGTGAATTCCGACAGTATTAGTTCCGCGCCTTCAAATCCCACTTCATCCCTAATTTGACTTGCGAATCCTGCCGTATTGCTTGTCAGGAGCGTTTCAGTGGAATTAATTATTGTTCTCGGATGTTCTGCCGTTATAAGTCCTCTCCATGTCCAGAATGTTGAATATTCAAGCTTATCCGTAAGAAAATCCGTCATCTTAGCTATGTCCGTATTTGTTCCCCCATAGCCGCCATCAATGGCAAAGAGTCCATATTCTTCAAATAGGGGAAAGAAATATGATCCCTTCAAGGATTCCGACGCCATTTCGGATACCATAACATGGTAGGCCTTTGCAGAAGTTATTCTCGCCGCTTCCAAGGCTGTGAAGACAAAGGAAAGCATTATAAGAAGCATGAGTGTAAGATATACAGTTATACTTCCGTTATTTCCGCTATTTGATAATTTTTCCCGCATTGGAGTTAATCTTGTCAAAGGCTTTCTCTACAAGTTCAGTGATGTTGTCCTTAAATATCAGTACTAATGCGATAATAACAACAAGAATTAATACTATTTCAACTACGCCTACAGCCGAAACTCTTCGTCTGTCTTTCTTAACAGATTCTATTTCCTGTTCTTCATCAATTCTTTCTTCTTCCATACATCCTCCTCTTCTAAAATGTTGTAAATGCCGGCATCAAAAGGACTGCAAAAACTATAATCAGAATTCCGACCATAGGGAGAAGCAGTTTCGTACCTGCTTCTTCGCCCTTTACTTTTATGCTCTCGCGTTCCTTTGCCACAACTTCCTTAAGCTCCGCCGTCAATGTCTCATTAAGATTGTTGACGCCCTTTGTTATTTGTTGGTTTAAAATCTGAGCCAGTCGCTGATAAGCCATATTTTCCATACGCTCGCCAAATCGTTCATAAACAATCTGCTCCAACTCCCCGTTTTCAAGTTCCCTTTCGGAAACTATAAGGTTTTGCGCAAGGAGACTCTTTTTATCATTTCCTTTAGAGTAATCAGATGCCAGCTTTCTCCATGCCAGCCTTAAGGTCATTCCTGCAGAAAGTAATAAAGTCAGTTTGTACACAAAGTTCTTGTAATCACTACCCGCCTTTTCGAGTCTTCTTTTTCTCTTAGTTGCCATTGAACTGAAATAATTACTGTACGAATAAAGAAATATGATTGCTCCAAGCGCAACTCCTAAAGCTATAAACGAAACTGAGTTTCCCTCGGTTCGGATTACCTTCAGGCTATCAAGCGATTCAGGAATAATAAAGGTTCGGTCGTTTCTTCCTTCTTTTTCAAGACGTCTCAACTCTTGAACGCCTCGTAGTGCAGATTGTCCAAATTCATCCCTTGCAGGGGGATTTACGGTAACAGTCCGCTCGTAGGTTCGAAATTCATCACCATAAGATATCTTTGCGCGAAGAAGCACAGACACCGCTTCCGTAAGCTCAATATTATTGATTTCGCCATAACGGGTAAGAACGTCCGATTTGTCACTTGACCAGTCAATAACAACAGGATACTCCGGCAGTTCATTGGGCAGTTCAAGATCACCTTGCAGGTTATCAAAAGAGGCATTCCCATTCAGCACGATTTCATCCAGCAGATCACATATTTCAGACTGCATACTGTCTATTTCTTCATCTGTCATTTCATACGGACTGATATGGAGAATTTCATTGCTCCACTTGTCATCCTCTTCTATCCTGATTTCTACTGTTTTCTCATTTCCGTTTACATCGCTTCTTTCAATAGAGTACGGGTCATCTGTTTCCTTTCTTTTTTGGGCATCAAGAATTGTGAAAATGAAAATCACCGAAACTGCAATTGCTGCATACAGCCTCATTCTTTTTCGTAATCCTTTTGTCAGGATGTCAAGTACGTCCGAACGGGTTTTTCCGGGATAAAGCGACATTGCAGTCATTATTCGGTTTTCGGATATCAGTTTCTCAATAATCTGCAAATCAAGCTTCCATTCTGCTTTTCAATATTCTTTCGCCGATGAATAAACAGCCTAAATAAGCAATCAGCATAATCGTCATAAATCCACATCCGAAAATACTATGGTACAAGGGCTCGCTCATAGATGGTGAGCTTATTTTCAGGTAAAGGAGTATGCCATAAGGAATTATGCACATCAGACGGAATTCACCGAGTTTTTCTGCAATAACGGTATTCAGATCACGTTTAAGCTCAATCTTGTCCCTGAGGTTTGAGGCAGTCTGCTTAATAACCCGATCCATATCTCCGCCTGTTCTCTTCAGCACCGTCACAAGTTCTGCAAAGGTTGTAATATCATCCACTTCACTTCTCAATGCGAATTCTCTTAGCGCTTCCTCCAATGTTATTCCCATTTGGAGTTGTGCCTGCATTATTTTGAATTCCTTTGTTATTCGTGCATCCTGTCCGTAAAGTTTCTCAAGACTTTTTGTCGCCTCGCACAGACTTCCTTCAGCGGAATATCCTGCCACCAGACTGTTTTTCATATATTGAAGGCCATCAAGAAATGACACATTCAGATTCCATCTGCGTTTTTCTTCTTCACGTTTCTTCAAGTACTTCACAAGAAAGGGTGTGGCTGCCAACAGACAGAATGAAATCGGCTCAAAGTCGTAAAAAAGGAATATTGTAACGAAGCATATGCCAATGCTGACTGCAACAAAGAACAACGTTTCTTTTTTCCTTTGTTTGTCGTTCTTTCTTATTCTGCCCATCTGATACCTGCACGTTTAAGTTTTCCCTGATGAACAAGAGGATTATTCGTTCTTTTTAACTCCCCGATGACTGAGTTCGGGTTGTCATTGTCAATCGTCATTTCATCCTCTCTGAAAACATACAAAGGATTCAGTTCAACTTCGCCATCGCTTATACCAAGAACTTCCGAGATTTCCAAAACCTTTCTGCTGCCATCGCGAAGCCTTCCGAGATGAACCATAATGTCAATGGCAGAAGCAATTTGCTTTCTTGCTGCCACCAAAGGGATTTCCATTCCCATCAGCATCATCGTTTCCATTCTGTCCAGCATATCCGGTATTGAATTTCCATGACCTGTGGAAAGGCTGCCGTCATGCCCCGTATTCATGGCCTGAAGCATATCAACGACTTCTGCACCTCTCACTTCGCCAACGATAATCCGATCAGGGCGCATACGCAAAGCCGCTCTTATCAGATCGCGGATTGTTACTTCAGAACATTCCTCAGAGTTACGGTTCCTGGCTTCCAGGCGAACGAGATTCTTTATATTGTTTATCTTCAGCTCAGCAGAGTCTTCGATGGTAATGATTCGTTCATTCTCAGGAATGTAACCCGAAAGAGCATTCAGGAAGGTGGTTTTTCCACTACCCGTTCCGCCACAGACAAAAATATTGTATTTGGCCATAACGAAGCGTCTTAATACGTCCGCAGCCTCTTCGGTAAGGGCTCCGAGATTGATAAGGCGTTCCATGGTGAATGGTTCTTTGGAAAATTTTCTTATTGTGACAATCGGCCCGTTAATTGCGACCGGCGGAAGAATAACGTTCACGCGGGACCCGTCTTTAAGTCTGGCGTCCACAATAGGGCTTGCTTCATTTACGACTCGGTTTGCTTCCGCGACAATCTGCTGGATTATATCTTCAAGCTTTTCACGTGATTCAAAGGATTTATCCCACTTTGAAAGTGTTCCTTTGCTTTCAAGAAAAATGTCGGAATCACCGTTTACCATTATTTCCGTGATGTCTTCTTTGCAGAGCAGTTCTTCCAGGATATCAAGGCCACGTATTGAATTGTATACGGATTCCCGCAGTTCTTCGCGCATCTGAACAGGAAGGAAGGTTGTTCTTGCTTCAACGGTAACAGCTCTGTCGATTTCATCAAACAGCGCCTCATCCGTTATCGTTTCGGAATAGTCAAAGCTGTGAAGCACTCTGTCTCTGACCTGTTTTTTTACGTCCGTGCTCATATAGTCACCTCTTTTATTTTTGTCAGAATGCCATGCTTGCCGGCGTACTTCATTTGACGCATGAATTCCGCATTTTGTTTGTCTTTTATTGAACTTCTGACAAGATAAACTTCATCCGACTGCTCCATAAGTGCCTCTATTCCATCGGAGAAGAAACCGCAGCAAAACACAAGGTTTTCGTAATTACCGAATCTGCGGCACGAATTAATCATAATCTCCATTTCCTCTGCAGAATACTGCCATAAATCGGCATAGTATTCCGTACCTGCAAAATAGTCATAACCATTCTTTGTCATTAATCCTGTAAGCAGTTTTTTCATTCCTTGCTGATTTTTTCGTGCAGTAAATAAAAGGTCGCTGACAGTTTTTCCGGTTAATTCGGAGCCGTCACGTCCTAAACCGCCAAACATTTCCCAGCTCAGATACAATGTTTTTCCGGATGCGGCGAGTTTTGCCGCCAGCATATCGGAATATTCACCTGCTGCGATATTTGACCCTGGCGAGTAAACAGTAAAGACTTTGTTAATTTGTTTTTTGCTTTCCGGGATTAATAGAACAATAGATTTGATGATTGCAGAAGCAGATTGGAATTTGAATATAGATGCCTGACTGTTGTTTATATCAACTTCATCAGGCTCATTCGTCAGCAGACAGAAGATACATGAATCTTGAGCGAAGCTCAAATGCTCCATATTGTCCGATAAAAGAACTGACAGATTTTTCTTTTCCAGGAACTCGGAAAGTTCCTTTTCATTTCCAAACGCGACAGCTGTATACCCCACATCACGCCTTGCATTTATCGCTTCTGCAAGACGCCTTGAATATGCCGGGGAACAGCCAATGATCCCAATAACGGAATCCAAACGACCACCCCCAAATCCCCTTGTCCGAAGCCCCCCTTCGGAACGTGCCCCCATATTATTCCCGCTTTTTTGATTTGTCAACAACGTCAGAAAATGTTTGTGAAAACTAAACAAAAGCAAGGTGCCGAATTCAGCACCTTGCATAAGAAAGCGTTTACATTTAATTATCCTTTGCCAGTTTTCTTCCCATCAGAACACCCATGGCGGAAGCCATCATAAGGCCTCTTGTCCAGCCTGAAGAATCGCCGAGGCAGTAAAGACCTTTGACGTTTGTAGTAAGATCCGGCTCCATCTTTACTTTGTTGGAGTAGAACTTAAGCTCGGGAGAGTAAAGAAGAGTCTCAGTAGCGGCAAACCCGGGAACAACATAATCAACAGCTTGGATGAAGTTGATGATATTTGTCATGGCACGATACGGCATTGCTGCGGTAATATCTCCTGCAACCGCATCCGGAAGTGTCGGACGAACGTTTGAGAAATTAAGTTCCTTTTCCCATGTACGTTTTCCGTCGAGGATGTCGCCATAACGCTGAACAAGAATCTGGCCGTTTGCAAGCATATTTGTAAGTTCACCGACCTTCTGTGCATACTCAATAGGCTTATTGAACGGAACAGAGAAGTTGTGTGAGCAGAGAATGGATAAATTCGTATTATCGGATTTAAGTTCCTTATACGAATGTCCGTTTACTACTGCAAGATTGTTGTCGTAGTTCTCCTGGCTAACGAAACCGCCCGGATTCTGACAGAATGTACGCACCTTGTTCTTGAAAGGAAGCGGATATCCTACAAGCTTTGACTCGTAGAGAACCTCATTTACTTCTTCCATTACTTCGTTTCTTACTTCAACACGAACACCAATATCAACAGTGCCGGGCTTATGAGCTATGTCATACTTGGAGCAGAGCTTTTCAAGCCACTCTGCGCCACGTCTTCCCGTAGCAACAACAACGTTCTCTGCGCGGAACTCCTTTGTTGCTTCGCCTTCGTTGAGAACAACGCCCTTACATTCACCGTCTTCGATGATAAGGTCCTCACACTCTTTGTTAAAAATCATGTCAACACCATGGTCCTGAAGGAAATGCTCAAGATCGGCATAAAGCTTCTGTGCCTTCTCAGTTCCGAGATGACGGATAGGACAGTCAACAAGCTTAAGTCCTGCGCGAATTGCACGGCGGCGTATTTCTTTAACCTTTTCAGGATTGGAAACGCCTTCAACGTGAGGATCTGCACCAAAATCAAGATAGATGGAGTCTGTATAATCAATAAGGTCCTGGCATTCACGTGGTCCGATAAGTGTAGGGAAATCTCCGCCTACTTCGTATGAAAGTGAAAGCTTTCCATCGGAAAAAGCACCGGCTCCGGAGAATCCGGTAGTGATATTACAAGGCTTGCAATTCAGGCAATGGCCTGCTTTTGCCTTGGGGCAGCTTCTCTTTTCGATCGGACTGCCTTTTTCGATCATAAGAATCTTTTTTGTAGATCCGTTTTTAATCATTTCGTATGCGGTGAAAATCCCCGCAGGGCCTGCACCGACAATAATAACGTCATAGTTCACCATGTGTAGCCTTTCCGGACCGCCTAACCCTTTTCACGGTCCTTCTTTAAATTTCTCACATGCTGATTATAGCGTATTTGGAAAATATATACAAGATTCGTTTACCTGCGTCTACTTCCTGCGTGCCACAAGATTATCGCCATCGGAATCAATCACAATTGTGTCACCTTCACTGACTCCTCCTGAAAGAATCAGTCTTGCGCTCAGTGTCTCAACACTTCTCTGAAGATATCTCTTTAAAGGTCTTGCACCGTATGCCGGATCATAGCTGTCTGAAACCGCTTTATCTCTTGCCGCATCGGTGAGCTCGATTTTGATTTCCTTTTCGGAAAGTCTCTCATTAAGCTCATTAACAAGCAAATCCATAATCCCGGACACGTCAGATTTAGAAAGAGGATTAAACTGTATAATTTCGTCAAGTCTGTTAAGAAATTCCGGTCTGAAATGGGCACGAAGCTCGTTCATAACCTCTTCCTTTGAAGCCTCTCCGACTTTTCCGTCATCCATAAGGTCATTAAGAATATATCTTGAGCCAATATTGGAAGTCATTATGAGAATCGTGTTCTTGAAATCGACCGTTCTGCCCTGCGAATCGGTCAGTCGGCCATCATCAAGAAGCTGCAGCATGATATTAAACACATCCGGGTGTGCCTTCTCAATTTCATCAAAAAGCACAACCGAATAGGGCTTACGTCTGACCGCTTCCGTCAGCTGACCTCCTTCTTCGTAGCCTACATATCCGGGCGGCGCTCCTATAAGCTTCGATACAGAGTATTTCTCCATATATTCACTCATATCAATACGAATCATGTTCGCCTCATCATCAAAGAGCGCAGCTGCAAGGCTTTTTGCAAGTTCGGTTTTTCCTACACCCGTCGGTCCGAGGAAAAGGAATGAACCAATAGGCTTTGAAGGATCTTTGATTCCGGCTTTTGAGCGAAGAATAGAATCACTTACTTTTTGAACAGCTTCATCCTGGCCTATAACACGTTTGTGTAGTTCCTCATCAAGGTGAAGAGTTTTTGCCTTTTCACCTTCCGTCAGTCTGTTGATCGGAATCCCTGTCCAGCGTGACACAATTTCTGCAATCTCATCTTCATCAACAGCTTCATGAACAAGCTCATTTTCTTTTGCTTTACCTTTTTCCTCTTCTTCGGCAAGTGCTTTCTGAAGCGAAGGAAGTTGGCCGTATTTTAGTTCTGCGGCACGGCCGAGATCGTACTTTCTCTCTGCTTCTGCAATTTCAGCATTAACCTTTTCAATTTCCTCGTGAAGAGCAGTAACCTTTTCAACAGCTTTTTTCTCGCTGTCCCACTTAATCTTTATTGTTTCATACTGTTCGCGAAGCTCGGCAAGTTCCTTTTGAAGTTCCTCAAGACGTTCAAGACTCTGTTTATCCTCTTCTTTTTTGAGGGCTGCCTCTTCAATCTCAAGCTGCATAATTCTTCTACGAATTTCATCAACTTCCGTAGGCATCGAATCAAGTTCGGTTTTTATGGAGGCACATGCTTCGTCCACAAGGTCGATTGCCTTATCCGGAAGGAAACGGTCGGAAATATATCTGTTTGACAAAACGGCTGCAGACACAAGTGCGCCATCGGTAATCTTTACGCCATGAAATATCTCGTATCTTTCTTTTAAGCCACGCAGGATAGAAATAGTATCCTCAACTGTAGGCTCCTCAACCATAACAGGCTGGAAACGTCTTTCCAGTGCGGCATCCTTTTCAACATACTGCCTGTACTCATCAAGTGTCGTTGCACCGATACAATGAAGTTCGCCTCTTGCAAGCATTGGCTTAAGCATATTGCCCGCATCCATAGAGCCTTCGGTTTTACCCGCTCCGACAATGGTATGAAGTTCATCGATGAACAGGATGATTCTTCCGTCGGAGTTTTTTACTTCCTCAAGAACAGCTTTCAAACGTTCCTCAAATTCGCCTCTGTATTTTGCGCCTGCAACAAGTGCTCCCATATCGAGAGAAAAGAGCGTTTTATTCTTAAGTCCTTCAGGCACATCACCGGCAACTATACGCTGCGCAAGTCCTTCAACAACGGCAGTTTTACCTACACCCGGCTCACCTATGAGGACAGGATTGTTTTTTGTTTTTCTGGAAAGAATTCTAATAACATGTCTGATTTCGGAATCACGGCCGATAACGGGATCAAGCTTGTGGTTTCTCGCACGTTCAACAAGGTCGTAACCGTATTTTTCGAGAGACTCATAAGTTCCCTCAGGGTTGTCCGTTGTAACCTTCTGGTTGCCCCTGACCTCTTGAAGAGCTCTGAGAAAACGTTCCCGATTAATGCCAAACTCATTAAGGAGCGACTTCAATTCGGAAGTAGGATATTTAAGGATGCTTAAAAACAGATGTTCGACCGAAACATAGGAGTCACCCATTGCCTTAGCTTCATCCTCAGCATATATCAATACTTTATTCAGCTTGTCCCCAACATAAATATTGGCGCCCGAAACCTTCGGACGTTTCTTAAGAAGTCCTTCAAGCTGTGCAATGAAAACCTCGGGCTGAATTGACATTTTCTCGAAAAGTCTTGCGAGAAGGCTTTCTTCTCCGGTAAGAAGATTGTATAAAAGATGCTCCGGTACAAGTTCCTGATGTCCATAGTCCATGGCAAGTTTTTCGCAACTGTTCAGTGCTTCCATCGATTTCTGCGTAAATTTTTGTATATTCATGAGTTTTACCTCCTTTGAAAGAATCAATAAAAATAAATCCACTTACTGACTTTCGTCCGCAAGTGGATTATACATCGTTCATTAGCACTCGTCAAGGGAGAGTGCTAACAATTTATATTTCATTGAGATTTTTAACTGTTTTTCCTTTGTAAACCTCGCCCGAAATGATGGTTTGGTCATTTATCGTTGTCTTCGGATGTTCAATGAGATCAACAAGCTTTCTTGCAGCTGTTCTTCCGATAGCAGCGGTGTCCTGACGGAAGGTTGTAAGCTGAGGCTCAATGTGCCGTCCTATACGAATGCCATCGTAACCGGCAACCGAAATATCCTCGGGTATTCTGAGACCATGTTCCTTAATGGCATTAATTCCGCCGAAGCAGGAGAAGTCATCCGGATACAGAATGCATGTCGGAGGATTTTTCAAAGCAAGCAGCTCTTCTGTCTTCTCAGCAGCTATGCGCGTGCTGCGGTAAGGAGCCTCTTTGATGTAACTGTCGGGGATGTTCAATCCAAACTCCTCACAGGTTTTGAAGAACGACGAAAGTCTGTTTTTTGTAACCGCAGAATCTGTTCCATGAATGTACGCGATACGTTTGTGCCCCTGCTGAATGCAATATGTGAGCAGTTGTCTCATTCCTTCAACGTTGTCCGAAACAATTGATGCCTTTGAGAAAAACGAATGGTCGATAGTAACTACAGGTATGTCACTCTTTACAAGTTCTTCAACTTCATGGTCGTAAAAATCAACGCACGCAATCACAACCCCGTCAAAGCCTCTGTAAAGGCAGTGCTCGAGATATGTCATACGCTTTCCGTTGCTTGTGCCGGCATTGATAAAGGTCAAATCATAGCCTGCTGCTTCCGCTTCTCTTTTGAAACTGTCAAGAACAAAAGAAAAATAGTCATGCGTAAGACCACTCTGCGCCTCATCAACAAAGAGCACACCTATAGAATAGCTTTTGTTAGTCTTCAATGCCCTTGCGGAGGAATTTGGGAAGTACCCCATTTCCTTGGCAACAAGGTTAATTTTTGCTTTTGTACTTTCCCCAACATCAGTATGGCCGTTTAGCGCCTTACTTACCGTAGCTACACTGACATTGCATGCTTTTGCAATATCTTTAAGAGAGACCACTTTGTGCTCCTTTCTTCCCCTCAGAACGCAATCGTTTTCGTAACTTCGATTATATTATAGCTTTGGCATGTGTTCAAGCCTTATTTTCACTATTTGCTAAAAAAAAGAAGAGTCAAAAAGACTCTCCTTTAAATCAGTCAACCT
The DNA here is from genome assembly GCA_045629005.1 of Lachnospiraceae bacterium. Classification (GTDB taxonomy): domain Bacteria; phylum Bacillota; class Clostridia; order Lachnospirales; family Lachnospiraceae; genus RGIG3528. The sequence continues at coordinate 18,227 of JAZQQJ010000012.1, forward strand.
TTCCAAGCGGTGCATATATTGATTCAAACGCTTCTTTGTTTCGTACAAAAACTTCTCCGAGATTCGGATCAAACTGTGTTCCGAGGTTTTCTTCGATAATTTTGAATGCCTCTTCGAAGTTGTGAGGCCAATCATAGGTGCGTTCCGACAGAATTGCATCAAGTGCGTCCGCAAGGCTCATTATACGGGCCTCAAGAGGTATTTCCTCTCCTTTCAGCCCATCAGGATATCCCTTGCCGTCCCATCTCTCATGATGATAGTTCGCAATGTTTGCCGCAATCTCAGAAAACTCTCTTTCTTCGTTGCCGGCAAGGATTTTACGTACGATACGTGCTCCTTCTGCAGGATGTTTACGCATTTCCGCGAAATCGTTCTCATCATATTTTCCTGTTTTTCTGAGGACCTTATCGTCAACTGCAATCTTTCCAAGGTCATGCATAGGAACGGCTTTAACAACCTTTTCAAGAAATTCGGCGTTTATATTTTTCTTGTCATAGAGAAGTACATCCGCAAATGCACTTACAACACGTCTTGTTCTGATAATGTGCTCGCCCGTTGTATTGTCACGCGACTCAACAAGCGTTGCCATACCAAGGACAAGCTTTTCCTGAAGATTGGCAACATCCTGCCTTTTCTCTTCAATTTCTCTTTCAAGCTCTTTGTTATATTTGTTTAGCTCGTTAAGATAACTGTTATTTGCTGTAACATCCTGAAGCTCGATAAGATAGCCGGAAGTAAAAATACTGAACGGCCCCCGTTTTATTTCGCTCTTTTTAACAACATAGTAGTTATTTTTAACCACCACAAGCTTCTCGTCCAAGGCGCTGTCGGTGTCTTCAAGGAAACGAAGTATTTCCCTGTCAAATGTTGAATCACCATGAGGTACATTTTTATCCGTTTTCAGCTTACGTAATCTCGGAAACGCTTCCTTAGCGCTCTCACTGGCATTGATAAATCTCAGTTCGGAATCGAACACTATATATGCCGAATTTTGAAGGTTTCCCGAAGATGTGGCAACACAATCGTCAATGTCATGGAGTTCGATAAATTTGATGAGATATGTAACAATTGCCATGAAAAATACCGGTGAAAATGCGGACACGTGTACAGGTCCGGCTACAAAAATATCAATTAATGACAATGTCACCTGAAATACCTGAATAAGTAAAAGACTTATTACAACAATCTTTGAAATCCTTTTTCTGTTCTTTACCGCTTCAACAACAAGCCATACAGAGGTAAGCGTAATTATTCCGAGATAAAGAACATACAGGAAGAAGGTCCTGCCATATTCCA
>JAZQQJ010000013.1:0-6339 GCA_045629005.1 Lachnospiraceae bacterium
CGGACACTACCACCGGACATTTGTTAATAGAAATATTGTTTTTATTTTTTGCCTAAATATGTTATAAATAATGTGTTATGGCATTGAAGATATATTCGATGGAAATATGTTATGGCATTGAAGGAAACTTCAATGAAAATATGTTAGGAGGATAATGATGGGTATACTTGATTCAATTTTCCAGAGCACAAAGAACAGTGTTGAGAGCAGCGTAAATATGGCTGTAAGAAAAGGCATCAATAAGGCAAAGAAAGGTGTTGCCGACAAGTCTTCAGCTGCTATTACGAAAGCTGTAACTCATAAGACAAAAACATTTACATATGATGCTATTCCTACAAGTGTTGACGAGCTCAAAGCTCTTAAGGAAGCAGACATGAAGGATGAATTCGGTGTTGCTGCGCTTACGGTTCTTGCACTTAATGCATACGCAGTAAATAGGGAAGTCGGCCTTGCTATGATTGATTTCCTTAACGGACCTTCTGATGTTGCTCCCAGCGACAAGCAGTTCATGAAGGACAGACTTTCTGACGGAAGAGATTATCTCCCGAGATCATACTTTAAGGGCTCAACCCCTGCCAACAACTACACACCCACAACACCGTATACAATTGATGTTGAGCAGACCGCACACAGCAAGGATACATACGAGGAAGGTTACATCAGACTTGCTCTTCGTTCGGGCGGCGCAGATTCCGAGCGTTTTGTAGTCCTTCGTAAAAAGGCCTCTACAGGTGAGTGGTTCCTTTGGGATTTACAGGCACTTCTTTCAAGCATCAGAGTTCCGCAGGAACAGAATCCCTGGGCATAAAAACAATCGACATACTATTAAAGGCACAATCCTCTGTCTGCAAGGCAGGGGATTTTTTTAATGACAAATCCTGAAATGAGAAATATAATTATTTCATATTGGAGTTTATTTATTTGGAGGATAATATGGACTTAACAAAGATATCAACACCCGGCAGTGCCAGAAGCTGCATGTGCTACCATGAAAACACAGAAACACTGCATATTAATACACTTAACAAGCACGCATATTTTATTCCGTTCGGGCACGGACAGGATCCTTTCGGAGAAAGAGAAACATCCGAAAGAATGCAGCTTTTAAATGGTGACTGGAAGTTCCGTTATTATGACAGCGTCATTGATTTGGAAGATGATTTTACGTGTATAGAAAGTGATACTACAATCCCTGTCCCTGCAAACTGGCAGCTGCACGGATATGATAAACCTCAGTATACAAATGTTTCATATCCGATTACGTTCGATCCTCCGTATGTTCCTGATGAAAATCCTGTAGGTGTATACAGCAGAAACTATTCCTACAGGCCTGACGGCATGGACAGAATCCTTGTTTTTGAAGGTGTGGACAGTTGTCTGTACTTGTATGTTAATGACGTGTTTGCAGGCTATTCACAGGTGTCCCATTGCACGTCCGAATTTGATATTACTAAGTACCTTAACGAAGGTGAAAATAAGATTACCGTTGCTGTTTTAAAGTGGTGTGACGGAACATATCTTGAGGACCAGGATAAATTCCGCATGTCCGGCATATTCCGCGATGTTTATGTGCTTTCAAGGCCGAAGAAGCGACTGACGGACTATCATGTAAAAACCATTCTTGAAAAGGATATGCGTAAGGCTGTGCTTGAAGTCAAGGTGTGGGGATGTGATGCTATTCTTGAACTGGCAGATTCCGATGGTAAAATTATTACTTCAGCAAAGGCTGCTGATGATAAAGCCGTTGAAATTCCTGTGGAAATGCCTTCGCTTTGGTCAGCGGAAAGTCCGATTCTTTACAATCTCACAATTACCGCCGGTGATGAGGTTATCGGAGAGAAGGTTGGCTTCAGGGCGATATCTATAGAAAACGGTGTTGTTAAAATAAACGGTGTCCCTGTGAAATTCAGAGGCGTTAACCGTCATGACAGCTATCCGGAAACCGGTTTTTATTGTACAAAGGAGCAGATGGAAAAGGACATTGTGCTCATGAAAAAACACAATGTTAATGCGGTAAGAACTTCCCATTACCCGAATTCTCCTTTGTTCTGCAAGCTGTGCGATGAGTATGGTTTGTACGTCATAGATGAAGGTGATATGGAAAGCCATGGCTGTGTTGAAGTTTATAACGACTTCAAGTGGTCTGCGAAAAATGCTTACAGAGGCATAGCGCTCATTGCATCCGATGAAAGATTCAGAAAACCGATTCTAGACCGCTCTGAAAGCCTTGTAAAGCGTGATTTCAACCGCCCCTGCATAGTTTTCTGGTCACTTGGTAACGAAAGCGGCTATGGCACCAATATGGAGGCTGCCGGCAAGCTTATCAAGTCGTTGGACGACACGAGACTTCTTCATTACGAAAGCACCCATAGGCTTGACGAAACTTCCGATGCAGTGCTTGATGTTGTTTCCGAGATGTACACTTCACCTGAAGGAATGCAGAAATTCCTTGAAAACGAAGACGAGAAAAGGCCTTTTATTCTATGCGAATACTGTCATGCAATGGGAAACGGCCCCGGAGACCTGGAAGACTATCATAATGCCTTTCATTCAAGTGAGAGATTTTGCGGTGGCTTTGTATGGGAGTGGAGCGATCATGCAGTAATTCTCGGAACTACAGAGGATGGCAAGGTTAAATACGGCTATGGTGGAGACTCGGGAGAGAGACATAATGACGGCAATTTCTGTATGGACGCGCTCACATATCCCGACAGAACGCCACACACAGGTCTTTTGGAACTTAAGCAGGTTTACAGACCTGTCCGTGTTGAAAAGGGGAATACGCCATCACAGTTCATCTTCAGAAACCTTTTAACTCAGGTTGATGCTTCCGATTTCCTTGAATGTACATATGAGATTTCCTTTGATGGTGGCCTTATACCGGGTAAGAAGGTGGAATTTTCTGTTGAACCGCTTGGCACAACATGTGTAGAAGTGCCTGAGGCGGCTGAATATGCAAATCGAGAGGCTTACATCAGATTCCTTTTCAACGCTAAGAAGGATATGCCATATTGCGATAAAGGCTATGAAATCTGCTTCGATCAGGTTAAGATTGGTGTGGACAGTAAGGCAGACGATATGGAGGGCGTTGTGGCAGACAATTCGACATGCACTGCGGCAGATGGTGTGACCGGAGCTGAAGCACCCGCCGGAGCAGGAGAGAAGGCAAAGCCTGCAACAGCCAAACTTAGCGAAGAAGCTTTAAGAATAAAGGTTGATTTTGAGAGCGTTGCGTACAGTTATAACCGCAGAACGCATTGCTTTGATTCAATCATCCATAACGGTAACGAGCTTTTGAAGGAGCCGCTTACTTTTAACTTCTTCCGTGCTCCGATTGATAACGACACAATGCGTGGAGACTGGTACAGAGCCCATCTGAACAATTATGTCATTAAAGGCTACGGGGCTGAAATAAAGGAAACAGAAGACGGAGTGGATATATCCGAAAGACTTGCATTCGGATGGAGCATAAACCAGCCTTTTGTATATATGGATGTTGTATATAGTCTGACTTCCGCAGGTATGGATATTCACTGTGATCTTGAGACGGGAAACAAGGTGACATTCCTCCCGCGCTTTGGAATAAGGCTGTTTTTGGACAAAGCATTTGACTTGGTTTCTTACTATGGCTACGGGCCGTACGAAAGCTATATTGATAAGCATCAGGCAGATTATATCGGGAATTTCACCGCGAAAATCAGCGAGATGCATGAGGATTACATAAGACCGCAGGAAAATTCATCACACTATGGCTGTAAGCACTTCAGCGTAACGGATGGTAAAACGGAGCTGAGATTTACTTCCGACAAGGGTCTGTCCTTCAATGCTTCCGAGTACACGCAGGAAGAGCTTGCAGGAAAGAGACACAACTTTGAACTGGAAAAGTGCAGCAATAATGTAATCTGTGTGGATTATATGATGGCGGGAGTAGGCTCAAATGCCTGCGGACCGCAGCTCGCAGAAAAATACAGGCTTCCTTTGCCTAAGCTGTCCGCAGAATTCCATATGAGTATTACTGAGAAATAACGGAAAGGAGATACAATTATGAAAACACTTGTTGTGGTTGATATGCAGAAGGATTTTATCGACGGTTCTCTCGGAACGAAAGAGGCTGTGGCAATTGTACCGAATGTTGCGAAGAAAATCCGTGAATACAGAAAGAACGGCGACCAGATTATCTTTACAAGAGACACACATCAGAAGAATTATCTTGAAACCCGGGAGGGAAAGAACCTTCCTGTTGTACACTGCATCGAAGGAACTCCCGGCTGGCAGATTTCCAAGAAACTTGAAGTTAAGCCGGAAGACCTTGTTGTGAACAAAGTCACCTTCGGACATGTCTGGAAAAAGAAAATGATTAAAGGAAAAGAGATTGAGCTTATTGGCTTGTGTACCGATATTTGTGTTATCTCGAATGCACTCGGTCTTAAAGCACTTTTCCCGGAGATGCCGATGAAGGTTGATGCAAGCTGCTGTGCGGGTGTAACTCCAAAGTCGCATAAAAATGCATTGGAAGCTATGAAAATGTGCCAGATTGAAGTTATAGGAGAATAAAAAAGTGCGTCTGATGACTTTGATATGCCCCATGTCTACTTGACAGGGAGCATGTCGCTTAAGTCATCGGACGCTTTTTTGATTGAACTTATAACATCAGACGGTAGATTGCTTCAACGTCTTTCTGCTCAAGAATCGTGAAACCGTACACTTTGCCTGAACCGTTTCCGTCACCGTAGCAGCAGGTATGGGCAAGCTTTTCAATGTCTGCTTCTTTTGCACCGAGTTCCTCAAAATTCTTAGGCATCCCAATGGAAATAAGGAAGGAGCGGAGTGCTTCAATTCCTGCTTTTGCAGTGTTTTCGGGATTGGTGAAATCCATCTGACAGCCCCATACTCTTACAGCAATCTGAGCAAAACGCATTACATCATGCTTCATTGTGTAAGTGAAGACCGCCGGCATTGTAACCGCGAGGCCTGCACCGTGTGCGCAGTCATAAAGGGCAGAGAGCTCATGCTCGATGTTGTGGCTTGTCCAGTCCTGACTTCTTCCGACACCGCAGGAGTTGTTGTGTGCCATCATTCCTGCCCACATAATGTTTGCTCTGGCTTCGTAATCATTGGCATTTTTAATTGCCTTCGGGCCCTCGTTTACCATTGCAAGAATGAGTGCTTCAATCATTCTGTCGGTAACTTCGACATCCTTTGTGTTAGTAAGATAACGCTCGTACAGATGAGCGATAATGTCTGTAATACCGCAAGCTGTCTGGTATGCGGGAAGTGTTTCGGTGAGGGCGGGATTAAGTACTGAGAAACGGGGCCTCAAAGCATCACCGCTTGCACCGCGCTTAAGCATTCCTTCTTCTTTTGTTATTACTGAATCGGGGGAACCTTCTGAGCCTGCTGCGGAAATTGTGAGTACCGTTCCGATCGGAAGTGCTTCTTTTACGGGCTTTCCTTCGTAGAAATCCCAGAAATCGCCGGTATAAACCGCACCTGCTGCAATTGCTTTAGCGGAGTCTATTGCGCTTCCGCCTCCGACAGCGAGTATAAAGTCAACATTTTCTTTTTTGCAAAGCTCTATGCCTTCATAAACAAGCCCGCTTCTGGGGTTTGGCATAACGCCGCCGAGCTCAACATATTTAATCGCGGCTTTCTCCAATGATGCCTTTACTCTGTCCAAAAGGCCCGAACGAATTACCGAACCTTTGCCGTAATGAATAAGCACTTTTTTGCCGCCAAAGCGACTGACAAGCTCGCCGCAATCGTTCTCACGGTCTTTTCCGAATGCAAAAAATGTGGGTGCGTAAAAATTGAAATTATCCATACAAATACCTTCCCTTTTTTGGTTATGTTATTCTTCTGCAACAATAATATGAATTACAATATGCATTGCTTGCGAAAGCATTGCTTGCGAAAGCATTGCTTGTGAAAGCATTGCTCCTGCTACATTACCGCCTGCCTTCTTTGCTGTAATCCTGAAGAATGACAAAATAATCATAACATATAAAACTATGCTTTTGTGGCAGGTAAATTGTAAAAAAAGCTTCGTTTTTTGTGTAAATGGGTTATGTTTGGGTAAAAACTGAGTAACATACGATAAAGTAAGTATGCTTTTACCATTGAAACTGCGCCAGCCGCTAAAACAATGGTAAGCTAAAGAAATTATTACCATTGAAACAGTGGCAGCCGCTAAAACAATGGTAAGCCGGAGAAATCATTACCATTGAAACGGCGCCAAGCGCTAAAACAATGGTAAGCCAAAGAAATTATTACCATTGAAACAGTGGCAGCCGCTAAAACAATGGTAAGCCGGAGAAATCATTACCATTGAAACGGCGCCAA
>JAZQQJ010000014.1:0-11696 GCA_045629005.1 Lachnospiraceae bacterium
GAAACAGTGGCAGCCGCTAAAACAATGGTAAGCCGGAGAAATCATTACCATTGAAACGGCGCCAAGCGCTAAAACAATGGTAAGCCGGAGAAATCATTACCATTGAAACGGCGCCAAGCGCTAAAACAATGGTAAGCCGGAGAAATCATTACTATTGAAACAGTGGCAGCCGCTAAAACAATGGTAAGCCGGAGAAATCATTACCATTGAAATGGCGACAAGTGTCAAAGCGATGGTAAAGCATTAAATCAATGGTAAAGCATAAGAACATAGTGTGTACCATACTTTGGTGCATTCGGGCAGGGGGGCAGATAAGAGAAAACTTAGCACATTCATTAACGTTTACGATAAAAATGTTGCATTCGTCTTTTAGAACTGTTACAATGCGCACAGAATATGAAAGGGCACATTTGTGCATAGGTGAAGGAATGATTATTAGATAATTGATTTAAGTGAAACACAGAGGTTTAGTGTAATTCCCGCAAGGGTTTCTTTGTGTACGCTTAAGTTCGATTGTCACCTGTCGTTCCTTTTTTGTATGCAAAAAAGGTGCTTTGTAAGCAAAAAAGTACAGAACGAGTTCATGAACTTTACGTATAGAGAGGCCTTGTAAGCCGGGTGAAAGGCGGTTTTATGTTACAGATAAAAGATTTGAAAATTATACATAGAAAAGATTTAAGTGTTATTCTTGAGGACTTCAACCTTGTGCTTAATGATGGTGACAAGTGTGTAATTATAGGCGAGGAAGGCAATGGCAAATCTACGCTGATTAAGTGGATTTACGATCCTGAAGCCATTGAAGACTATGTTGAAGCGGAAGGTGGGCGCTTCTTTGGAAATGAAAGACTCGGCTATCTTGCGCAGGAACTTCCGAAAGACGATAAGGAGAAGACTGTATACGAATATTTCTCGGAAAAGGATTATTTCTGGAATCAGTCTCCCAAGGAACTGGCTTCATACGCAAAAGATTTTGGTGTTGAACAGGAATTCTTTTACAGAGAGCAGATGATGAGCACTCTCTCAGGTGGAGAAAAGGTTAAGGCCCAGCTTATGAGACTTCTTATGTCCGAGCCTACCGTCCTGCTCTTGGACGAACCTTCCAACGATATTGACATTGCAACACTTGAACTTCTCGAAAAGGTCATAAATGACTGGAAAAAGATAGTTCTGTTCATTTCTCATGACGAGACACTTATTGAGAAGACGGCAAACATGGTTGTGCATCTTGAACGCATAAGAAGAAAAACGGTTTCGAAATTTACGGTTGCAAAGCTGCCGTACAGGCAGTATATTGAAGAAAGACTTCACCTGTTCGAACATCAGGAGCAGCTTGCGGAAAATGACAGACGTGAAAAGAAAATTCGCGATGAGAAGTACAATCGTATTATGCAAAGTGTGGAATCGGCGCAGGCCTCTGTCAGCAGGCAGGCACCTTCTACAGGCAGACTTCTGAAGAAAAAGATGCACGCTGTCAAATCTTTGGAAAAGCGCTTTGAAAGAGAAGACGAGAATATGACGGAGATGCCTGAGCAGGAGGAAGCAATCTTCTTTAAGCTTGGTGATAAGAATTCTGCTGTTCCGAATGGCAAGACAGTAATCGAGTATTCGCTTCCGATATTGTCTGTTCCGACAGACGGTGGTGAACGCGTCCTTTCAAAGGATATTTTCCTCAGAGTACGTGGGCCTGAAAAAATATGTATAGTCGGCACAAACGGTGCCGGAAAGACGACACTTCTTAAGAAGATGGCAGAGGAAATGCTTAACCGCACAGACATTAACGCTGAGTATATGCCTCAAAACTATGAGGATTTGCTGAATCTTGACATGACACCTGTGGATTTCCTCGACAAATCGGGAGAAAAAGAGGAAAGAACAAGGATACGCACATATCTTGGCTCACTCAAGTATACTGTGGATGAAATGGAACATCCTATTCGTGAGCTTTCGGGCGGTCAGAAGGCAAAAGTACTTTTGTTGAAAATGAGCCTGTCAGGTGCTAATGTACTCATTCTTGACGAGCCGACGAGAAACTTCTCGCCTCTTTCCGGGCCGGTCATAAGAAGAATGCTTAAGGAATTTCAAGGCGCAATAATCAGTATATCCCACGACAGAAAGTACATTGAAGAAGCTGTGGACACAGTGTATGAACTCACTGCGGAAGGGCTTTTAAAGCAGGAAAAAATGATATAGAATTAGTGAAGGTCGGAAGCTCACAAAGAGCTTATCAAATAAGGTCAGGAGCTCACAAAGAGCTTATCAAATGATGAAGCATATCAACAGGGAGAGGTGTTTTGTTATGAACATTATCAGAGTATCCGAAGGAAAATATGAAAAAGAAAAGTATCCGAATTCACTCGCAAACAGCGTACATATGGCGTTAAGCACGGATGGTGGGAATACGTTTGAAGTGCTGAATCAGGGCTATGGCATGCTTTTCAAAAAAGCAAATATCCGAAATGACAACACACTTCAGGAAATGGGTTGCAAAAAGCCGGTAATATCAAAGAACGGCAATGTATATTTTATCGCTGCTGAAATTGCTGATGCTGATGGGATTCTGTCAGAAAGCCCCAAATATGTTATTTGGAAAACTGAGGATTTTATTGAGTATTCCGAGGAAGAACTTACAGATATGCTTCCGGGAGGCAATTGGGATAATTGTGCAGAACTTGACGGTTCACTTATTACACGAATAAGAAACTGCTGGATTCCCATTCATGCAGTTAAAATTAACGGATTTACCCAAAAGGAAATACATACACTCAAAGATCTTGAGACATGCAAGGTTAATGTGGAATATTCCGACGGCTCTGTGCATGCAAAACGTGTACAGTGGGATGAAGATTCAATTAAAGAAGCAGGTGAAGTAAACGGAAAAAACGTTTATGAGATTCATGGCCGTATGAATGCTGTGAATACCGGTTTCCCGCTTGTTGTTGGTTATGCAGACCCGGTAATTTACCATAGAGGAAATACATGGTATTACATTGCAACAAATGATAATAAGGATGACATAGGCCTTTACGTCAGATGCGCAGAGACCATAGAAGGACTTTTCAAAGATAATGTCCGTGAATCAATAATACTCAACTACGATGAAGAAAAAGGTTTTTGTCAGACTTTCTGGGCTCCGGAATTCCATGAAATAGGAGGAGAACTATACATTCTCTTCGCGGTCGGCGGAAAACAGTGGGCGCCTCAGTCACACATGATGCACCTGAAGAAGGGCGGGGATATAATGAATCCTGAGGACTGGGATACCCCGGTAAGAGTGTGCAAGGCAGATGGAAATCCGCTTACTACGAGTGGTATTACGTTGGATATGACGTATTTTAAGGCAGGGGGAACATCTTATCTTGCATGGTCGTACAGATTTGGCATAGGAAGTCCCAAAGACACCGGTTCAATGATTTACATTGCAACAACCGATGAAAATAGTCCATGGAAACTGACATCCGAACCGGTTCTCCTTTCAAGACCTCTTTATGGCTGGGAAAACAATTCGGGTACAATCAATAACGAAGGGCCATATGCACTTATTGTTAACGATACGCTTTATCTTGCTTATTCGGGTGGTGCTGCGGGCGGATATTCATATGTTGTCGGTTACTTGATTGCGAATATTCATGACAATCTTTTGGACATAAACAATTGGAAAAAGACAAAGACGGCAGTATTCAGCAGTTATTCGGTTGACGGAATACAGGGACCCGGACACAACTCTTTCTTTTCCGATGGTGACGGCAATATAATGATTGCATACCATGCGCAGGAAAGAGAAAAATATTTTAAGAGATGTTCGGCAATGCACAGAGTTCATATATCCGCTGATGGATTCCCGATGCTTAATGTAGTCGGAGAAAGAGACTTGCCTGAAGGCATGAAGGACATTACGGTATTGTTTAGAGAGAAAAATTGAGTTTGAGGACGGGAGCGTGGTTCAATAATCCATACTCTCGTCCTTTTAGATTACCTCAGGGGATTGACAAAATAAAAAAAGGTGTTACAATGTAGTTGAATGGTTGTTCAACTACGAAAGGAATGAAACATATGAAAAACAATGATGTGAATAAAATAGATATGTGTGATTGCGAAGTAATCCACGAGGAAGTTGTCTGCAGTGTTCGGAAGAAAATGAAACCCCTCGATGACTATGTAAAAATGGCTGCGTTATACAAGGTGTTTGGTGACGGGACAAGAGTGCATATTCTGCACGCACTCGAACAGAGCGAGATGTGTGTGTGCGATTTGGCTTCGCTTCTTGGCATGTCCAAATCTGCGATTTCCCACCAGCTTAAGGAACTGCGCATGATGAACCTTGTAAAGTCACGTCGTGAGGCACAGATCGTGTTTTATTCTCTTGCCGATGAGCATGTTAAGAAGATTCTCGACATGGGATTCGAGCATATTTATGAGAGGTGATGCGTATGAGCGTAACAGATGATGAGCTTGAGAAGAAACAACATATAGATAAACATACGCATGAGCACGAGCATACTCATGGGCATGGAGATGAAGAAGAGTGCGACTGCAAAGTTATGATTATTCGCCTTATCATCGGCGGAATTATATTTGCGTGCGGCCTTTTGGCCGAGTGGGTTATTAAGGCTCCCACGCCTGTGCAGCTTGTCATTATGGTTGCTGCATATTTAATACTTGGTTACGATGTCCTTTGGCATGCACTGAAGAACATATTAAAGGGACATATATTTGACGAGCACTTCCTGATGAGCCTTTCTACAGTTGGTGCGTTTGCAATAGGAGAATATCCTGAGGCTGTTGCGGTAATGCTGTTTTACCAGCTCGGAGAATTCTTCCAGGATTTATCGGTAGATAAATCGAGGGAATCCATTGAGGCTCTTATGGACATTCGTCCGGACACTGCATCGGTAGTAAGGAACGGTAAATTATGCGTTGTCTCTCCGGATGATATCGAAATCGGTGAAACAATTGTTGTTAAACCGGGCGAAAGAATTCCTTTGGACGGTGTAATCCTTGAAGGCGAAGCAATGCTTGATACAAGTGCTCTGACCGGAGAGTCCGTTCCGCGAAGCGTCGGCTTTGGGGATGATGTTCTGTCGGGCTGCATCAACACAAGCGGAGCTCTGAATATAAGAGTTACTAAGGGCTTTGAAGAATCTACAGTTTCAAAGATAATCAATCTTGTTGAAAATGCTGCTGAGAAAAAGGCACCTGCAGAGAACTTTATCAGCGTTTTTGCAAGATACTACACACCTGTTGTTGTAATACTTGCCGCTTTTCTTGCGGTTATTCCTCCACTTGCGTTTAACGGTGAATGGAAGGATTGGCTTTCAAGGGCTTTGACATTTTTGGTAATTTCCTGTCCATGTGCACTTGTCATATCAATTCCTCTTGCGTTCTTCGGCGGACTTGGCGCGGCCTCCCGGCATGGAGTACTTGTCAAAGGCGGAAACTATCTTGAGGCTTTAACAGATGTCGGTACTGTAGTGTTCGATAAAACAGGTACACTTACAAAGGGTGTATTTAAGGTAACCGAAATAATTCCTGCAAATGAATTTACAAAGGAGCAGGTGCTGGAATACGCAGCATGTGCTGAAAGCTATTCCAATCATCCCATTGCAAAGTCTGTGATGACCGCATTTGAGCAAAACAGACGAAACAATGGTGAGGAATGTTCAGAGCATGCAAAGACGGAATTAAAGAAAGCAGACAGTAAATTACAGTGTAAAAACTATCATGAGATAGCAGGACAGGGAATTCTGGCCAATGCAGGTGGGCATGTAATCCTCTCGGGCAATTCTACGCTGCTTGAGACACATGATGTTACATTTGTATCATGCGAAAAAGCAGGGACAAAAGTCTACATTGCTGTGGATGGGAAGTTTGCAGGCTGCATAATTATTTCCGATGAAATTAAGGAAGACAGTAAAAAAACGGTTGCAGAACTTAAGCGGACAGGCATGGAAAGAACAGTTATGCTTACCGGCGACGAAGAGTCTATAGGAAAGGCTGTTGCGGATGAAATCGGAATTGATGAATATTATGCAGGACTTTTGCCGGCTCAGAAGGTTGAAAAACTTGAAATGCTTGATGCGAAAAAACGCCCGGGGACAAAGCTCGCATTTGTCGGAGACGGTATAAACGACGCACCCGTGCTTGCACGTGCCGATGTCGGAATTGCCATGGGCGGGCTTGGCTCCGATGCTGCTATAGAAGCTGCGGACGTTGTGCTTATGACCGATGAGCCTTCGAAACTTATTGACGCTATTAACATCGCAAGAGAAACAAAGAAAATAGTAATTCAGAATATCGTTTTTGCTCTTCTTGTTAAAATTGTATTCCTTGTACTTGGTGCGCTCGGGATGTCAAATATGTGGATTGCTGTGTTCGGAGATGTAGGGGTGGCGCTTATTGCTGTTTTCAACTCTATGAGAATAATATCGAAGTAAACACATGTTTACTCTGTTGGAAAGGTGGCTGTGACCGGCCGCCTTTTTTGCTTCACTAAAAATGTCTTGACAAATTATACTATTAGGATATAATCCTAATTAGGAATTATTACTAATATGAAATGAATATATTTGCAGTGTTTTAGTATAACAAGAGGGCTGGTTTGAGAAGAAATACTGTTCAAAAAGAACTTGTACTCAGTGCGGTTCGGGCGCTTCACGGTCATGTTACTGCAGAAGACGTTTACAACTTCATAATCAAGGATCATCCTTCTGTAGGAAGAGGAACGGTCTATCGAAATCTTAACATCCTTTCGGAAGAGGGAAATGTTAAAAAGGTTGAGATTCCTGAAGGACCGGACAGATATGATTTTAATGTTAAGGATCACTATCATGTTCGGTGCATAAAATGCGGATGCGTAGAGGATGCTGACCTTTCAGAAATGCCTGATTTACTTAAGAAGGTTAATAATTCCCATGGATTTGAGCTTCTTGGATTTGATATTCTGTTCACTGGTGTTTGCGAAAAATGCCGACAAGGCGCAGGCGAAAAGAGGGAGTCGGACGACTGCTGATTGTATGGTAAAATGCTGATTAATAGTGATCCCACTATGCTTGAAAATGATATTAATAGCGAATAATTCGCTGTTTTAAAATGAATTTTTTAAGGAGGAAGTTTTATGGCAAAATATGTTTGTCCGGTATGTGGTTATGTTCATGAGGGAGACAGCGCTCCTGCAGAGTGTCCTGTATGCCACGTAAGCGGTGAAAAGTTTACAAAAGTTGAAGGCGAGATGAAGCTCGCAGCTGAGCATGAATATGGTATTTATGCAAAGACTGTTAAGAACAATGCTGCTATTTCGGAGGAAGACAAGAAGTACATCTTTGAGCAGTTAATGGCTAATTTTAAGGGCGAGTGTTCAGAAGTCGGCATGTACCTTTGCATGGCAAGAATAGCTCACAGAGAGGGCTATCCCGAAATCGGTCTTTATTGGGAAAAGGCTGCTTTCGAAGAGGCAGAGCATGCAGCTAAGTTTGCTGAGATTCTCGGTGAGGACCTTGAGCCTAACATGAAGGCTACATCGAAGGATAACCTCAGATGGAGAGTTGAGTGCGAATTCGGCGCAACACAGGGCAAGTTCGACCTCGCTTCCTGCTGCAAGAAGAATAATCTTGATGCACTTCATGATACAATTCATGAGATGGCTAAGGATGAAGCAAGACATGGCAAGGCTCTTAAGGGTATGCTTGACAGATACTTTAAATAAGAACTGCTGAATACTCTTTAGCTATATACACCGGACCGTTTTTAAGGCCCGGTGTTTTTTTGATTGAATATCATTTTTTTTCGGGCAGATGTTTGAAAGTGATGATTCCGATGCTTAATTCTGCTCCTTCAAAATCCGATAATAACACTGAAGAATACTATTCAAGAAAAGAGATGATGATATGAGATTCACATATTGCCCTCATTGTGGCAATAAGCTTATAAAAAAGGAAATCGGAGATGAGGGAATGATTCCTTTCTGCGAGAGCTGCAATGTTCCGCTTTGGGATATGTTCACGACAAGCATTATAACTGCGGTTGTGAATGAATACGGTGAAATCGCCCTGCTCCGCCAGAACTACGTTTCAACAGCAAATTATGTGTGTGTGGCGGGAATTATGAAACTTGGTGAATCGGCCGAGGAAACTGTAGTTCGCGAGGTTAAGGAAGAAATAGGCCAGGACGTTGAAAGGCTGGAATTCATCAAAAGCTATCCTTATGAAAAGAAGGAGATGCTTATGCTCGGATACAAGGCAACAGTAAAAAAACACGATTTTAAAACGTCGGGAGAGGTTGATTCGGTGGAGTGGTTCAAGCTTGAAGACGCACCTTCGAAACTTCGTGAAGGCGGAATAGCATGGCAGCTTGTAAACGCCATAATCGAAAGGAGAGTATAATGGCAGGCGGACGTTATTCAATGGGACCGAGAGGTTTCCTTACAGATGAAGAAAAGGCAAATATGCCAAAGGTTTCGAAGGATCTTATTAAAAGAATTCTGGCATATCTGAAGCCCTATACTTTACAGTTTGTATTTGTTTTTATTGCAATTCTTTTATCTGCGGTAGTAGGACTTTTACCGTCGATTATCACAGGTAAAATCGTTGACCAGGCACTTGTCGGCGACGATCTTGCACTTCTTATAAAGCTTCTTGTTATGGCGTTCTGTGCCCTGACTGCAAGCCAGATTATAGGAGTGCTTGAAAGCTATATTAATGCATGGATTTCACAGCGCATCATTTTCGATATGAAGAACGAGATGTACGGACACCTTCAGGGAATGCCGCATTCCTTCTTCACAACCGAAAAGCAGGGCGACATCATTACACGTATGAATACTGATATTAGTGGTGTCAGCTCTGTTATATCAGGTACTCTTTCCAGCATTGTAAGCAACATTGCTACTGTAGTTACAACGCTTGTTGCGTTATTTACGATGAGTGTGCCGCTTGCCTGTGTAGGCATTGCAATTATCCCGCTTCTCATTCTGCCCACAAAAAGTGCCGGCAAGACGAGATACAAACTCCTTTCGGAGTCACAGGCAAAGGATGATGAGCTGAATCAGATTATCAACGAAACGCTGTCCGTCAGCGGTTCCATGCTCGTAAAGCTCTTTACTCGTGAAAAAAAGGAATACGACAATTTCGTAAAGGTAAACGGTGAAACAACCCAGCTTGCGCTTAAAGAAAGAAGAAGCGGCAAGGTGTTTATGGTAGTTATGGGTATGTTTTCACAGGTCGGACCTCTGCTCATTTACTTTGCGGGCGGTCTGATGATTATTAAAAAGTATGATACAGCCCTTACGGTAGGTACCATTACCGCTACAGTTGCACTTATAAACAGACTTTACAGACCTGTTGAATCACTTCTGAACATTTCGGTTGATTTCACAAGGTCGCTTGCTCTGTTTACACGTATCTTTGACTATCTTGACAGGAAGAGCACCATTGTTTCTCCTGAAAACGGACAGAAGCCTGATGTTACAAAGCAGAATATAAAATACGACCATGTTGTATTTTCTTATGACGAAGGAAAGCCTCTGCTTACAGATGTTGATTTTGAGGTTCCCGGTGGAAAGATGTATGCCATTGTAGGCCCTTCCGGCTCAGGTAAATCCACGGTTGTTAACTTCATACCGAGACTTTACGACGTTCTTGGCGGTAAGGTCACAATTGCAGGTGTAGACGTCAGGGATTTCGATCTTACATATCTTCGTCAGTGTATCGGTGTTGTTACGCAGGAAACATACCTTTTTAACGGTACAATACTTGAAAACCTCCGTTATGCGAAAGAAGACGCTACGATGGAAGAAGTTGAAAAGGCCTGCAAAATCGCAAATATCCACGATTTCATCATGAATCAGCCAAAGGGATATGATACGGAGGTCGGCAACCGCGGTCTTAAGCTTTCCGGTGGTGAAAAACAGCGTATTTCACTTGCCAGAGTAATTCTTAAAGACCCTAAAATCCTCATTCTCGATGAGGCAACCTCAGCGCTTGATTCCATTTCCGAGAATTCCATTCAGGATGCACTTGAGAAGATGATGGAAGGACGTACAAGTCTTGTTATTGCACACAGACTTTCAACTATTCTTAAAGCAGACAAGATTCTTGTTGTTAAAGACGGTGTTATCGCCGAACAGGGTACTCACGATGAACTTCTTAAGCTTGGCGGCACATACCTTATGCTTTACGAAACACAGTTCCGTCAGGCAATCGACTATGAAAATGAGCATGGAAGCTCAAAGAACGGTGCAAATTCCATTGATATTCAGACCTTCGGAACTGATTTTGACGTCAGAAAGATTACCGAGGATGATATCGATGATGTTTACAACCTTTGCAAGTCAAATACCCGCTACTATGAATACATAAAGTCGGTTCCGACAAAGGAAAGCCTTACTGAAGTTATTTCAGACCTTCCTGATGGAGCGTGCGAAAAGGACAAGAACTTTGTGGGCTTCTATGATAAGGATAATAAGCTTGTAGCTGTGCTTGATTTGATTACGGGCTATCCTGAAAAGGATGATGCGTTCATAGGCTGGTTTATGGTTGAGGCCGAGCGTCAGGGCAAGGGCATCGGCTCCGGCATTTTTGCCGATGTAAGAGCTGCTTTAAAGAGCAGTGGCTATGATTATATTGCACTCAGCTGTGTTAAGAATAATAAGGAAGCTTTGACGTTCTGGAAGAATCAGGGCTTTGTTGAAAAAGAGATTGGCGAAGAATCGGTAAAACTGGAAAAGCAACTGTAAAGGTTATTCCATTAATTAGGCGGACGTAATAATGTAGGAGATGTGAATGGTTTTCCTTGAGGAACCTGCAAAAAGGCAGGTGACAAGCTGCAATTACATAACATCCGTAAACGGAATGCTGCATCCTGACAGAGTAATGGGAGAGCACGACTTTTTGTACATCCTTGACGGAGACTGGGAAATATATGAGGATGATGTCCTGTATGAAATGCACAGCGATGATTTACTCATTCTGAAGGCAGGCTCACATCATTACGGAGTGAAACCCTGTAATCCCGGAAATCGTCATATGTACTTTCACACGCCGCCCACGGAGGAGGAAAGAAAGAAGACTCCTTCCGGCAAAAAGGGACGTGAGATTAACAGTCTTATTCACTGCGCCGGGATGCCGCAGGTACGCAGGTATTTTCAGGATATCATAGCGGTTTACTGGTCGGGAGCAGCCAATAAGGAAGAACAGATTTCGCTCCTTGTGAATCTTATAATAAGTATAATAAGCGGGATTGACGGCTCGGCATATGAGAGTATTGCGGAAGACACGCTTGTTGAAAAGATATGCAGAGAACTTCATGAATCTCCGCAAACGATGTTTACGGCGAAAGATTTAGCGAAAGAGTATTTCATATGTGCCCGCACTTTGAATAACAGGTTCTTTAAATCATTCGGAAAAAGCTTTCATGATTACCAGATGGAAATGAAACTGGATATGATACAGCAGTATCTTCGCTGCCAGCCGGATGTTACATTAAAAGAAGCCGCTATGAACTTCGGGTTCTGCGACGAATTTCATTTGAGCCATGCCTTTAAAAAACAATTTGGAATGAGCCCGAGTGAATACAAAAACACAATAAATGTCCGATAGAGACACTAAATGCGGTGTCCACTAGGGACGGGGGGGGGGGGGCAATTTTTTTTTCGGAAATGTTCCCCCCCCCCCCCCCCCCCCGGGGCACTCTTTTTTTCTCTTTTC
>JAZQQJ010000015.1:0-11393 GCA_045629005.1 Lachnospiraceae bacterium
TCTAGGATAAACCTCCTTCGTATTTTTTTGTGCGGTTGGCGAACCTGCACCTATTATACCTCAGGAGGTTTTTTTCTTGAAGCTTAAGCTGACCGGGGACACACCTGCATAGCAGGTGGGTTATTTGTATTGGGAATACAATAAAAATAGAGGCCCAAAGGCCTCTATTTGTTAAGTTATCTGTTAAGTATTTCCTGCAATTCAACCGCTGCCATAATTACTGCCGCAGTACCTTTTGCCTCATCGAATGTCCTGTCTTCTTTTAAATATCCTTCTTTTCCCGTTTCAACACCGGATTTCTTGTATATATCGCAAATAGTAAGTTTTCCGTCGGATGTACGTGAAATCTTTGTAGTAACAATTCCGTTATAAGCCTTATATCCGGCATCAAAGTATGTTTTATCAACATACCCCATACGATAAGCATGCATGAGAGCATACGATACCATAGCGCTCCCGCTTGTTTCGAGATAGTTTCCTTCGAGACTTTCTGCCGTTTCATCAACAACATTGTACCAAAGCCCTGTCTCGGCGTCGGCATATTTCAACATGCCATCAAAGAAAGTTTTAATGTCGTTTTCGAGCATTTCCTTATTCTCTCCTTCAGGCATTTCATCAATTGCCTTTGAAAGAGCCATAGCGTACCACCCAATGGCGCGAAGCCAGGAAATATCGTTTGTTTTATCTGCGGAAGGACTGTATGCATGAGCATAAATACCATTATCACGAAGGAGCTTTTCGGCAACCCAGTGAAGCCTTTCGGCAACACCGTTTTTAATTTCAATAGCTTCTTCAGGATTTTGAGCCTCTTTATAATCCGCATATTCAAGAAGGAACGGATTGGACATGTAAAGTCCGTCAAGCGCAATTCCCCAATAGCTCCAGTTTTTGTTGTTCATCTTGTGGATGAAGTTCCCGCCACAGTCAGCAAAACTTGTCTGTTTCTTCAACTGCTCATAAATATAGTCTGCAACGGCAACATACTTTTCGTTATAAGCCTCTCCGTTTTCCTTTTCCAAGGCTAGAAGATCCATAATCGGCTTTCCGCACGCAACACTGTCAAGCTCACCCTCAATATATAAGTCATCTTTAAGCGAATATGACTCACCGGTTGTCTTAACCTGATTGTCGTAAAATTCCTTTGTCCACTCGTAAAACGCTTCGTTCCCATCACGGTCCATATTATAAAGTCGCAGGAATGCATCATTCATGCAGCCTGTGTAATATGTCCATGCACGTTTCTTACGCTCCATGTCCCATGTGAACTCTCCGTTTTGCTTCGGGCTGTTTTCAGCAAGAAGCTGTCTTGCATATTCAATTACAACATTAACATCCTTACTCATTTGTTCCTCATCTCCAAGAGACTCTCTTTGTCCACATCCGCCGAGAAGCAGACTTGTGGCAATTGAGACAATCAGAAGCTTCAGGCAAAGCTTCCGTTCATTATGTTTTAGCATATATTTTGCCCGCTTTCCCCGATGCTTTTCATAGTAAACAACATCAATTTCTACTCACAATCAAAAATAATGATGTTCAAAAAGCACCTCCGATCGGATTTCTCTAACAGAGGTGCATACTTACTGTTTTGCCCACGTTACTCAGAAAATCTTTTCTCATGGGAAGAATTATGAACTATTTTACGGGATAATTCAAGGAATAATGAATAATGCCAAAATCCCGCAACAATTACAAAGTGAGCAACAAAAACAATGTTTTTGAACTGCTGTTCATTCCGGACTTATATATTCAACATATATATCAGTGCTTATTCATGAATTCAAGGCAGTGTTCCATAGACTCGATTGACGCTTTATCACTAAAACCATGCTGTTCTTCGGGATAAACAATAACTTCCGGGTCCTTATAGAAGCTTGCGGCCATATCCACATATTCTTTGCTTACTATAGGATCCTTTGCGCCGTAAATAATCTGAACAGGTCCGTTATATGCGCCAAAGCTCTTCTTAACATCAAAACCCTTCATTGAAAGGACAAAATTCGCACCGAGTGTCATACCCCAGAAGCTGAATGATTCCGGAACATTTTCGTATGTGGGATATTTGCTCTGCCAGTCATAAGGAATGCAGAAACCCGGATAGTACATAATCATTCCGCGAACCGCATCTCCCAGTTCCTCAGACAAAATAGCCTCAATAAATCCACCCTGGCTCTGACCTAAAAGGAAGATTCTGGATTCATCTACAAAATCAAGCCCTCTGATGTAGTTAAAAACTTCTCTGAGATCGTCGGTTTCAGTAAACAGAGTCATATCTCTTGTAGCACCCGAGCTCTTTGAGCGAACCGAGCCGCCACAGAAATCAAAGGCGTAAGCAACATATCCGTTTTCTGCAAAATATCCGCATTCTCTCTGCATGTCCATATATGAACAATTGTAGCCATGACTTAAAATGACGGTCGGATGTTTGCCTTCTCCCTCAGGTCTGTAAAGCATTCCAAAAATATTCTTTTCTTCGGTTTGAATTCTTAATTCACTAATCATCATTTTAATCCCCTCCTTAATGAAGTCCGGATTTCCCCAAACGGATTGGGACTATTTTACGATTTTTTAAAAAAAATATCAATGGTTTCCTGCCTGATATTCAGAAGGAGTCACTCCAACCACTTTTTTGAACGTGGAAGAAAAGTACGCAATGTCTTTATAACCTACACGGTCTGCTACCTCATATACCTTAACGGAAACATCGGAAAGCATATGCATTGCCTTGTGCATGCGATAACGTGTTATGTATGCATTGGGCGTATAGTCGGTTTCTTTTTTGAATATATGACTCAGATGCCCTTCGCTTATTCCGATTGCTTCACCAACAACCGCAATTGAAAGATTTTCATCCCCGTAATGTTTGTCGATGTAGTCCATAGCCGCCATAACATATCTGCTTTTATCGCCTTTTTTAACGGAAAACACAGCCGAGGCAGGATCATCTTCTTTTCTGTTCTTCTCACGAATGGCCAGTATTGCATTTTCAAGCTCTCCGTCATGGAAAGGCTTTAAAATGAAATCCACCGCACCCAGCTTCAAAGCGCTCTGGGCATATTTAAAGCTGTCATAAGCCGTAAGAACAATAACATAAGCATTGCAACCGCCCTCACGAAGCTTCGTAAGCATCTCAATGCCATCCATTCCGGGCATATTCAAGTCCGTGATGATTATATCAGGTGAAAATTTTTCAACTGCGGCAATGCCTGCCTCGCCGTTGGCAGCTTCGCCAACAACAACGCAGTCAATTGAATTCCAGTCAACCGTCAGGATTATTCCTTTACGTATGAGATCTTCATCTTCTACTACAAGAACTTTGTACATTCATTACTCCTTAATATTTCATAACCACAAGCTTCAATATTACTACGATAATTCCTTCGCATTTACAAAGCTCATACCGGATGCTTAATCAATGATTTTTATACACTTAAATCTATATATCAGGATTGAAAGGCAAAGTAGCAGTGATTTCGGCACCACCACCGTCGGGAAGGTTATTAAGGACAAGTCCGAATGCGTTGCCGTAATTCTTTCTAAGAATGGTATCAACGTTGTACAAGCCAAGATGTCCTCTGAAAGCCTCTTTGTCATGCTCTGAATACGGACCTGTCATTTCCTCAGGTATACCCTTGCCGTTGTCTCTTACACTGATGAAAAGGCTGCCTTCTTCATTTCTTCCCGCTATAACCGTAATTTTACCGTTTTCTACGCCGGATATGCCATGCAAAATGGCATTTTCAACGAGAGGCTGCAAAATCATCTTGGGTACAAGACAATCCCACACATCATCCGAGATTTCTTCCTCAAAAGTAAACGAGTCGGATAGACGAACTTTTTGGATTTCAATATATCTTGTGGTAATTTCCACCTCGCGGTCAAGAGTGACAAACTCATCAGGAGAAATGGCAAACCTGAGCACCTCGGCAAGGTCTGTGGACATAAGAGATACCTCGGGAATATTATTAATCTTTCCCATCCACTTCATTGTGTCAAGCGTGTTACACAGGAAATGAGGATTAAGCTGGGCCTGAAGCATTCTTGTCTGTGCCTCGTTAAGCTCATGCTGATTCTCGATAAGCTGCTCTCTGTTTGTTTTCAGCGCCTTAACCATTTCATTAAATCGTTTTGTAAGACGTCCGAATTCATCATTTCGAACAGGCTCCAAAGCAACATCAAAGTTATCCTGTCCGACTTCACCTATAGCCTTTTTCAATTCATAAATAGGCTTGGACATCTGCTTAGACAGCTTTGCAGCAATCAATATAGAAATAACGATTGCAGAAACCGCACAAACACAACTTACAATATAAAGAAGCCTTGTAGAATCCGGTGTAAAGGTGCGAGGAACCTGAAGCACAAAACAGATACCGGTCGCGCTATGTTTTCTCACAAGATAGAAATAATTTTGGTCGACTTCATCGAGCATACCCGTTTTAATGAGCTTTGTACGAAGAGTCGGGGCTTTGTCAAGAAGAGAACTTTGCGAATAGTACACAGGTCTGTAGTATCGATTAAGCACCATCAGCTCGTTGCCTGCACCATATTTTCCTCCGAAAAGCTCATCGAATCCGGCCTCATCAACAGTCATAACAAGCCATCCGACAAGATTTCCGGCACGTTCAAGCCTGACGGCACTCTGAAGCTCCGGTGACTCCCCGTCTGAAAGTACGGGGCGGATATGCACCCCTGTTGAGGTTGCCTTTTCAAGAATTCCCCAGTTTTCCGTGAGATGTTCCTCATCACCTTTTCCGGTGGAATAGCAAAGGTCCGCCTCGGAATTATAAAGGCTGAAACGTGCACAGCCTCGAAGGTCTGCGGTAATATCAAACAATTTCTGGTAGATGGCTGTCGCATCTTCCTCGCTTCCGTTCAGTACTGCATTTATAAGCTCATCATCGGCCTCAACCCGCACGCCTACTTCATCAAATTGCTTAATTTTGTCATTAAAGAACGTAACAATGTCGGTAAGTTCATCCGCTCCCGAATCCCTTGCCGCTTTGTCCGTCTGATTCTTTGCAAGTCCGATAATAAGCACCGTGCATATTATCAGCGGAATAGTTGAAATAAGAATAAGCGATATAAACAGTCTGTTTCTGAATTTATGATGAGAGTGTTTTTTCATTCGTATTCACCCCCAAGATAAAATTTCCAGGACATAATGAGCGATTCACGATGTGCACTTGCCCAGCGGACATCATAATCGATTACTTTAATATCGGATATATTGATGTGTTCAAGATCCTGCGTCATATCCGAACGCACAGACCGTCTGCAGAACTGCTCTCCCAGCAGGCTCTGCACATCTTCACCGCTAACAAAATCAATAAAAAGCTTGGCATTATCGAGATGTTTTGCACCGTTAATTACTGCTGTTCCGTCAGGAACAATACTCGTTCCGTCCGAAGGATATACTATTGTAAGGTCCGCACCGTCCGCAATGCGCTTTAATGCCGTTTCCTCCAAGGTAATACCGACAAGGTCAGTTCCATCCGCAACATTTGTAAGGACATCTGAAGATGAAGAAAGAACACGTCCCGAAAGAGCCTCCGCAAAGTTTAAAACATTTGCGTCACGAACTCCGCTCATTGCAGAAGACAATGTAACAAGAGCAGTGTAGCTGGAGCCGGAAACATCCGGTGAAGAATAAGCAATTCTTCCGTTAAACTGAGGCTTAAGAAGGTCACGCCAGGATGCAAGCTCTCCTTCCTGAACAAGCTTGTTGTTGTAAACAAGAACGGTAGGGAGCGCAGAAAACGGCGTCCATATATCATCCGAAGATATAAAATCCCTGCGAAGAGAGTAGAACTCACTTGTCCGATACGGCTGGAAAGAATCACGATATGCCTCAAGAGACTCTACGCCGCCTCCAAAGATTACGTCCGCAACCGGAGACGAAGACTCTTTTACAATTTTATCCAAGAGTTCAGTTGTTCCTCCGGTTACAATATCAACATATATACCTGTGCGTTCTTCAAACTCTTCTATAATGGGGAGGTACACTTCTTCCTTATGCGAAGTATAGACAACAAGCCTCTTATCCTCGCCCTGAGCATAGAAAGAATCGGTCTTCTCTTTTCCGCATCCAATACTTAAAGGAATGAGTAAAAAAGAGAGGCCGATACACACTATTCTTTTACTTATTAATTTAATGAAACTTCTCTTTTGCATCTACTATGTTCACCTTGCACAAAAATCTGAACAAATTATACCATACATTAGCAAAGTTGCACAAAAAAAGCAAGATTTTACAAAATATCGCAGATTTGTCATCTACAAAAACAGGATTTTAGGAAGTATGATTTATGTAACGTCGAAACGACGAAAGGTTTCATTTAAGGAGGAGTAAATATGAAATTACGTAAAGTAATTGCTCTCGGTCTTGCACTCGTTATGTGCATCTCCATGATTGGCTGTGGTAAGGGCGGCCAGAAGAGCGGAGATTTATCCGCAACAGAAAAAATCATTCAGGAAGCTGAAGGCATGACTCTTGAAGAGCTTGCAAAGAAAGCTATTGAAGAGTCTAACGGAAAGACATTCTACGGTGTTGGTAACTCATCACGTGGTAAGTCCGCACTTCCTCTCTTCATCGAATATCTTCAGACAATCGATCCCAGCTACACACTCGAGTATGAGTGGCAGCAGCCTAAGAACAACAAGATTTTCGATCAGCTCACAGCAGATTCTCTTAAAGAGACAGGTACATTCGCTATGACACTTATCCAGGATGGTAACCAGATTCAGTCTAAGATGGTTAACACAGGCATCCTTGATACATTCATTCCGAAGGATTGGGCTGACGCTAACAACACAACAGCTGATAAGTTCGAAGGTTTCCTTCCTCTTCAGACACTCAACAAGATTTTCGAATTCAACAACACAGGCAGCAAGACATATACAAACTGCTGGGATTTCGTTGCTGACGGTGAGCACGGTCTCTTCATGGACATCGACTCCGAAATCGTTGGTAAGAACTTCCTCTACATGCTTACAAAGGAAGAAAACGCTACAATGCTTAAGGACGCTTTCGATAAGCTCTCTGCTGACAAGAAGGCATACTTCCAGCCTGTAATCGACGGCCTTGCAAAGGATGCTACAGACCTTGGTCTCGGCGCAAACGGCAAGTACGCTCTTGCATGGATCAAGCTCTGGGTTGAGTCTTACAACGCTCAGACAGATGATGGCCCTATCTGTAACACACTCGTTACAAATTCCGCTACAGATCAGTTTGGTCTCCTTGTTTATTCAAAGCTTCGTTCCGTTGAGGAATCCGACAGCGTTTCAAAGAACAACATCACTGTTGCTGCATACCAGGACGGTTATGAAGGAATGGGCGGCTATGGTTACTGCCATTACCTCTTCGTAACAGACAACTCTCCGCTTCCTTGGACAGCTTGTGCTTTCATCGCATACATGACATGTACAGCTGACGGCTTCTCAGCATGGGGCAAGGATATCGGTGGTTACTCATCCAATCCTAAGGTTGCTGCAGACAACGAAGCAGCTTTCCATCATTCAACAGGCGGCAACGCAGCTGATGGTACAGTTGAATTCCCTTGCCGTAACGATAAGGGTTATGACTGGTGGACAACAACAGGCAAGCTCGTTCTTGAAGATCCTGAGTATTGTGCATCCGTAGCTTTCACAGTAGGAAGCTGGATTGAGATGCTCACAAAGTATACAGGTGAATAATTCTCCAAAAAGTTATCCAACGTCCCTCCTCCTTACGGAGGGGGGACATTTTTAAACATCATTATTTTTGAGCGTAAGTGAAAAAATGATGATTGAGGGAGACAATATGACTAAAACAGCCACAAAGGCCAACAAAGGCCTGATAATCAGAAATCAAATAAAGACATTTTTCTCCAAGCCGTATAATGTCATTTTACTGCTTATGGGAATTGTTCTGACTGTAAGCACGGTGGCCCCCATCATCGCTATTGTTCAGGACACATTTAAAATTCATCCCGGCACGATTGATGCACATCTCACAGGCCAGTCGTCGGGTTATTCATTTATAAACTACAAGGATTTGTTTACAAGCAAGCTTGCAAACACAAACCTTTGGACTCCGCTTTTAAACACTGTTTTACTTGCGATTGGCACATGCGCGGTATCCATCATTTTCGGCGGACTCTTCGCATTCTTAATTACGAGAACAAATCTGGCTTTCAAGAAATACTTAAGCTCGATATTTATTTTCCCATATATTATGCCCCAGTGGACACTCGCCGTTGTATGGCAGAACCTGTTTAACTCCAATGCCGTTACAGGCACTTCAAACGGACTTCTTGCCGCACTCTTCGGCATTGAAATGCCCATCTGGTGGTGCAAAGGACTTTTCCCTTCACTCATGGTGCTCGGTCTTCACTACGCTCCCTTTGCATACATCTTAATCGGCGGCATTTTCAAAAACATGGACGCAAACCTTGAGGAAGCTGCAACTATTCTTGATACACCTAAGACAAGAATAATGTTCCGCATCACTCTTCCTATGGTTAAGCCGGCAATCCTTTCCACAATACTTCTTGTATTCGGAAGTTCAATGGGAAGTTACCCCGTTCCTCATTATCTCGGTCTCACAACACTTGCCACAAAGTACGTTTCCATGAACTCCAAGTACACAGGTGAAGCCAGCATCCTTGCAATCATCATGATGTTCTTCGGTGTGGCAATCATGTTGCTGAACCAGATTTCACTTCATTCAAGAAAGAACTATACAACCGTTACAGGTAAGTCCGGACAGATTTCGAAGATTAACCTCGGCAAGGCAGGAAAATACGTTTTTGCGATAGTCCTCGCAGTAGTAACGTTCTTCACAAGTATTTTCCCTATCGTATCCTTCGCTTTTGAGACATTCCTTCCAAACCCCGGCGATTACTCATTCCTGTACACGGGTAATCCGGACAACCTCACAACCAAGTGGTGGATTACAAGCGAAAACATTACCGAAAACGGAATGTACGGCCAGAAGGGTATTCTTTACAACAACACAATCTGGCACGCATACGGCGGTACAATCCTCGTTTCCGTATGCTGCGCACTTCTTGCAGGTACAATAGGAACGCTCATCGGTTATGCGGTTTCCAAGAACAGAAGAAGCAAATGGGCAGGCTATGTTAACTCAGTTGCTTTCCTTCCTTACCTTATGCCCTCCATCGCTGTAGGTGTTGCATTCTTCATCCTCTTCTCAAGCGGAAAACTGAATCTTTTCAACACCTACACACTTCTTATCATTGTTGGTACCGTTAAATACATACCTTTTGCAAGCCGAAGCGCCCTTAACTCAATGCTTCAGCTTTCGGGAGAAATTGAAGAGGCAGCCATCATACAGGACATTCCCTGGACAAAGCGTATGCTCCGAATCATCATTCCGATTCAGAAGTCGTCAATCATAAGCGGATATCTTCTTCCGTTCATGACATGCCTCAGAGAGCTTTCGCTCTTCATGCTTCTCTGCGTGCAGGGCTTCATCCTCTCCACAACGCTTGACTACTTCGACGAGATGGGTCTCTACGCCTTCTCAAGTGGTATTAACCTGATACTCATAATCACTATTCTTGTATGTAACGCAATTGTAAATAAACTCACGGGCGCAAGCCTTGATGAAGGAATCGGAGGTTGACATGCCGAAAATCACACTTGAAAACGTAACAAAGAGATGGGGCAAATTTTATGGTGCCGATCATCTTAATTTAGAAATAGCAGACAATGCATTCGTAACACTGCTTGGTCCTTCCGGCTGCGGTAAAACAACAACACTCCGTATGATTGCAGGTCTTGAAACACCTACATCCGGTAAAATAACAATTGGAGACAAGGTTGTTTTCGACAGCGAGATGGGCATTAACATCCCCGCAAATAAGAGAAAAGTCGGATTCCTTTTCCAGAACTACGCTCTCTGGCCCAACATGACAGTTTACCAGAACATTTCCTTTGGTCTTTCGAACATCAAGGAAGAAATGAACAAGGTTGACTTTGAAGCAAAGAACGCAGCAAGAATCGCAGAGCTTCTCAAGAATCCCGCAGAAATCAAATCAATTGTTGAAGAATGCCGCGACAAGAACGGTAAGCTTGATGAAAACAAGGCAGTATTAAAGCTCATCGACGCTTTCACCATTTCACAGTACACAGCAAAGAAGCTTCTCAACTACCAGAAGGAAAATAAGTCCGATTTCTCCGCAGAAATCAGTGCTTTACAGACAAAAGTTGCTGAAGCAAAGAAAAAAGCCGAAGCAGACGGCTGCACACTCAGCGATGACTTCACGGTAATGAAGAACGGCAAGCCCGTTACATCCGTAAGAAAACTTACAAAAGAAGAAATCGATCTTTCCGTAAGACGCGTTTCCCGTATCGTTAAAATCGGTATGTTCATGGACAGATATCCCGCAGAGCTTTCAGGCGGCCAGCAGCAGCGTGTTGCAATTGCACGTACACTTGCTCCGGAGCCTTCAGTGCTCTTCATGGATGAGCCTCTCTCAAATCTCGACGCAAAGCTTCGTCTTGAAATGAGATACGAGCTTCAGAGACTTCATGTAGAAACAGGTTCAACCTTCGTATATGTTACACATGACCAGATGGAGGCAATGACTCTCGCTACACAGATCTGCCTCATCGACAATGGTTCACTTCAGCAGTACGATGCACCTCTTACAGTTTACAATAAGCCCAACAACCTTTTCGTTGCCGACTTCGTAGGAAATCCCTCCATCAACTTTGTTGAAGCAAAAGGTACACAGGGTGCGGACGGAACATTGAACTTATCCATCTTCAACAACCGCTCCATCGAGTTCAAGCCCGCAGAAAGCTTTAGCCTCAACGACTGGTTCGCAGAGCGCGATAAACTCGCTGCAGAAAAGAAAGCTGCTCACGACAAAGCAGCCGCTGAAAAGGGATTTGTTGAAAAGGGAAATAAGGACGAGACCTTCAAGTACCATATTCCGAAGGTTGTCGAAGAAGACGATTCTCTTGCAGAAGAGCCCGTTATCACAAACGAAGACTTCGTTCTCGGCATAAGGCCTGAATTTGTAGACATCAAAGCCTCTGCAGGTCTTGATGCGGAAGTATACGGTGCAATGCCCACAGGTATGGAATCTACCGTTAAAGTTAATGTCGACGGCTTCCTTCTTACAGGCGTTGTATTCGGCGCATCTCTCTTCAAGATTGGCGAAAAGAGCAAAGTTAACTTCACAGGAAACAATGCAATTCTATTCGACAGAAAGAGCGGAAAGAGAATTGCTCTCGGAAGCATAGAATTAATCGAGTAGGAGAAAATTTCTCTAAATGAGAAATTTTCGACCTCTCACACCACCGTGCGTACCGTTCGGTACACGGCGGTTCAATCAACTTAACAAGTAACACACCTTTCGGTGTAGTAATCTAACATAGAGATTAGT
>JAZQQJ010000016.1:0-28820 GCA_045629005.1 Lachnospiraceae bacterium
TTAGGTATAGCAAGCGGGATTCAGCCCTCTCTACCTAATCCGCGGCGAAGTTTAGGTAAAGATGAACGATTTTGCCGCGTCATGCCTAAAAAATCTCCGGCTTTAGGTACAGATTGACATTTTCTGCTGTTTATACCTAAAAAATCTCCAGCGTTAGGCACAGACCGGCATTTTACGTTTTCTACGCCTAAAAAGTACCGGCACAAGGTACGGGTTCGTCGCTTTTATATGTTTATTGTGCACTCAAAGTGTGATAGAATACACGGTATTGTTTTGGAAATGTTTTAATCGGGTATAAAAGACAATAAGCGGACTATTACGAAGGGCAATAAGAAAACTGTTATGGAAAACGATAAAAATACAAATACGAAAAATGATAAGAAAACTATTCTGTTTGAAGAGACTCCTGTACCTAAAGCCGTGATGACACTTGCGGTGCCGACGGTCATAGGCTGTCTTGTTATGATTCTGTATAATCTTGCAGACACCTACTTTGTCGGAATGCTCAACGACCCCGTTGAGACAGCCGCAGTAACTCTCGGAGCAACCGTAATTCTTGCCTTCAACGCAGTCACCAACCTGTTCGGCGTAGGCTCATCAAGCCTTATGAGCAGAGCACTTGGCGTAAAGGATTATGATACTTTCAAAAGGACCTCGGCATTTGGCTTCTATTGTGCACTGGCTGCTTCCCTGCTCTTTTCAGCGCTCGTTGCAATTTTTAACACACCGCTTCTAAACCTCCTCGGTGCAGCAGCTGACAACATTGAAGCCACCCGCTCATATATTTTCTGGACCGTAATATGCGGAGCCGTTCCGGCAATAATCAATGTTGTAATGGGCAACCTTGTTCGTTCTGAAGGCAGTGCTCTGCACGCAAGCATCGGCACTATGAGCGGATGTCTTTTAAACATTATTCTTGACCCGTTTTTTATCCTTCCTCAGTTTCTTAATATGGGCGCAGCAGGTGCAGGCCTTGCAACGTGCATCTCAAACTGCGTCGCATGCATATATTTCTTCGTTCTCCTCAAAGTGAAGAAGGGCCGTACCTATGTTTCAATAAGCATCAA
Source organism: Lachnospiraceae bacterium (assembly GCA_045629005.1). Lineage (GTDB taxonomy): Bacteria > Bacillota > Clostridia > Lachnospirales > Lachnospiraceae > RGIG3528. The sequence continues at coordinate 1,068 of JAZQQJ010000016.1, forward strand.
AGACTTCAGGCCGTCCAAGTACATTGTGAAGGAAGTTGTACTTGTAGGTGTCCCCGCATCTATCCAAAACCTTCTGAACGTAACAGGAATGACCGTTATGAACAATTCCATGTCGGCATTCGGCTCCGAAGCCGTATCCGCAATGGGAATCGCTCATAAAACGACAATGATTCCGATGTATGTTTCAATGGGGCTTACTCAGGGAGTTATGCCGCTAATCGGTTATAACTTTGCTTCAAAGAACAAAAAAAGAATGTCTTCAGCCATTAAATTTACACTTGGCATCGGAACTGTTTTTATGGTGATTGCAACCTTTTTCTTCTTCGTATTTGCAAAACCGATTATTATGCTTTTCATGGACAACGAACTTATTGTCGAATATGGTGCGGCATTTATCAAAGGCCTGTGCCTTGCCCAGCCGTTCCTTGCCATTGACTTTTCCGGTGTTGCGGTTTTCCAGGCATGCGGAATGGGCGAAAAATCACTTGTATTTGCAATACTTAGAAAGATTGTATTCGAAATTCCCGCTCTAATCGTTTTAAACAAACTTTTCCCCATGTACGGCGCTGCATACGCACAGCTTGTTGCAGAAGTCGTGCTCGCTGTGGCGGCAGTCCTGATGCTCAGGAAAATAATGCGTGGAAACAAGAAAAGTCCGTCACGAAATGAACGGAAAGTACACAGACAAAGAACTGCACTATGACGAGAAATAGAACATAGCTAAAATGAAGTAAGGTGGATCTTCGCAATCCGCCACACTACATGTGCAGGTTCAAATGCAAAAACAGGCTTTTATCTAATAAACAAATCCTTGGGATAAAAGCCTGTTTATTCTTAACCAGCCTAAGGTTAAAGCTGTCAGATGTATTTCTACCCCCAGCAAACGTCCAAAACGTAATAACCTTGTTTTTTTTTACATCAGCTATCAGCTTTTTTCAAGTATATTGTCGACACCACATTTCTGCCTTTACTTGAATCACTAACAACTTGTATAACATAATACGTACCGTCTATTCGTTTCTTAATCGTAATTTGCGGAGCCTTCTTCCCGTCTTTGGTTTTGTAAAGTTTTGAGACACCTCCATCCCATTCAACTGAATCATAGTTTGCCAAGACATCGCGTCCGTTTATAACATCAAGAACAAAGTTGTAAATATCGGCGTCTATTGAATTACAATAATCCTCCATAATTTTCTTCATTGCCGGAGAATGATCTTCTTTTGTGGTCATTCAGTTCACCTCTTCCTTCATCGTAATTGTAGTAAAAAAGTGCAGAATGATTATTTCGCCTCCACAAACCATTTGTTGTTTTCGTCATAGAATAGAAAGCTTGAGTGGCCTTCTATAATGCAGGTGTAACGCACGCCCGTTCCGCCGGCATTAAAGGAGGCCGCTTTTCTTACGTCCGTTATTTTGTCGATTTTGTAGACCTTGCCATCGCGCCATGTAATGCTTTGCGGGGCAAGATGACCTTCGGGCGTAAAAAGAGCCGTCACTTCCACATAAACCTTTCTTCTGTTTTGGAGGGGTGCGTCTGTAATCATGGCCAAATCATACTCTGCGTTTTTGGGATTGTCAATATGCCTTTTGTATCTTTTTCTATTTTTTGTAGAATTTTGTCTTGATTTTCTGCCTTCGCTGTCGTATAATGAAGACAGTCAATTTAAGGGGGACAATATGAATAATTTCGGAGATATCATTTCTAAGTACCGCAAGCTCAGGGGGCTGAAGCAGTCGGATGTCAGCAATGCTCTTAACGAGCTTAATAAGGATAAAGATTTTCACATTACATTTAAAGCCGTTTCTTCATGGGAAAGCGGCCACACGGAGCCTTCGCTCGAGGTTTTCTTCCAGCTTTGCCGTCTCTTCGACATAAAGGACATCTATGAAGAAGTTTTCGGTTCAAACCCGTACAATGCCCACTCAGGCCTTAATGCGCTCGGCAAGGAACGTGCCCGTGAGTACGTCGGACTTCTTTTACAGGAAAACAGATTCAGGAAAGTCAATGAAAGCAACTCTTTCGACATTGCACCGCAGCTCATTCGCATTTACGACCAGCCGGCTTCCGCAGGTCCCGGAAACTTCCTCGACGGTGATGACTTTGAAGAGTTTCCTCGTGACGCTTCCGTTCCGGCAGAAGCTTCCTTTGGCATACGCATAAGCGGTGACAGCATGAAGCCTTTTTGTAACACTTCCGATGTTCTCTGGGTTCACAGCCAGAACACTCTTGAGCATAACGAAACCGGCATTTTCCTCTTGGACGGCCAGGCTTACTGCAAAAAGCTTCAGAGCAATAAAAAAGGAATCGCACTGATATCTCTTAATAAAAAGTACCAGCCGATTCCGGTTAATGAATATTCTGATTTCAGAGTTCTCGGAAAAGTTGTCGGAAAGCGTTGATTTCTTCCGTTTTCCCGTCTCGAACGTTTACTTTGTGTTTTTTAATGTCTTCCCGCCTTGAACGCTTACTTTGCGTTTTTTAAAGTCTTCCCGCCTTGAACGCTTACTTTGCCTCTTTTAATGCACTTCTTACCTTGTCAAGGATAGTTATGTCTGCGGGCAGCCACCCGACAGAGTCCAGTTCGTCCGCAGTGAGCCATTTTGCAGCCTCATGCTCTTTAAGCACCAGTTCTCCTGTCTTCACAGCGCATCGGAAACATTTCATTGAAAGATGAAATGTCGGATAGTCATACTCAATTGTGTCCAAATACTCTCCGACTTCAATCTCGGTGTCCAGTTCCTCACGGATTTCTCTTGCAAGAGCCTCTTCCGGAGTTTCTCCCGCTTCGACCTTTCCTCCCGGGAATTCCCACCCGTCCTTGTAGTCGCCATATCCTCTCTGAGTTGCAAAAACACGGCCTTTGTCGCAAATTACCGCTGCCACCACATCAATCTTTTTCATTTTCCTGTGCCTTTCCAAATTTTGATGCAACAGCGTTCACGCACTTACTTACTTTTTCACAATGAACAACAAACCTTCCGTCAAGGTACTTATTCCAAAGCTTATCCACAGTAAGTCTTCTAAGAATATCTATAACAGTACATCCGGCATAAATTACAACTACACCCAGCAATGAGAATGCAAATACAAGCGCCGGATTGGTTTCTTTGTAAATCGGGAAAAATTTTGGGAGCCACAAATCGCTCATAAACATGTTCGCATGAATGAGATACACACCGAAGGTGCAGCCGGCAAGGTAGTTAACAGCCTTGCTGTACTTCATATCAAGCTTCGTAAAACCGATAAACAGCTCTGTGCTCACAAGTATTACCAGCGGGCTGTTCAGTTCTCTGTAGAAGTAACGCAAAGACATAATCTCCGCGCTTCCGATTTTTGCTCCGATAAACGTAAGGACATATGCCGAAGCGAGTAAAACTGCATAGAAAACCACAGCAAGTGCAATATGCTTTGCAGCACCTTTCTTTTCGGTGTCGCCGAACCTTCTTAAGTATCCCGCAATAAAGTAAACAACAATTACAGGAAGCAGTCTGTCTCCCAGAACCTTAGGGAACAAATTCGGAATGCCGCCATAAAGTACTACAACGACAACAATCAATGTAGTCAGAAGTGCCTTATATTCTTTCTTATCCATAGCATTAATCAGCTTGTTAAAGAAAGGCGAAAGCAGCATGAGAATAATATATGCCGTTACAAACCAATACTGAGCAAAAAGGATCGGGAGAAAAGAAAGCTTTGTCATTCCAAGAATGCCTCTGAGTTGGAATTGTCCCGTACATATCAGCGAAATAACCCATATAGCCCACAGGCCTATTGTATAGAACCAAACCTCTCCGGCTATTTTGAAAATCTTCTTCGCCGTTATTGTCTGCCCAATCATAAAGTAGCCGGAAATAAGCACAAAGCATCCGACTCCGACCTGTCCGCCCATATGAAGCAAATCGGTTATTATTTTATAAACACCTGTAGTACATGTATACAAATCATACAGACCAAAAAAGTCATCACTATGGCTCATTACAATCAGGACCATGCTGACAATTCGTAAAAGTTCCAGATTAGACTGTCTTTTTGTATTTCCCATAATTAAGCCCTTCCGAAAATGATTATATTCATATAAGTTCCCTGTGTGCACGACCGTCCAATCATGTCACAGAACAGTTTCTATTATGCTATATTCGATAAAACTTTGCAAGTCATTGCATTCCTGACCGAGTTCATACTTGTTTATCACTCGCAATTATGGTATAAACATCCCCTGTAAAAGAATTAACACAGATTGCCCCATCATAAAAGGAAGCCAAATTATGAAAAAGAAAATCAAAGCATCTTTTCTCATTCCCGCACTTTTGATTATCGCATTATGCGTCTTTGTGTACGGGGAATCAAAACCTTCAAACAAATCTTCAAACGATCCCTGGTCAAACGCAACTTACACAAAGGACAAAACATTCGGAAACGGAAGTACATCCTTCCAGGTTGAAGTTGTAGTCGAAGACCATTCCGTAACTTTCACAATAAACACCGCCAAAGCAACCGTTGGTGATGCTCTCATCGAGCATAATCTCATTGCAGGCGATGCCGGCGAATTCGGACTGTACGTTAAAGAAGTCAACGGAATAACTGCTGACTACGATGTTGACCAGCATTACTGGGGTTTTAATCAAAACGGCGAAATGATGATGGTAGGCGTTGACGGTGAGCCCGTAACCGCAGGAAGTCACTACGAACTCGTATATTCAAAGTAAACTGCCATGACAAAGCGACTGTCAATAAAAGAACTGGCTATATTTTCGGTGCTCGGGGCAATCATGTACTGCTCCAAGTTTTTAATGGAAGTTTTGCCAAACATTCACCTGCTCGGAATGTTTATAATGACTTTCACGGTAGTATTTCGCAAGAAGGCACTGATTCCCATTTACGTCTACGTGTTTCTGGACGGTCTCTTCGGAGGCTTTTCCTTATGGTGGATACCATACCTTTACATTTGGACAATTCTCTGGGGTGTCACCATGCTACTTCCGAAAAAAATGCCGGATAAACTGTGCTATATTGTTTACCCGATTGTCTGTTGTCTTCACGGTCTTGCTTTCGGAGCACTCTATGCGCCCGCCCAGGCGATTATGTTCAACATGAATTTTCAGCAGATCGTTGCATGGATAATAGCGGGGTTTCCTTTCGATCTTATTCACGGAATAAGCAACCTGTTTATGGGAATACTTATTGTCCCGCTTTCAAAGCTTATGAAAAAGCTCGTAAGAGCGTATGACATATAAGTGCACCATCGTTTTTCAAATTCGCGCGAAAACAATAATATACAACAAGAGCCGTCGGAGTACCGATACGCAACCCTGATTCAGGTTACATATCAAACGTCCGTCGGCTCATTTTAAATCTACTTATACCAATTTTCGTAAATGCTGTTTCTGCGTTTTCTCTCCTCTAAGGGAAGTTCTTCCGCTTCAGCTATTTCATAAACGCCAAACGTGTCATACATTCTTGAAACCGGGTCAACCTCAACGAATGTGCACCACGGTAGCCAATGGTAATTACCCTGATAAAGCTGTTCGCAGAAAAATCCGCTTTCATGCACAAGTCCCGGGATTGCTGCTCCATAGCTTCCGTCAATGTCATTGGCCTGCTTGGAATTAATGTATATAAACTCAGCATAGTCTCTGTAATGCTTATCGCCTGTGAGAAGATACAGCCTGTAAAATACATATCCTCCGCAAGCCATATATACATCCGCGCCACCGCTGCCGACAACAATATGACTTTGCCCACTTATATGATTAAAATTAAACGGCATTGTAGGGAAGTTTGTCGCAACAGGGAAGTTCCAAATATATGTGAACGTTTCTACGTAGTCGGCTGCGCCTTTTAGTGCCTCAAGCCACTTGTCCCCTTTAGTAAGATCATGCAAAGCGAGAAATGCAAACATCGCATAAATGCCTGCTTCTTTGTCCATAATGTCAAGATTGTCGCATGTTCCGCCACGATATTCCATATTCAGATAAAGATTCGTATATGTCCAGTCTCCGGCCTTTACAGCAGAGGTTTTGTAAGCCTCATTATGTGTAATTAAAAACATCTCGGCAAGGAATCGAACAACACTCGGTGTATTTGCCTTTGAATCCATACACATCGAGCCGTCATAATTGTATGAACGGTAGTAGCTTCCGTCTTCATTCTGAATACGTACAAGCCAGTCTGCGGATTTCACACAGTAATCAAGCCAGTCTGTGTGCTCTTCGCCATTATTATGCAGGAAAACATACGCATCAAGCACGCCCTCAAGGCCGTCCCCAAGCTGGCGTATGAATTGAGGCTGAGGCTCAAAGCAGTCCAGTCCGAGCTGATACCATACCTTCGGGCAGCCTGTTTCGGTCATTGTCTTTTTAACCCAAAAATCAACTACGCCCTTGCCCTTTTTAACCGCCTCGGCATTATCATTTAAAACGCCCCAGCGGATGAGCTGATAACCTATGCCGGTCTGCTGACCGACAAACCCTATTTCGGCCGAAGTTGAATTAACATCAAACTGAGGAAGCTGAGCCGCAAACGGAGTTCCCCAAACACCTTTTGAATACTCCTGCGTAACTTGGTTCAGAAGTTTCATGTTATTGTCAAAAAGTACATGATTATCTATGTCTGCGAGCCTGTCCTTGAGCCTGTCATATACAGCCCGCCACGTTTCTCTCATCATACTCTGGAAGGTGTCATATCTGCCAAAATCGATTGCGACAGAGTAAGCGTGTTCAAAGCCTTCTTCAACGGGATGGTGCACTCTCTTGAGGCTCATTCCGCGCGGACCATCAATTTCTCCGTTCGTTCCCGGGTAAACATAATCGATGGAGAGACCGTCAACCTGTGCATCTATAGGCTTTCCGAGAGGTGCCCCATAGTAGGTATACAAAAGAGTCTCTGCCTTCGGCCTGCTTATTCCAAGTGCTCCGACCGTTGCTTTTCTGTCAACAAAACTCTCACTTGCCACACTGCCCTGCTCACACATTTCAACATCCGCAGCAAGCCTTGAGAGGCATATTGTTTCCCCTGACGAAATGTTCTGCATTGCAAACATAGGCAGTCCACTATAAGTTTCCTTACGCCAGTAATACTGCTTGTCCATGGTTTTTCCCATAGCGTATCTGCCGGCATATTCGTTATGCTTGTACCACTCTCCGGGAGAGAAGTAGTTAAATTCCTCAGGATTATCGCTCACTGCGTTCCAAAAGCCCGTCTTTGCCTGGAATCCCAAATCACGCCCGGCCTTTTTCAACACCTTGACATGTCTGTCAACAACAAGGCTCTTCTCATTTTCAAGAAGACGCCATACATCTTTTACACTGAATTCGGACCCGTTTTCAGAAATAAAAACGCCATCTGCGTAAACCTTCCCGTTTTCCTCCTTCACGGAAGAATACGGGATATCCTTGAAAACGCAGACCGCGCTGATGTCCTTAACAGAAATATATATGGGGCGCTTGTTGAAATATAATTCATTCCCATTTTTTAAAACAGATACGCCACCATTTTTAAAGTTCAGTGTATACTCCCCAACATTAAGCATGACTGTTCCCTCCCATAAAGAAGCAATCTTACGCCAACTATACCTTCGTCCTTTCAGCACCCTACTTCAACAGGAAGAACAGGGCCACTGCCTGCAAAATCAAAAAAAGCGGTACTGTTATAAAGAATTTGGGCTTCTTTGTTTTGTGATGAAGCGTGTACATTGCAATCAGAGCGCCGACCGAGCCTCCAATGAACGCAAGTGCAATCAATGTAAACTCTCTCACTCTCCAGCGACCGTTCTTTGCAGCAGACTTGTCTACTGCATAAACGATAAACGTGATGATGTTGATTACTGTTAAATAAATAACCAAAAAAATAACAGGATTCATAAATTCACCTCTACAAGTTTTAATTAATTTATATCTCTTTATTTAAACAAGTTCAACCCAAACTTATTCATGATTCTTCTCACAAATATGTTCGGGTTGCCCTATTTTTTTACATCTTCAGCTTTAAAAACATCCGGACTTTCCAAAAGTTCCTTTGTAATCTGCCCCGAGTCGGCACTTCGGTTCTCCAGCATTAATTTTGCCGCTTTCCCGGCAACAATTGCAGCGGAATAGCTTTTGTGTGGATGTCACTCCGTCTATAAAATCAGCTTTTCCAAAGCAGCCGCCACACCGTCTTCATTGTTTGTAAGCGTCACAAAATCAGCCTTTTCTTTAACAACGTCATAGGCGTTACCCATTGCGACGCCCATCCCTGCAGCCTCTATCATCGGGATGTCATTCATGGCATCACCGAAGGCCATTGTTTCACTCATCGGTATGCCAAGATAGTCCGCAACGAAGGAAAGTGCTGCCCCTTTTGATACATTTGCATTGAATAATTCTGTAAAATATGCATTTGACGAGCATACCGTTGTTTCCGTAAAATGGACAGCCTTAAGTTCCTCGCTCCAGCGTGCGCTCCGCTCTTTATCATCGGTCCAGAGAATCTTAGGAATCCCCTGTGCAACAAGCTCTTCAAAATCCGTAACAACCTTAGGCTCAATGCCTGAAAGTTTTTTGTATTCGTTTATTCTGAAATCCAGCTTGTTTCCATACAGACGGTTTCCGGACCATATGCACATGGTTGCATCTTTTTCAAGCCCCATATCCCATATTTTACGTGCATCGTCGGAAGGAAGATTCCTCGAGAACAGAATTTCTTCTGTCTTTGGATGAACAACCGCTGCGCCGTTGTAGGTAATTACAGGCACATCGATATTAAAAAGCCTGATCAGCTTTCTGACCCCCATTATCGGTCGTCCGGTAGAAAACGTAACCTTCACACCCGCTTCAATAACCTTTTTTATTGTATTTACCGTGCGCTCGGAAATGGATTTATTCTTGTCAAGAACTGTTCCGTCGATATCCAAAGCAATCAATTTAAAATTCATATTTATTCCTGTTCCGTAAACGATTAAGTGCTTTATATTTTAAAATAAATCACCAGGATTTCCGTCCTGGTGATTTAATTGGTTTTCATCCGCGGCCGTTCCACTGGTCTTCAAGCCTTTGAATAAGTGGCCTTGGCGGTAACACCGGAAATTTTACCGATGGCTCCCGTCATTGTGTTTATTGCATCTGAAGGCGCATCAAGTGCAACGGATATAATATTGATGCCTTTTTCACGATAAGGAATACCCATTCTTCCGATGATGTACTGACCATACTCATGCAAAATTCCGTTTAATTTTTCCACCGCATCAACGTTTTCAACAATTATACTGATTACTGCCACTCTTGTTTCCATAACGCACCTCCGCGTACTACCGGACATTCATTTTATCTTGCCTTCATGAAAAAACAAACTATTCCTCGTCTTCCCAAAACAGTTCATCAAGCGTCTTGCCCAATGTCCTGCATATCTCCCGGCAAAGCTTTATGGTTGGGTTGTAATCCCCTTTTTCAATAGCATTTATCGTTTGCCTCGAAACTCCGCAAAGTTTTGCAAGGTCGTCCTGAGACATGTCCTTGGCAGCTCTTGCCGACTTCAAATTCAGATTCTTCATAAGCTAATCCTCCTTTTTGTCAACAAATGCTTTGATAGCGATAATGATTAATACATAAACCATCGCTATAGCACCGACAATGTTCAAAGATCCAACAGCCAGTTTTCCATTATTAACAATTGTTCCGGATTTAGCGTTGATGATAATGGAAATAGTGTTAAAAACAAGTATTACAGAGAAAGCTATAACAACGCGCTTTCTGTCCTCGTTCATTGCAAAATAGCCCTCACGGAATATGCAATAAGTAACGGACACCATTATTGACAAAATCACACCGGAAATCAATAAAACGCCGATTTCAACGGGTATATCCATTTCTATTACGTACAACATTCCAATCAGGATGTTAAACAGTGCAAGTGCAACGAATCCATATTTAAAGCCGGTAGCACGGACAAGAATCTGGCGCTCATCATATTCCGATTTACTGCTTTCACCGGTATTAATAACAAGACGCAAAATATAAACAAGTATAATACCTACTATAAATCCAAAAATAACACCCCAAGTGATAGCAGAAATACCGATTCGATTAAAAGAAATGCTATATTCGACAATCCATTCGCCGTTTTCTGCAAATTGGAAGGCTGAACCATTGTCCGAGGTGAGATTGTGTTCCTTCCAAAATGCTTCTTCCTCCGCAACACTCGTCAGGTACTCAAGATGTATCGTATAAGTTCCTGCTTCAAGCTTCATTTTCTCCGACTGACTATCCATTTTATTGGCAGTCTCAGCAAAAATCTCTTCACCTGAAGGGCCTAAAATATAAAGGCCTGTGACAAAGCCAACATCCTCTTCGGGCCACCATTTCGATTCAATTTGATAGGTTCCGTTTTCCTTGATTTCCAAAGCATTCTGTATCGGATATACATTGCATCTCCCGTTTTCGACAGCAATGCCCTGTCGCATCACTGTTGTTCCCGATTTATCCTCCGAAACAGCTGTGATCGCAAATATAGTGATGACAGCAATACCAAGAATTACAAGCAAAATGATTTTCTGTGCCTTTGTCATTTTCTTTTTCCCCAATGCCATAATTTCTCCTCACATGCCTGTTAGTGGCTTAAAACAAAGTGATAATTCATAGTATATGTTCCGGGAACGCCAAACCCTTCAAACGGAACTTCGGCCTCGACCTCTTCATCCCCGTAAATGTACGCATTGTCACTTATAAATCTTACTACATCTTCTTCTGTAGGCAAATACTTAAATGAAATTTTATACTCACCTGCTTCGTATGTTCTTGCCCCCAGCTCGCAGAATGCAAGATTCGCAGTAAAGAAATCAATGCCTCTTCCGTCAGCAGTTTCAACGAGCACGCCCGTAATAAACGAAGGTGCCTGATTGTTCATGAAATCCACGTATAAAACATATTCATCGGTCTCAGATATTGTAAACGGGATAACGGTCTCTGTGGGAGAAGCATCATCTCCATCTATCGTAATGACCTCCGTAAATCGTACATCGTTTACCACCTCTGCAACGCCTAAGGCTCGTGTACCTCTTGTCGACGCAATGTAAAGAACAAAGAGTCCGATACCTGCAAGATATAAAAGCCAAAGGCCGGCATTACCAAACATTGCCTTAAATATACCGCCCTTTTTGATTTCAGAAGACTCATCATCCAGGCGTATAAACTTTGCAAAAACGATAAGAAGCACAAGTCCGGCAACAGCAAGAAGAATCTGAAGAACAGCCCAAAGAGAATACAAAGCAGATGCCACAGCGCTCTTGGTGCTTAACTGAAGTAAAGGCATGCTTATGAGAGTGGAGCTCAAGTTGACAATCATGTGGTAGCCGATTGTGTATAAAATATTGCCCGTCTTCAAATAAACAAATCCGAAGAAGCAGCCAAGCAGAAATGCATAAAAGAACTGCGAAAAATTGCCATGATACAAGCCGAATGCAAGGCCCGATGTCAATACTGCAAACCACTTTCCGTAACGGCTTAACGCACCGCAAAGAATTTTTCTGAAAAGAAGCTCTTCAAATATAGGAGCAAGTATTCCCACTTCAAGCACCTGCAGTACGATGTTACTCGTGCTCATTATGCCTGCAAGAGGCGACTCTGCGGAGCCGATTGTAATCGTCTGCATTATATTGCCGATAATAGCTCCGCCGTACATAAATGTGAAGCAGATGCATACACCAATAAGGAACTGTCCAAAAGGAATCTTATTCTTATTTTCAACAGTCTTTGGAGTGTCCTTTGTTAAAAGGGCGATAAGCGGAAATCCAATTAAATTGACAGAAATGATTATAATAATCAACGACGCATTTGTTGCAAAAGTGTCGGACATGTTAGGCCAAATTGCCTTAACCGCTGCACTTAATGCAAGCTCGACAACGGTTGTAACCGCAAACAGTAACGCATATTTCCAGCCCAACGAGAAAACGCCTTTATTAGCTTCAGATGTCATAATATTGTCCTCCTGAATAAAATCAGATACATTTTCATTTGTTATTTTATTGAGCACATGTGTTGAGTGTAATATACAACCGTCTTTACATTTTGTCAAGTATATTTTACAAAAAGAATGTGAAGGTTTACATTCAGACATTGTTATGCTTTGTCAGTTTTGTCACGTTTTGCCACGTTCTGTCACGTTCAAACCTTTTTTACTCCACAACAATTATACGGATAAATTGGCTTCTGACTTGCTTTTGTCCGTAAGGCCTGGCACTCATACAAAAAGAGGAGCTTTCGCTCCTCTTTATAACACGCCTTTATCGCTATCCGGCACTATATCGGATCTGTTTCTATTCATCTTCTCCTGACTTTGGAAGTGCGGGATTATATTCAAGAATATCCCCCGGCTGGCAATCCAAAGCCTCACAAATCGCCTCAAGCGTGGAGAATCTTATTGCACTGATTTTGCCTGTTTTCATCTTCGAAAGATTGACATTTGAAACACCGACTTTTTCCGAAAGTTCATTTAAGCTCATCTTACGATCCGCCATCATGCGGTCTAATCTTAATACTATTCTGGACATATTCACCCCTCCTTATAATGTCTCGTCTGATTCAGTCTGAAGTGTCGAACCGTACTCGAAAATACGGTAGATGCACCAGAAAACAAGCGCCATAACAAGTCCTGAACCAATGCCGTTGACAAGGAATATAACAATCGCAGTGAAAATGAATACACCCTTTAACGTTTCTGTAACTTCCTCACAGAACGGAGTGCCATTCTTATTGATGAGCGTAAAAATCTTGATAAAAAGGCTCATGGCAATAACTATAAACACCAGAACAACTACTGCAATTATGGAAAGGATACCAAATGCGAGTGAAAACTGTCCGTTGTCAAGCATTTTGTCAAACGTTGCAGTAAAGTTCAGTGCTCCGCCTATTTTCATTTCCGCAACATTAAATGTTACCATTCCGTTTTCAATTGCCTCAGACACCATAGGGTCAAGTGTTTTCTGCAATCCGCATAATACACATCCTGCCAGCATCAATATCGCTGCAATCACTATTGTAATAACTCTAAGAACAGATAAAACCTTTTTTGTAACCTCACAACTCTTTTCCATCTTCTGTAATTTAATTTCCTGATTTGTCATTGTAATTTCCTCCTATGTAATTATGTAGTTTATGAAATTCTGAATGTTCTCAGCCGCTCATATCTAAGCCTATAAGCCTATGTTATGAGCTCCTTATGCATATATTTGCTGATACGCCCATTTATGAACTCCTTATGCATATATTTCCGCACAAGTTCTCTATAAATTAATGCATGTAATGGCAAAGTTCATAATTCCGTGTGTAAGCCAGCTCGGAAGCACGGACCCGTCACATCGTTTCTCGTTCACCCAGCCCATATACCAGCCAATTGCGCCCGGAAGAACGGTCATGACGATTGTAACCAAAACTTTTCCGCTCGCGAGTCCAAAAGGAACACCATGCATTAATCCAAACAACAACGCCTGTACAATATTGCCTGCAGTAAAGCCCCACTTTGAAGCAACTCTCTTAAGTATAAAACCTCTGAAAATGATTTCCTCCGAAAGAGCTGTTCGTATAAAGGCGTAGACAAAAGCTGCCGGAATGGCTTTCATTCCTTTTCCTGCAAACTGATTGCCCGCTGCGGTAATATCATCTGCAAAGAATGTTGTGACAACGTATGAACCACCTATGTAGCACGCACACACCAGAAGCGTGAGTAAAAATGTTTTCAGGCCTGATGATAAACACTTTACTTTCTTTAAACCTAAATACTTGAAAAGGTTTTCTTTCTTCCTTCCTGCAATGAGCCATACCAGAACCGGTATAAGGCTGAAAAGCAATAACTGTGAAAGTGCTCCGATGAGTTCATTGATGAAGATGTCCATAACCATATCTCCTTGCATTTTATTGCCGACTGCGTTTTGGTAGTGATGCTTATCACTTACTGCGTTTTTGATAGTGATGCTTGTCACTTACCACGTTTTTGTTATCGGCTGTTGTTTGTTTATGTGCACATATTACACCCTAATTTATCACTTGTCAACTACTTTTTAATGTTTTTCGATAAATAATTTATGTTTTTGCTTTTTAAGGAGGGTAGCAGCAGACAGCTGCTCATTGCTCAACTCATTGCTCGACTCATTGCTCAACTCGTTTGCTCAACTCATTGCTCGACTCGTTTGCTCAACTCATTACTCGACTTATTGCTCAACTCATTTGCTCATATGCTCATTTGTTCCGATGTTTGCTCCGATATTCATCCTTTATTATCCATAAAGGCTACAGTCGGCTTCAGAAGGTACTACGACTATGGCCAAATTAGCATTTTACTTGCTTTTATCCGTAAGTGTTTATGATAGCACTACTGATAAAAAAGCCATACAGGCCTTTTTATCAGTAGGGACTTGATATAAATTTGCTACTTGACGAGCTATTTTTGAAAAAGTGGAAAAAGACTCGTCATTTTTTTGTCTTCAAGTACGGGATTGACGAGCTATTTTTGAAAAAATGAAAAAAGACTCGTCTTTTTTTTGTCTTCAAATATGGGATTGACGAGCTGTTTTTGAAAAAATGAAATTTGACTCGTCATCTTCGCGTTTTCTAACAAAAGATTGACGAGCTGTTTTTAAAAAAATGAAAAAAGGCTCGTCACACAGCTCATGGCGTCCTACTTTTCCTTGAAAGTTGGCAATAATATTCAAACATTGGCCAAACAAAATGGCCCGGCGGGTGTTATCCGCCGGGCTTGTAGTCCTTTACTTGCTTATCTAACTTGAATTAATCTGCGTTCTTGTGTTCGCGTTCCTTTACTTGCTTAGCTAACTTGAATTAATCTGCGTTCCTGTGTTCGCGTTCCTTTACTTGCTTACCGTAACTTATACTCTCTCCATCAATAATTTGCGCTTCCTTGCTCCGCGTCCCCTCGCATTCTTAATTCCGAAGTATATAAGCGCACCGATTGCTGCTCCTGCTGTGTTGAGGATGAGATCGTCCACGTCACTGCATCTGTCATAGAAAGGCAGCTGCGTAAGTTCGATAAAAAGCGTGTACCCAAAGCCGGCAAGAATTGTCTTACCGACATTGTCCAGCTTTTTAAAGCAGGCGGGCCAAATGATACCAACAGGTATAAACATTGCAATATTACCGATGATGTTAATCTGCCATCCGGAATAAATGTCGAAAAGATGCACAATGGGCACTAGGTTAATCCGGAGCGGGACAAGCTTCGAGGAATCAAACACAAGCGGCGCAATTTTACCGTCCACGTGCTCCAGCGGGAAATATACCATTCTGGAAATTACAACAATACAAATATATACAAGTATGAGCTGCAATTCCCTTTTATAAGAAAAGAGAGCGGTCGTAAAATTGACGATAATACGAACGGCCAGCCATATTGCTGTAATTGCCAAAACCATTTCTAAAAAAGTCACTTCAAACATATAGTACTCCTAAAGTAAATCTTCAACCATTTCCGGATTCTCACGCATGTCCCAACGCTTTTAACTCATACCATTCAAGTTTTCACGATTTTCTCTCAGTTTCGCACGCATGCTTGAGCCTCCTGCACTCATCTCCGATTTAACGCACACCGCTCAGACACTCTCACTCATCTCCGGTTTTATGCACACCGCTCAGATTATCTCACACAACTTTTGTTACCTTTATTTCCGAGCTTTTTACATCAAATCTTTGTACCGCATTTCATGCAGAACTTCGAGGTTGCATCAAGCTTATTTCCGCAATTCATACAGAATTTGGGTCTTGTCTTGATGGGCAGGAACAAACGCTCCATGCTGTTGTCTTCCGTCGCAAGAATGTCTATCTCGCCATCGGGGAATGTCAGAAAGTAATTCCAGCCGCCGGCAGTAAACTGACCATCGAAAATTGCAGCCATTGCAAGCATTTCAGGCTTTGCAAAGATGTTGTCATCGCCAACGTATTTCCACTGTGAGGTATTCTTAGAGGCATCTTCAACAGCATCTTTAAATAACTTATATCCTTCCATATTTCCTCCTTACAAACTTATGTATTTAACACTCCACCTCCAAAAAAGCGATGGGGGGGGAGGGTACATAAATCGCTTGTTTTCCTTGTTTTCTGTAACTTTCATGCTTCAGAACAGCCACAAAGGTTACATAAATCACTTACTTTCCTTGTTTTCTGTAACCTTCAAGCGTTGGAAAAGCCACCAGGGTTACATAAATCACTTACTTTCCTTGTTTTCTGTAACCTTCAGGCTTCAGAGCAGCCACAAAGGTTACATAAATCGCTTGTTTTCTTTATTTTATGTAACCTTCAAGTGTTGGAAGGAGTCAAGTCCTTACCAACGTATGGCTCTCCATGTGCATTCCGATTTTCCTGCAGGCCCTACGTGCGCATTACTCGTGCGCATTTATCATGCGCAATTAATTCTCACCGGAAATCTGTTTTCCAATCTCATCGTAAGCGTCAAATACACCGTCTGTTGCTGTTTTTGCAAGATCTCCCGCAACCGTTGCGGCTGCCTCCACAGCCTGCTCTGCATGAAGATTATTGACATATGTAATGAGTCTCATGTCGCGAAGAGCACGCTCTCCTGCAGGGGAAATGTTTCCTCTTGATACGGCATGTCCAATCTGGGCCATGTCCTTATGAAGCGTCTCTTTCGTAATATTTTTCTGATTATCACCAAGGGCACTGCCGATTTTATCGATAACGCCTTTGACTGCGCCCTTTGTTGCTTTTTCACCGGCTCCTTCAAAGAAGTCCTTGCCATCATAAAGATTCTGCATGCCGCCCTTAAAGACTTCACTTCCAACGTTGGAGCAAATCTGCCAGCCCTTACCGCCAAGTGCGTCCTGAGTGATGTCAGCCAGCGAGTCAAAGCCTGCCATTGCAAATGCGGCAGGGATGTCCTTCTTAAGCGGATCGTCGGAATTGACAGCCTCACTAAGTCTTGTGGCCATGTTCTTGCCGATTGTATATCCTTTCTTAATGCCCTGGCCTACAGTTCCGGTCATATTGGCAAGCACATCAACGCCTGTATCTGCAGCGACCTGGACAACCTCTGCACCTGTAACGGCTTTATCGAACATTTCCGCTCTGTCCTCGTAGAACTTCGCGCTTTCCTCGTTCTGCTCCTGCTTCTTGCCAATGGCTTCCTTCAGGCCTTCCTTATCGCCTTCTTCCACGCCGTACTTTATTTCAAGCTTGTCGTTGTAAAGTTCGCGTTTAAGTGTTTCTTCGTTCTTAGCCTTTTCAGCAGAATACTCAACTGCTCCCTGTGAAAGCTTTTGATTGTCCTCACGCTGCTTATTGATTGCCTCGTTTGCCACTGCCTGGTCCTGTCTAATCACATCAGCGTTTTCGGCACGACTGCCTATTGACTCAGCAAGCTCCGTTTCTGTATATGTAGCACCTGTCATTGGATTTGTATATGTACCATCACCGTTTGCTTTGTATAATCTCTTTTCACCTGTTGCGGGATCTGTAACATTCAAATCACCATCCGCATCACGTGTAATATAACCGTCAAGCCCGCCGAAACCGGAGTTTCCTGCTGTTGCACCGGACGATTCTGCACCTGCTGCGCCCGCCCCGGTCGCTGCTCCTGTTCCTGCTCCTACCGTGCCTGCTGCGCCTGCTCCTGCCGCTGCTCCTATTCCTGCAGCCACTGCTCCGCCTGCTGCACCTGCAAGTCCGCCGAGTATTGCTGTTAATGCTGCGGCAGCAAGCTTACCGGCTGTGCTCTTGGGTAAGCCCTCATTGCCATCGTCTGTATCATAATCACGATCATCGTCATCATCAAAGCCGAAGCTGCTTGAATGATTATTTGAGAAGTCTCCGGAGGAGGAATCGTTTTTCGCGGTATCCTTCTTTCCGTCAGACTTCGGAAGTACTCTATCCACTTCAAGATACATGCTTAAGCTGCCCGAATCGCCGGGGATAACAAATAATACAAATAGCTTGTCACCATCAACGTACCATTTGCCCTTAATATCAGCGCCGCTCAGCTTATTTGTTACTTCGCCGTTCTTATAAGGCTCATCCGGAGTAGTAAGTCCATAAACAAGATTTTCGGTTCCTCTCACTGTGGCCTGAACCTTTGAGGACTCAAAAACAATATCCGTAAACTCAAGCTCAAACTTATAGCTTACGTTATACATATTCATACTGTAATCGATATAATCGCCCTTTTTGCCGTTTGTATAGCAGCTTGCAAAGCCGTCAACCGTAAGCTTGCACTTATCACCGCCCTTGTAAATATCGACCGTTGAAAGGTTATTGCTGCCAATATTTGCGCTGTTTATAGGACACCCATACATTTCGGAATCGAGGAAATTATCAAGGAAGGATGATGTTGCCTTGCCAAAGCCGACTCTGACGGCATCGACGCAGTCCGCAACCTGATTTGCCGAGCCGACGGCACCGCTTGTATTGCCCGAAAGGAGGTCCGTAAGGCCGGGGCACTGCTTTGCACTGTACCAGTCCGCTGCAAGAACATCACTGCCTGAAACCGCCGCAACAGAAGGAAGCAGGAACATAATAATCATCGCAGCAGCCGCTGCCTTCGTTCCCTTGCCGCCAATAATCGATGCGACAATACCTGCCACAACAAGAACAGCTCCGATAATAACAAGCACAAGGGAGTTTCTTATAAATGTAAGGGCAAAACCAAGCGCAAATCCCATAGAAAAGCCTGTAAGCACGCGGCTGACAGACATTTTGGAAGGTGCCTTGCCCTTTGAAAGCTTATTTAAAATGCCAAAACCGATGTTAAAGAGAAGGCCATTCTGCTTGCCGGCTGCAGAAACAACAGTTACCGCTCCGACAAGACCGATGATGCAGTTTTGTACATCTGACGTAATATTAAAGAACCAGTAAAGAAGAAGACCTACTCCGCCTGCCGTAACGAAAGGCCCTGCCGCAGCAAGCCCGCCCGCTGCCGATAACTTCAGAACGCCCTTCAGACCATCTGCACTGAAAAGCTTCTTTTTATCGGCAATTGCAAAAACAACAGCATTAATAAATGCTGCAAATACAGCTTTTCCGAAGATTCCGCCAAGGGCTCCGAAAAAACCGCCATACATTCCGCCGTTAGAATACGTTAATCCGCATAAAAAACGTAAAATCGGTCCACCGATATTAAATGCCGATAGCATCGAGAACAAAAGCCATATGACCACGATAATGATCGTAGGCAAAAGTTTCACGGGGTGTTTAAGCAGTTCTTTAAAACCATCACTCAACTGTTTAGAAATGTTTTTCATTCGCCCTCCAAAAATACACTTTAGTTCATATTCGTAATTGCCTAATAACGCAACGTGAACTACATCGGTAATTGAATTACCGAGGATTCTCGCTTGTTATTCTAATTTTATATGAGAAACAATGACATTTCAACATAAAATTAACCTGCCTGCTCCGCACCGTTTTATGTTTTTCGAATGAATTATCTTACCAAATTCGAATTAAGCAAGTTCGCGTTAGGTACAGACAGCAATTTTCAGCGTTCTGTACCTAGAATTTTGCTGCCGTTAGGTACAGACAGCAATTTTCAGCGTTCTGTACCTAGAATTTTGCCGCCGTTAGGTACAGCATGCAAATTTTCGCGTTCTGTACCTAGAAAAAAGAGGCGGCCCCACGGAACCGCCCTCTTTATTATGCCTCGTAATTAATGCACATTCTCACATCTGTAAACGGTCTGACCTTCTCATCAGCAACCTTGACGTGCTCAGGATTAACGCCATAGCCCCACAGTGCTTCCTCTGTTTCAAAGCTCGAATCAAGCATAACATCGGCGTTTGACTTGTCAAGGGCGTCTGTAATGACCTTAATTTCAATCATTCCGGGTATTTTTCCATCAAGGCCTTCAAGCCCGCTCTTAATCCCTGCCTTGATTTCAGCCTTCTCAGCCTCAGAATATCCACTTTTAAGTGACCATAAAATAACATGTTTAATCATAATAATGTGCCTCCTGAATTTATCGATTTTGCATAGCCAGTTCTCTTCTTCCGACAATTATCCTGTGAAGGGCCAGATAACCTGACTTGCATATACAAAAGAATCCTTTTTTTATTAAGGCTTTAAAAAAGTTGTCCTTGCTATATTTTGAAAGCCCTATCAGTTTCCTCGCTATAGGTTTGTACTGCCTGTAGAGCTCATCGGCTTCCTTAATCTGAGCCGGATCCTGCAACCGCGTATAGGTTTTGTCAAGCAGGCTCGTTAAATAAAGAAATGCATTGTTATATGCAAGATACATTACCTTTTCGGATGCGCCCGCCTTTTTCAGATACTCAATTTCATCAAGATGCGCATGCGCAAGATAAAAGTTTTTATAACCAAACTTTGTTCTTGTAATGCTTCCCGGAGTTTCCCTCCAGTTATAAATCTTTTTTTCCGATGCAAAAATGCGTTTGCATTTGCCAAGCACCTTCCAAAGCACGCCTACATCTTCGTTAATCTTCCCTTCCGGGAATCTGATATCTTCAAATATCTCTTTTCGATACAGCTTGCTCCAGGCAACAATATAGAACATATCGATATAGCGGCTTTCCCAAAATTCTTCCTCTGAAATAAGGCCTTCTTTATGTGCATATTTTCCCGGTTTGATTTCCGAAAACTCGTTTCCTTTAAGATCGACTCTTCTGCCTCTGGCAACAACCATATCCGCGTCAGCCTTTTTTGCACAGAAAACCAGGTGCTCAATTGCGTCACGTTCCCAAAAATCATCGCTGTCAATCATTGCAATATAATCGCCTGTGGCAATATCAAGCGCAGCATTTCTTGCAGAGCTGAGGCCGCCGTTCTTCTTGTGGATAACGATTATTCTGGAGTCTTTTTCAGCCCATTCGTCAAGAATCTTCCCGGAATTATCCGGTGAACCGTCATCAACCGCAATTATCTCCAGCTCGCGATAGGTCTGGTTTACAACGCTGTCAATGCATGCATCCAAAAAAGCCTCAACATTATAAACAGGAATTATTACCGATACCTTTTCCATTCTTCGCCCCTAACGAAAATCAAAACAAGTTCAAAACAAATTTGCTAATTATCTCGGTATATTCTTCCGGCTTTTCAAACCATGACAAGTGCGCACTGTTCATAAGCATCTCAAGTTTTCCGGCACGGGTATTTTTATTGAAATAGTCCTGCTCATATTTTCCGCAAGTCATGTCGTATTCACCGACAATAAGAAGTTGCGGTTTATTTATATCCTTCAGATAAGGCAGATATTCGCCGTAGAAATCATCAGATTCAAATATCTTCTTTCTGAATGCGGCAAATCTGCCCCAGCATACAGCCTCAACGCCCGGATCATCAAGATGCGTATTCAGATAATCCATATATCTGTCGTTTTCGATAACATGACAGAATCGGCTCAGTGCATCGTCAAAAGGAATTGCCAGTGCCTTTTCAAAGGCTTCCCTCGGCATAATTCCATCGCCCATAATGCTTTCGCATTGTTTAATCTCTTCGGTCATATTGTTCTGTCTGAAGTACGGAAGCGTCGCAGCTGCCATAGCTCGGGAAGTATACAGCGCACTCCACATCGGATTGTCATAAATCACCGCATCCGTGCTCTCCGGATACTTGTGAGCATAAACAAGCGCAAGCATTCCTCCGAACGAGTGCCCGAGCGGAATCCAACTCTTTACACCCAGTTCGATGCGCATCTTTTCGATTAAATCGACGTGGAACATAACGCCCGCATCTTCGGATTCGTTAAGCGCATCAGAACGGAACACTCCGTACTGATCAAAGCTTATAACATGAAACTTTTTTCCAAGCTGTTTGGCCTGATAATTATATGACAGGCAGCTTTCACCCGGGCCCCCATGCATATATACAAGCGTCGGCTTGTTTCCCACTCCATGCTCCTCATAGTAGATCTGTTTTCCACGTACATTTACAAATGCCATGATTTTGTCCCCTTTTTCTTCTTAAAACTCTTCCTCCAGGAAATCGATGCTGAATGACAAATACTCGTTTTCTATTTCCGTGGATTTATTTTCACTCGTCTTTTCATCCGGATGTGTCGGATCATAAGGATACGAAAGGGTTTCGGTGCTGTTTATTTCATTCTTTCCGTTTCCGTACAGTGCCGGGAATTCAATTTCGAGGTATAACAGCTTTGATGAACGGCTTACGGTAGCCTGCGCGCTACCCGTTCCGGTAACTTTGACCATCATATTGGAAGAGTAACTGCCGCTCGAATAGCATGTATATTTTTGTCCGCCTACCGAGAAGCTTCCCTTCTCAACATCACTCCAAGTCTCCGAAGTGTGGTAATTTATTGTGGCTGTCAGCGAAACTGCATTTTCCGTCAGGACTTCGGTAGCGGGCTTCAGTGAAGATATTGTAGCCGTAACGTCCCAGCCATCACCTGACGCAGAGCCGGTCACACTATATGTACCATCCTTTGAAACAGTAACAATTGTATCTTTAAAAGCCTCTGTAAGATAATAATTTACACTGCTGTCCGGACTTTTGAACGAACCTGAAGAACTGTAATTATACACACAAGGCGTTCCTACAACCAATCCTGTATCATCTCCACCAAGGGGTTTATCATCCTCAAGTCCAAGATAAATCACCGTGTTTTCACGATCAACTGTAAAATCCTTGGCAAATAACACATTCCCATCACGGTCCTTTACGGCAATGCGAGTCGGCCACTCAGCCATCACAAACGAGTATACCGTGCATTCTGCCTTGTAGCCTGTCTTTTCAGAGAATACAATGCCTGTCTCCTTATGATTTTTAGGCTCCTCAAGAACAAAGCTGCACCCTTCATACTGCTCTGTTCCTTCAAGGGTAAAGGTAATCGTTTTATTCAACTGCTTTTCAAGCTCGGTTGACGACTGTACAACGCCGTCCAGCAGTTTTGTTTTTGAGTCCTTAACGACATTCTCAATGTAAGGCTTGAGCCTCTTATAAAGCTCCTTCTGATACCTCTCGACGTATTCCTTTCTGTCAGCCTCGGAAGGTTCTTCATAATTATCTTTCAAGCTGCTGAAACCAAGCACACCATACGGTGTTTCCTCAAGGAATTTCTCAAAAGCCTTCTTATCCTTTACAAACTTATTGAAGAAAACAGAGGTGTACTGACGGATGAGTGACTCAATAGCAGTCGGAACCGCCTTAAAATCATAATGGTTTGAAATGTAATTCAAAGGTTCATACCAATCGGCATATTCACTCGTTGCAGAAGATTTGAGGCGCATCTCATCATACTGCATTGTGCTGTTCTTTACGTCCTCATAGTTCTTGTCATCACGGTAATTATAGCCGCATACGCCCTTCAGAATGTCCGTATTCATCTTGTACGTAATATAATTATCGGAGAACTCTCTGTAAGCGTATTCTGCGGCACTTTTCGTGTCATTGTAATTAAAAGCTTCAAACTTATCGTAAATAAATATGCCCACGGAAATTGTTGAGCATACAGCTGACACAGGGCCACCCGCAGCAGTTCCGATTGCACCGAGCGCAAGCGATTCGAGCTCGGACTTGCAATCCTTGAACGTCTTAACAAAGTCCTCTGTCTGATAAAGCTTAATCATCACCTTGGTAACACTCATTATGTCGCCAAATGCCCCAAGCGCATCGGAAACGCTCTTTACAACAGACGAATCACCTGCAAGGCTCACTAAAATGTCTGTGCTCTCGGCAACATCCGAAGAAACACCGATGCCTTCAAGTGCACTTGTAAGAAAATCGTTCTTGGAACGTTTTTCCAAATCCTCAATAGTCTTCGCAGTACCGTTATCGACCTCCTGCCTTAAAAGCTTGTGGTTGATTGTAACATACTGCTTGTACGGATTTCCTTCCGGGTCGTCATATACACCGAAAATACCGCTCTCGCTCTTTATAAGCGCATTTATTTTGCTTCGGAAAACCGCATAGGTCGAAAAATGATTTGTCGTGAAGGTCAGATTACCGTTGCCGTCAACATCACTCCACTTAAGCTCCCACTCCCCGGTATCCTCGTTGAAATACTGCAGGAAGACATCCTCGCCCCAGGACGTGTCATAAGGCACAGTAATCTCAACATTGGACGCGAATTGCCTCATATCCTCAAGAGAAAAATCGTACACAAGTGCCTCGTAGGAATCATCGCTCTTTACGCCCACTTCACGCACTTCAA
This sequence comes from Lachnospiraceae bacterium, assembly GCA_045629005.1. GTDB lineage: Bacteria > Bacillota > Clostridia > Lachnospirales > Lachnospiraceae > RGIG3528. The sequence goes on from JAZQQJ010000016.1 coordinate 25,177, forward strand.
GAGTCATTTCCTCCTCGCCCAGATTGAACTCGCCAAAGTCCACGCTGACACCGTTTGAAAGTTCAACTCTGTTGTTTGTGCCGCTCACATTAGCGCAAACAGGCTCAATGCTCAAATCCGACTTAGAGATGGCGATATCGGACAGCCCGCTCTGCCAAATCTCAGACGAATCCGCAAACGAGTCCTCAAAAAAGCCTTCGTTATCATTTTTCTTATCATCTGTCTTTTCGGTTGTCTTTCCAACGATTCCGTCATCAAACTTTTTCTCTTCCTTCTTCAGGAAAAAGCCCGGATTAACAAAGCCTACCCTGTATACGCCTATAATCAGCGCCACAATAAGCAGAAAGCATAGAAAACGCTTAAAGCCGCCCTTTTTCTTCTTGGCAGCAGCCTGCGCCTTCTCTTCCTGTTCTTTTGCTTTTCTGAGTTCGTTCTGTTTAATGAATTCTTCGGTTTTGTTCATGGTTGGTTCCTTTCAAAGTTCCGGAGATATATGATTTCTGTCAGTTTTTGTAGTAATAATTATCCGGTATATTGATATACTATTCACCTGAATCGTGCCCTACAGCATAATTCCGTTAACCACCGCACGTACTCTGTGATGATGGTAGAGTTCTTCATTCGGGCGCATATTGTGCATATACGCAACGGAGAATTTCTCAATAGGATCTGCCTCGACCCAAATGCCGGTGCCGCCGGTCCAGCCAAAATTGCCGATGTGGCCGTTGTGACCGTACTTCTGCGTCATGAGTGTACGGAAGCCAAGACCGTAGCCGTAGCCCGCAAGATAATCATTTTCAAAATCCGTAAGCTGAACGGGGCCAAGCTGGTTCTCGTGAAGCATTGCCACTGTGCCTGCTCCAAGGAACTTCTTACCCTTGTAGGTTCCTCCGTTGGCAAGCATCTGCATAAATACCGCAAAATCATGCGCGCTTATAAGAAGATTCGGGCGTGCTCCCGCAGGAACCTTGTCAGGGTCAAGCATTGAGAAATCAGACGTTGCCTCAAACTCCCCCGGCCCCTTCTTCGCATAGTTTGTTACAATTCTGTCTTTATTCCAAGGACGTGCGAATGTATCTGCATCCTCGAGTTCAAGAGAATCGATAAGTCGGTCCTTGAAAACCTCTCTTAACGGCTTACCCTCAAAGGTTTCAACGAGAACGCCGGTAATCTCCGAGCCAAATCCATACAGCCAGTGCGAACCGGGCTCAAACATAACAGGAACATTCGACATTGCCTTTACTTCCTCGGCAATCGTTGTCGGCCCCTTCTTCAGGAGCTCTTCCATCTGCTTGCTCATTGCAGCAAGCGTAGGCGTTGAAGGATTGATGGCGGGCATCATGCAGTAAGGCAGACCGCACATCATTGCAACCGCATCACGTATTGTAATAGGCTTTTCAAGCGGCTCCGTATCGATCTCACCATTCGGGCGTCTAATGTATTTTCGTGTGTTCTTCCACTCCGGAAGGTAGTAGTAAAGCGGGTCGCTGAATAAAAACTTCCCCTCTTCAAAAATCATTCCGAGGATTGCATATGTGAAAAGCTTCGTAGTCGAAGCCTGACTGAACATGCTGTGAACATCCACCTTTTTGCCATCAGCAATGTTTGCGAAGCCCGCTTCACCATGATAAATAAGCTCGTCGCCCTGCATTACGGCAACAGCACAACCGGGGTTTGTCCCCTGCTCAACAAACGTTTTCAAAAGATTATCAAGTCTTGTAAAGTCCTTCATAATTAACGCCTCCCCGAAGATGACTTGCAAAAAATCTATAATTACCTCTTGCAGCTAATTTCCTTAAGTCTCTGCATTAATCTCAGCAAGTCTCCCGACTCAACATAGCTTGCAATATGCCCATCGCAGAACCTCTCACCACGTGAAATGAAAGTAAGCATTGTTGCAATTTCTTTCTCTTTCATCTGTTCAATGGGCTTGTCTTTAATCTTCTCATAGTTCGCAGAATAATTCATGTCAAACTTAAGCAAGCCCAGCGCACTCATTATCTCGTTCCCATAAACCGGATACGGATCAAATTCTACTGTTTTGTTGTTTTCAAGATATTCGATAATTGAATCTAGTTTCTCTGTATCAATCATGATATTTCCTCGTTATACTCTACAACATGCACGCCTATGGGATTATGTTCAACCACTGCAGCACGCACCTGTAGGATTATTGTTAGTCACCGCAGCACGCCCACCTGTAGGATTTTGGGCAATCACCACCGCACGCACCTGTAGGATTTTGGGCAACAAATTAGGTGTTATTTATCAGCAATGTTTTCCAGGAGCTCAACAACCTCATTAACTGCTTTCCAGCCACCATCAGGCACCTTACGGTCAGAGTTAAACGATACAGACGCCCCATCAAGATAATATACAGAAACGGAAGTTGTTTCCGCATCCAACGCAAACTCTTCCCTGCGAGGCAAATCATTTCCAAATTGCCTTACGCCTGCCGCTCCAAGGATATTCATTATATTTTCAAACACATCCGACGGCACCGTGTAAGTCTTCTTCACCGTCTTGGAGCCATTGCCCTCGCACCTTTCAACAGTGAGCTTGTCATTCTCCAAATAAAGGACATAGCTTGCACCAAGCTCACCACCGCCACGCTGATATGTAAAGCTTTGAATTGCATACGGATTAATCATTCCGTCACCATCAAGAACATGTATGTCTCCACCAAACGGTTTCACATCTCCACCCTGATTACTTTTTCCAAAAAACAGTTTCCACATAAATACCCCCAATGCTACTAAACCAATTACCACAATAACAACTATAATAATCCTGCTTTTCGTCATACCTAACCCTGCTCCTTAATAATCTGACCGGCAACACCCGCATACTGCTCACACGCTTTCAACATCTAATTCACAAGACACTTCTTATGCCTATTAGGGCCACAAATCATGGTGCCATTCCATTGCCTATTAGGGCCAAATTGTGCAGTATTTACACGATGTTTATTAGCCTTATTTACAATGCCAGGCTGTTGCTCGTCATATTTACATTTTATAAGCATTGTAACAGATTTTGTCACATTATGAAATAAAAAAAGCATGCCCTGTAAGTAGGCATGACTAGCTTAATTTCACTTTTTCAATTTTAGTCACACAAAATCCAGCCATTTTCTCAGGTCTTGACTAGCTAATTTTCATTTTTTCGATTTTAGTCACACAAAATCCAGCCATTTCCTCAGGTCTCGACTAGCTAATTTTCATTTTTTTGATTTTAGTCACACAAAATCCGGCCATTTTCTCAGGTCTCGACTAGCTATTTTTCATTTTTTCGATTTTAGTCACACAAACTGCCACTTTTCTCAAGGAATTTGACTAGCTAATTTTCATTTTTTCAATTTTAGTCACACAAACTGCCACTTTTTCTAAGAAATCGGCTCTTGCTACGATATTGCTTACGGAGAAATGTGCCACGGATACTTTTTTATCCGTAAGGCCTGCCACTATCTCTACGGATAAAAATGCTTCTTACTTGCTTTTATCCGTAAGGCCTGCCACTACCACTACGGATAAATTAGCTTCTCTCTTGCTTTTATCCGTAAGGCCTGCCACTACCACTACGGATAAATTAGCTTCTCTCTTGCTTTTATCCGTAAGGCCTGCCACTACCACTACGGATAAATT
>JAZQQJ010000017.1:0-28416 GCA_045629005.1 Lachnospiraceae bacterium
AGTATTAGTAAATAAGGTCTTGCAAATTCGATTCTCAAAGTGTTCCCTCTAGGTTATTTTTTGATGTATATAATCCATTCTGCGATAAGAAGCAAAAGGATGAGACCTATGATAAAAGGTCTGAAGCTGTAAACACCTTCCTCTGTAGCGTCCACAACTGCCGCGCCTGTATATCCGATATCGGTGCCGGGGGCTCTGTTTACTTTGCTTTCAGAGGTTGCAAAATTAACAACAAAGCTTTCTTCGGTATCCTTTCCCTTATCAAGGGTGTATACTCCGGGCTCATCCGTATCGTTGTAATAAATAAGCCCCGAAGAGAAGTTTTTGCTAAGCTTCTCAGGTGCCGAAACGGTGAAGCCGTTTTCACTGAGTGATGTGATTTTAATGCTGTCCCCACAATAAACAGATTTGGCGGAAAGGGCAGATGTGTCTATCATATCTGATACGATATTGTACATGAATACAGGGAATTCCGGCGAGAGGACAAAGTCGGAAGAGTGAAGATCAAAGCCAAGTACGCATATTTTCCTTCCGTCCACTTCACCGATAAAGCCTGCAGAGAAGGTCTTTCCTTTTTCGTTTTTTACAGTTACTAGGTTTTTAGCCCATATCGGGCATTCCAATGCATATGCTGAATAAAAGGCGTATGAATCGGTGCCGATGTCTTTCACATATCCCGTGCTTTCGAGCGAAACTTCAGGAACAAAGGAATCACTGTAAATCAGCTTACTGACGGTGGTATAGTACTCATCGTATGGTACATTAATGAACATCAGATTTACATTGTTAGGAAGAAGCTTATCGAGGTCATTCGGGAGGCAATTGTCAAAAATTATTAAGTCATAATCGTCTTTTACGTATGTGGAAAAATCATCAGGATTTGCACCGTTTACAACGGTTACGCCGTCTTTAAGTTCAATGGCACGCTGAAGGTAGAGATTTCCTGTCGTCATTAACAAAACGTTTGATCCTGCTTCCTCACGGCTAAGACCATATGCAATGTTGTCTGTTGAAAGAGCATCTTCTTTTGCTATTGCTACAGACACAACACTTCCTTCGTAGGAAATGTCAGTAAAATACACAACCTTGCTTTCGCCCGGTTCAAGAGAAATGCTTTGAACAGAAATCAATTCGCCGTCAGCCCCGCGAAGGTCAAGATCTGTTTCAAATGCCTGGCTTCCGCAATTGGAAATACTTGCAAGAACCATCATTCTGCCGTTTACGGAACCGCAGCTGACATAGTCCACACAGGCATTTTGAACGTCACCTGCAAAGTCGTAGAGCGTTGCTTCAAGGCCTGCCATGGCAACCTGTGTGTCTGTAAAGGCAGCAACCTGAAGATTAGGTTCGGAAGCTTTTATGAGACTACATACCTCAACACCTCCGGAAACATCTCCGACATAATTAGTTTGGCGAATGTTGCGGATTAAGGCGGTTACGGCGTTTTTGTCAAGTGAGTTTGAAACGAGAGTTGCGGTCTCCCTATTACACTCTACGAGAGTAATTTTAGTTCCCGAAGGTAATGTGTCGACAAAATTAATTGCTGCACTTTTTGCGCGGTCCAAACGGGTTTCACGGTCATTAAGCTTCGCACTCATACTGCCTGAATTGTCCATGAGTATTGCGACGCTTTCGGAAACGTCAATCTCCTTACGGGCGTATGGCCCCATTAGCGCAAAGACAACCACTACAATTGTGATTATCTGCATAATGAGAAGAATATTCTTTTTTAGTTTTTCCCACGGTGTGTCAGAATGCTGATTTCTGTACATTTCCTTCCAGAGAAAAAGGGAGGGAACAGGCATATCAACGGCCTTCTGTTTCAGAAGGTACATGATTATGACGACAGGAATCAGTATGAGCAACGCGAGAGGCCACAAATGCATGAATTTCATGTAAAGATCCTTGTAAAATCAGAGTCTGTTATGCTTTGAATGTATCTTGCGGAATATTTTTTACAAACTGCCTGAAGTTGTTTAATGTGATTGTCGTATGTTTTTTTATAATCCTTCAGAATGTTTGATGTGCCGGTAACCTTCATCTCTCCCTTTGTTTCGGAATCAATGAGGTTATTTGTTTCGATGATTTCGGGATTAACCTCTTCGGGAGACAGAACATGAAGAACGATAATCTCCTGCTTTTTGTAGGTGAGATATTTAAGGGTGTCCTCAAGTGTGTCGGTGTAAAAATCGGAGATGATAATGGACATTCCGCGTTCTTTGATGTCGTTACTTTTAATGGAGGCGGTCAGATCGTTTTCACCTTCAAAGGAGACCGAAGATAGTGTGTCGATAAGCTTGGAAAATCCTTGCTTTCCTGCTGTGCCGGGATGCTTTTCGGCCTTGTTGCCGCGAAGCACATTCAAAATAACTCTGTCGGAATTGTCGAGAATACAGTAGGAGAGCGCTGCAGCCAGCCTTTTAGCATGGATTGCTTTTGATGGTGTACCGAAATCCATTGATTTACTCGCATCAAGGAAGATACGGAATATGCCTTCTTTTTCTTCCATGAAGAGCTTCACAAACAGACGGTCAAAGCGGGCGTACGCATTCCAGTCGATTCGTCTTATGTCATCACCGGGAATGTATTCGCGGAAGTCCGAAAACTCAACGGACGAACCTTTGGCGTTGGACTTCCTGCCTCCGTTTGCACCCGCTGCGAGCTTAAGCTTCAGCTGCATTCTGAACATTTTCAGTTTTTCATAGAACTCGGGTGTAAAGGTCTCGTCTGTTACCATTACTGTACCTCAGTAAGAAGCTGTTTGATAATATCATCTGTTGAAAGCCCGTCTGCCATTGCTTCGAAATTAGGGATGATACGATGACGAAGCACAGGATAAGCGACAGCCTTAATGTCTTCAAAGGAAACGTTTGCACGTCCGTCGAGAAGCGCACGTGCTTTGGATGCGTTGAAAATAGCCTGGCCCGCACGGGGAGACGCACCGCAGGAAACGTATTTTTTAACGTAATCGCTTGCACCCGGAACCTCGGGATGTGTGGCTACAACAAGCTTAAGCGCATATTCCTCAACAGCAGCGGCAAGCTTAATGTCACGAATAATGTCACGAATACGAAGAATATCATCGCCGTTCATTACGGGGTTCAATTCCACCTTATTATTTGTGACGGTAATGTCCATAATCTGTTTAAGCTCGTCAAGTGTAGGGAAATCAACGAGAATCTTAAACATGAAACGGTCGAGCTGGGCTTCGGGAAGAGGATATGTGCCTTCATTCTCGATGGGGTTCTGTGTTGCCAGAACCATGTAAGGTGAAGGCATTTCGTATGTCTTTTTTCCGACGGTTACGGTCTTTTCCTGCATGGCCTCAAGAAGAGCAGCCTGTGTTTTTGGAGTCGCACGGTTGATTTCGTCGGCAAGTACAAGGTTTGAGAAAATGGGACCGGGCTCGAAGGAGAAGACGTTATTGCCGTTTTCCTTTACGATAAGGTTTGTACCTGTAACGTCAGCCGGCATAAGGTCAGGTGTGAACTGTATACGCGAAAAGTTTATGTCAAAAACCTTTGCAATTGTTTTTACAAGCTGTGTTTTGCCGAGTCCCGGAACACCTTCAAGAAGAACGTTTCCGTTGGTAAGCATTGCCATGATTACTTCGTTAACGACATTCTGCTGACCGATTATTCCTTTTGCGATTTCTGCTTTGGCTGCGTTAACTTTTTCAACAATTTCTTTTAAATCCTGTTCGTTCATTTGTTCCTCCGGAAGGTTAATCTTCGGCACCCTGGCCGTCTGAAATATTTTTAAAATAGTTACGTATAATGTCTTGTAAAGCTTCGGGAACGTTCTCCCGGGACATACTTTCGTAAGCCTTCGATTCGTAATTGGCGATTGTCTTGCTATATTCCTTGCTTCCGCCTTCTACAGCAAGGAAGCTGTCTGCTTTCTCCTTAATGGAATTTCCTGAGCCGTTGTTCTGTCCTGTGAGGCTTTCATCGCGATATTGAGGTATGGTGACTGATGCGCCGCCTGAGGCGGGATTGTCATTTTCATGGCCTATGAAACTGCCTTGATTCCAACCTGTGCCTGAGCCCTGGCCTTGACCTTGACCCTGACCTTGACCCTGACCTTGACCCTGGCCTTGACCTTGACCTTGACCCTGACCTTGACCCTGCCCTTGTCCTTGGTTTTGACCTTGTCCTTGACCTTGTCCTTGACCTTGTCCCTGACCCTGATTCTGGTTTTGACCTTGGTTTTGGCCTTGGTTCTGGCCTTGGTTCTGACCTTGGTTCTGAGCAATCTGCTGCATATTTTGACTGAGGTTGGAAAGCGTGCTGTTAAACTGGGAGGACTGTGAAAGGCTTTGGGCCAGCTGTCCGGCAGCGGCAAGGTCAGATGCTGAGATCGTGCCGTTATTTAAGGCTTCCTGTAAAGCGTTTTGAAGGTTGCCGCTTTCCATCGCTTCCTTAAGTGCGTCAGAAAGCTCCGGGTCATTCATAAGCTCACTCAACTCGCTTGCCAGCTCGTCCAGGTCGGTGGCATCAAGCTCCTCTGCCAGCTCTTTTATATTATCCATAAGCTCTGACACATCCTCAGAGGCTATATTGTTATCCTTAATGTTGTCCAGGAACTGCTTTATTTCGTCTTTTGCTTCCTGCTTAAGAGTGTCCTTAAGCTTCTGCTCCAGCTTTTTGTTAAAGCGTTCTTCTGTTTTTTTGACGCTTTCTTTTGTGGTGTCCTTTTTAAGTTCTTTTTTGGCATCGGACAGAAGTTCTTCGGCAGCATCCTTAAAATCTTCGGGCGGGTCTGATCGCAGAAGTTCTTCCATACGCTTTTGCAGGGCTTCTTCTGTGCTTTCTTTAAGCTCCTTCACTTCATGTGCCTCTAATGCATTGTCTCTTGCAGGAGTATCAAACAGAAGCGGACCTGCTGAGGTAATTAACAGACATCCGAACATAAGCAGAATGCTTTTTGTGATGGTGAAACGGAAGGAGTGCTTAATGTCTATTTTATCTATGAATGAAGCTGCGTCGCGAACAACTATCTGCGACATATCGTCCGTGTTGTCAATAAATTCCAACGCGGTGGACATGCGCTCTTTAAGACCAAGGGAGTCTGCTGCTGCGGCTGCGTCGTGAAGACGTGGACGGAAAACGATTCCAAGTATTAAGCCTGTCAGAATGGAGAGCCCCATCGCTGCAAGCCCTATGAGCCATGGCCTGTAAATCGGCACAACAAGAGAAACTGTGGATATGACGGAAAATATACCCATTCCCACAGCAAGCCCGGCAATGCAGGAATTTACATAGCTGAAGGCTCTTATACGATGCAATATTCTTTTAAGAAAGTCTAAAAGCTTATTTCTTTCGTACACGATATTTTACCTTTCTTGAAGGATCAAGGTTCCTTGCGGCACCAAGAAGAAAAAGTACTGAAACTCCGAGCTGGACTACAATGCTTATCGGAGTCCAGAAGGCAAGAAAGAAGTTGGAGGCATTGTAATTTGTAACATTTTCTCCAATGTAATCCATTCCGCTTACTCCAGTGTTATCAATATTATAGCCGATTGTTCTTCCTAAGGCATCGAATACTGTTGTCGCCGGGTTCAGGTAAAGAAGGAAGAAGGCCGGATCGTATGAGAGAGCGTTTGAACCGTAAAGGTTATTTGCACTGTTAATGATATCAACAAAGAGAGCAACAAGTAAAACAATTACTATTGAGCCAAAAATTAACACTCCGAAGACGAGGAATGAGAGGATTGTTGCGGTGGATGATTTTTGGCATACTGAGGAGAAGTATATTCCAATGGATGCTAAAAACATCGAAATGGCAATAATAGACCCGAGCACGGCCAGTAACTGAAGAAAACCTATGCTTCCGTATATGAAAACTATGGAAAGCATGGGAAGGGTTGAAAGCAAAACGAATACAACATAAATAAGGCAGGAGAGGTATTTACCGAGAATAATCTCCAAAGGTCTCATATTTGTTGTAATAAGTACGTCCAGGGTCTGATGTTCGCGCTCACTTGAAATGGCTGTCGATGAAGCCGGTGGAATAACAAGGCATACAAGTGCAGATTCACAAAAAACAATTATTATGAAAAACCATGGCAACACATAGGGTGATACGGATGAAAATCCTGCGAGGCTGGTATTTATTACAATAAGCGTTATAACTGCGGCTATGGAAAGAAGAAGATTTATTACAAATATAAGAACAGACATATTGCTTCTTTTAGCACGCACAACCATATCTTTATATAACACTGCGTTTTTAAAATTAATTCGCTGCATTTTGTATGTCTCCTCCTTCCATGATATTAATGAATATATTTTCAACGCTTTCGACTTTCTTGGAAAGGCTGATAACAGGTACTTCGTTTGTAACAAGCTTTTTCAGAAGCAGTACAATTTCGTCGTCAGTTCCTGTAAAGCTTATGTTTATTTTATTGGCGACAGCCTCTGCATTTGTAACAGCAGGAGTTTCCTTTATGAGCAGGAGTGCTTTTTCAACCTCGCCCATAACGGTTGCCTCGAGAGAAACCGAACCTTTTGAAAGAAGCATAGCGTCCTCGACAGAACCGGTAAACTTCATTTCACCATGGGAAATGATGCCAAGTGTTGAACACATTTCGATGAGCTCGGGCAGAATGTGTGAGCTTATTATGATTGTTTTTCCCATTTCGGACAGATTTTTCAGTATTTCCTTAAGCTCATAACGCGCTTTTGGGTCGAGACCTGATGCGGGCTCGTCCAAAAACAGAATGTCAGGGTTGTGCACCAAAGCTCTTGCGAGGCAAAGACGCTGCTTCATACCACGGGAAAGAGAGTCGACCTGCGTGTCACGTTTGTCACTGAGATTTACCAGCTCAAGAAGTCCTTCACAAAGGCTAAGACTTTTTGCGCCCCAGATGTTGTATGCACCTGCAAAAAACTGAAGATATTCAATGGCTGTAAGGTTGTCATACACACCGAAGAAATCCGGCACGTAACCAACCTTACTACGCATCTCACGACCTGCAGAGAGTGTATTTTTACCATCTATAATGACTTCACCGGAGTCGGCATTCATAAGGCCGACACATATTTTCATTGTTGTTGTTTTTCCGGCACCGTTAGCACCTACGAAACCGAAGAGTTCTCCTGCTCCAACGGAAAGGCTGAGGTTATTGAGTGCTTTGAAGGAGCCGAAGGATTTATTTAAGTTTCTGATTTCAAGCATTGTTCTGCTCCTCCTTATTAAGGCTGAGTGGTGAGCGAATCACCATTGTAATAAATCATACCGTAGTAATAATTTGATGAAACAAAATTCGAGGAAAGAGAGGGGGCAACGATAATAACTTCTGACACACGTTCTTTTGCTGAAGAAGCATCAAGTACGCCCTCTTCGTTTTCGGTAAAGGCAACAAGTATGGGCTTTGTAGCGCTTGTGCCAAGGAGATTGTTTTCGTCCGGGCCTGAAGGACCTGTGAAGAATGACTCTCCCTCCGGTGTGAGAAGGAGATAGCGTTCGTTTTTATAAAGTCCCACGCTATAGCTTGAATAGCGGGTGTTTGATAAGCCATAACCCGGAACATCCGACAGGTATTTACCTTGTATGTAGGTGAAGAGAGCACGCCTGTCAAATTCTTCTCTGTGGGCCTTATTTCCTGTTCCGAAAACAACTGAAGTTGCCGGTGTCTTTGAAGAGAATATCTCTTTAAGGGGTTCCTTCAGTAATATTTCCGATAATTGTACTTTGTCTATTAAAGAAACACCTGTAAGATTACTTAAATCAATGGTTTCTCCGGGAGCAAGTTCGTTAATCTTAAAGAATGCAAAATCAACAAGGACAAGGGCTTCGCTTATTGTTTTGCCTGTGTTGTTTGTAAGGTGCCCGCTAAGCTTTCCGGAATCGTAGCTACAGTCAAATTCAACGTTGCAGGAAACAGGGATGTTTTTTTGCAAATCCACGTAAAATGTGCTCATGGCTGAAAGGGCATTGTACTTTATTGTCGTATTGTCTGTGCCTTTCGTGTAGCATACCGTGTAGTCATTCCTGGACACCTTGTTACTGTAAACGTAGTAGTAAACATCCTCGAGGTTTGCACCTGACACGTTATATTCGTGGCTAAACGGAATTTCATAATGTCTGGACTTTGGCATAAGAATGACAGCACTTGCATCCTCGCTGACTGCGCCGTTTATGTCTGTGATAATCATTGCTGTAGAAACGGAAGCACTTCCGGACTTTGTGGTAAGTGCAACAAGGAATAAAAGAACAGAAACTCCAACGGCAAGGCCTGCCTGCAGAGGCCATATAAGAATGGATTTGTTTTTCTTTTTCAATACGAAGTAGAGTATAAAGGCTGCTATTGTATATCCAAAAATAAGAATTATATAAGCAATAAGCGGGATAAGCTTCTGCGGAATTAATGATTCCAGAAGCGTGAGCATATTGTAATTGCCTTCGTGGTAACCGTAGTTCATTATCCTGTTGTAAATTTCATTTCCGACGAGAGTCTCGATTATATGCGAAATGAGTATTGAGTTCCCGGGATAGTTTACAAAAGGTGCTTTTGTGAGATCCAGTGCAACGGCGCATATGAAACCGGTTCCGTATGAAATATATGAAGCAAAAGGGAGCCTGTTGTCATCGGCGGAGCTCATGATGAGCGGTGTGCCGAAATCAAGCTCGCAGAGGATTGCTTCTACATTATCAAAAGAAACAATTGTTTCTGTATATTCCTTTTCATAATATTCGTTTAACAGATTCGGAATAAGTTCGTAGACCGCAAAAACTTCGAAGTCTGTACATGCGTCCTCGATAGACGAGGTATTGTAAGAGTAACGGGAGTATTCGTCAAAGGGCACTCCATAATATATAACCCAGGCTGTATCAATAATTATATCCTCGTAATCCTCATATATTTGTTGCGAGTAGAGTTCGAAAACAGCTTCGGGGGTACTTTCTGTAAGGACATCGTCATCGAAATTAGCAAAGTATGGTTCAAAGTCAATTACAGAATAGAGAGTTTTAGCTTCGGGAGTGGTGTCTAGGTAGTTGTAGTAATATTTGTTGCCGTACCGGTCCTGGTAATTATAGGAGAAGTTTAAGGCGTTGATTCCGAAATCAGTGTTTGTTTTTACAAGACCTGAGGTGGTGATGTTTACAAAGCCGTCAAGACCTGAAAGTGTTTTTGCAGCAGAATCACCTGTTCCAATGATGAGCAGACCACCCGCCTTGGCCCAATTAAGGATGCTGAGTATTTGTGCATCGGTCAGTGAATCGGTGGAGAAATTCGTGATGATAATGACATCAAGCATTTCAAGTGCTTTGGAATCATCGGGAATATCGTCGAGGCCAAGCCTTGAAACCGAGAAGAAAACAGAGGGATCGCCGTTCAGAGACTTTCCGGAAAGGTATGAAAGAGCGGAATAGTCGTCTGTGAGGACACCAAGATTTACGGAATCTGAGTAATTCACGTTCTGCGCAATGATGGGCGTTGCAGTGTAAACGGTTTTACCTTTTTTATTGATAAGCCTTACCTCAACTTTGCCGTTTGTGGAATAAACCGTGGCTGTAAAACGTGCGGTTTTTGTGGAACCTGCACTTAATGAAAGAGGCTGCTCATGGGCTATTACAGTGCTGTCCGGACCCGGCAGGAGAAGCATAACGGAACCTTCAAAGTCAGAGCCGTTATTTGTAACGGTAACGTTGAAGGGTGCGCTGTAGGATGTCTGAATCTGTCCGCCGAAGCCGTATGATAAGTTGACTGTAAAACGGTCATTTGCGGCCTTTACGGGAGAAGGTGATATGAACAATGCAGTTGCAAGTACAGCGAATACGACTGTAAACTTTACTGCTGTGCGGATGAACTTTTTCATTGGTTAATCTCCTTGTGATATGAAGCTTATTCAATTTGAAAAGCAACATTTGAATGCATTATACCATAATGAGTTGATAATACGCTACAATCGATTAAGATAAAAGATGCAAAATCTTTAAGATTACATTAAGACATTGGTAACGAGCGGTTCATTGTTCTTGCTTTTTTTATTGTTTTAAGGTATTATCAATTTCATATTGGGTTAATATGCATATATTATATATTTATGACAGAATGATGAGCAATAATGGGATGTTCATCAGAGTCGGAGGAAACGTTTTATGGACTTTTTCATCATCCTGAAATGCCTTGGAGGAATAGCAATATTCCTTTTTGGAATGGACCAGATGGGACATTATCTGGAAAAGCTTTCCGGAGGAAAGCTCGAAGGCGTTCTCGGTAAGGTTACGCAGAACAGAATTCTCGCAGTTATTTTCGGTGCTTTGGTCACGGCTGTGCTTCAGTCGTCCACCACTACATCAGTCATGGTTGTCGGACTTGTAAACTCCGGCATTATGAAGCTTTCACAGGCTGTAGGAGTGCTGATGGGTGCGAACATCGGTACAACCATCACTTCATGGATTCTTTCTCTTGCGGGAATGGGTGATGAAGTTCCGTTTGTGCTTAAGCTTTTCAAGCCTGCGAGCCTTGCGGGCATTCTCGGAATAATAGGCATCATCCTTAAGATGCTCGGAAAGAAAGAACGTCAGAAGGACGTTGGAACGGTTCTTCTTGGTTTCTCACTTCTTATGTTTGGTATGACCACAATGTCCGAAGCAGTTGCGCCTCTTGCGGAAAAGCCTGAGGTTGCCGGTCTCCTCGTTAAGTTCTCCAATCCCATTCTTGGTGTTCTTGCAGGCCTTGTCCTTACAGTGCTTGTACAGAGCTCAGCTACATCAATCGGTATTTTACAGGCATTCTGTATGTCGGGTGCCGTTACATACTCAATAGCAATTCCCATTATTATGGGTCAGAACATCGGTACGTGTTTCAAGGCAATGATTTCCGCTGTCGGAGCTACAAAGAATGCAAAACGTGCCAGCTTTGTTCATTTGTATTTTAACCTTATCGGAACAATCCTTTTCCTGACGCTGTTCTATACGCTCTATGCAATATTCAGATTTGATTTTGCACAGCAGCAGGCAAGCGCAGCAAACGTGGCGCTTATCCACAGCTTGTTTAACGTCGGGACAACAGTTGTTCTCTTCCCGTTTGCCAAGCTCATTGAGAAGCTTGCAATCATTTCCGTTCCTGATAAGGAAGCTTCAAAGGAAGAGAAGAGAGAGTTTTCACTCCTCGATGTACGTTTCCTTGATACTCCTTCGTTTGCAGTTGAACAGTGCAAGGCTGTTACTCTCCAGATGGCAAACATCTGCCGTGCGGCACTTATTACTTCAATTGAGCTTCTCACCAAGTACGATTCTGCGAAAGCGAAGCGTGTTGAAGAGCTTGAAGCAGAAGCGGATGTCTATGAAGATGAGCTCGGAAGCTACCTTGTAAAGGTTGCCAACATGCGTCTTTCCAAGAAGGACAGTAATGCTGTTGCAAAGATTCTTCACTGTATAGGTGATTTCGAACGAATTTCCGACCATGCTTTAAACATTAAGGAAACCGCAGAAGAAATGATGCGAAAGGGCATCGGTTTTTCAGAGGCAGCTCAGAAGGAAGTTGATGTTTATACTTCAGCCGTTGTTGATATCATTAATGAAACCGTTGATGCTTTTGCAACCGAAAACCTCTACACAGCACGTAAGGTTGAGCCGCTTGAGCAGGTTATTGATGGCTTGAATCAGTCAATCAAGTCACGTCACATTGAGCGTCTCTGCAAAGGTGAATGCACCATTGAGCTTGGTTTTGTACTTACGGATCTTATGGGCAACTACGAAAGAGTTGCTGACCATTGTTCCAACATCGCTGTTGCTGTAATCCAGATGCAGACGGATGTTGAAGGCGCACACAGTTACCTTGTCGGAGTCAAGTCCGGCGAAGACAAAGAATTTTCAGAAGAATATAAGGTTGATGCACAGAAATATGCACTTCCCTAAATATAAAATGAAAGCGTGAAGAAAAATGATTAAAGTAGTTAAGTTTGGCGGAAGTTCTCTTGCATCTGCCGCACAGTTCAAAAAAGTCGGAGACATAATAAGAGCCGAGGAAGAAAGAAGATATGTTGTTCCCTCGGCACCCGGCAAGCGTGATTCAAAGGATACAAAGGTTACCGACATGCTTTATGCATGCTATGCTGAGGCAGAAGCAGGCAAAGACTTTACGAAGAGTCTCGAAGCAATCAAAGCACGTTATGACGAGATTATTACAGGACTTTCCCTTAAGACAGACCTTTCGGGCGAGTTTGAAACAATCAGGAAGAACTTCGAAAATAAAGTCGGAGTTCAGTATGCCGCATCAAGAGGCGAATATCTTAATGGTATCATTATGGCCGACTACCTTGGCTATGAATTCCTTGATGCTGCAGAAGTGATTCTTTTCGATGAGGATGGCAATTTCCTTCCTGAGGATACAAACACAATTCTTTCCAGAAGAATCAAATCACTCAACAAAGTAGTTCTTCCCGGTTTCTATGGAGCGACGAGAGACGGTGTTGTAAAGACTTTCTCGAGAGGCGGGTCCGACATTACAGGCTCCATTCTTGCAAGAGCTGCGGGAGCAGACCTCTACGAAAACTGGACAGACGTATCGGGCTTCCTTGTTACAGACCCTCGCATCGTTAAGAATCCTGAAACAATTAACATTATCACATATAAAGAGCTTCGTGAGCTTTCTTACATGGGTGCGGGCGTTCTTCATGAGGATGCCATTTTTCCTGTCAGAAAGAGCGGAATCCCCATCAATATCAGAAATACAAACAGACCTGAGGATGCAGGTACGATGATTGTTGAAAACACATGCAGGCAGTCGGACTACACCATCACAGGTATTGCCGGAAAGAAGGGCTTCGTCTCGGTCAATATTGAAAAAGACCAGATGAACTCCGAGGTAGGCTTCGGCAGACGTGCTCTTGAGGCTTTTGAACTTTCTGGCATCAATTTCGAGCATATGCCTTCAGGAATTGATACCCTTTCCGTATTTGTACACCAGCCTGAGTTTGAAGGTAAGGAACAGCAGGTCCTTGCCGCCATTCACAGACTTACGGATCCCGACAGTGTTGACATCGATTCCGACGTTGCACTCATTGCTGTCGTAGGACGCAGTATGAAGTCGAATCGTGGTGTTGCAGCACGTATCTTTGCTGCACTTGCCCACAACAATATTAACATCAAGATGATTGATCAGGGTTCCTCAGAGCTTAACATCATCATAGGTGTTTCAAATAACGATTTCGAAAGCGCTATCCGCGCAATATACGATATTTTTGTAACAAGCCGCTTATAAATAAACTGAAGCTGTAAGTGCAGTTTTTTCTCATGTAACTTATTCAAATTTGTTTCGCCGGGTTCGTGACAAGTAAGGAGATGTTTTTATGAAGAAGAACAATACCAGAGTACAGCTGGACGGGGCGCTTGGCCGTTATTTAAGATGGCCGGTTTACCTTGCCCTTCTGCTTGTTTTGTTTGATGTATGTATTCTCGTCTGGCACAAGGATACATTCCCCCTTGCACTGATTTTCAGTGCCATATTCATTTTGATTTGTGTGGTACTTTTCGTGTTCAGACGCCGTGAGGTTGTTGATGAACTTGTAAGCTTTGCCACAGAATACAATCATTCACAGCATGTCATGCTTAAAGAGCTTGATGTTCCTTTCGGTGTTCTTGACATGGAAGGAAGGGTTATCTGGGCAAGCAATGATTTAAAGGATCTTATTGGTACGGATAGGTGCTTTAGAGAGCCTGTTTCAAAGATTTTCAGCAATGATGAGCTTGTTAACATGCCCACCGTTGAAGAGGACGTTGAAACCCATATTACCTACGGAAACAGAAGCTATTTTATGAAGCTTCGTCTTGTTACGCCTTCCGAATATGGTGAAACGGTTCTCTGGCATGATGAAATAGAAGGACTTGATGCACCCGACGATTCTCTCGTAGCAATGTTCCTTTACGATGAAACCGAGAATGTTGCCCTCAAACGTGAAAACTTTGAGGAAAAGACGCTCATCGGTCTTCTTTACATCGATAACTATGAGGAAGCTTTCGAAGGCGCCGACGAGGTACGTCGTTCGCTTGTTACTGCGTGGATTGAGCGAGAAGTCAACAAATACATGAAAAACTATGACGCAGTTGTTAAGCGTCTTGAAAAGGATAAGTACATCTTTGTTTTCAAGCAGAAGTATCTTGCACAGCTGGAAGCAAACAGATTTTCCATACTTGAAGACATCAGAAATCTCAACATCTATGGACTTACACTTACCATTTCCATTGGTGTCGGTGTTTCCGAAGAATCATACACGAAGTGCCATGAACTTGCTCACACGGCTATGGATATGGCTCTCGGCAGAGGCGGTGACCAGGCTGTTATAAAGTCTGCGGATAAAATCACCTACTATGGAGGCGTTACAGCTTCCCAGGAGAAGTCCACAAGAGTTAAGGCGAGAGTTAAAGCACACGCACTCCGTGAATACATCGAGAACCATGAGAAGACAGTAATTATGGGTCACTCAATTGCAGATATTGATTCTGTCGGTGCTGCCATCGGTATTTATCGTATAGCAAAAACCCTCGAAAAGAGAGCGTACATCGTTCTCAGTGAAGAAAGCAGTTCTATTAAGCCCGTTATCGATCTTTTTCGCGGCAATCCCGAATATGAGGAAGATATGTTCATTACCGGCGCCAAGGCAAAGAGCATCGTAGACAAGGATACACTTCTTGTTGTCGTTGACGTAAACAGGCCTGCCTATACGGACACAAAGGAGCTTCTTGACCTTACAAAGACAGTTGTTGTTCTTGACCATCACAGACAGATGGATGACCGCATTGAAAATGCTGTTCTTTCTTATGTTGAGCCTTATGCATCATCTGCATGTGAAATGGTTGCCGAGATTCTTCAGTATGTAAGCAACGAGCTTAAGATTAAGCCTTCCGAAGCAGATGCAATGTATGCCGGCATGATGATTGACACAAACAACTTCCTTATGAAGACAGGTGTCAGAACATTTGAAGCAGCTGCTTATCTCAGAAGAAATGGTGCTGATGTTACCAAAATCCGTAAGCTTTTCAGAGCAAACTTTGCGGAGTACCAGGCTCGTGCAAGTGCGGTTTCAGGGGCGGAGGTATACCTTAATCACTTCGCTTTTGCTGTGTTTGAGGGCGCAGGACTTCCGAGCCCTACGATTTCCGCTGCGCAGGCTGCAAACGAAATGCTTGATATTGATGGTGTTAAGGGTTCGTTTGTATTCACAGAGTATAATGGCAAAATTTATCTGTCCGCACGTTCCATCGACGAGCTGAACGTTCAGCTTGTATGTGAAAAGGTGGGCGGAGGCGGCCATATGAGCGCTGCCGGTGCGCAGTTTGAAGGCATTTCCATTATCGAAGCAATGAACAAGGTTAAAACAACATTGGCAGAGATGATTGAAAACAAAGAAATAAAATAGTTCTAAAAGAGGTACACAAAATGGAAGTTATTTTACTTACAGACGTTAAATCACTTGGTAAAAAAGGTGAAATATGTAAAGTCAGCGATGGCTATGCAAGAAACTTTATCATACCCAAAGGTCTCGGCGTTGAAAAGAATGCAAAGACTCTGAATGACCTTAAGCTCCAGCAGGCTGCAGAAGCAAAGCGTCAGCAGGAAATTCTTGATGAAGCAAAGGAGCTTGGCGCAAAGCTTTCTGCCGCTACAGTTTCCTTCACAATGAAGGGTGGCGAAGGCGGAAGGGCTTTCGGCTCGGTTTCCACAAAGGAAATTGCAACCGGTATTAAGGAGCAGCTTAAGCTCGACATTGATAAAAAGAAACTCGTTCTCAGCGAGCCCATCAGAAATTTTGGCACATACAATGTGCCTGTAAAGCTTCACCCTCAGGTAACTGTTGAATTAAAGGTTAAGGTTACGGAGGCATAACATTCGGCAGGGGGCCGTTATGGAAGAAAATGTCATTAAAAGAATAATGCCTTACAGCCAGGATGCCGAGCAGTCCGTTATCGGTGCCATGATTATGGACAGAGATGCCATTACTGCAGTGGCAGACAGACTTTCACCGGATGATTTCTATGTTCAGGAATTCCGTGTCATGTTTGAAGCGATGAAGGAAATGTTCGCTGCGGGCCAGGCTGTTGATATTACAACGCTTATTGTTAAGCTCCGCGAAAAGGACATCGCACCTGAATTCTGCGGGCTTGAACATATTATGAATATAGTTAATGCAACGCCCACTTCTGCCAATATTAAGTATTACGCAGACATTGTCCAGAACAAGGCAGTTGAAAGAAGGCTCATTAAGGTTCTTGAGGGACTTGCATCCGAAACATACCAGGAAAAAACAGATGTTCAGGAACTTCTCGATCATACCGAAAAAGAAGTGTTTAAGCTTGTTCAGAGCAGAGGCAGTTCAGAGCATGAAGACATTAAGGATATTGTAATTAAAACTCTTCGTAATATCGAAGCTGCTGCGAAGAACCAGAACGGTATTACAGGTGTTGCAACAGGCTTCAGAGATCTCGACAGAGCTCTTGCGGGACTTCAGAGATCTGACCTCATTCTGCTTGCAGCAAGACCTTCAATGGGTAAAACCGCATTCGTGCTTAACCTTGCAAACTATATCGCTGTACGTTCACACGTGTCTACGGTTTTCTTCTCACTTGAAATGTCCAAGGAATCGCTTGTTGAACGTATGCTTGCAATGGATTCCCACATAGATGCAACTGCAATTCGAGGCGGTACGCTTAAGGAGACTGAATGGGGAGACCTCGCAAATGCGGCCAGGGAAATAGGCGAATCAGCACTCATCATCGAGGACACACCCGGTATTTCGGTTTCAGAGGTGCGTTCAAGGTGCAGAAAGTACAAGCTTGAAAACAATCTCGGGCTTATTATCATCGACTACCTGCAGCTCATGTCCGGAGACGGACGGTCAGAGTCCAGACAGCAGGAAATTTCAGAGATTTCCCGTTCACTTAAGGCTCTTGCCCGTGAGCTTGATGTTCCGCTTATTGCGCTTTCACAGCTTTCACGTGCTGTTGAATCAAGACCCGATAAGCGCCCTATGCTTTCCGACCTTCGTGAGTCCGGTGCCATTGAGCAGGATGCCGACGTAGTAATGTTTATTTACAGAGATGAATATTACAACAAAAATACTGAGCATCCCGGAGAAGCCGAAATAATCATCGGAAAACAGCGCCGAGGCCCCACGTGTACAGTAAGATTACAGTGGCAGGCTCAGTACACGAGATTTGTTAATCTCGAACACGAGCATCGTGATAATGAATAATTACAACTCACTTGACAATGAAATGAAAAGACAGTTCGGTAAAAAGGTGTACAGACTTGCGCTTGACGCAGGCTGTACATGCCCGAACAGAGACGGCACCTGCGGATTCGGCGGGTGTTTTTTCTGTGCAGATTCTTCATATGCAGAAAGCGTTCTGCCTGTTAGAGAGCAGATTGAACTTGCAAAGGAAAAGGTTGCGGGAAAAACAAAAGACAATGCGTACATAGCGTATTTCCAGTCACACACAAATACATACGGAACCATGGACAGATTGTGCGGTATGTTCAAAGAAGCAATCGAACTTCCTGAGATTGTTGCGCTTTCGATAGGCACACGTCCGGATTGTCTTTCGGATGAATGGATTAAGCGACTTTCCGAACTGAACAGAATAAAACCCGTGTGGGTTGAACTCGGGCTCCAGACAATAAATGATGAAACCGCCGCTCTTATGAACAGAGGCTATGACCTTCATGTGTTTGAGAGTGCATATAAACGCCTGAAAGCAGTTGGACTCACAGTAATCGTTCATGTTATTATCGGGCTTCCGTATGAAACTGACGAGGATGCCGAAAAGACCGTCAGGTACCTGGCAGGACTTACGCCTTCACTTGACGGCATTAAGCTGCACAATCTGAATATACTTGAAGGTACGAAGCTTTTGGATATGTATCGGGAGAACCCCGGAATTATTCATGAATATACGATGGAAGAGTATCTGGAACTTGTTGTGAAACTGATTGGTATGCTTCCGGAGAATACCGTTATTCATCGTATTACCGGCGACGGTCCGAGAAACCTTCTTATCATGCCCAAGTGGATTACGGATAAAAAACGTGTGCAGAATACGTTCAGAAGGATGATTAATGAAAGCAAAGAAAATACGGCCCGGGAATGAATCCCGAGCCGTAATTTTTGATTTTGGAATATTAAATTACTCCTGCTCGATGGAACCTGTAGGGCATGTAGCTGCACATGAACCGCAGTCTAAGCACTTATCAGCATCGATCTCGTAATGTTCTGCACCTTCTGCAATAGCGCCTGCAGGGCACTCAGCTGCACATGCTCCACAGCTTACGCAACCGTCATTAATTTTGTATGCCATGATAAAATCCTCCTCTTAATCTTTCTTAGTTGTAACCTCGGAATAAATCCTCGGTTAATGACTACATTATACCATGGCATGTCTGTTTTGCAAGTGAAATATTTACAGACTTCAGAGTGGGAGTTCAATCTCCCACTGAGATAAACGCTCCGCGAGGATGCGCAGGGATTCGGCAATGAATATTGTCAGCTGAAGCTGACCCGAACCCCGCGCCAAGACTCGCGAGCGAGTCTTGAATGATGATTTCTAAAAGGACGTATATATCAAAAGAATATCGGATTATGTCTGCTTTTTTTAGCAGGACGCGGTGAAAAATTCGTGTGTACTAAACTTTGCCGCGTGATGCTTTATAATAGTTGCAAGCAGAAATTTTTCTGATTACATAAATGTTCAAGAAAGCCTTGTTTATGTAACCCTGCGGCTGGGAAAGAGGTGGCGGGGTTACATAAAATAAGCAAAACAAGCCAAATATGTAACCCTGCGGCTGAGAAAACGTAAAAAAGTTACATAAAATGAGCAAAATAAGCCAAATATGTAACCTTCCGGCTGAAAAAGCGAGAAGAATTACCGTACAGGAGAGCAAAGCTTCATTTGTATGGTAAAATAGCGGGCAGAATTACCGTACGGGAGTGCAGGTTACCAATTGTATAGACCAATCTTAATTTCTTACTATCACTCAATTTTTATATGGTTGACTAAATGACTTCACGTGCTATAATTCACATATCAAAAACATACGGAGGTAAAATCGATGATTACAAAAGATATTAAAATCGGTGAATTAATAAAAATCAACCCCAACATTATCGGAATCCTTTTAAATGCGGGAATGCATTGTGTAGGATGCCCTTCAGCTCAGGGCGAAAGCCTTGAGGAAGCATGCCTTGTGCATGGAATTGAGGTTGACGGTATTGTTAATCAGATTAATGCTTATCTTGGTAACTGATTCAGTTCAGTGTTGAAAGCTTCTTGATTGCCGAGTCTTTAATGATGCGGCAGAAGTGTTCATCAAAATATGATACGGAAGCGTAACGGGTGTGCTCAAAGGTGCCGTATTCGGCAGCTATGTTGCACACCTTGTTAAATTCATCGGCTTTTTTCTGAGTGCCGTTGATAACAAGGTAATATCTGTCGTCCCAATCGTCCTTGTAGAGGGAATTCTTTCCGGAATAGAACGGTGCGACAACGCATGCAAAACGAATGACCTCAGAAAGGGTGTCAAATGTGAACACCTTCTGGAGAGGAGCGGCTTTAACAGGAGCAGGCTCGTTTTCGGAGTCGTTCTCTGATGAAAGAAGATCGTTTGCTTTTGAAAGAACATCGGAGAGACGGCTTAAAAGAACATTTCTGGCTTCTGCGGAAAGCTTAGGATGCTTGGCAGAGGCAGAATCGGAACCAAGGAGCTCGTCCGGTGCAATGTTGAGCTTTGAAAACTGAGAGTCCATCTCTTCAGGATTTGAAACCTTTGAAACGATGAGAACAAGACTGTCAGGATCGAAAGGAATGGCCTCTATCATAAGAGGTGCTCCTTCGGCATCAAAACCGCATTCGTATGAAGCCTGCAGCATAAGTTCAGAAAACAGGGCTTTTGCCTTGCTTGAGCCATAGGCAAGCTCCGAAAGCTGCAGTTCACGATCTGTTAAGTCCTGACGTGTGAGCGTGCACTTTATTTGATTTTCACTTATCTTTTCTATCTTCATATCTATGTGGCCTCTTTCCCCGGTCGGCACTATCCCCCGACTTGCGCACAGTATACTCAACATGACTTAAAAAGTCAATATAAATACTATAAGCAAATCATTAAAATACTGGGACAAAAGCGCGTAAAACGGCGTGTTATAAGGCTTTTGCGGTTGTCTGTTTTTGTGCAATCTGCACAAAATTACCCCTTCTTTTTCTACATCCGGAAGGCTCGTTTTTGCTTGATTTGCTTACATTTCCGGGCTTATAATTCAGATGCGGTTCAGGCAAAATAAGCCTTCGGGCAGAAAGGAGAAATGTGATAAATGATTACCGGTTGAGCAATTATCAGCTTCTTAAAACTCTGCAAAAAAACAGATATGGAGAGGTTGAACTTGTTCTTCACAATGAACTTGGATGTAAACGTGTAATTAAAACCGTTTACAGATTACATCCGTTTTATGATGCTTTAAAAAACGAAGCCCGGATTCTTCAGTCGCTTCGAAATGAGGCGATACCTTTGGTTTATGATATCTATGAAAATGCAGCGGGACTGTCTTTCATAGAGGAAGCTATTGAGGGGGAAACGCTAACAAATTATCTTAGAAGAAAGATGAATCTTTCTTCATCGGAAATTCTCGACTTTTCAGTCAAACTATCCGAAATAATCGCATTTCTGCACGAATCAACACAAAGAGTGCTTTATCTTGATTTAAAGCCGGACAACATTATGGTTACAGACCATAAAATGAAGCTGATCGACTTTGGCAGTGCCATATGCCTTGACGAAAAAAAAGAAGAAAATGTTGTCTTCGGCACAAAAGGATTTGCTGCACCCGAGCAGACAGGAGAAGGGGTAGTGGGGGTAGAAACAGATGTCTATGCCTTGGGAAAAACATTCGAATATATGCTTATGTATGCGTCCGTTGCGCCTAAGGGTTACACGAGGATTGTCAATGGATGTCTTCGCAAAGGAAAAGCGCAATATACAAGGGCATCGGATGTTAACAAGGCGCTACTGGGGTTGAAGAGCAAAACAGGTGAACACGTAGCCGAAACGAGGATTGCTGTTGTCGGAGTTCCTACGGATTACCACTGTAGCGGTTTTGCATATGAGCTGTCGAAAGCGTTGAAGCATCAATATGGAGAGAAAGTACTCCTGCTTGACTGTAACAAAAAGGGAAATCTTGAAATGCTTGAAAACAAGAAGTCTGAGTCGCACGGTTTCACATTCGTTACAGCGGGCATTACGGTGGCAAAACGCGTTTTGCCGCAGGAAATAAAGGGTTGGCGTGGCTATGGCAGTCGATTTTTGGTTTGTGATTTCGGAAACGCATTCCCTGCCTGTGCCGGCATACCATTCGATTTTACAGTATATGCGGGAAGCGCCCAGCCATGGACGGAGGAAGCGTGGAAGCACGCACTTTCCGAAGATTCCTGCAGTAGGAAAAAGTACTGCGTTTATACGGAAAAGGGCATTTCGATGTCGGTTTCCGGAGTGTCCGGTTGCTATGATGCATATTCGGACACTACTGTTAAGAAGGTAACTCGTTGCCTTTCAAGGCTTATGACAAAAGGAAAGCGCTAAAAAGGGCGTAATCGCGGAATTAGCTCGTCACAGGCTGTCCGGTGTTGTAAGAATACAATTGAATAATGAATATGAAACCGCTAAACACGCCTAGTCACTTGTTCGCAAAACTACTTTACCCTGACGGATAGTTTAGCGGTTTTTATGTTCTTACAATAACCTTGAAAATAAAAGCCAAATACGATATATTATCAAAGGTTGTTACGAACAGCTGATATCTTTGCTGAATCACAGAACAGCGGTTCGTTAAACAAATATGTGTATGGAATATTTCAAGGGAGATAGTTATGGCAACAAAAACTACGGAAAAGAAGAAAGAAAATGTAAAGGAAAATGCATGGCTTTCATACAGCGATGCTACAAGAAAGAAGCTTGAAAAGCTTTGTACAGATTATAAGGCTTTCCTTTCAAAGTGTAAGACAGAGCGTGAGTGCGTAAAGGAAGCAATTGCTATTCTTGAGGCAAACGGTTATACAGACCTCAAGACATGCATCGCTAAGAATAAAAAGCTTAAGGCCGGCGACAAGGTTTACTTCAATAATATGGGCAAGGCTCTTGCTGCATTTATTATTGGTACAAAGCCTCTTGAAGACGGTATGATTATCCTCGGGGCACATGTTGATTCTCCGAGACTCGACATTAAGCAGGTTCCTCTTTACGAAGAGAGTGAGCAGGCACTCCTCGACACACACTACTACGGTGGCGTTAAGAAATATCAGTGGGTTACTCTTCCCCTTGCACTTCACGGTGTTGTATGCAAGAAGGATGGAACAACTGTTGAAGTTAACATCGGTGAAGACGAGAACGATCCCGTATTTGAAATTTCAGATCTTCTCATCCACCTTTCCGCGCAGCAGCTTGAGAAGAACGGTGCAAAGGTAATCGAAGGCGAAGCTCTTAACATCCTTGTAGGCAGTGAGCCTCTTAAGGATGAAGATAAGAACGCCGTTAAAGCGAATGTTCTTAAGCTCTTAAAAGAGAAGTACGGTATTGAAGAGGATGATTTCCTTTCAGCCGAAATAGAAGCAGTTCCTGCAGGAAAGGCAAGAGACCTTGGTTTTGACCGCAGCATGATTGCGGGCTATGGCCATGATGACAGAGTTTGTGCATACACAAGCCTTGCAGCAATGCTCGAGGTTAAGTCCGTTGAGCGTACTGCAGCATGTCTCCTTGTTGATAAAGAGGAAATCGGTTCGGTCGGAGCAACAGGCATGCAGAGCCTTTTCTTCGAGAACGTTATTGCAGAGCTTGTAAATCTTACAGGCACATATTCTGAACTTAAAGTAAGACGCGCTCTTGCAAACTCCGTAATGCTTTCTTCAGACGTTTCGGCTGCTTTCGATCCGAACTTCCCGGACGTATTCGAAAAGAAAAATACTGCCTTCTTCGGAAAAGGCATTGTATATAACAAGTACACAGGCTCACGTGGAAAGAGCGGCAGCAATGATGCAAATGCCGAATATTTCGCAAAAGTACGTGCGGCAATGGACAAACACAAGGTTGCATTCCAAACAGCAGAGCTTGGAAAGGTTGATGTCGGTGGCGGCGGAACAATAGCATACATCATGGCAAAGTACAACATGCAGGTTGTAGATGCAGGTGTTGCTGTTCTCTGCATGCATGCACCTTGGGAAATTGTTTCCAAGTCTGACGTATGGGAAGCTAAGCAGGCTTATGTTGCATTCTTAAAGGAAATGTAATGGAACGAATCGCAAAGTTTGAAAAAATCAGCGAAGAACGGTTTCTTAAGGACTTTTCGGATACTTTCCCGGAAATGACTGTGGAAGAAGCCAAAGAAGCGTATAATCAAATCAATATCCCTGTCAGAGCCACGAAAGGCTCTGCAGGGTATGATTTTTGTTCAACCGTGGACTTTACCCTGAATCCGGGCGAAACAATCAAAATTCCCACCGGTATCCGCGTGAAAATACGTGAAGACTATGCGCTTATGATTTTCCCGAGAAGCGGGCTCGGCTTTAAGTACAGACTTCAGCTTGATAATTCCGTTGGCATTATCGACAGCGATTACTACTATTCCGACAATGAAGGTCATATTTTTGTTAAGGTTACAAATGATTCGCGCACATCGAAAACCGTTACGGTGAAGCGCGGTAGCGGGTTTGCACAGGGAGTTTTTATCCAATACGGAATAACAGAGGACGATGAAGCCGACGCTGTAAGAAACGGTGGCTTCGGCAGTACAACAAAATGAGCAAACAAATTAGAAATTCACTGATTCTGGCTCTTGCAGCATTAATCTGGGGAGCCTCCTTCGTATCACAGAGTACAGGCGGCGACGCAGTTGGACCATTTTCCTTCAATTGTGTCAGATGTTTTATAGGAACACTGACGCTGTTACCTGTGGTACTTTTTATTGACAAAAAAGGAAACAGCAAAAAGCCTGTTACGAAGGAAGATAAAAAGCTTTTGTGGAAGGGCGGAATAATGTGCGGCATCGTTCTCTTCGCCGCAACGATTCTGCAACAGCTTGGCATTACAATGGGAACAGCATCAGGAAAGGCAGCATTTATTACTGCGTTCTACATCCTTATGGTCCCTGTTCTCGGGCTTTTCCTGAAACGTAAAAGCCCGTGGAATGTCTGGCTTGCCGTTGTGATAGCACTTGGCGGTCTTTATCTTCTCTGCGTAAACGGAAGCAGCGGAATTGCGACATCCGACTTACTTCTTGTTGCATGTGCCTTTTTCTTTGCTGTACAGATTCTTATTGTTGATAAATATGCTCCGATGGTTGATGGCGTGAGGCTTTCGCTCATCCAGTTCCTTGTATGCGGAATACTTGGTATTGTCCCGATGATACTCGGTGACATGCACGGCTACAAGGGCTTTAGTGAGTTTATTGCATATACATCCACACAGTGGATTGGAAACTTTGGCACAAGAGACGCGTGGATTGCCCTTCTTTATTCGGGTGTTGGTTCCTGCGGTATTGCATATACGCTGCAAATTATAGGCCAGGAGGACCTGAATCCTACCATTGCCTCACTTGTAATGAGCCTTGAATCCGTATTCGGCGTGCTTACAGGGTGGCTTATCCTTCATGAGCGTCTTTCAGTGAGAGAAGGAATGGGATGCATTGTAATGATGATTTCAATTGTACTTGCACAACTCATGTTTGGTAAAAAGAAGGTTCAGGCAGAAGAGAATACACAAATGTAGGCTTATGGCTTAAGGATAGAGTATAAACGCAAAAATAGCTTAGGGGAAAAGACTAAATATCGTAAATATGGTTTTACAGTCCAAAAAACGAATAACTGTGGGCATCCTTGCACATGTAGATGCCGGTAAAACAACGCTTGCGGAAGCGCTTCTTTTTAATGCCGGTTCTTTGAAGGCTCTTGGAAGGGTAGACAAGGGAAACGCATACCTGGACACATATGAGCTTGAGAGAAAGCGAGGCATTACTATATTTTCAAAGCAGGCGCGCTTTTCTCTTAATGATTTTGACGTTACTCTTATCGATACTCCCGGACACGTGGACTTTGCTTCCGAAGCTGAGCGCACACTGTCCGTTCTTGACTATGCAATTCTTGTAATAAGCGGTGTTGACGGTGTTCAGAGCCACACTGAAACTCTTTTCAGGCTTCTTTCGCACTATAACGTTCCGCTTTTTATTTTTGTAAATAAAACAGACATTTCGCAGCATACGCATAACGAACTTATTACAGATTTAAAGCAGAGGCTTTCGGATGCGTGTGTTTCTTTTGGTAGTTTCGAAACGTTGGGGCAGGCTCTCACAGATGAGAATGTTGCGGAACTTTCGGAGAGCATGATGAATGAATTCTTCGAAAACGGCGCTGTCTCAGAGATTACGCTTAAGCAGGAGATTATTAACAGGCACGTTATTCCGTGCTTTTTCGGCTCCGCACTCAGAAACGAGGGCGTATCGGAGTTTATGGGCATGTTCAACGACCTGATGCTTCCTTACGAAAGCCGTTTTGAGGACGATAAGTTACGTGCCCTTGTATTTAAAATAACACGCGACACCATGAATAACAGACTTACCTGGGCAAAGATTGTGTCCGGAAGCCTTAAGGTGAAGGATGAAATTGAGGGCGAAAAAGTAAATCAGCTGAGACTTTATAACGGTGATAAATTTGAAGCCGTGGACGAGGTTGGGGTTGGTGACGTTGTTGCTGTCACAGGTCTTACAAAAACATCTGCCGGAACTCTCGTTACAAACGAAGGAGAGGCGGGCACACTGATTCCGATGCTTTCTCCGGTTATGTCTTACAAACTGGAACTTCCTGTTGGCACAGACATTCACCATACTTTCAGACAGCTTCAGGATATTGCGGAGGAGCTTCCGGAAATATCTCTTGTTATCGCTGAGGATACGGGTGAAATTCAGGCGCAGATAATGGGTGAGATTCAGATAGAAATACTCAAAGCCCTCATTAAGGAGCGCCTTAATCTTGAAGTTGAATTCGGTGTCGGAACAATAATTTACAAAGAAACGGTTTCAGATGTTTCAGAGGGTGTAGGCCATTTCGAACCCTTAAGACATTATGCGGAGGCCCATCTTAAAATAGAGCCTAACGAACGAGGCCGGGGCATTGAGGTTTTCTCCGATGTTTCGGTGGATGAGCTTGATTTGAACTGGCAGCGCCTTATTATGACGCATGTTTTGGAAAGACGTCATCGAGGCGTATTGACCGGAAGCATTCTTACGGACTGCAAAATAACAGTTATCGGAGGACGCTCGCATCCTAAACACACGGAGGGCGGAGATTTTCGACAGGCTACGTACCGCGCCGTCCGCCATGGCCTTATGTATAATACGTCGGTTCTTCTTGAGCCTTATTATGATTTCTGCCTTGAGGTGCCTTCGGCACAACTCGGAAGAGCCATGAATGACATCACGCGCCTTTACGGAAGTATTCGTACTCATAGTATAGAGGGCGACAAAGCGGTTATTTTCGGACGATGCCCCGTATCGACCATGCATGGCTACAATCTCGAGGTTATTGCATACACAAAGGGCGAGGGAAAACTTTCGGTTTCTGCAGGCGGCTACGATGAGTGTCACAATGCAGAGGAAATTATAGAAGCAAGGCAGTACAATCCCGAGGGCGATCTTAGAAATACGCCGGATTCAGTGTTCTGCGCGCATGGGGCAGGCTTTGTGGTTCCATGGAATGAAGTTTATGATCACATGCATGTGGAACGTAAGCTGGATGCAAGAAAGGCAATGCATACAAAGGTGCTTACCGAGGCAAGTCTTCAGAAGGAAACGAAGTCTTCAGACTCCGTGGCATCCTCTTACTCTTATTCTGCATCAGCCGCCTTGGACAGTGAGCTTGCCGCTATTTTTAATCGAACCTATGGCTCGCGTAAAGAAGAAAAGCCGAAGGACGTATATGCGCCTCTTCCCGAAGTGCGTAAAGCAACTGAAGACAAGCCTTATGTGTTAAAACCCGTCGAGGTGATTCCGGAATATCTTCTTGTAGATGGTTATAACATTATCTTTTCGTGGGACGAACTTAACGAGCTCGCAAAAACTAATCTGGAAGGCGCCCGTCGGAGACTCATGGACATTCTTTGCAATTTCCAGGGCTTCAGGAAGATGACATTAATCCTTGTGTTTGACGCATACAAAGTAGAAGGCGCGGTTGAAAAAGTCGAGCAGTATCACAACATTCACGTTGTGTATACAAAGCAGGCGGAGACCGCGGACAGATACATCGAGCGCACTGTCAAGGAGCTTACGAAAAAGTATCGTGTTACCGTCGCAACATCGGACGCCACCGAGCAGATTATCATTTGGGGCGCGGGAGCACTCAGAATGAGCGCCAAGGAGCTGAAAGCAGAGGTTGATTTGGCCAACGAGCGCATCAATGATGTACTTGAGACATTAAAACGAGAGAAGAACGATAAATAATCAGGTTTAAGAAAAAGGAGATGGGGATACGTCCTCATCTCTATTAATTTGCCGATTTTACGACAAGATTTGAGAAGAAAAAACGATTTACTGATACGATAATAGAGGTAATGGTAAATGCTGCGGAGGAATGGGTATGAAAAGAAAGATTGTATTAACCTTATGTTTTTCGTTGGCACTCGGAATGCTTTCTGCGTGTGGAAACAGCAAAAATGAGGTAAAGCAGACACCATCTCCGGAAGTAAGTGCCACAGAAACCCCTGCGGCGGCCCAGGAAACTCAAAAGCCTGAAGAGACACCGGCTGCTACACAAAATCCCGAAGAAACAGGAGACGAAAAAATGAGTGAAGTATTAGGCGTTAAAGAACTGTTCAACAGCCTTACACTTGCAAAAGCGAATAAGGGCCTTAAGGACAGCAATCCTATTTTTACACAGACATACGGTGCAGACCCGTTTGCTATGGTTTACGATGGCAGAGTCTATATTTACATGACACACGATGTGCTTGAGTATGATGCAAAAGGCGAAATCAAGGACAATGGCTATAGCAAAATCAACACAATCCGTTGTGTGTCCACAGATGACTTCGTAAACTTTGTCGATCATGGTTCGATTAAGGTTGCAGGCAGCGAAGGCGCAGCAAAGTGGGCAAACAATTCGTGGGCTCCTGCAGCATGCTGGAAGACAATCGACGGACAGGACAAGTTCTTCCTTTATTTTGCAGATTCCGGTAATGGTATCGGTGTTCTTTCTGCAGATACACCTTACGGACCTTTTACAGATCCTCTCGGACATGCAATCATCAGCAGAAGCATGGAAAACTGCGGAAACGTTGCATGGCTCTTTGACCCTGCTGTTATCGTTGATGATGACGGCACAGGTTACATCTACTTTGGCGGTGGCCCCGGCCCCAGCGCAGAGTGGCCCGGTATGGGAAGATGT
>JAZQQJ010000018.1:0-13178 GCA_045629005.1 Lachnospiraceae bacterium
GCCGCACCCCGCCCCTACCGGACACTACCGCACCCCACCACGCCTCCACAGGACACTACCACTGTGCATTTTCCTCTTGACATTTTGTATTGTTTGTATTATTCTTTGTAATGCAAATGATACAAATGACACTTTCAGAAAAGAGGTGCAATATGGTAATAGCAATCAATGAATACTCTGATACTCCCATTTACACACAAATACGTGATCAGATAATAATGGGCATTTCCGACGGAGAACTAAAGCCCGGGGACCAGCTTCCCACGGTCCGTGCGCTTGCGCTTGAAATAGGCATAAACTCCATGACGGTCAGCAAGGCCTACCAGCAACTTAAGCAGGAAGGTTACATCATGACCGACCGCCGCAGCGGTGCCCGCATCCGTTCAGGCTTCGCCGCAAACAAAAGCCTTGGTGAAAACGAGATTGTACTGAAAAGAATCGCCTCGGAAGCAAAGCTCAACGGATTTTCGGAGGAAGAATTCCTGACCATATGTAAAAATGCATTTGGAGGTAAACAACTATGATGATGAATATCCTTCTCGGTACAACAATGTATCCCGTCATTCTCATTATGTGCATCTTATGCAAGGTAATAGGCAGTCGTAAGGACAAAATGATATTCGGTGTTCATCTGGGCAACGAACTAAAGACAGATGAAAGAGTTTCCGCCGCCACCAAAAAGTTTAATAAGGAGACCCTTTGGCTGACATTAGCAATAGCAATTGTTCCCATTTCTTTCTTCTTCACCAGACACACTTCCGTTCAATTCACTTTATGGATGATGTGGTTCCTAATTGCCCTCGTTGTCATGATGATTCCGTACATACATGCCAATAAAACAGTCATGGCAATTAAGCGGGAAGCAAAAAGCAAAGAAATGACCGGTTCTACCGAAGTCGAAAACAATAATGTTCCTGAGCCGGCCAAAACCGTGCGGTACGTTGAAACCAATATAGTCCGCACCGTTAAGTCTGCAGAATTCGTCCCCCAGATGATTTTAAGTGCACTTGCTCCGATCAGCGTTTTTGTTATCGGAAAGCTTGTTTATCCCGATAACAAAGACTTCGCTATGTTAGAGGTATATCTCTGGTCCACATTGACGATAGCACTCATAACATTCCTCTTCTACTTTATTGCTGTCGCAATGGACCGCGCGAGCTCAGTGGTAATCAGTAACGACAGTGCCGTAAACACAGCCTACAACAGAGCAAAAAAGAGCATTTGGAAAAAAGTCTGGGTAGGTGAAGCATGGCTCAACACCGCTACAGTTCTTGTCATTGCTGCAGGCGGGCTTCTTCAGAAACACAGCTTCCTCATTTTCATGATTGCAATACTTGCAGAAACTGTGATTGGAATCGCTATACTTCTTGCCGCCGCTAAAGATATTAACGAAGTAAACAAGACATATGACCCTAAGAAAGAAGAAACCTTCAAATCAGATGACGACGAGTACTGGACATGGGGAATGTTCTACAACAATCCTAACGACAAGCGTAACTACGTGGAAAAGCGTTTCGGAGCAGGCGTTACCACAAACATGGCCTCCAAAACCGGTAAGGTTACGACAGTAATTGCCATCGCAGCTCTCGCATGGATTCCCTTTGTTTGTATATGGCTTATTCTCGCAGACTTCACACCCATGCATGCCTACAGCGAAGACAAAACCGTAGTATGTCAGCATCTTAAGAGTGATTACAAGATTCCGTACGACGATATTGTCGAAGCTGAGCTTCTTACCACGCTCCCCTCTTCCCGCTCAAAAGTCAGTGGCACCGGAACCGACGAAATGGAAAAGGGTAAATACTCCTGCAAGGAATACGGTTCCTATTACGCCTTCATTCTCTGCGAAAACAACCTCTTCATCCGTATCAAAACCGCAGACAGGACATACATTATAAGCGGCTTTGATGATGCTGAAACGCAGGCACTTTACAACGAAATTGTACGATAAAGTAATAGTATTAAACGCAAAAAAACCTGCATAAGAAAGCATTTGCCTTCCTATGCAGGTTTTTTAATTAATTTCTGTTTACTCTGTAGTTTCTGTTTCTGTAGTTGTTTCCTCAACTATTTCTTCAAGGAAATATGCGGTACTGTTTTCAAAGAGCAGTCCTTCGTAGTCTGAATATGCATATACCGCAGGATCACTGTCCATCATCACATAATAAACCGATGTAACTGAATTGTACGCGCCATACGTAATCGTATGATTTTCTCCGTTGGCGACAAAATCTATAACATAGTTCGGGCTGTCAAAACCATAATCCGCATAATCAGATACATCTTCAATCTTAGTCTTTACAGTAATTCCGCAAAGAAATCTAAGTGTTGCATTCATAGCGGTTGTATTGGTATTTCTGTCTTCGTATCCGGCAAGAATCCAGGGATTTGCTGATGATTCACGGGTAAATGTCAGTTCTTCTTCTCCCCCCTGAAAATGAATCCATGTAACCTCATCTGCGGTAATCTCATTGATTTTTTCCGAAACAACAGTTATTGTTTCTTCCTTCTCCGGAATAAGTTTTATGAGGAAATACAATCCTACAAGCACAATCAAAACAATTCCGAGGATAAGCATTTGTTTTTTCTGTTTATTCATACATTACTTCTTTCTTCTGCGGAGCCATACCACAATTCCGCAAATCAATAATCCAAGAGGGATAATAATACTAGTAAGGTTCCCCCAGAAGTTTACGTTTGCCTGCGTTAATGTAAGATAGTCAATCGCAAGGCTCTTTGAAGGTATTGAAACTACCGTATCAATATTTACCATGTCAGAAAGCACTCCTGTGAAGAAGCGCTGATTTCCTCCGGATACCATAGAGTCTGCAGAAGCGCTGAACATATACGCGGAACTTGCAACGAGAAGTTTTCCTACACTTCCGTCATCATTTGTCTTGCAAACCATTGCGGCAATCGTAAACGGTCCGTCAACATCTCCGTCTTCCTTATCAAATGACACAAGTTCTGCAGTTATATTCTTGGCATATGATTTCGAAGAAGAATTCATCAATTCGGTAACGGTGATATTATCCGGAATTTCCTCTGCAATGTTCATTGCCGTACAATACGGGGTAAACACATAATTCTCGTTGTAGATAAGTGATGTATATTCTGTACTTTGAATCTCAGGCAGCAGGTAAAAAGGCGACTGGAGATAATAACCCCTGTTAGTATCCACGACAAGATAATCTTGAATATTAAGCCCATATTCACTTAAAAACTGCGTAAGTACAGGTCTTGTTTTTTCAGGAGGCGTCATTGTAAGAATAACGTTTCCGCCTTTATTAATATAGTCACGGACTTTATTCATGTCATCTTCGTTGAAATCCTCTTCAACAGCATTGATAACAAGAATCTCAGCATCTTCCGGAACTTCATCCATAGTTAAAAGTGTGATGCTCTCGTATGTAGCGTTAGCTTTAGTAATCAGCTCAATATAATCTTCGTCAAATTCAGCTTCATTATGTCCCGATGTAAAGTAGACAACATGCTCCTCATCGCTGTTTACATATGCAATGGCACTGGTAATCTGGCCTTCAACATCAATGCCGGTAACCGTTGCGTCATAGCTGTATGTCGTATAATTTATACTGTACTCATAGATGTAAAGATCATTTGGATCGATTAATCTGAACTTTTCTCCGGATTGAACAATAATTGTACCGGATGACATTTGGTCCGAAGAATACTTTGTGTAAAACTTAGGGCTTGTCATCGGATCGACAAAAGACACATTAATGTGGGATGATTCTGCCTCATAGCGGCCCAGTATTTCTGCAACATTTGTATCAAATTCCGATTCCGCACAATATACAATAATGTCTGTATCCCGATTAAGCGTCTTTAAAAGATTCTTAGTATCATCGGTAATAGAAAACATTTTGTTCGATGTCAAATCAAAGACTGTATATTTTTCAGGAATTTTGGAAACAAGAATATTAGCAACGATTACAAGTGCAATTGCAACCACAATTGATGTGGTGGAATAAGCGCCCATTTTCAGGCTCTTCACGGAAACGCTGTATCTTCTCTTCTGAATTACCTGAGAAGTCAAGAAAAGCATAAGGAAAATAATGCTCGCGTAATAGACTATGGAAGATATATATAAAATACCGTTCAGAAATGTTCCGAATCCGGCATACATATCCAGAGTGCTCAATATTGACGTAATCCAGTTACCATTAGTGGAAATCAGTGAGCAAAGCGGTCCCATCATGTATGTGAGGAAGAGCGCTACAAATGACAATACAGCTGCAATAATCTGGCTTTCTGTTATCGATGAGATAAACACACCAATAGCTATGGAAGCCAATCCATAAAGTGCAAATCCGAAAATGGCCAGATAGTTTTCAGCAAAAGGCACTTCGCCATACAGGCTCATTATAAGAGGGTAGAAGCATACTATAGCAATAAGTATCAAAAACACACCTGCCACAGCCATATATTTACCGACAACCCCCTGCATAACACTTACCGGAGAAGTCAGAATAAGCTGGTCGGTTTTATTTTTTCTGTCTTCGGACAGAATACGCATTGTGAGTAGCGGTATTGTAATAAGATAAATGAGTACACTTGCTGAAATAGTGTAGGAAAAATAAGGATATGCTCCGCTAAGATTATATGCCAGAAAATAAATTCCAAGCAGTACAAGGTTCGCTGCAATAAACAGATAACCCATTATAGAATGAAAAAAAGCTTTAAATTCTCTTTTAAAAATGGCAAACATGGCTACTCCTCCTCCCCTTCTTCCGTAACTTCATCATTCTTATCAGTAAGTTCAAGGAAAACGTCTTCAAGAGAACTTTCAATATGATGAAGTTCAACAAGAGGAACAGAAGCATTGGCAAAAGCAAAGAAAATCTTTTCAATGAGTTCATTGTCGGCATCTGATGTAATAACCGCATCACTGTAAAGACCGTCTTCTTTTTCTTTGATTTCAATGGAAGTGCCTTCGAAAGCCTCAACTATACTCCTAAGCGTATTTTCATCGCACTTTGCCGTGAGGCGAATCTCTGTTTTGCCCTTTGAGGATTCCGTCAGATGTTCGGGAGTATCATAAGCAACCAGATTTCCGTTGGAAATAATAACTATTTTGTCGCAAACCATACTGATTTCCGACAGGATATGTGAACTCAGAATAACAGTATGGTTTTCTTTTAACTTTTTGATTAAGTCTCGAATTTCAATAATCTGCTTCGGGTCCAGACCAACCATGGGCTCATCGAGAATGATAATCGGAGGAAATCCGATTAGAGCCTGTGCAAAGCCTACTCTCTGTTTGTAGCCTTTTGAAAGATTCTTTATAAGTCTCTTTTCAACATCTTTGAGGGAAACCATTTCCTTTATGGTTTCAATCTGGCTCTGACGCTCATTCTTAGGAACTTTTTTAAGTTCAGAAACAAATGTAAGGTACTCGTCAACTGTCATATCTGTGTAAAGAGGTGGCAGTTCGGGAAGATATCCTATTTGCTTCTTAGCCCCTTCCGGGTCCTCTAAAATATCTACATCATTAATAAGCACCGTTCCGCTGCTCGGTGCCAGATAGCCGGTCATAATGTTCATTGTTGTACTTTTGCCGGCTCCGTTAGGTCCCAAAAAACCTGTAATCAAACCGTCTTCGACAGTAAACGACAAGTCCGACACTGCCGTATGATTACCGTATTTCTTGGTAACATTCCTTACTTCAATCATATTCTCCTCCCACGCTTTTGCGATTTTGGTTTGCATTAATAATCACAAACTCACTTTTCAAATTTAATTTCAAAAAAAGGATGGAAAGTGACGGGATTGTGAAGAATATGTGTTTTTTAGTGCTTCCTATCAGCCGCTTATCATTCTCTCAACTTCTTCAAGAGTAGGCGGGCATAACGGGAGCGGATATCTCGAAATAGCTACTGCAGAGCAGGCACTTGCGAATCGGACTGTTCTGTCATCATCAAAGCCCTGTGCAAGTGCATAAATGCATCCTGCTTTAAATGTGTCTCCGGCACCAAGTGTACTTTCAACCTTAACTTTAAACGGTTCCATAGTGCGGAATGGCTCACCTTTTCTTCCGTAAAGCATAGGATTTCCACCTGTTGTAATAATCGAAAGGCCATCGGTATTCTCCTGCAGAAGCTTAATAACTTCTGTTACGGGCATGCCCTTGTAATGTTCTCCAAGGCACTCCTTTGAAACTACATTTACCGCACAGTGCCGGTGAAGATATGAATCATGCGGGCTGTCGATTGTAACGTACGGAATGCCATGCTTTACACACAGTTCCGCTGCCGCCTGTGTTTCTTCAAGGAAGAAAGGATCTATTCCAACTACAGAAGCTTCATTAATGTCGGATTCATTAGGCATATTCCACCTTTTGACACCTGACTGGTAAAGTGCCTGGAATGTGCCCATCGGACTTCTCACAAGCCCTGAAATAAGAACATAATCCATAAGTCCTTTGTATTCGGGATCAAATTTCATTGAAGACAAATCAACGTTTTTGTCTTTATAGAATTCCTTTAGCATCGGCCCCACTTCAGTACCGATGTGTGTCCCGTCCATCTTTACCTCAGCACCGAGAGATGCAAGAACAGTAGCAGCCGTGCCCGTTTCTCCCCCGGGGAGAAAGTATTTCATACTAATCTCGGAATATTCATCAGGAACAGGAAAACCATCCTTAAGATAGAATGAATGTGTTCCAAGTATTTGGCCGAATAAATATACTTTTTTACTCATCACTAAATATCCTTCTTGCACTTTTCCAGTGCAGCAATCACCTTATCGCACCATGCGTCAAATTCCGGGTCTTCCTTCTGAAGCTCGGGATGTGCCATAACATTGTCCAGTGTCAGCTTAATGCCCTGTTCGAAACGGATGCAGGGTGCAAAGCCGGGCACAGCACGTTTAAGCTTCGTATTGTCAAATACAACAGAATTCGATTTATCACCAAGCAGACCACCTTCATAATCATAGTCACTGATTGCTGCCAGGAAAGAAGAAGCAACATAATAAGGCTTGTACTCAACTCCGAGTGCATCGGCTATTGTCTGATATATCTGATTCCATGTAAGCGTTTCATCGCCTGTAATCTGGAAAGCCTCTCCAATGGCATGCTTGTTTGCCATGAGTCCCACATAACCCTTGGCAAAGTCCTCATTATAAGTCATTGTCCACAGGGAAGTGCCGTCACCATGTACAATTACCGGCTTTCCTTCAAGCATTCGCTTAATAACCTGGAAGCTTCCGTTTGTACCATGCACACCCATCGGCACGTTTCTGTTATCATATGTGTGGCTCGGGCGCACGATTGTTACAGGAAAACCGTTGTCGCGATAAGCCTTCATTAAAAGGTCTTCACACGCAATTTTGTTTCTGGAGTACAGCCAGTATTTATTGGCAAGTGCTGTTCCTTCTGTAATTCTGTAATCGCTACAGGGCTTGTTGTAAGCCGACGCAGAGCTTATATAAATATACTGTTTCGTCTTTCCGGTAAAAAGTCTTATGTCTCTTTCAATCTGTTCCGGAACAAAGCCTATAAACTGCCCGACACAGTCAAAACTCATATCTTTTATGGCTTCTCTGACCGCTGCCTCGTCATTGGCATCTGCTTTAATAACCTTAACATTTTCAGGCAGTTCCGCACTTCTGTTACCCCTGTTCAGAAGATATAACTCCCAGTTTGAATCTTCAGCCAGAAGCTTTGTAATTGCCATACTGATTGTTCCTGTACCACCGATAAATAGTGCCTTCATAATATCTCCTCCAATGATTCCCTGTTGCTGTAATGCCCATTCAGGTTCTATTCACATACAAAATAATATCAGACATTTTCCGAGACAAATATTATAAATCTCTCTGTATCCTTCAAATATCGATTTTACATAGTTTCAAAATAAGTTCCACCTCTCGGAAGGTCTAAAAGAACACAACTTTTCCTTCGGACTGATATAAACACTTCTTTTCCCTTTTTATCAGTACTAAATTCTTTCAAATGACTTGTAAAATTTCAAAACACTCCATTTTACCAGTATCATAAAGTATTAGTTTACCGGTAAATTAACCTCATACAAAATTTTACCAGTCAAATATCTGTCGCGCATACTGGTAAATTTCCAAATTCAAACCTTTTTACCAGTCAGCTGCGTCGTACGCATACTGGTAAAATTTCAAATCCAAGCCGTTTTACCAATCCCCCAATCATCTACGTGTGCAGGATAATTAATTTTTTTAATTAACTACGCTACAAGCCCCTCCCCGGTGCAAAATCTGCTCGGTTATGGATATCTCTGCATCGCGTGAAAGCACCTTCATCCACATCTTTTCATCCACATTATTTCATTCACATTACAATTATTTAATTGGGCAAAAGTCCTTAAAGAGTAATATAATTGTATACGCTTTCAATATTCTTTAATGTAGGAGGAGTTTAACATGAAATTTGCAGGTATTTACAAGGTATCTAAAGTCGCAAAACGTACAGAAGACGGTTTTGTTTTTGAAGATATTGAGAAACGTCTTGCAGAAGCAACAAACCCTGCTGACAAACATATGCTTGAGCAGAGTGTACGCTCGCTTTTAATGATTGATGAGGATGCAAGCCTTAAGCACCTTATGGAGATTCCGGAGGGCACTCCCGCCGAAGAGCTCGAAAAAGCAAAGAGCCGCGGAATGACCGTAACAGATGATGGCAAGTACATCGTTACAAAGGCTGAAGAAGGCAAGTTTGAAAACGACGAGCTTTATCTCCATGATCCTTCAACATTTTTAGCCGGAACAGAATGGGTTAAAATCAGTACAGATGTAGAGGACGAGCTTAATCTCGTAGCTTCGATATATAAGAGAATCTAACCGTCCACCGATAATATGGTGTGATGGACACACAATATACACCATGGGCAGGGTGTGATGGACATTTCATGTAGTAAAAAACACGCCTCACGTTTCAGTCATATTTTGCTGAAACGTGAGGCTTTTTCATTGAATGTCAACTGTGACGGAGTATGGTGAGCATTTTGAATCGCCCACCGGGATTGGCAAACATTTTATTTTGTCAGTTTGTCAATTATCTTCTGCTGTTCTTCGAGCGTAATTCCAAGCGAGGAGAAATAGTTTTCGGGAGTCCCGTACTTTTCTTTCAACGCTCTCAATAAACTCCGCATATTTTCTTCATTTGGAATAACAATATTCATATCAAGATCCGGATAATATTCTCTGATGAGTTTGAATCGTTCTTCATTTGTGATTTTAGTAATCATATAATCGTAAACAATGTCTTCATCGCTGACACCGCACAACCAGAGGATAACTGCAGATGTTACACCCGTCCTGTCCTTTCCGGCACTGCAATTATACATTACTCCACCGGGTGCTTCGGCAATGGTTCTCATAACCTGAGTCATGGACTTTGCCTCGGCAATTACCTGATAGCTGTAGCGCACCTCTTCAATAGTTTTAGGCAGGAAACTTCCTTCAATATTCGGGAAATTGTAATATGTTAAGCCTTCAACGCCTGAAAATCCGTTTGCAGCCTTCTCAACCTCAACATCAATCCGGAAATCAATGATTGTCGTAATCCCGTTTTTCTTTAAAAAATCAATATCTTTTTCAGAGGGTGCTTTCGCAAGGTCGCTTCTATATATACGATTATATTTGGTGTACGTCTTTGTCCCGGCAATTCTGTACCCTCCAAGATCTCTTGTGTTCCTTGTAGTTTCAAGAAGCGACTTCGGCATATTGTCCCAGGCAAGTTCGTATAAATCCGCACGCTCACTGCCTTTTGAAAGGTGCTCAATCTCCTTCAGGCAGTATTCAACTGCTTCAGAGATAAACTCATCGGTCATTTCCTTCGTAAAAAAGAATGTGTTTCCATCAATGTCCGAATTAAAATATGCCTCCATACTATCGATTAATCTTTGAAGGTCAAACGAACAAATAGCGTTAATTGGCTCTTCTACAAATGTGGACGTAGTAAAAACTTCATTCTTCAAATTGTATTTTTTGACCACGTAAGCATTGCCTATCGCATAATCCTGATTTAATTTATCAACATTACCCGGAACGGTCGGATTCCAATGATAGCGATCAAAAAGGAAATGTCTGAAAAGAATGTCCTGAACAAGATGAAGATAATATCCAAGATACAGTTCATCTGTTTTGACCAGTTCACCGAATTTGTCCATAAATCCGTCAAAATCGTATGTTCTTTTATGTCCGCCCGCAACCGGTATTTTCAGATGGCTGTTGCCCTGATAACCATAGTCCGGCAACACTGCGCCAAGTTTTAAACGAGCAGGATTGTCAAACTTGTGCTTTTTAAGAATTTCGTTCGTAATTGCATAATGAATAATACTTGATGCCATAAATACCCCCTAAATTTTGAATAGTCTGCTATACCCGTCTCGGATGTTTTACAAAAATGTCCGGTACACCCCGTCCCCAGTGGACATTCACAAAATGTCCGGTACACCCCGTCCCTAGTGGACATCCAAGTCAAGCTTGTGATTTCTGAACCATAAAATGATATCCAACAGCACAAAAGTTGAATTGATAAAATAGAATACAAACGCCAGATAAAACAGCCAGTCGGTATTATCTCCTCTTGAAATCTGCAAAAACTTCCTGACTATACCGCAAATATATCCCAAAAGAATCAGCAGTTCATATCCAAGACTTTTCCCTTTTGATGTCCTGCTTACAAATGATTTTCTAAGCGAAATCGGCCATGATAGTCCCCAGCAGAATATCATTGTTGCTTCTAATGCATTTATCATACTGTCCTCGATTCTTTCTTATGAATTTGCGTATATTTCTCCAAGTCTTATAAGTATCTCAACATTTTTACTCATTGTCTGTACAGAAACAAATTCAAATCTGCTGTGTCCGTTTTCATAGCCCGCGCTTAAATTCGGGCAGGGAAGTCCTCTCAGTGAAATTGCAGAGCCGTCCGTACCACCTCTGAAAGCAAGCTCTGTTGGAGTAAGTCCACATTCCGAAATTGCCCTTTTAAGGTTATCAATAACAAACGGAACTTTATCGACAGCCTTTTTCATACTATAGTAGCCGTTTGCAAAATTAAGTGCAACTCTGTTCCCGTATTTTTCGTTTAAATCATTCACACATTTGCGGATGAATTCCTTACGCCCCTCAAATTTGTTTTCATCGTGGTCACGGATTAGGCATAAAACCTGTGCCCTTTCAACATTGCCGCTAAAAGCATGCGGATGGAAAAAGCCTTCCCTGCCTCCCGTGTATTGAGGCTTTTCCTTCTCCGGCAGCATCGAAATAAACTCAGCCCCTATTTCCAAAGCATTTACCATTATTCCTTTTGCAGTCCCGGGATGCACATTGAGTCCCGTAATCTCGAGCTGTGCTTCCGTCGCATTAAACGTCTCATAAGAATAATAGCCCGCATGATCTCCATCAAGGGTATATGCCACCTCTGCGCCAAATCTTTCAAGATCAAGATTGCATGCAAGACCGCCCACTTCTTCATCCGGTGTAAACGCAATTTTAATTGTAGGATGCTTAACTTCCGGATAGCCTAGCACATATTCGGCAAAAGTCATAACTGCCGCAATCGCAGCCTTGTCATCACCACCAAGAAGCGTTGTACCGTCCGTCAAAACCAAATCCTGTCCGACATATTTTTCCATAAAAGAATAGTCTTTCACGCGCAGTACAATGTTTTTTTCTTTATTCAGTATGATATCTCTACCGTCATAATCCTTTAAAAGCCATGGCTTAATGTTTTCTGAAGGAGCATCCGGCGACGTATCCATGTGGGTGACAAGTCCAAACACCGTCCCTTCGGTGTTTCCGGGGATTTCGCCATATACTATACAGTTCTTTTCATCCAGCCAAACATTTGATGCACCAATGTTATTCAGCTCATCTTTTAATACTT
Organism: Lachnospiraceae bacterium; assembly: GCA_045629005.1. GTDB lineage: Bacteria > Bacillota > Clostridia > Lachnospirales > Lachnospiraceae > RGIG3528. The sequence continues at coordinate 11,888 of JAZQQJ010000018.1, forward strand.
TTGCCAAATCGTACTGACATTCCGTTGAAGGAACTCTTTTAACATTTAATGCAGACTGTGTATTGATTTTTGCATATCTTATGAGTCGTTCAGTTACTTTGTCATTAAAATCCATCTTTGTATTTCCCGCTTCCATAATAATTCATTATTTCACTTCCCCTTTTTATCCTCTTATCCTCCATATTAGCGTGGAAACGGAATTAAACTAATCAATCGAAAGTGTATAAACCTCCGATTCAAATGTTATACTTCCATCACTTTTTGTATATGAAGAATCATGATCATATACCATTCCTAATTTCTGCATAACCCTTGCACTGCCTATGTTTTCCTTGGCACACTCACCTTCAAACTTGCGGGCGCCATATACATTAACCGCATGATCCATTAGTGCTTTCATGCCTTCTACAGTATATCCCTTTCCCCAATCATCATAGCGATTAACGTACGATAATGAATAAGAATCGTGCTCCGGGATGTAATTTAATGCATATATTCCTACAGCATGTCCATCGCTTTTGTCCGTAACGAGCATTAATATGTTTGTTTTGGATTCAGGGTCCTTTTTTGGCAACCACGCCAGCGGTTCTTCAACCGTTTTGCAAGCTGAACCCAATAGATATTTGTATACTCTTTCATCCATATCCCATGCCGCCATTGCCTTGTAATCATCCGGCATGAGTCGTCGCATGAATAGTCTATTTGTTTCTACTGTTTCCATAACTGCACCTCCTAAGTTGAATATATAATAACCGACAACTTAAGATTTGTCTTTCTTAAATACTGTTACAAGAATATCACCTTTGGTATATGAAACAGAATACTTTCGCCAGTCATCGTCAAATCGTTTGTCAGCTACTTCTAAAGCATATTGTACTGCTTCCTTATGCTCTTTTTCCGGAACCGCAGTCTGATCAGAAAAGCCTCTCGCAGAAAATCTGGGCAGGAAAAAATCTTCTACTTTTTCAACACCTTCCGAATGCCATTTAATCGTTCTTTCTTCTTTGCTGAACTTTGTCTCGCAATAACCGTTACGGTCAAATTTCCAACTGTATCTTCTGCCTTTTATACCAAGGTTTCCTAAATACTCCCAATATCTGCCATAAACCTCACCGACTGCTTTTTCATAGTCGGTATTATCATGCGAACCCTTTCCGGGGGCATCATCAAAGCAAATGAACATACCGCCTTTTTTCAGCACTCTGTATATTTCATCAACTACTTTCTCGGGATTAGATATCAGATGAAGCAGGTTATTTGCTATCACACAGTCTACACTTCCGTCTTTAAG
>JAZQQJ010000019.1:0-6800 GCA_045629005.1 Lachnospiraceae bacterium
GGTAGGGACGGAGTGTGGTGGACATTTTTTGCAAAAATGTCCACCACACTCCGTCCCTACCGGACACCACCGCGCAAAAACAGCCGTGGCAGTTCCACGGCTGTTTTTTTATATTCTTATTTTGTTCCGTAAATTCTGTCGCCGGCGTCACCAAGTCCGGGAAGGATGTAGCCGTTCTCGTTCAGTCTCTCGTCGAGAGCACCGATAAAGATGTTTACATCCGGATGAGCTGCCTGAAGTTTTTCAACGCCTTCGGGAGCTGCAATGAGGCAAAGGAAGCGAATCTTGGAGATGCCACGTCTCTTGAGGAGAGTGATTGCTGCATCAGCAGAACCGCCTGTAGCAAGCATAGGGTCAACTACGAATACTTCTCTCTCTGTAATGTCCTGAGGGAGCTTGCAGAAGTACTCATGAGGCTCAAGTGTCTTTTCATCTCTGTAAAGGCCGATGTGACCTACTTTAGCGTTAGGGGTAAGCTGGAGAACGCCTTCAGCCATCTGCATGCCTGCGCGGAGGATGGGAACTACGCAAAGCTTCTTGCCTGCGATTTCCTTAACAGTAGTCTTCACAAGGGGAGTTTCTATTTCCTTGTCAGCAAGAGGGAGATTTCTGCTTGCTTCATAGTAAATGAGCATTGCTACTTCGGTAACAAGTGCACGGAACTCCTTTGTGGAAGTTTCCTTCATACGCATAATGCCGATTTTGTGCTGGATAAGCGGATGATCCATGATGAATGTTTTTGACATGATTGCCTCCTTGATTGGTCCGGAACGGAATATTGAATTTTCTTCGGACAAGTATAGCATACACACCTGTATGAATCAATACCGTCCGAGCAACGTACTCAGATACTCTCTTGCATATTCGGGCCTTTTGTTGAAAAAGTCTTTTACAGGCTCAAGTTTTTCCATAAGATAACGGCTATCCGTTCCGGTATTTGTATATCTGTTAAGCCCGGCGGAAATAGCGGAGCCATATTCTTCAACATATGTGTCGATTACTTCATTCACGTGCTCAGGATTAAAGCACTCATCTATTACTTCTATATATGTTTGTTCAAAATTCTTTCTGAAGCCTTCATTCTCAAGGAACTTATAGAAAAGTGCGGCGGGGTTCGTCCAAGTCTTTCTTATGTACAAATCGTTTATAAGATCGAATTCAGGTTTTGTCTCGGTCTGCCCGTAAAGATTACAGGAATATTCCGTATCAAAAAGAGCAAATCTCCACTTTCCGTCACCATACTCATTTCCGTCAACAGGCTCGTTGGCACGCCACATCATACAGTTGTTTGTATCGGTGTAGAGCCAGTCTTTATTGTTGATGTATGTTTCGATAGCGAAATAGTCCATAAAGCTCTGCATGTCGAATACTTTGCATGCCTTCTCGTAGTTCGCATCATCGGAGAAATCCGCATACATTGCCCAGTTAAAGAAGTTCTGGTACTCCCCGATTATTTCATCGTTGCCTTCATAATCAGAATTCTTTATGATTGTGACATTTTCTTTTTTAATATCATAATGAGACTGGAAATAGTAGTCCTCGAGGCGTTCCTTTATGTGATAAAAGCCCCAGAATTCGCCGTCAAGGAAAAGCATGCAGGGCTCGTCTGCCTGTATGGAAACGTCTCTGCCGCTGACAAGCGACTGGATTATATTGTCACGTATGCATGTGTCGGTAGAATCATTTCCGGCATTTCGAAGTGTTACCTTATCAAACTTTTTAATCTTCTTGCCGTCAATGTCTGTAAGTTCGTCAAAGAATGTATATCTCAGTTTGCTGTCGCCATATTCCGATCTCGCATAAAGTCTGAAGCTCTTTTGAACGTTTGATCTGGAAACCTTTCCTGCAAGTCTGATTCCCACAGCCTGCTCAAATGCAATCTCACCCTTTTCAAACACCTGCACAATTGCAGGTCTTTCCCACTCTTTTCCGCTTTGGTTGTAGTTTGTGGGATTCTTCAGATTCCAGTTTTCATAAGTGGGATTGTAATCATCGCTTCTCTTCCACTTTTTGTAGGCACTTCCTATTACGTAAATGCCTGTATCGTCATCAACGATGTTGTAAGGGTTTGTAACAAGAGATATAACCTTAAGGTCCTTGTAGTAGGCAGCCGTCTTTCCTACAAAATAACTTTTGGTAACCGTCGGACCGAATGTTCCGTCCGGGAATTTCAGGCATGCTCTTACGACGATTCCCTTATCAACGGTTTTATTTGGAACCATTGTCTGAGCGAGTGAATAATTATACTTTGCACTCAGTTTATTGATGGTAGTTGTATTGTCGTAGATGCTGATAGGATCAACATACGTTTCTTTCACTACGGAGCCTGCAGGGTCAGAGCCGTCAAGGGTATAAAGAATAGTGGCTCCTTCCGGACCGGAAAGAGTGAGTGAAAACTCCTCATCATAAAAACCACTCTCCGCCGAGAAAACAGGACTTTCAGCATCGTTGTTACGCTTTTCGGCAGCTATTGTGTCATCCCCATACTCGCGGAGCCTTATTTTATCTACCCCTCCAAACTCACGGAATGCAGAAATAATCTCAAGCACAACAAGCAGTACGACAACCGCTGCCACGATGAGGGATATATTAAGTCTTTTCTTGCTTTTTTCCTTTTCCTTTTTCACGTCAGAAAACCTCCAAACATACTCCACAGTATACTCCTCGTTATTAGTGCATTCCACCTTATTATTGCCAATATATGTGCAAACAGACGCATTGTTCATCGAGTGATCGAAAAATCATCATATTCCGCCTATGCTCAAAAATAATGATATTCAAAAAAAGACCGATTGCCAAATCTCTTCAGCAGCCGGTCTTTATTGAAATATTAATCTCAACATGAGAAAGCGTGGGAGCGCCGCAAAATTCGCAAATGAATCTTTATTCAATACTTGTGCCTTTAGTTTTCGTTTTTATATATATCTACCTTCGTGTAAACGTTGTCATATCTCTTCCAAATGGAATAGCTTTTTGTAAGGATACGATCTTCTGCCCATATTAAATTAAAGGTGTCCCCGTTTACCGTAACATATTGCTGGTTTGTGTATTGAATATCATCGTAATACCCATTCGGCCATTCAAGCTTAAAGTCCAGGTCCCAGCACGCATAAATCGGATTGCTGTAAGTCCCATTTTCAACATCGTGGATTTCGTATCCGACTTGAAATTCGTTCTCGTCATTTCTGACATCAGTTACAATCCAATCGCAATACCATACAGTTCCATCATTTTCCATCTGGTCAAATGCAACAAGCATATTGTCTTCTTTTTTGAAAACAGCAAGAATCTGGCCGCCTTCGTTTTCGTATAAGACAGCGTACTCGTCTTCCTCAATCCACAAATGATTTTTCAGCCAGTCAGGCTTAACAGCTTCCGTCGGTTCTGCCTCGACTGTTTTTGTCCAAGGTCCCTGAAACTTATCCGATGACCATCCGTCGCCGCCTTCTTCATGTTCATCATCGTCGTCTGCAAAATAATCTTCCTCTCTGCCTGCATACTCGTCATAAACTTCAGGAGTCGGTGTACTTTCTATATTTTCATATGTTTCTGTCTTTTTTTCCGGCTTTGTTTCTTCCTTTGAGTCCTCGCACGCATTAAAGCAACATAACATCATCGAACATACCAAAGCAGTTAAAACACATTTCAGGTTTTTCTTCATTCATCTTTCCTCATTCTTAAATTGATTGGTGCAGTATATCATTTTATGAAGACATTCGCAAACTCACCCGGTAATAGAATTACCCCGGATTAACAGAAAAGAACGGGATGCATTTTTGCATCCCGTCTTCCGTCTTCTCAATGGTCTTACAATATCTCTTTTCTTGTATAAATTGCTTTATATATGAAAAAGGTACATTGAATACTATTTGATTAGCACTTTGTAACGTTTGTTGCCTGAGGTCCCTTAGCGCCTTCTGTGATTTCGAACTCAACAGCCTGGCCCTCTTCAAGAGACTTGAAGCCTTCCATGTTGAGGCCTGAGTAATGAACGAATACGTCCTTACCTTCTTCATCAGAAATGAAGCCATAACCCTTTTGGTTGTTAAACCACTTAACTGTACCCTTATGCATTTTTGAAATCCTCCAAAAAAATATGAATCTTTTGTGAACACTATGTTCACAATTGCGATATTAGCATTCTTTGCGGCACTTGTCAAACAAAATTCATCGTTTATTTATTAACAAAATAAATGGGGCGGTTTTTACGAAAAAGACCGCCCCAAATGTGCTTATTTATTGAATAAAGCTGATGTTTTGATGTTGTTGAAAACCGCTTCCACGCAACGTCTTCTTGCTTCAATCGTTGCCCATGCAATATGAGGGGTAATTAGAAGCTTTTTGGAGTCCTTAATATTAATAAGCGGATTGTCCTTTGCCATAGGCTCTGCAGTAAGTACATCCAGCGCAGCGCCTGCAATTACGTTGTTTTCAAGGGCTTCGTACAAATCTTCCTGATTGACGATGGGACCTCTTCCCATATTGATGATGTATGCACTCGATTTGCATTTACGAAGAGAATCCGCATTTATGAGATTTAATGTATTATCATTCAAGGGTGCATGAATGGAAATAATATCCGATGTTGCAAGCAGTTCATCAAGACTTACTCTTGTATAGCCGGGCTCGTCGTGCTTTCCGCTTGTGGAATAGTAAACTGTTTCGCATCCGAAAGCCTTTGCAACGTCCGATACTCTTCTTCCTATTTCGCCAAGTCCTATAACGCCCCAGCGTTTGCCGTACATCTCGTGGAACTTCTGCTCGATGTGGCAGAAGAAAGGCGCATTTGCATAAGTGCCGGACTTAACATACTCATCGTAGTAATTAAGCTTCTCGTAAAGATAAAAGAAGCATGCGAAGGTATGCTGCACTACGGACTCAGTGGAGTAGCTTCTGACGTTACGCACCTCAATGCCCCTTTTATCGGTATAAGAAAAGTCGATATTATTGGTGCCGGTAGCGGTAAGACAAATCAGTTTAAGCCTTGTGAGTCCGCCTATTGTATTTTCATTCATGGGGAGCTTGTTGATTACAACGGCATCCGCTTCAAGGAGACGGTCATGGATCTCTCCCTGCTGCGTAAGGGGATATGTTGTAACATTGCCCAATTCGGAAAAACGGGTGATGTCAACGTCATCACCCAGTGTATCTGTTTCAAGAAATACTATGTTCATATCAGTCTCTTTTTTGGCTCTACGCCGTTTATTTATGGTTTTCAGCGTCCACAGTTCCTGCTTTACAGCTCTACGCCGTTTTTCTTAAGGAGTTCTCTTGCACTTTCAACGGAGTCAACGCCTGTCTTATTCTTGATGGGAGCGAATTCCTTCTCACGAACAACTTCAAAAGGAAGGCAGCTGTCAAGCTGATGAATCATATCAAGAACGAGGTTCTCATACTTATAACCGTTGGGAGCTTCAGGCTTAACAAGATTTCCGGTTTCATCAATGTAAGGAATCTTCTTCTCAACAATGTGAAGAGGAAGGCTTGACATCATCTTCTCAAGGTCCGGAACAAAGAAGAGATAGTTAAGGATTACGCCGAAGTTGTATGCAGGCTCGCCCTTTTCGTTCTTTGCATCCATAAGCTCCTGAGTCATATCGTAGTACTCAACGATTGAAGGCTTGCCATCTTCGAGGCACATAGCACCAACCTTCTCATCCGGAGCGGCTTTTCTTACAACCTTTGCGCCGACTACGCACTTCTTCTGAATTGTTGCGCCTACGAAGCAAGGATCTGCGATTCTCTGAAGAACATTATCAACAGCAAATACGTTAATCCACTCGATGCCCTCTTTGTGAACAAGATTAAGGAGCCCTGCATTCTTAAGGGAAATGAACCAGCCGCCGTTGCCGTTGGGTGATGTTGCAAGTCTGCCCTTTTCTTCAAGATAAATCTTTCCGTTATAATCTGTAGCTGCAGCCATTTCCTGAATAAAGAAGTGAACATACTCCTTTTTGTAACCGAAGAAATTGTGTTCCTCAAGGAAATCAACGGTAGCATCGTTGTTCTTTTCACTTGTCATAACGAACAAATGAATCCATGCATCTGCCTGCTTTACAACATCAAGGAGGTTATTGATGAGGCACTCGAAAATGTAAAGCTCGCGATTGATACCGATATTATACATACCCTTCGGGTTGTCGGAGCCAAGTCTTGTGCCCATACCGCCTGCAAGAAGAACAGCACCGACCTTGCCGGCCTTAATGGCATCAATGCCTGTTGCGGTAAAGCTTGCCTTGTTCTCTTCAATTTCAGGAAGCTCCATTGCTGAAAGCGGCTCAATTACGCCTCTCTTCGCAAGCTCTTCCATATGCTTGCAGTTCTCGATAATTTCCATGTCCGTGCAGCAAATCTGGTCAATGAGCGCCTGCTTTTCGGTGTCATTTAACTCGTCAAAATACTTAAATATATGCTGCTGGCCGTACTTTTCTGCTTTTGCCTTTACGAATTCATAGTTTATCATGAATGTCCTCCTGTGATTTTCAAATCATTTGGGTGTATTATACTCCGCTTTCCCGACAACTTCAAGTAGTGCCGAAGGGATGCTTTTCATATCACCTGCTAATAAAATGACGTCAGGCACTTACATATCACCTGCTAATTTATATCCGTAAGGCCCCGTAGGGCTCGGTAGGGCCCGGCACAACCACTACGGATAAATTGGCTTCTTACTTGCTTTTATCCGTAAGGCCTGTTGCTACCACTACGGATAAAACAGCCCCCTACTTACTTTTATCCGTAACGCCCGACACTACCTCTACGGATAAAAATGCTTTTTACTTGCTTTTTTCCGTAAGGCC
>JAZQQJ010000020.1:0-38210 GCA_045629005.1 Lachnospiraceae bacterium
CCAAAACTGTTCCTTGGACTGTTTACCTGTTTAGTTTTAAGCTAAATACGAGTTCCACACTTTATTCCGTGAGGTTCCTCGAACCATTTTCTCATTCTTACAAGAGGCTCCGCTTTTGTCCGTGAGGTCGTTCAGAATTCACGACAATTTGCTTCGTTCCGTCCTGTGACAGCAACGTCCGACGCGTCACGTCTTAGTGCGTCTTAATGCGTCTTAGTACATTACTGTAAAGATTTCATCGTCGGGAACAACAATACATCTCTAATTGCGGGGCTGTTGGTCAGGAGCATAACGAGTCTGTCGATGCCGTAGCCGATGCCGCCCGTAGGAGGCATGCCGATTTCGAGGGCATTGAGGAAGTCTTCGTCGGTGTGCTGGGCCTCTTCGTCGCCGGCTGCTGCGTTGCGGTCCTGAGCGGCGAAGCGCTCACGCTGATCGATGGGGTCATTCAGCTCGGAGTAGGCGTTGCACATCTCCCAAGTATTGATGAAGAGCTCGAAACGCTCAACCTTGGAAGGATCGGAAGGCTTCTTCTTTGTGAGAGGAGAAATTGCAAGAGGGTGATCCATAATGAAGGTGGGCTGAACGAGGTTCTTCTCACAGTACTCTTCGAAGAAGAGATTGATGATGTCGCCCTTTGTGTGGAACTTTTCGTATTCGATGTGATGCTCGTCAGCAAGCTTCTTTGCTGCTTCGTCGCCGTCAATCTGGTCGAAATCGATACCGGCATATTTTTTGATGGCATCGTTCATGGTAAGGCGCTCGAAGGGCTTGCCAAAATCAAGTTCAACGTCACCATACATAAACTTTGTGGTGCCGAGAACCTTTTCTGCAAGGTAACGGAACATGGACTCTGTGAGCTCCATCATTCCTTCGTAATCTGTGTATGCCTGATAGAGTTCCATGAGTGTGAACTCGGGGTTGTGACGTGTGTCAAGGCCTTCGTTTCTGAATACACGGCCGATTTCGAATACTCTTTCAAGGCCGCCTACGATAAGTCTCTTGAGGTAGAGCTCAAGGGAAATACGAAGTCTGAAGTCCTCGTCAAGGGCATTGAAATGTGTCTCGAACGGCCTTGCGGAGGCGCCGCCTGCGTTTGCAACGAGCATAGGTGTTTCAACTTCCATGAAGTTTCTTCCTGCGAGGAAGTTTCTTATTTCACGAATAACCTGTGATCTCTTGATGAAAACGTCCTTGGACTCTTCATTCATAATGAGGTCAACGTATCTCTGACGGTATCTTGTGTCTGTGTCTGTAAGGCCGTGGAACTTCTCCGGGAGAATCTGGAGGCTCTTGGAGAGGAGAGTAATCTCTGTTGCGTGAATGGAGATTTCTCCGGTCATTGTTCTGAAGGCGAAGCCCTTTACTCCGTAAATATCTCCGATATCGGACTTTTTGAAGTCTGCGTATGCGTCCTCACCTACAGCATCTCTTGCCACGTAAACCTGAATATTGCCTTTAAGGTCCTGGATGTTGCAGAATGCTGCCTTGCCCATTACCCTCTTAAACATCTGGCGGCCTGCAATTGCCACATTTATTGCCTCTGCATCAAGGAGTTCGCGTTTCTTGTTGTAATCAGCCTTTTTGACTTCCTTTGCTTCTTCCTCTGATAAGCCGTCTACCGAAGGTTCTGCCCAGCCTGCAAGCTTCTTTGCTTCATAGTCTTCGTAAAGAGCTTTGACATCTGAAGTATGATGTGTCTGGTCAAACTTGGTAATGGCAAAAGGGTCCTTACCTGCTTCCTGAAGGGCGGCAAGCTTTTCGCGGCGCACCTTTAAAAGCTGGTTAATGTCCTGCTGAGGCGCGTTGTTCTGATTGTTGTTCTGATTATCTGCCATCGTTTTTCTCCTTGTATAATTTGTTACTATTCACGGCATTATAAGCCACCGAGCGGTGTAAAGTCAAGGGCTGTTTACACTCATAAGAAATTATGATATTATCATTCAAAATCTTTTTGGAGGGCCCATATGTTACCAAAAGATCCTGTCATTCTTCTTTCAACGGTAAATACTCTTCTTCGTGATAAATATTCCTCTCTGGATGCCCTTATGGATGACCTCGGAGATGATGCGAAGGATATCGTTGACAAGCTTAAATCCATTAACTATACATACGACGAAGCTGCAAACAAATTCGTATAATCTGTTTTTATGGATACATGTTAAAAAACGCCCGGGCTCAATTTGATATTTATCCTGTCTGCTTGACAGGGGCATATCATTTCTGACCCGGGCTTAAGATTTATCATTATGAAAAAAGCTGTGATTATTTATATCCTTTAATCACTCTGCTGAGTGGCTTGTAGATGAATGCCGAAATAACAGACACTGAAACGCACTTTATAAGGTTAAGAGGAACCGTTGCAAAAAGGATGAATGATGTCATACCTGTTATTGCAGAATTGATTCCCGTGCCTGCCGCAATTACGTTGTCAAGACCTCCGAAGGCCTTTCCGTAAAGGGGAAGAAGAACAAATGCATTAAGTAAGGCTCCTATAACTGTGCAGCTTAGCGTGCCTATGGACATGCCAAGTATGGCACTTTTTTTATTCTTCTTATGAAGGTAAATGAAACCTGCGGGAACAACGAATGCACAACCTATAATAAAGTTGGCTGCTTCTCCGATGCCTGCCGTAACCGTACCGTTTATGAGTAAATTCAAAAGAACCTTTATTAGTTCAATAACGATACCGGCCACCGGCCCGAGGCAAAACGCTCCGATAAGAACAGGAAGTTCGCTAAAATCAATTTTATAAAATGACGGAAGGAACGGAACCGGGAAGTCCAAAAGCATAAGCACTACAGCTATACCTGAAAGCATTGCCACCGTAACGAGCCATCTTGTCTTCTTGACCTGACTTTTCATCACTTTCTCGCCTTTCATGGGCTTTCAACAGCCTCTGTTTTCTAATTATCAAACAGCCTTTTCAACCTTAAGAATCTTGTACTGAACAGTTCCTGCGGGTGTTTCAACATTAACTGTGTCATTCTTCTTTTTACCCATGATGGCAGCTCCGAGAGGAGATTCATTGGAAATGAGATTCTTAAGAATATTTGCTTCTGTAGAACCAACCATCTTGTACTCGATTGTTTCGTTGAATTCCATATCAAGGATGGTAATCTTACTGCCGATGTTAACGCGGCCGGCTTTCATTTCATCCTCATCAACTACTTCTGCATTCTTAAGGATGGATTCGATTTCTTCGATACGGGTTTCAACATCACGCTGCTCGTCCTTTGCTGCATCATATTCAGCATTCTCGGAAAGGTCACCCTGCTCTCTTGCTTCTTTAATTTTCTGGGAAATTTCTTTACGTTTGTTTACTTTGAGTTCTTCAAGCTCTTCCTCGAGCTTCTTGAGTCCCTCATATGTGAGAAGGTTTTTCTTAACTTCTGCCATTTGAATTCTCCGTTTCTTTAGTGTTTATCTTGGTTGCGTCAACAATACGCGCAGATTTATTCGCGCGTATTTTATTGCATATCACACGTTTTGTCAAGCCATACACTTTTCGAATTCGTCCATCATATCATCAAATATATTGAGTGCATTCTGAATGGATTCGGGCTTTGTCATATCAACGCCTGCAACCTTAAGAAGCTCTGTTGGTGGAAGTGTGCAGCCTCCCTTAAGGAACTTGAAATAATCATCAACAGCAGGCTGTCCCTCTGTGAGAATTCTGTTTGAAAGCGCAAGTGCTGCAGAATAGCCTGTAGCATACTGGTAAACGTAGAAGTTATAGAAGAAGTGCGGAATTCTTGACCACTCATATGCTATCTGAGGATCACTGATTACAGCATCTCCGTAATACTTCACGTTAAGATCGTAGTAAAGCTTGGAAAGAGCATCTGCCGTAAGACTTTCTCCTTCTTCGGCCATCTTATGTGTATTGTACTCAAATTCTGCAAACATCGTCTGGCGGTAAAGAGTTGTTCTGAAATCATCAAGCATGTGGTTGATGATGTATGCTCTTTCCTTCTTGTCTGATGTCTTCTTAAGAAGTGCCTGTGTAAGAAGAGCCTCGTTACATGTTGAAGCAACCTCTGCAACGAAAATCTTGTACTCGGAATCCATGCTTGAATTGTTCTGTGAAGAGAAGTAGGAATGCATAGCATGTCCAAGCTCGTGAATGAGTGTAAATACGGAATCAAGTGTCTCATCATAGTTCAGAAGGACGTAAGGATGTACTCCGTATACGCCTGCGGAATATGCGCCGCTGCGTTTGCCTTCATTCTCGTAAATATCAATCCAGCGCTCGGAAAGAGCACGCTTAATTACTGCGCAATACTCCTCGCCCATGGGCTTTAACGCATCAAGTACAATTTCCTTTGCTTCTTCAAAAGGAATCTTTTTGTCAACGTTGTCTACAAGAGGAATAAAGAGGTCGTACATGTGCTGTTCATCCATCTTAAGAGCTTTCTTTCTGATAGCCATGTAGCGATGCATCTTATCTACGTTCTTATCAACAACAGAAAGAAGATTCATATATACTTCAATCGGAACATCGTTACCGAATACGGCACGCTCAAGGCTGGATTTGTAATTTCTTGCCTTTGCACAGAAAACGTGCCCCTTAACGTGTGTCTGATAGTTTGCAGCAAGAGTATTTTTATATGCTTCATACATCTTGTAGTACTCTGTAAACATTTCACGTCTTACACGAACATCAGGATTCTCAAGAAGCATTCTGTAACGTCCATGTGTAATGCGGACTTTTTCGCCCTTATCGTCTGTAATCTCAGGGAATACAAGGTCTGCATTATCGAACATGCCGAATACATTGCTTGCACCGCTGAGTATTTCTCCTGCGGATGCCATAAGCTTCTCCATTTCAGGTGAAAGAGTATGCTCCTTCATACGAAGAATGTTTCTTATTGAAACATCATAAGCATGAAGACCGGGCTCTTCTTTATAAAGCTCATCCTTCTTTGCGGAAAGGCCTTCAATGAGTTCGGGCTCTGCAAATGCAAGGCTCTCACCAAGCTTTGTCCAGAAGCTCATAAGCTTCATTTTAAGTGCCTGATTTTCTGTGTTCTTTGTGTCCTGGTCTGCAAGTCTCATAACATAGTTTGCAGCCTTGTCGAGCTTCTTATTGATTTCTTCGCTTATGTCGAAGTATTCCTTTAAGGTTTTGCCATTTTCACAAAGTCTGCCCTTCATATCGGCAATTTTACCGACAAGCTCCTCTGTTGCCTTTATATCGGCTTCATAATCAGCCATGCTCTTGTAGATGTCACTTAAGTTCCATGTGTCCTCTACTCTGACTTCGCTTCTTTTCTTAAGTTCTGCTGCCATAATATATCTCCTTTATTGTTCAAGCTGTATTTCGTACAACTTTTTATATATACCTTTTTCAAGAGCAATCAGCTCCTGATGAGTTCCTTGTTCAACAAGCCTTCCGCCATCCATAACCATGATTTTGTCAGCATGCTGTATTGTGGAAAGGCGATGTGCAACCATAATGGTCGTTCTGCCCTTCATGAGTGTTGCAAGAGCATCCTGAATGAGCCCTTCCGTTTCGGTATCAATGTTTGCCGTAGCCTCATCAAGCACAAGAATCTTCGGGTCATACGCAAGCGTTCTTGCGAAGGAAATAAGCTGCCTTTCTCCTGCCGAAAACGTCGAACCGCGCTCCGTAACGTATTCATCGTATTTGTCGGGAAGCTTTTCAATAAAGCCCGAGGCATTAACGTTCTTTGCCGCCTCACGAACCTCTTCGTCGGATATCCCTTCACTGCGAAGCCTGATGTTACTCTTGATATCTCCCGTAAAGAGGAAAACATCCTGCTGAACCTGTCCGATGCCTCTTCTCAGCTCATCAATCGAAATATCTTTAATATCCACACCATCAATAGTAATAGAACCCTTCTGGATGTCATAATAACGACCTATCAGATTCAGGATGGATGATTTACCCGCACCGGTTGCACCAACAAAGGCCACACTTGAGCCGGGTTCAATGACAAATGATACATCCTTAAGAATCCAGTCTTCTTCGGAATATGCAAACCAGACGTGATTGAATTCGATTCTTCCTTTAAGATTCTCGAGGTGAACAGGCTTTTCCGGATTCTTAATCATCGTTTCGTCGTCAAGGAGCGTGAACACCTTTTCTGCAGAAGCAAGTGACTGCTGCAGTGTTCCGAACTGCTCGGCAAGTGCCTGTATAGGCTCAAAGAAAGAACCGATGTAGTTTGTAAAAATGTACAAAGTTCCGACGGTGATTGTTCCCGAAAGAACGTCGATTCCTCCTGCGCCGAGTATTGTAACAAGTGCAATAACCGAAAGGATATACATTATCGGTCTGAAAACCGCAAATACCATCATTTCTCTGAACGATGCATGATATAAATCCTCCGCACGGTCGTTAAACTCCGCGTTCTTTGTTTCTTCCTTTGCAAATACCTGAATAACCTTCATTCCGGAGAGATGTTCCGAAAGATATGTATTCAAAGCCGTAAGTTTTGTGCGGACAACACGGTATGTTGTATGAGCGACCTTTCTGAAGTAGAAAGTAAAAATGCACACTATCGGCAAAAGCACAAATCCGAGAAGAGCAAGTTTCCAGTTAAGGACAAGCATAACCACAGCAAGACCAATGATTTTTATGGAATTCTTGATGAGGTTAATAATTACGGACGTGAACATTTCGTTCAGTGCTTCCACATCGTTTGTAACACGGGTTACAATCTTTCCGACAGGCGTTATATCAAAGAAGCGCAGCGACAGAGCCTGAACGTGCTCAAATATTTCCTGACGCATATTGTAAATGATTGTCTGACCGGTCCACGCAATGAGCCAGCTGGAGAATACATTCAAGCCAAACATAAGCACAATTGCAATGATGTACTTCACGGAAAGCATTGTCAGCTCGCTCTTGTTTCCGTTTTCGGCAAAAATGTCAACGGCAGCACCAATAAGCGTCGGCCTGTACAGGTCAAGCGCCGTCACCGAAAGTACCATGGCAAGACCACCCGCAAGCTGGCCGATGTAGGGCTTTGCGTACTTCAGAAGACGCAGAAAGACACTTTTATTCTGTTTTGAAGCTTTATCTTCCATGCCCTATTCCCCGGACTTTTCCTCCGACTCCTCAAGGAGCTGTTTTTCATAAAGTGCAGCATACCTTCCGCCACGAGCCACAAGCTCGCTGTGGCTGCCGTACTCTACGGCTTTGCCATCTTCAAGCACCATAATTTTGTCGCAATGCTCAATGGTGGAAATTCTATGTGCAATAATAATCGTTGTTTTATGTTTTCTAACTCGTTTAAGATTCTCGAGAATGCTTTCCTCGGTGTCTGTATCGACTGCAGAAAGAGAGTCATCCAGAATAAGAATCGGTGCGTCCTTCATAAGGGCGCGTGCGATGGAGCTTCTCTGCTTCTGTCCACCGGAAACCGTTACTCCACGCTCACC
This sequence comes from Lachnospiraceae bacterium, assembly GCA_045629005.1. GTDB lineage: Bacteria > Bacillota > Clostridia > Lachnospirales > Lachnospiraceae > RGIG3528. Next base: position 7,411 of record JAZQQJ010000020.1, read on the forward strand.
GACCATTGTTGCATAGCCCTTGGGGAATTCAACAATGTTATCGTGAATACATGCTGCTTTTGCCGCCTCGGAAACCTCGGCAAGGTCATCATAAACCTTGTCGGCAAGGCTTTCTCTCTTTTCCATTTCTGCTTCAAGGTAGGCTTCAAGCTCTTCTTCCTTCGAAAGAAGAATCTTTCTCGCAATTTTTTTATTCTTTGGAAGTTCCCTGTATTCACGTTTTCCAAAGGCGATGTTTGTCTGAAGTGTATCCGAGAAAAGGAAATTGTCCTGCGGAACATACGCAATCCTGCTTCTGAGCACCTTTAACGGAATGTTGTTTATGTCATGTCCGTCAAGAGAAATCATGCCGTCTTCAACGTTATGCATATGAAGGAGAAGATTTGCGATTGTGGATTTGCCGCAACCCGTCCTTCCTATTATGGCAAGTGATGAACCTTTCGGAATATCAAGTGTAATTCCGTCGAGAACTGCCGGGAGGTCCTCCTTATATTTAAACTTGAGATTATTGAAGGAGATTTGACCTTCAATATCTGAAATGGAATTGTCCGTTTTTTCCGTGTCGCTGATTTCGGGAACTTCTTCAAAAAGGGCTCCGATACGCTTCATGGAAGCAAGTCCCTGAGAGAAGCTTGTAATTGCATCCCCCATTGCAAGCATAGGCCATACAAGCATTGTAAGATACTGCATAAACGCTACGAATTTACCCGGCGTAAGTGTTCCGTTTAAAACAAGATTTCCACCGAAAATAAGCGTAATTACACAGGAGATGCCTATAAGGAGCTCAAGCATCGGCATAACAACGGCCATAAGGCTGACTACCTTCATATTTTTCTTTTTATTGAAGGCATTGACTTTTGCAAAAGCCTCAAGCTCTTTCTTTTCCTGAACAAACGCCTTGATGACTCTGATACCGGATATCGACTCCTGTACCTGGTCGCTCATCTTTGAAAAGGCTTCCTGCTTTTCATCGTACCTTTCTTCAACCTTCTTTCCGTAAACAATTCCACCGAAAAGAATTACCGTCATAGGAATTATCGAAAGAAGTGTAAGCGGTACGTTTACATAAACTGCCATCTTGATAAGCACCATCACCGTCATAACCGATGCATCAAAGGCTGATATAATGGCCATTCCGAGAGCCTGTCTTATTGCACCGAGGTCGTTTGTGAAATAGCTCATAAGGTCGCCGGTTTTGTTATTGTTATAGAAGTTTACCGACTGTTTTGAAAGATGTGCATAAAGATCAACACGAATCTCATACTCAATCTTCCTGCAGGCTCCAAAAAGAGTATATCTCCACAGGAAGCGGCAAATCATGATGATAATTCCACAGCCGAGTATAAGACCCACAAGCCTTAATATCCCACTTTTATCAAGTGTACCGTTTGTAAGTCCGTCGGTAATATCACCTGTAAACTGCGGAACGAAAAGATTGACATAATCAACAACAAAAAGCGTCACGAGTCCGACAATGTATGCGAACCCGTGCCGCCTTATATAACGCCATATAAACTTTGCACTTTTATTCTCTTTCTCTGACTTTTCCATTTTCCAACACTAACACCCGGTCACATGTCCGATTAATAACATCAGGGTCATGTGATATAAATATGTACGAAAGTCCGTACTCATTTTTAAGCTTATGAAGAAGCTCAAGAACCTGATCGCAGACCTCAGCGTCTATTGCCGAAACAGGCTCGTCAAGTATAACAACTTTTGGTCTCGAAATCAAGGCACATGCGATGGCAATTCTTTGTCTTTGACCACCCGAAAGTTCCCTCACTCTTCTGTATGCAATTTCCGATCTGAGGTCAACAGAAGCGAGTGCATCAAGAACAGCTTTTTTGTAACGCTCGTGCTCAGAAAAGAGTTTATGCTTTTCTCCTCTTCGTTTTTCACCAAGCAAATATGCCTCGCGAAGAATTCCCCCAATTGTTCTTGCGGGATTGAGACTCGAATATGGATCCTGAAAAACCATCTGTGGATATTCGAATCCATCGGCAAAAATGATACTTCCTTCGTCCGGTTTTAAGAGTCCGGTGACGATTTTTACAAGTGTCGACTTTCCGGAGCCGCTCTTTCCGACGATACCGAGAGTCTCTCCTTTTATTAGGTCAAATCCGACCTTTTCCAACACCTTTTTAGTCTCTTTTTTGCCGAAAATGTTAGTGTCAGAATAAGCAAACGCGATATTTCTTGCTCTTAATATGACTTTTTCTTCGTTCTCAGTCCCATTTTCTAATTCATCAGAATATTTTGAAAATTCGTTTTTGTCATACCTTCCGGAAATGCCTTCGGATTCAGTATTTTCAACGATTTCACCGTTTTTCAAGGTGATAATTCTGTCTGCCAGTCTGTTGACCAGTTTGCGGTCATGTGAGATGAAAATAATGGAGATTTTATACTTATCCCTATAGTGCAGAAGAAGGTCGATAACTTTTGACTGTGTATCAACATCAAGTGCAGTTGTAATTTCATCAGCTACAAGAAGTTGTGGTTTTGTTATCATGGCCATGGCAATCATGACCCTCTGTCTCTGGCCTCCCGAAAGCCTGTGAGGATAGGTTTTTACAAGCTTTTCCGGCTCCTCCAGACCGGCATCGGCGAGCGCAGTCAGAACCGCTTTTTTCCTCTCGCTTCGTTCTACTTTTGTAGAATATTTCCGATTATGCAATATAAGTGTCTCTTCAACCTGTTTTCCGATTGTTAAAAGCGGATTCAGACTTGTCATCGGCTCCTGAAAGACATACGCAATTTCACTGCCACGTATTTTGCACAGTTCCTTTTGTGTCATAAGATCAATTCTTTTACCGTCAAAAAGAACTCCGTCACTTTTAATTATGTACTCATTTGTAAGTACCTTGGCGATTGCCATGGAGGTAATGCTCTTGCCGGAACCGGAGCCGCCGACAAGTCCGAGTATCTCTCCTTTTTCCACGCAAAAACTGACGTTCTTTACGAGCGTCTTTTCAATCCCGCCTGTGGGAACTGATACATTCAGGTTTTTAACGTCAAGGAGTGCCATTTATTTCTCTCTTCCGTGTGAAATGAAACCAAGGCCAAGTGTAAGAAGAAGTATTGTCAGACCGGGGGCTATTGCATACCAGGGTGCAAATATTATATAGCTCTGTGCTTCGGAAAGCATACGTCCGAGGCTTGGATCCGGCGGTGTCACACCAAGGCCGAGATAGCTCATGCCCGCCTCGGAAAGCACTGCATTCTGAAAGCCAATAAGAAGCGATGAAGAAATTACGGTTTTCATATTTGGAAGGATGTCCAGGAATATGATTCGAAGATTTCCTGCTCGCATCAGCTTAAGGTTCTTAACGTAGTCCAGCTCCTTCTGAACAAGCATTTCACCGCGCACAACTCTGACAAAGCTTGGTACAAATGCTATTCCGAGAGCAAGGACAAGATTATATTTACCGCTTCCCGTTACCGCTATAACGACAAGCGCTATGAGAACGCTCGGGAATGCGGCAAGCGCATCGTTGACACGCATGAGAACTGCGTCAACAACACCACCAAAATACCCCGTCAGCGCTCCAATAACCGTACCGACAACCGCTCCGACCGCCACAACACAGAAGGCGATAAAAAAGCTTGTCGATGCTCCCTGCATTACACGGCTCAGGACATCTCTGCCAAAATTGTCCGTGCCAAACAGGTGTGCAAGTGAGGGTGCCTTATTTTTTAAGGCTGCATCCATCTCCGTTACATTGTAAGGAGTCCAGAAAAGGCCTAATATTGCAAGCGCAAGAACAAGGGCAACCATAATGATGCCCGCAATTCCGGTCTTGCTCTTCTTTTTTCGGGTTTCCTTCAAAGCCATCAGTTCACTCTCGGGTCAACAACGCGGTAGAATACGTCTGCAAGCGTGTTCATAACAACAACCACTGCCGCAATATAAAGGACAATGGCAGAGACAACAGGATAATCACGATTTGATATTGAAGCTGTTAATAGTCTTCCAACGCCGGGAATACCAAAAACCTGCTCGCACACAATACTGCCTGCAAGAACATCCGCAACAATCATTGCGAAAAAAGTTATTGAAGGGATTACGGCATTTTTCAAAATGTGTGAGGTAAGTATCCGCCCTTCTGTGTTTCCCTTTGCACGCGCAGTTCTGACATAATCCTGGCGGCTTTGGGCAACAATGCAGTCTCTAAGATATTTAATCATCATTGAAAGCTTCGGAACAGCAACGGTGATTGCAGGAAGAATCATAAACTTAATGCATCCTCCAAGCGACTCTGACGGGCTTATGTATCCGCCGGAATTAAACACCGAAAGTAGTATTCCAAAGACATATGTAAGCATAATTCCGAGGAAAAACTGCGGGACAGCCATTCCGAACTGTGTCAGCGTAGTAATAATATTGTCAATGACACCTTTTGGCTTCTTTGCGCTCGCAATGCCAAGCGGCACAGAAAAGACAAAGATAATAATAATCGAGAACAGTGCAAGCAGCAAAGTTGAGGAAAGTCTGCCGGAAATAAGTTCGGAAACGCTGATTTTATACTGAAGAGATGTACCAAAATCAAGTGTAATGGCTCCTTTTACCCATCTTCCGTAACGCACAAAGAGATTATCATTAAGTCCGAGCTCTTCTCGGAGCGCTTCCAGCTGCTCCTCTGTCGCATCCATACCGACAAGCGTTGTGGCCGCGTCACCCGGAATAATTGAAAACGCAAAAAAGGTCACGAAAGAAATAACAAGCAGCGTGACTACGAGTGCAATCAGTTTTTTGCCGATGTATTTCATCGTGACCTCCTTTTTATAATTTTATTTTCCTGCACGATGGATTTTAGAACAGTCAAGAACGTACACAGGGTACGGTGTATAGCCTGTAAAACCCTTTTTAATTACTGTAATCTGTGCGGGATCCTCAATGAATACGGATGCCGCATCATCTGTCAGTATCTTCTGACAAATCTTATAGTATACAGCCTTGTCTTCGTCCTTCTGTGCTGCTAAAGCATCTGCGTAAGCCGAGTCAAAGGAATCATTTTTGTAATTGATGAAATTGTTGCCTGCAGTGCTCACATAACGCTTTAATACGTCTCCGGGCGCAAGGTTTGCATCAAGTCCGATGATTGTTGCTTCGAACTTTCTGCCGCTGTAAACCTCCGAAAGCCATGCAGACCACTCTACAAGTTCAATCTTAGCAGTTACGCCGATTTTCTTCAATTGCTCAACTATGACTTCGCCTGTTGCAACATGCTGATCGTAACTGGAAGGAATTGTAATCGTAAATGAAAATCCGTCCGGGTAACCTGCCTCCGCAAGAAGCTTTTTAGCCTCTTCGGTGTTGTACTTATATACATCAACAAGGAATTTGTCATATGTAAGTGTAATTCCCGGGAAAACACCGCTGCCGATAACAGTTCCGTGTCCGTCCGATATCATCATGTTGATTTCGTCACGGTCAACAGCATAACAGAGAGCCTTTCTTACTCTTTCGTCCTTGAACGGCTCAAAATCGTTGTTAAGAAACATCGCCTGAACAAGATTGAAGTTGCTGTAAACCACTTCGTACTTTGATGTAAGCTGGGCAGCCTGGTCGCTTGAGAGCTGGCTCATAAGGTCGACGTTTCCCGACATCAGCTCAAGGAAAGCTGAATCAATATTTGCAAAAATCTTGAATGTAACCTTATCAAGATACGGCTTTGTGCCGTAGTAATCATCGAACTTCTCAATAACGAAGCTCTGCAAAGGAGCATAGGAAACAAACCTGAACGGACCTGTACCTACAGGCGCTGTTGCCTGATTTTGATAATCCGCAGGGATAATCGCACAGGTCAGGTAATAAATAAGCTCGGTAGAAGGAGTATTAAGCTCCACAACAACCGTCTTATCGTCCGTTGCGTATATGTCTTTAATAACAGAAAAAGCCGATTCCACCTGGACGTCTGGAGTAGCGACGCCTTCGAAACCGGCACATCTCTTTAAAGAGTATACTACGTCTTCTGTTTTAACAACATCTCCGTTATGGAAAAGCACATTGTCACGAAGCTTGAAGGTGTACTTCATAGAATCATCTGACAATTTATAGCTTTCTGCTACGGCAGGATAAACCATGCCGTTTTCGTCGGGCTTTACAAGGCCCTCGAAGATGTTAAACAGAACTTCGTCGGTTCCTGCCGCTTTCGCTACATGCGGGTCAAGACTGTCTAAATCCTGCGGAATTCCGACAATAAGGCTTCCGCCCTGTGTCGGGTCTGGGGAATCGGTGCCCCCGTTATTCTCCGTAGCATTTGTGCATCCGCACAATACACCCAGAATCAGAATACCAATGAAAAACAAATGCTTTTTCATAAGGGTCACCTCTTTTTAGTTTTATGTTTGATTATTTAAGTTCGTCTTTGTCTTTCTTCTTACCGAAAAGGCTCTTCTTTTCAGGCTCTGCCTTTTCTGCTGCGGCTTTCTCGGCTGCCTGCTTTGCTGACATGGGCTTCTCAATCTCAACGATTGCTGTCTTCTTCATGGGGATACGGCAGTTCTTATTGTTGCCGAACTCAACCATGATAACGTTGTCATCAACGATGCTGATGCATACGCCATAGAAACCGCTTGTTGTAAGAACGCTGTCACCAACCTCGAGAGAGCTCATAAGCTCATCCTGCTGCTTCTGCTGCTTCTTCTGAGGACGAATAATCATAAAGTATAATGCTACACCAAAAATGATTATGTAAAGAAGGATTGTGCCCCATCCGCCAAGAGTTGCGGCTGATGATGCAGTTGCTGCGTCAAGTACTGTAAAAAAATTCATTTCAAAAACCTCTCTTAATATATTTCACAAGCGCCGGGTTAATCTTCACCCTCACGCATAGCTTCGATTTTTTGTTTTTTATACTCCGAGTAACGATTCTGCTCAATTGCCTCACGAATTTCTTCCATAAGGTGATTGTAGAAGTAAAGATTGTGAGTTACAAGAAGTCTCATGCCAAGCATTTCTCCTGCCTTCATAAGATGACGGATGTATGCCCTGGAATAATTTCTGCATGTCGGACAGTTACACTTCTCATCCAGAGGACGCTCATCAAGCTCATATTTTGCATTGGTAAGTGTCATCTTGCCGTGATTTGTATAGGCATTGCCATGACGTCCGTTTCTGGAAGGATATACGCAGTCAAAGAAATCCACGCCTCTTTCAACAGCCTCGAGAATATTCTCGGGAGTGCCTACGCCCATAAGGTATGTCGGCTTTTCAAGAGGAAGATAAGGCATCACCTTTTCGATAACGTGATACATCTCTTCATGCGTTTCACCAACTGCAAGCCCGCCTATTGCATAGCCGTCAAGATCAAGCTCGGAAATCTGCTTCGCATGCTCAATACGGATGTCATCAAATACACCGCCCTGATTGATGCCGAAAAGCATCTGGTTTTTATTGATGGTGTCTTCAAGAGAATTGAGCCTTGCCATCTCCGCTTTACAGCGCTTCAGCCAGCGTGTGGTACGTTCTACGGACTGCTGAATGTAATCACGTTCCGCGCGGCTTGAAGGACATTCGTCAAACGCCATAGCGATGGTACTTGCAAGATTCGACTGAATCTGCATGCTTTCTTCGGGGCCCATAAAAATCTTTCTGCCGTCTACATGAGAATTGAAGGTTACTCCTTCTTCTTTTATCTTTCTGAGGCCAGCAAGGGAAAACACCTGAAATCCGCCCGAATCGGTAAGAATCGGCCTATCCCAGTTCATGAACTTATGAAGTCCGCCCATCTGCTTAACAACCTTATCTCCGGGTCTTACATGAAGATGGTAAGTGTTGGACAGCTCAACCTGAGTCCCTATTTCTTTTAAATCCATTGTGGAAACTGCACCTTTGATGGCTCCGACCGTTCCAACGTTCATGAATACAGGTGTCTGTATCGTGCCGTGAACCGTTGTAAACTCACCGCGTTTTGCGTCTCCGCTTTTACAAATAAGCTTATACATATTAAATACTCTTCGTTGCCGTAATCGCAAGTGCTCCATAGCCGATATGGCATGAAACCGAAAGTGAAAGCGGCGCCATTATAATATCGTCATATTCAGGGAATGCTTCTTTTATTTCCGCAAGCCACTGTTCAGCTTCTTCGGGATTTCCCGAATATGCCGCATCAATGTGCATCTTTCCCTGATAATCTGCAAATCTTGTCTCGAGGTCCTTTTTAACGGCCTCAAGCATCTTTTTCTTTCCTGCATCCTTGCCACGCACTTTTGTGTAGGCGTCAAGCTTGTCACCCTGAATCTGAAGTACGGGCTTAATGTTAAGAACTGTTCCGATGGCTGCTGCCGTAGGGGTAATTCGTCCGCCTTTTTTAAGGTACTTCAAAGTCTCGAGCGTAATGTAAATGCTGGACTGTAACTTTTCTTCCTCGAGACGTGCTTTTATTTCGGCCGCGGGAACTCCAAGCTGGATAAGATTAAGCGCATCCTTTACCGCACGAAGCATCGTTACGGAAATACGCTGATTATCAACAACAAACACTCTGTCATTATAATCGTCCGCAGCAAGCATAATCGCCGTTTCACAGGCCTTGCTGAGCCCGGATGACATAGGGATGTAAATTAGCTGGTCGTAGCTTTCAAGAACCTTGTCCCACAGGTCAAGCACTTCACCGGGTGAAGGCTGCGACGTTTTGATGTCCGCATCTTCCTTAAGCCTCTCGTAAAACTGCTCCTGAGAAAGCGTAATCCCCTCATAAAAGATTTCATCATTTATAAAAAACGGCATGGGAAGGACAAAAATCCCCAACGCTTCCGCTTCTTTTTGTGTTATACCGCTATTGCTGTCGGTAACAACCGCAATGCTCATCGGTCCCCTCCGAAAAGAATAATTATTTCTCACCACAATAAAGTAAATCCGAAGTATTTTATCATGAAACCCGCGCTTCGTCAAATACAAGATACAGTAGTCATTGCAATACACAATACTGCAGCCATCGCAGCACACAACGCGGCAGCCATCACAGCATGCTGAATCAAACTCACACCTGTTACGCTCGCTGCGAGTTAAGTGCGACGCTTCCTATTCAACAGCCCGGTTAATTTTCACATCAATTTAGCATGAATCAGCATCTGCACTCTGTTATAGTAGTTTCCCTCTGCTCCGCTGGCGTCTGTTTCAACAACAGTAATTGCCGAGCCCGGGAATTCTCTCTGCAGGTGCGGGTAAAGCCCTCTTCCCGCGCATGCGTTGGCCATACATCCAAAAGGTGCTATACAAAGGACTTTTTTGCAGTCCGAGTTAACATAACCGACCACTTCCGAACCCATAAGCCAGCCGTCTCCTATTGTAAACCCGCGGCTTACGTATTTTTCTGAGTTCTTCTTAAGTACATCCAACGTTGGAAGCACATAAAAATCACGCTTCCGCAAGGATTTTATCATCTTCTTCTGAGTACTCTTCAAAAGCCATCTTGCCGCACGGAATGCCACCTGCTCGAGATTGAAGTGTTCGGGCATGTGCGTATCGATATAATATATTGCATACCATGATAAGCCGTTGATATGCACTTCACACCCTTGACTTTCCATATAGGACTGAACATTCCAGTTTCCAAGCGCACAGTATTTTGCGTAAAACTCTCCAACAAGCCCTATTCGTTGTTTTTTCTCACCGGTCTTTTCTATCTTCAAAAAAGAATCGCATATTTTGTTAAAATTACGTTTCAATGCTATTGGATTCAGATGTTTTCCTGTTCTTAAATCTTCGGATAGCCTGTCCACCCATTCCTTCCAAAGACGGTCCGTTGCACCTTTTTCCTTCTCGTACGGACGAATCTGATTTGCCAGAAGCATCAGAATATCCCCATAAAACATTCCGCACAGACCTCTTGCCCCCATTGCGTAGCTCAAATCCATGTTGATTTCTTCCGCAACGTGACGAACGTTCAACGTAAGCACCTTGCATTCCGAAAGATTGGCCTTCATTAACGACTTCTGAAACAGCCCTATATAGCATGCTCCTCTGCAGGCATCTCCGGCTGTTGGAAGCAGAAGTCTTGTATTTGCAACGTTTTCCGGATGTTTTCGAAGTTCCTTAACAACCTGCCCGACCATAAGAATATATGGATAGCATATTTCATTGTTTGCGTATTTCAGCCCCAAATCCGTAATATCCTTATCATCATCAAGGATATCAACCCAGTAATCCTTCGTCCAAAACATATATTTCAACAGAGGAAAATGCGCATCCAATGTCGCCGGAATAATCATTCTGTACTTTTCTTTATGTTCACTTTCATCAATCCTATACATAAGCCCCACCCCATACAGTTTATGATTATCTACACTATCATAAAATCGCTCCAAGAGCAATAAAGCCCCGCAGCCCCGAAACAAATAGCCCTCGCATTCCAAATCGGAACCGAGGGCTGAATTTTGTATTTTATTGTATTTTTAAATCGAAAATCCTTTTATCATAAACAGATTTACCAATCTATCCTTCGACCACAGTTCCTGCAAAACGTACCGGGATATCGTCCCATAATCGATTCACAATGTGGACACCTGTTAATTCGAAACTTTATCAATCCAAAAAAGTATATCAGAAAACCTGCAAAAACTGCCACATATACCCATTCAGGCTTAGCTCCAATCAGAGCAACCGTTACAACCGAGACGCAGTCCCAAAGCATTGTTAAACCCATGAAAAGGTTTCCAAGTTTACGTCTTTTGTGATGCTCCTCTATAGCAGCATTAAGTTTTTCATTTTCCTGTTGCTCCTGCTCCACTGTCTCTGTTTTTATTGCATCCTTCGGAATTCTGGTTTTGCATATCGGACATTCCGTTGCCACATTGCTCAGTTCTGAACCGCAGTTCATACATTTGATCATACAAAAACCTCCTCAACGCTTCCATTATACGGCTAATCAGCCGCAATAAACAGCCACATATCAGAAAATTACAGCCTTCTAATGCTCGGATTACATATTTCGCACACTTTTCATGCTTTCTGTAACCTTCCTGCACTAAGAAAAAGGTCACCTTTAGTCACTGTTAATATTAAAAACAACTTGTATAATATGTTACAAGAAGAAAACAGCGCCTTAGTCTTTCTTTCAGCGCCTTGGTATTTCAAGTACTACCTTGGTATTTCCAAAAGGCGCCTTGATATTCAAAAAAATCTTGCTTGTATGAGGAGGAAATAGAGTAATGAAAACAAACAAAAGAAGCATCATGGCATTAGTTTTGACATTTGTATGCATCATGGCATTCATGATGACCGGATGTTCCGATTCCGGTGAAGATGAGCCTGTCAACAATTCGACGCCCATTTCCGGTATATATGTCAACAGCGATTACTTATTTGATTTTGATTTTGAAAATGGAGAATATGTCTGCTCAAATTCCGGAAGAATCGGAAAAGGAAGGTGCAGCATTGAAAACGGCTCACCCAGGCTGGATTTTGACGACCACTATTACGATATTGAAATCGACGAATCCACCGGTTGTCTGATATTTCATGAAAACGGCTACAGGCCCAATGCCGAAAATCTTGACGGAATTATTCTGGAGCCGGATCCGGAAGGTTTCTATCTTATGTATGAGTTAAGCGTTTTGGATGGCGTCAGAACAAACGATGACGGTGTTACTATCGACATCAATACAAGCACAAATGAGTGTACATACACATACGAAAATGGTATGGGCAGCTGTACCGTTAACGATGATTATAACGGCAAAGGTGTATACATTTATATCGGAGGATATAAGGCATATCCTATGGTTGATATAAATGACAACATCAGATTTATGGCACAGGAACTTGACGATTTCGATGAACATGATCCGTTCCTTCTGACAGGTCTTTTCTCCAACTAGTCATCCACACACTCAATTCGCAAAAAAACAGCACATTACCTCAATATTTCCGAGGTAATGTGCTTATTTTATTTAGGATATTATGTTCAATTTGTATTGAGCAAAAACGTGTACAGATATAATCTTCTGAAATTATCAGTCTGCTCTCTGGTACTTCTGAGACTGAGCCTTGATAAGCTCTGCATCATCGAAGTAATTAATCTTCATGGCTGCCTTAACTTCAGACATTGTCTGTGCTGCCTGTGCGCGAGCTATATCTGTGCCTTTCTTAAGGATATCGTATACGCCCGGGATATCCTTTTCATACTCAGCACGTCTTGCGCGAATAGGTGCAAGCTCTTCCTGAAGAACGTTGTTAAGGAACTTCTTAATCTTAACATCGCCAAGACCGCCGCGAGTATAGTGATCCTTAAGTTCCTGAAGGTTTGCATAATCAGGAAGATATTCAGCAAAGTGTTCCTGATTGCTGAATGCATCAAGATATGTGAAGACCATGTTACCCTCAACATGTCCGGGATCTGAAACCTGGATGTGGAGAGGGTCTGTGTACATGCTCATAATTTTCTCTTTTACTGTCTTCTCATCATCGGAAAGGTAGATGCAGTTGCCGAGCGACTTACTCATCTTTGCCTTGCCGTCTGTGCCGGGAAGACGTCCCTGTGCTTCATTCTTCGGAATGAGAGCCTCAGGCATAACAAGCGTCTCGCCGTAGATGGTATTGAACTTGTGTACGATTTCCTTACACTGCTCAATCATAGGAAGCTGGTCCTCACCTACAGGAACAGTTGTTGCCTTGAAAGCGGTGATGTCTGCAGCCTGGCTGATGGGATATGTGAAGAATCCAACGGGAATGCTGGTTTCAAAGTTTCTCATCTGGATTTCGCTCTTAACGGTGGGGTTTCTCTGAAGTCTGGAAACCGTAACAAGGTTAGAGTAGAAGAAAGTGAGTTCCGTAAGTTCTGAAACCTGTGACTGAATAAAAAGATTTGACTTTGCAGGATCAAGTCCGACGGAAAGGTAGTCGAGAGCGACTTCGATGATGTTCTGACGAACCTTTTCAGGATTGTCGAAGTTGTCTGTGAGAGCCTGTGCATCGGCAATCATGATGAAAATCTTGTCATATTCACCGGAATTCTGAAGTTCAACTCGTCTCTTCAAAGAGCCGATGTAGTGTCCGATGTGAAGTCGTCCTGTGGGACGATCGCCTGTTAAGATGATTTTTTCTTTAGCCATTTTATTTCCCTCTGTTTCTGTATTTCTGCTGAAAAACACATTTCTCGTATTATAGCACGATGTTACCGAAGTTGTAAATCAAAAATCGATTTAAAAAACGCATCCTCGCTTTCACGAAGATGCGTTTCGTTTGTTCAGAATTTACTCTTATTTGAAAGGATTCTCTGTAGGATAGAACATTCCGGCAGGCTGATTCCAACCGATTTCGTCTACCTGTACACCGATCATCTTGAATACTTCGAAGAGAGCCTTGCCATAGTGACCGAATGCAACAGCACCATGATGAGGATAGTTCTTCTCAATGAGAACGTGACGATAGAAACGTCCCATTTCCTTGATAGCGAATACGCCGATGCCACCGAATGACTTTGTAGCAACAGGAAGAACTTCACCTTCTGCAACGTATGCACGAAGAACGTTGTCTGCTGTTGACTGGAGACGATAGAATGTGATATCGCCGGGCATGATGTCGCCTTCAAGTGTTCCGTTAGTAACTTCGATAGGAAGGTTACGAGCCATAATCTTCTGGTACTTCATCTCGCAGAATGCAAGCTTCTTGGAGCATGTGTTACCGCAGTGGAAGCCCATGAACGTATCTGTATGAACGTAAGGGAACTTGCCTTCGATGGACTCTTTGTACATATCCTTCGGAACGGAGTTGTTGATGTCAAGGAGTGTAACGATATCATCAGAAACTGCTGTACCGTTGAACTCGGAGAGACATCCGTAAATATCAACTTCACATGATACAGGAATGCCCATACCTGTGAGACGGCTGTTTACGTAGCAGGGTACGAAACCAAACTGTGTCTGGAATGCAGGCCAGCACTTGCCGGCAATTGCAACGTACTCTCTGTAACCCTTGTGAGCGTCAACCCAGTCAAGGAGTGTAAGTTCGTACTGAGCAAGCTTAGCAAGAACTTCAGGCTTCTTGTTGCCCTTACCGAGCTCTGCTTCCATCTCTGCAACCTTTGCAGGAATTCTGGAGTCGCCGGCATGCTTGTTGAAGCTTTCGAAAAGGTCAAGCTCAGAGTTCTCTTCGATTTCGATGCCAAGGTTGTAAAGCTGCTGGATAGGAGCGTTACAAGCAAGGAAATTGAGAGGTCTGGGACCAAATGCAATAATCTTAAGATTTGAAAGAGCGATAACGGCACGAGCGATAGGAACGAACTCGTTAATCATCTTTGCGCAATCCTCTGCGTCACCAACAGGGTACTCAGGGATGTATGTCTTCTTAATGGAACGAAGCTTTAAGTTGTAGCTTGCGTTGAGCATACCACAGTATGCATCACCACGACCGTCAGAAAGGTCGTTCTGGCTCTCTTCAGCAGCTGCTACGAACATCTTAGGTCCGTCAAAGTGCTTTGCAAGGAGTGTTTCGGAAATTTCAGGACCGAAGTTTCCAAGGTAAACGCAAAGTGCGTTACATCCTGCTCTCTTGATGTCGTCAAGAGCCTGAACCATATGGATTTCGCTCTCTACGATACAGATAGGGCACTCATAGATGTCTTCTGCATTAAAGTTCTTCTTGTAAGCATCGATAAGGGCCTTACGTCTGTTTACGGAAAGGCTTTCAGGCAAGCAGTCACGGGAAACTGCAACGATACCGATCTTAACCTGAGGAATGTTCTTCATTGTGTTCATGGTTATATTCTCCTTTATATTTAGTTGATACTAAAAAAAGTTCGTTTTAATAGCACTGACATTGTATAACTTGAAGAAGAAATTGTCTATTCATTTTTTTGATTGTTGTTATCACAAAATGCTTTGAGTTGCCTTGGACAATAACCCGTGTTTCTGTGTTCTTACCACTTTGGCTTTGGCATCGGACATGCATTTCTTTTGACTGCCGCACGCATTTCAACATAACAACCGCATACGGCACAAGTACCCGAAAGAAGCTTTTCACATTCCTTGCAACTGGCAAGCCTCTCCTCATACATGTCGGAAGGTGTTTTTATACTTTCGTCCAGTCCGGCAATATAGTCGCGGATTGTTAAGTAAAGTTCTCCTCCCTTAAGCTCACGTACAAGGCATTTTTTACAGAAGCGCCATTCTTCGCCCGTCATGCCTCTTCACCCCGTTTAATCTGTTTTATGCTTTTTTCCACAAGCGGTCTTGCCATCATGACCATATGTCCACAGCCAAGGCACTTCAGACGAATGTCCGCACCCGTACGAAGCACCTGCCATTCATGGCTGCCGCACGGGTGTCCCTTTTTAAGGACAACAACATCATTAAGTCTGATATCCATTTATTTAACCGTAATCTTCGAAAGATGCCAGAGATCCTGTACATACTCCTCAATTGTTCTGTCGGAAGAGAATTTGCCCGACTTCGCAATATTTACAAGCGAGGACTTTGTCCATGCCTTTGCATCCCTGTACTTTTCGTCGATATGCTTCTGAGCCTCGGCATAGGAAGCAAAATCTTTAAGAATGAAGTACTGGTCAACGTTGAGAAGAGAATCGTAAAGCTCTCTGAAAAGATTGGGATCTTCGTTTGTATATGTTCCGTCTACAAGCTGATCCACAACCTTCTTAATGCGTCCGTCGGAATTGTAGACGTCACGCGGATTGTACTGATGATTGTGCTCGAAATCAATAACTTCCTGTGCTGAAAGACCGAATATTACGGCATTTTCCTGACCAACTTCTTCAACGATTTCAACGTTTGCACCGTCCATTGTTCCAAGAGTAACAGCACCGTTAAGCATAAATTTCATATTGCCCGTACCGGAAGCTTCCTTACTTGCTGTGGAAATCTGTTCCGAAACGTCCGCTGCCGCAAAAATCATTTCAGCATTGGAGACACGATAGTTTTCGATGAAAACAGCTTTAAGCTTTCCGTTGATGGAAGGATCGTTATTGATTACCTCACCTACGTTATTGATGAGCTTAATGACAGCCTTTGCCCTTCTGTATCCTGCCGATGCCTTTGCACCGAAGATAAAGGTTCGAGGGCAAATGTCCATGTATGGATTTGTTTTAAGTTCGTTGTAAAGGTACATAACGTGAAGAATATTGAGAAGCTGTCTCTTATATTCATGAAGACGCTTAACCTGAACATCGAAAATCGAATCCGGATCAACGTCAACGCCGTTATGTTCTTTAATGTATTTTGCAAGTCTCTTTTTATTCTGGTTTTTGATGTCTGCAAGCGCTATAAGCTCATCATCATTATCCGCGCATTTAAGAATGCCGGAAATCTGTGAAAGATCTGTAATCCAGCCGTCTCCGACTTTCTGTGTAACCCAGTCCGCAAGAAGAGGATTGCCATGAAGAAGGAATCTTCTCTGAGTAATACCGTTTGTCTTATTGTTGAATTTCTCAGGCCAGAGATCAAAAAAGTCCTTGAGCTGCTCTTTTTTGAGGATGTCGGTATGAAGACGTGCTACGCCGTTTACCGAATAGCCGGCAACAATGGCAAGGTTAGCCATGCGCACCTGACCATCATAGAGGATAGCCATACTTTCAACCTTCTTGGGATCGTTATATTTATCGCGGACAAGGTTGACGAAACGCCTGTTAATCTCTTCGACAATCTGGTAAATACGTGGAAGAAGTCTCGAGAACAGGTCGATAGGCCATTTTTCAAGAGCCTCGGACATAATTGTATGATTGGTGTATGCGCAGCACTTGCTGACAACTTCCCATGCCTCGTCCCATGTGAGAGTATAGTCGTCAAGAAGAACTCTCATAAGCTCGGGAACGGTAACCGTAGGATGTGTATCATTCAGCTGGAAGCATACCTTTTCGTAAAGCTTTCTTACATCATCGTGTGTTTCCATGTACTTGGAAACAGCTCTCTGTACACTTGCGGAAACAAAGAAATACTGCTGTTTAAGGCGGAGTTCCTTGCCTGCATAGTGATTGTCGTTAGGATAAAGAACCTCACATATTGTTCTTGCAAGGTTTTCCTGTTCAACGGCACGCTGGTAGTCACCTTTGTCAAAGGAATCGAGGTTGAAGTCATTTACAGCCTCTGCATCCCAAATACGAAGAGTGTTTACAACGCCGTTATCGTAGCCCACAATGGGGATATCATAAGGAACCGCACGAACGGAAAGAGCATCCTCCTGCGTGAAGCGCTCTCTGCCGTCTGCTCCCTTAACCATCTTTACATAGCCGCCGAACTTAACTTCGGTAGCGTACTCGGCACGTTTGATTTCGAAGGGATAACCGTCTTTAAGCCAGTTATCGGGCTTTTCAATCTGGAAACCATTTTCAATTTCCTGTTTGAACATACCGTATTTATAGCGGATACCGCAGCCGTAAGCAGGGTAGCCGAGAGTTGCCAGTGAATCAAGGAAACATGCCGCAAGTCGACCAAGACCACCGTTTCCGAGAGCGGGATCCGGCTCTTCCTCTTCGATGTTTTCAAGGTCTACACCCAGTTCCGTAAGTACTTCTTTAACCACAGGCAATGCCTTAAGGTTAATGATGTTGTTTCCCAGGGCTCTTCCCATAAGAAATTCCATGGAAAGATAATAAACAGTCTTTGCATCCTCTTTTTTGACTGCCTTGTGAGTGTCAATCCACATATCAACTATGTAGTCCTTAAGAGAATACGACAGAGCCTGGTAAATCTGCTGAACCGTAGCTTCTTCGATGTCCTTACGGTAAAGCATACGCATGTTGTAAACAATCGCTTTGTGAAGATCTTCCTTGTTAATGTTCATTGGTTCCTCCGTGAATTTTATTACAGTCTTACAACTCCGATTGTAACGTCCTCGCCGTTGAGATTCCATGCCTTGTCATTGCCGCATGTCTCTCCGAGGATAATTTCCTTTGCGAGAACAATTCTCTTGATCTCTTCAGCATTGTCCTTTGCAACCTTCTGAATGAGTTCATTTCCGGAAATGTAAAGTTTGATATTGTCCATAACCTCAAAGTCAGAATCCTTACGCATTGTCTGAACCTTTGAGATGATTTCACGAACATACCCCTCTTCGATAAGTTCCGGTGTAAGTCTTGTATCAATTACAACAGTGATGCCCTTATCGGAATCTGATACATAACCCTCTGTCTTCTGTGATTCGATGAGAAGATCCTCTGTAGCAAGTTCCTCTTCAACTCCCTCAACCACTACTGTTACAGTGCCCTTTTCGTTGAGAGACTGCATTGCTGCATTGCCATCGATATTTGCAAGTACTTCCTTAAGCGCGTTCAGACGGCTTCCGAAACGACGTCCGAGAGTCTTAAGCTGAGGCTTGAAGGTGTAGGATGTGAAGTTTGAAACATCCTCGGTAAACTCAACAGCCTTAACGTTAAGCTCATCAGCAACGATTTCCTTAAAGAACTCGGGAAGCTCATGCTCAGCCTTAACGAACATCTTGGATACAGGCTGACGCTGCTTGATGTTTGAAGTATTTCTGCATGCACGTCCGAGAACAACAATCTGGAGAACTTCTTCCATGTCATCCTCGAGCTTTCTGTCAATCCATGCTTCGTTTACAGTCGGGAAGTCACAAAGATGAATTGACTCAGGCTGTGAAGCATCAACCGAACATACGAGATTTCTGTAAATGCTTTCTGTCATGAACGGAATCATGGGAGCAGCTGTCTTTGAAATAGTAACAAGTGCTGTGTAAAGTGTCATGTAAGCATTAATCTTGTCCTGCTCCATGCCCTTTGCCCAGAAACGTTCACGACCGCGGCGAACGTACCAGTTGGACATCTCATCTACGAAGCTCTCAAGAGCTCTTGCTGCTTCGGGGATTCTGTAGTTTGCAAGGTCGTCGTCAACTTCCTTAACTGTGGAGTTAAGACGTGAAAGCAGCCACTTGTCCATAACAGGAAGCTTATCGTATTCGAGTGTGTACTTGGTAGCATCGAAATTGTCAATGTTTGCATAGAGCACGAAGAACGCATATGTGTTCCAAAGTGTGCCCATGAACTTTCTCTGGCCTTCCTGTACAGCCTTATCATGGAAACGGTTGGGAAGCCAAGGAGCAGAGTTGATGTAGAAGTACCAACGGATGGCATCTGCACCGAACTTCTCAAGAGCATCAAACGGATCAACAGCGTTGCCCTTTGATTTACTCATCTTCTGACCGTTTTCATCCTGTACATGTCCGAGAACGATAACGTTCTCATAAGGTGCCTTGTTGAAAAGAAGTGTAGACTCAGCCATAAGTGAATGGAACCATCCACGAGTCTGGTCAACAGCCTCTGAAATGAACTGTGCAGGGAACTGCTGTTCAAACAATTCCTTGTTCTCGAAAGGATAGTGATGCTGTGCGAAAGGCATTGCGCCGGAGTCAAACCAGCAGTCAAGTACTTCGGGAACTCTCTTCATTAAGCCGCCGCATTCAGGGCATGTGCATGTGATTTCATCAACATAAGGTCTGTGAAGCTCAACTGTAAGAGCATTTGCGTTTCCGCTGAGTCTGTTAAGCTCTTCACGTCCGCCGACACATTCCTGATGATGACACTTTTCACACTCCCAGATGTTGAGGGGAGTGCCCCAGTAACGGTTACGGGAAATTGCCCAGTCCTGAATATTTTCAAGCCAGTTACCGAAACGTCCCTTGCCGATAGACTCAGGAATCCAGTTAACTGTGTTGTTATTTCTGATGAGGTCGTCGCGAACGGCTGTCTCTTTGATGTACCATGACTCACGTGCATAGTAGATAAGAGGTGTATCGCAGCGCCAGCAGTGAGGATACTCATGCTCGAACTTGGGAGCATCGAAAAGCTGTCCTCTTGCATCAAGATCCTTAAGTACTTCGGGATCTGCCTTCTTAACGAAGAGACCTGCAAAAGGTGTTTCTTCTGTCATTTCACCCTTGCCGTTTACGAACTGTACGAAAGGAAGATCATAATGTCTGCCTACGTTGGCATCGTCTTCACCGAATGCAGGAGCAATGTGTACGATACCGGTACCGTCTGACATTGTAACGTATGAATCACATGTAACGAAGAAGCCCTTCTTGTCCTGCTGTGCGGCACGGTCTGCAGCACATTTGTAAAGAGGCTCGTACTCCTTACGCTCAAGGTCTTTACCCTTGAAGCGTTCAAGGATTTCGTATGCGGGAACGTCTTCTTTTGCAAGCTTTCCGAGAACGGAATCAAGGAGAGCTTCTGCCATGTAATATGTGTAACCGTCTGCTGCCTTAACCTTAACGTAAGAATCATCCGGGTTTACGCAGAGAGCAACGTTGCTGGGAAGTGTCCAGGGTGTTGTTGTCCATGCAAGGAAGAATGCATCCTCGCCAACGCACTTGAAGCGTACGATTGCGGAACGTTCCTTAACAGTCTTGTAGCCCTGTGAAACTTCTGCCGTTGAAAGAGGCGTTCCACAGCGAGGGCAGTAAGGAACAATCTTGAAGCCCTTGTAGAGGAGGCCTTTATTCCAGATTTCTTTGAGAGCCCACCATTCAGACTCGATGAAGTTATCGTCATATGTTACATAAGGGTGCTCCATATCGGCCCAGAAGCCTACTGTGCCTGAGAAGTCTTCCCACATGCCCTTATATTTCCAAACCGACTCTTTACATTTCTTGATGAACGGCTCCATGCCGTACTGCTCAATCTGGTCCTTTCCGTTGAGACCGAGAAGCTTTTCAACTTCAAGCTCTACAGGAAGTCCATGAGTATCCCATCCTGCTTTTCTGGGAACCATATAGCCTTTCATTGTACGATAACGCGGAATCATATCCTTAATGACACGTGTAAGAACGTGTCCGATATGAGGCTTGCCGTTTGCTGTGGGCGGGCCGTCATAGAAGGTGTAGGTTTCGCCTTTTTTGCGTGATTCGATGCTCTTCTCGAAGATTTTGTTTTCCTTCCAGAAGTTCAGAACTTCTTTTTCTCTTTCAACGAAGTTCATGTTGGTGTCAACTTTGTTATACATATCTATTCTCCTTGAATATAAATTCAAATCTAACGGTTTTTTGTTTTGAAGAGGAAGTCGCGAATGTGCTGGCGTATTGTTTTTCTCTTCTTTTTTCTCTCCTCGAGAACCGATTTGACTTTGTTTTCGATTTGTTCACGAACCATGTCCGCAATCTGAGGTGTTTTCAAATCCTTATACTCTTCATACGGAATGGGATCGAGAATGTGAACCTCTGTTTTTGCAGGTCCTATTCGGAAGCCTTCAAATGCTTTATATGAGTCAATAAGCGCAACCGGAATAATCGGTGTCTTTGACTTCAGTGAAGCCTTAAAACTTCCCGGCTTAAATTCCTGAACATTGTTACGATTGTGATTGTAACCGCCCTCCGGGAAAATCAGGAACGGCTTGCCTGCGGCCGCTTCTTCGGCCATTTCCATAATGATTTTAATACCGCTTCGAGGATCGTTCAGGACAAGTCTCTTACCATCACACAAATCGATAACCTGCTTGGTAAGCGGAACGTATGACTTTGCCTCGTCCATAACTATGGAAATCAATCTGTCCTGTGCTTCGAAAATACCAAGTGCATCCCATTTTCCCTGATGGTTTGCATACATAATGTAGCCGTCTTCCTTGGGAAGTTTTTCCAAGCCATACGTTTTGGTGTTTATGTGTGCGGAACGACGAATCATTCCGATTACTCTTTTTATCGCTTTGATTTTCTGCTCGTCCGTGTAGTCTTCCTTGTTTCTTGCCATCTTCTCGAGATTTGCAAGAACAGCAGGTACGCGATACAGATTAATAAATATAGTCCAATAAAACCTTAACATATTTGCCCCCTATCATAATCATTTATTGTAACACAAATCTCCCGTATTCATCAACAAATTTTTTATAACCTGCGACTTTTTTGAACCGCGGAATATTTATGAAAAGTTTGCATATATAAAGAAAACGTGATATAGTATTTTGGATTATGCTTTAGTATGTATTATAACAAAGAAGAAAGGCGCAATTATGTCAGGTGAAAATCTTACTCTGCTTACCGATTTTTATGAAATCACAATGATGCAGGGTTATTTCAAAAATGAAAAGAACAACGATGTTGTAGTATTTGATGCATTCTACCGTGAGAACCCTTGCCACGGCGGATATGCTGTTTGTGCCGGTCTTGAACAGGTTATCGACTATATCAAAAATCTTCACTTCGAAAAGGAAGATATCGAATATCTCCGTGCACAAGGCTGCTTTGGTGAAGACTTCCTCGAATACCTTTCAACCTTCAAGTTTTCCGGTGATATTTACGCTGTTCCCGAAGGCTCTGTAGTATTCCCCATGGAGCCCATGGTTAAGGTTGTTGCTCCCATCATGGAAGCACAGCTTGTTGAAACAGCAATTCTCACAATGATTAACCATCAGAGCCTTATTGCAACAAAGGCAGCCCGTGTATGCTACGCAGCAAAGGGCGACCCCATTATGGAGTTTGGCCTTCGTCGTGCCCAGGGTCCCGATGCAGGTACTCTCGGTGCCCGTGCAGCCGTTATCGCAGGTTGTGCAGGTACAAGTAACGTTCTTTCCGCAAAGCTTTTCAACATGCCCGCTCTCGGCACACACGCCCACAGCTGGGTTATGAGCTTTGATTCTGAGCTTGAAGCATTCAGAAAATACGCAGAATGCTTCCCCGGAAACGTTACCCTCCTCGTTGACACATACGATACTCTCCGTTCAGGCGTTCCGAATGCCATCAAAGTGTTTGAAGAGCTTCGTGCTGCAGGAAAGCTTCCCAAGAAGTACGGCATCCGTCTCGATTCGGGCGACCTTGCATACCTTTCCAAGAAAGCAAGAAAGATGCTTGATGCTGCAGGCTTCAATGATGCAGGCATCTGCGCTTCTTCAGACCTCGATGAGTACCTTATTGAGTCTCTCAAGGCCCAGAACTGCGCCATCAATTCATGGGGTGTAGGTACAAACCTCATCACATCAAAGGACTGGCCCGCATTCGGCGGAGTTTACAAGCTCGCAGCCATTAAGAAAAACGGCATCTTTATTCCCCGCATCAAGCTTTCGGAAAACCCTGTCAAGATTACAAATCCCGGAAACAAAACAATCTTCCGTATCTACGACAAGGAAACAGGAAAGATTAAAGCCGACCTCATCGCCTTTGCCGATGAAAAGTATGATGAGTCCGAGGATTTAAAGATTTTCGATCCCAACGCAACATGGAAGCGTACAACACTTGAAGCAGGCAAGTACACAATACGTGAGCTCCTCGTTCCAATCTTTAAGAATGGTGAATGTGTATACGAATCCCCTGCCGTAATGGACATCCGTGCATACTGCGCGCATGAGCTTGATACACTTTGGGATGAAACACGTCGTTTCGTTAACCCTCACGAAGTTTATGTCGATCTTTCAAAGAAGCTTTATGACTGCAAGCAGTCTCTCCTTGACAGTTATACAAAAGAGTAAACAGGAAGTGTAAAATTGAAACTCTCTCTCTTTAAAAAAATAATAATCAGCGGTATTACGATTACACTGCTTTCCGGCATGTGCGGATGTGACTTTTTCGTATCTCCGTCGGAGCTGTTTGTAACCCCGAGTGCAGCTCCTTCCGTATCGCCTACGCTTACGGTCGTATCTGTTACGCCCGGTTCGGATCCAACCGACGTCCCTGCCACTCCTACTCAGAGTACGGTGACCCCGGATGCTACTTCAACAGACATCCCCTCTCCGACCTCAGTTCCGACAGCCACGCCGTCACCAATTCCAACGGTTCCGCCTGCTCCGGCAACGTTAAATCGCGATCCGTCAACATATGATTTTCTTGTAAACCGTGCAGTTCTTCTCCCTGACGGTTATGCTCCGGATGACCTCGTAGCATTGAGCGAATGCGCTCTGGATTACGACAGTCTCACCGACGACAAGCACAAGCTTCGCAAGGTCGCAGCGGATGCGCTTACGGAAATGTTCAATGACGCAAAAGCACAAGGCCTTACTCTTGTTGCTGTTTCAGGGTATCGTTCATATGAACGTCAGTACCAGATTTACGGTAATTACCTTCTCACCTACACGCTGTCTCATACAAACCGTTATTCGGCTGTACCTGGTTCCAGTGAACACCAGACAGGTCTTGCAATGGACATTTCCTGTTCAACAATAGATAACAAGCTCATTGATGAGTTTTACGATACTCCCGAAGGTAAATGGGTTTATGAGCATTGTTGGGAATACGGCTTCATCATTCGTTATCCCAAAGGAAAAACGGAGATTACAGGTTATGCCTATGAGCCTTGGCATGTCCGTTATGTAGGAGTTCCTCTTGCATACTATCTCACCACCACAGGGCTTACACTCGATGAGTACTATAATTCCTGCGATCCGTACGATGATGCATACCTGAACACTCATCCACTTATCGATACTAGCACGCTTAAGTACCATAAGCTTTATGCTTCCGCAAAGTACGGCCAGCTTATTATGGTTTCCGACAGCGAAGCATGGGTTAACCCTTCAACAGGCTATCCGTACCTCATTCCCGCACTTAGGAATGCCAAGAAAAACCTCGTCAAGAACAATAAAGGAAAATACATATACAGTCAGCCTATTACAAACTGTTTTGGAGAATACTTCTTCGACGAATCAGGAAATCTCCTTATGAAGCCCGTTTACAGCGACGAAAACGGCAATCCCATTCTTAACGCAAACGGTGAGGCCTTTTTCCTTGATCCTCTTGTAGAAGGCGACGGCAACTTTGTTCGTGACTATGCCGGAAACATTGTTTACAAAGAGCTCTTAAAGGACAGTAAGGGGCAAGTCTGGACAAACCCGGACGGCACACCCGAACAGCTCGTTCCTCTCCGTGATGACAACACTTACCTCGTATATGACGACCAGGGCAACCTCCTGTACTACACTCCTTACGAGGATTATATGCACTATGGAGAAGGAGGGACTGCCGACTACCGCATTGATGCAAACGGCAACCCTCAGTACTCCGCATGGTTCTATTATGCTCAGGACACTGAAAACAGCATAGCAGTTACCGAAAGCGGCGTTACTCCTTCAAACGCCTATGAAGCCGAGTAAGGGAGGAGCACCATGATACGTTTTATTCTTTCAATGGGAACCGTTGTGCTTTTCCTTATAATCACTCTTCCCATGCTGGGCATCCTCTGGATTGTGCGCAAATTCAAGCCGATGACGGCTCAGAAAATCGGCCAGTTTATGGTTAAATATGCCTTTAAGAATGTTATGTTCTGGACCGGAACGAGAACACGTCGTATCGGCCTTGAAAACATTCCAAAGGGCACGCCGGTAATGTTTGCGTGCAACCATAAAAGTCTGCTTGATGCCTGCATAATGTATAACACATTGAGCGTTCCCGCAGGTTTCATAGCAAAAAAGGAGCTTAAAAAAGCCCCCATCTTTAACTGGTGGATGCTTCTTCTGAACTGTTTCTTCCTTGATCGCGAAGACATACGTTCCGGTGTAAAAATGATTCTTCACAGCATCGACTGCATTAACAACGGTGTCTCAATCATAATCGCTCCGGAAGGTACACGAAGCAAAACAGGAGAAATGAACCCTTTCAAAGAGGGCAGTTTCAAAATGGCCACACGTACGAATTGTCCAATCATCCCGGTTGCCATTTCAGGTACAGACGACCTTTTTGAAAACCACAAACCCTTTGTTAAAAAGGCAGCTACTGTTGTTCAGTTCGGCGAGCCCATATATCTTGACAAGCTCACGCCCGACGAATTAAAGACAGTAGGTGCATATACACAGAAAAAAGTGGCCGAAATGCTTAGCGGCCATGAAGAATATATCAAAACTAATCCGTCCCGCAGAAATGCGTGACGTCAGGAGGTTCTTTTATGACATCACTTTCACTCATTGTACTTGCCGGTCTTCCTACCTGGTCAATTGTACTCATTATCGTCCTTGCTGTAATTACAGCAATCCTCGTTGCTCTTATAATTGTCGGTAACAAAATGCAGAAAAAGCAGGAAGCCGCAGAAGCTCAGAAGATGATCGGAGCCCAGACCACTTCAATGCTTGTTATCGATAAAAAGAAGATTAAACTCAAAGATGCAGGTTTTCCCGACATCGTTGTTCAGCAGACACCCAAGTACCTTCGCAGTTCTAAGGTTCCGGTTATCAAAGCAAAGGTAGGCCCTCAGATTCACACACTTATGTGTGACCCTAAAATTTTCGACCTTGTTCCCGTAAAGAAAGAAGTTAAAGCTGTAATCAACGGAATCTACGTTATTAGCGTTAAGGGTCTTCACGGTCCTCTTGAAGCACCTCAGAAAAAGCAGGGCTTCTTCAAGAGACTCCTCACAAAGGCACAGAAGACTGTTGACGAAAACAATGCAGCAAAAAAGGCTGATACAAAGGGAAAAGCTAAGAAATAATGCAAATTACCATTGACGACTACAAAATAAATTACGAGATAACCGGCGAAGGCGATAAATACCTCGTCATCCTTCAAGGCTGGGGAACGACAATGTCCATCTACGATTCAATGGTTGCCGCACTCCGTGCCAAATACAAGGTTGTCACTCTGGATCTTCCCGGCTTCGGCACAAGCACAGAGCCGCGTGAAGCCTGGTCAGTTGAGGATTATGTATGCTTCTTCGTCAAGTTTCTCGAAGCACTCGGTATAACATCCTGCTCACTTATCGGGCATTCTTACGGCGGACGTATGATTATTCGCCTTGCAAGCCGTGAAACGTGTCCTGTTAAGCTTGAAAAGCTTGTTCTCGTAGACAGCGCCGGAATTCTTGCCAAAAAGACTCCCGCGCAGAAGCGTCGTATAAGAAGATATAAAGTTATCAAGTGGTTTGCAAACAGAAAGCTCGCGAAGCTTTTGTTCGGAAATCTTATAGAGGACTGGAAGAGTAAGCAGGGTTCGGCGGACTACAGGGCTGCAAGCCCCATGATGAAACAGTGTCTCGTTAAAGCTGTTAACGAGGATCTCACCGATCTTCTTCCCAAAATCCGTCAGGAAACGCTCCTCGTTTGGGGAGACAAAGACACAGCAACACCTCTTTCGGATGGCCAAAAAATGGATGAGCTCATACCGAATTCAGGTCTTGCAGTAATAAAAGGTGCCGGACATTACTCATTCCTTGAGCAGCCGGTTGTCTTCAGAAATATCATTAATGCCTTTCTGTAAATAGAATTCAGGGGTTTATATGGAAACATTCGATATCATTTTATTAACAGTATATATCGCTGTTTTCTACGTAATACTGTGGCTCTCGGTGCGTTACAACACCCACATGCTGCAGCTTAACGGCTACAAAAACAACGAACATCTCAAATGGTTAAAAAAAGAATATAAAAGGCAACGATTTGCTTTGGTTTATTCGGTACTGTCCGTTGTATTCGGCATAGTTGCAATTTGTTTTGGTTTTGCGGAGCGTTTCGGATTCCTTGGGTTTATCTTCGCAATAATTCCCTTTATTGGCTATTCGCTTCTTAAAAAGTCCAACACAAAGAAAAAACTTGTTTTTACAAAACGTGTTAAAAGGCTTATTCTTGAGGATTTACTTCTTAGCACTCTGCTGCTTGGCGTTGTATTCTTCATACGCAAGGAACTTCTGTTAATTGCATCGCCTTTACTTATTCTGCTTCAGCCATGGATGCTTGTTTTTTCAAATCTCCTGATGAAGCCCGTTGAAAAGGCTGTTAACCGGTCCTTTATCAATGATGCCAAGAAACGTCTTAAAAGCTGCCCGGGACTTACAATCATAGGCGTTACCGGAAGCTATGGCAAAACAAGCCTTAAGTTCTATCTGCAAACTCTTTTAAGCACAAAATACAACGTTCTTGTAACACCTGAAAGTTATAACACTCCGATGGGTGTTGTACGAACAATCCGTGAACAATTAAAGAGCACTCATGAAATCTTCATTTGCGAAATGGGTGCCCGCCACGTCGGAGACATTAAAGAGATTTGTGACATCGTACATCCGGACCACGGAGTTATCACTTCCGTAGGCCCTCAGCATCTCGAAACGTTCTTTAACATTGACAATGTCAGAAAGACCAAATTTGAGCTTGCGGATGCTCTTCCCAAGGACGGAAAACTTTTCCTGAATGCCGACTCCGAGGAAATACTTAAAGACACCCGCACCTTCAACAAAACGTACTATGGCGTTGATTCCACGCTTGGCTACCACGCCGAAAACGTTGCTCTTACACCTCTCGGAACAGATTTTACCGTTGTTTCCCCTTCAGGTGAAAAAGAAACCTTCCACACGCAGCTAATCGGTTCCATCAACGTTTTAAACATCATCGGTGCTATCGCCGTTGCACATTCCTTCGGTGTCGATTTCGGCACATTAAAGGTTGCTGTCCGCCGTATCAAGCCTGTTCCTCATCGACTTGAGCTCAAGGAAAACGGCACCGTTACAATCATTGACGATGCATTCAACTCCAATCCCGTAGGTTCCAGGGCAGCCGTCGAAACACTTAAAATGTTCGACGGAGCCCGCATTCTCATCACTCCCGGCATGGTTGAGCTTGGTGAGAAAGAGCATGAACTGCACTACAAATTTGGTACATACGCAGCAGCCTGCTGCGATTATATACTTCTGGTCAATAAATATCGTACAGGTGACATCAAACAAGGTGCGCTGGATTCCGGCTTCCCTGCCGAAAAGCTGTTCGAATTTGACCGTTTCAATGAGGCCTTCAGTCACGCATGTTCTTTGAACACCGAGGGCCACAAGTACATTCTTCTTGAGAATGACTTGCCTGACAACTACTAAAACCACAGAAAGGCATTATCATGATTAATTTGGCTGTACTTTTCGGCGGTCGTTCCGTCGAGCACGAAGTATCCGTAATTTCCGCAATTCAGGCTATCTACAGCATGGACAGAGAGCGTTTTAACGTCATCCCCGTCTATATTACAAAACAGAATGAAATGTACATCGGAGATTGCATTGCAAACATTGATGAATACAAGAACATCCCGGCACTCTTAAAGAAGTCTCAGCGCGTCGTTATGATGACCTCAGGTCAGAATGTTGTTCTTTCTCCTTATCCCGCAAAGCTTTTCGGCAATAAAAAAGAAACCGTCATCGATGTTGTTTTTCCCATCGTACATGGCACAAACGTTGAAGACGGCACACTTCAGGGCTACTTAAAGCACCTTGGCGTTCCTTTCGCGGGCTGTGACGTTACTTCTTCCGCAATCGGAATGGATAAGTACATCCAGAAATGCGTGCTCAAGTACAACGATGTTCCTGTCCTTGACTGCCTCAGATTCACTCTTGAAAACTACAAGGATGTTGACGGAATCGTTAAGGAAGTTGAGGAAAAGCTTGGCTATCCCGTTATTGTTAAAGCAGCTAACCTCGGCTCCAGCGTAGGCATTTCGGTTGCAAAGGACAGAACGGCTCTTTATCACTCTATCGATGATTCCTTTACATATGCAAAGAAAATTATCATCGAACACGCCATCACGAATCTTCGCGAAATCAACTGCTCCGTTGTAGGCGACGAGAATGAAGCCATTGCCTCAGAAATAGAGGAGCCTTTCCACAGCAAGGAAATTCTCAGCTACAAGGATAAATATCAGACTAACGGCTCAAAAGGCGGTTCCAAGGGCATGGCAGGCGTTTCCCGCCAGATTCCCGCAAATGTTCCCGCAGAAATGCGCGACCGAATCCGCGACCTTGCGGTGAAGAGCTTTAAGTTGCTTGGCTGCCGCGGAGTTTCCCGTATCGACTTTATGATTGATGAAGACAACGGCGAGCTTTATTTCAACGAAATCAACACAATTCCAGGCTCTCTTGCGTTCTATCTCTGGGAGCCGATCGGAATGCCCTACAAGGAGCTTCTTAACCGCTGTGTAGACCTTGCACTGAAGGCACAGCGCGAAGAGGAAGCCATCACCTTCTCCTTCGATACAAACCTTCTTTCAACAGCGTCACTCGGTGGAGCAAAAGGCAGCAAAGGCGGAAAGCTTTAATCCATGAAAAAAGATGTCTTAATCAAAATATCAGGCTTGCAACCCGATGTACAGGGCGATGATCCCATCGAGATGACAAGCGTCGGCACATGTATGCAACGTGAAGGTGTCTGGTATCTTTCCTATGACGAGGAAGACGACGGGCGTCTTTCGAAGTGCCGCATCAAGGCCACACAAGACAGCGTCGAGCTCACAAAGCAGGGACACATCACCACTCGTCTTGTTTTCACCCCCGGTGAAGTATTCGAGGCTCTCTATACGACTCCGTACGGTGATCTGGATATGAAGATGCTCACCAAGAGCCTCTCCATCCGCGAAGAGGACGACGTCCTGAACATAGAGCTTATTTACGAGCTCGGCCTGAACGGACAGTTCATTTCAAACTGCGAACTTAATATTTCCGTGGAAGAAATAGGGTAAAAATCAAAGACCGATATCTGCGTTATTACGCCGATATCGGTCTTTTTTTAGCTTGTCGGACGAAACCCACTATGTTGCGCGGTTAGTCCGCGTTTTTTCCGGCCGGGGGCAGACTGATTCACCACGGAAGCCTTTTTAGTCCGTCCGGCTGCATTAGCTTGTCGGACGAAACCCGCTATGTTGCGCAGTTAGTCCGCGTTTTTTCCGGCCGGGGGCAGACTGATTCACCACGGAAGCCTTTTTAGTCCGTCCGGCTGCATTAGCTTGTCGGACGAAACCCGCTATGTTGCGCGGTTAGTCCGCGTTTTTGCCGACCGGGGGCAGACTGATTCACCACGGAAGCTTTTTTAGTCCGTCCGGCTGCATTAGCTTGTCGGACGAAACCCACTATGTTGCGCGGTTAGTCCGCGTTTTTTCCGGCCGGGGGCAGACTGATTCACCACGGAAGCCTTTTTTGTCCGTCCGGCTGCATTAGCTTGTCCGACGGAACCCGCTATGT
>JAZQQJ010000021.1:0-48858 GCA_045629005.1 Lachnospiraceae bacterium
CTTCTCTTTGCAGTGGAGGTTTTGACGAGCTAAATTTGAAAAAACAAGAACAAGCTCGTCAAGCTTCTCTTCGCAGCGGTGGTTTTGACGAGCTAAATTTGAAAAAGTAAGAAAAAGCTCGTCAAGCTTCTCTTCGCAGCGGTGGTTTTGACGAGCTAAATTTGAAAAAGCAAGAAAAAGCTAGTCATGCTTCTCTTTGCAGTGAAGGTTTTGACGAGCTAAATTTAAAAAAACAAGAAAAAGCTCGTCATGCTTCTCTTTGCAGTGGAGGTTTTGACGAGCTAAATTTAAAAAAACAAGAAAAAGCTCGTCAAGCTTCTCTTTGCAGCGGTGGTTTTGACGAGCTAAATTTGAAAAAACAAGAAAAAGCTCGTCAACCCTCAGGAAATCTCCGGAAATTCTGGGGTTGTATGTGACTAAATTTCAAAAAACAGGAAAAAGTCACATCAAACCTCCGGAAAACCCAAGGCTTTGTATGACTAAATCCCCAAAAGCCAAAAGCAGTCACATGATTTTTCCTGAATTATGTTGTTGCCTTCCGTGTTAAAAATGGATATGCTATGAGGAGATATTAGTGGCAAAACAGAAAGTGAAACGGACTTGGCATTATTATGAAATCCGTAAAACTATGGAGGAAATGATGGAAAAGATCATGATGATAGGCATTGCCGGAGGCACGGGTAGCGGCAAAACCACAATAACAGAAAGGCTCAAGCAGCGCTTTGGCAGTAATGTTACGGTAATTAACCACGACAACTATTACAAAGCCCATGACAATCTTACATACGAAGAACGTTCAAAGCTGAATTACGACCATCCCGATGCCTTGGACACAGACTTAATGATTCAACATCTTAAAGAGCTTCGTGAAGGAAAAAGCATTGTTTCCCCGGTTTACGATTTCACCATTCACAACCGTTCGGATAAGACAATGACCATCTCTCCCAACAAGGTAATGATTGTTGAGGGCATCCTCATTTATACAAATCCCGAGCTTTGCGACCTGCTTGACATTAAGCTTTTCGTTGACGCTGATGCAGACGTCAGAATTCTCCGTCGTATCGAACGTGACGTTAAGGAGCGTGGCAGAAGTCTCGACTCCATCATCTCCCAGTATCTCACAACCGTCAAACCAATGCACGAGCAATTCGTTGAACCGAGCAAAAAAAATGCCGACATAATCATCCCCGAAGGCGGGCATAATCTTGTCGCGCTGGATATGATAATGAACAGAATCGAAAATCACCTTCGTTAGTCCATTTTCGAGCCATCTCCGGTTCCTTTTCCCCGGACACATATAAATCAGATTGTTCTTGCAATTTCATGCAAAAAAGTATATAACACCAACATCGGGAATGAAGTTCTCCCGTGGGAAACCTAAACCGCTTTTTTAAGCTGATGACTTCTGCATTATTTTTGCAGAAAAGCATCAGCTTTTTTGCTTTTATAGGAGGACAATATGCTTTCTTCACTTTCACTCATTTTTCTTGTCGGGCTTGCGATGGCAGCCATTTGCAAACAGATAAAGCTTCCACGCATTATCGGAATGCTGATTACCGGTATAGTAATCGGTCCTTATGTTCTTGATTTTCTTGATCCGAAGCTTCTCGGAATTTCTTCCGAGCTTAGGCAGATTGCGCTAATCATCATTTTAATTAAAGCGGGTTTATCCCTTAATATTTCTGACTTAAAGAAAATCGGCGTTCCTGCAGTTCTCATGTCCTTTTTGCCGGCTTTGTTTGAAATTGCGGCCTTTGTTATATTTGCGCCATCGTTTCTCCATATAACAATACTTGAAGCCGCTATTATGGGAGCCGTTCTTGGTGCGGTTTCCCCGGCTGTAGTCGTTCCGAGAATGGTTTCACTTATGGAGGAAGGCTACGGAACAGACAGGCAGATTCCTCAGCTTATTCTTGCGGGTGCGTCACTCGATGATGTTTTTGTCATTGTGCTGTTTTCCACATTCATAAGCATGGCTCAGGGCGGTGCAGCAAAAATGATGGATTTTGTAAACATTCCGGTTTCTATTATTCTCGGAATTCTTTTCGGAATCATTTTAGGTTTAGTTCTGTCGTTTATATTTGAATTCGCGCATAAAAAAGGATGTTCCATCCGTCAAAGCTTGAAAACCGTTATCGTGCTCGGTTCTGCATTTTTGCTTATGACAGTTGAAACATTGCTTGAAGGCACAATATCTGTCTCGGGGCTTCTTGCCGTCATGAGTATGGCCTGCGTAATTCAGCTAAAAAGCCGTAAAGAGGTGTCCGCTGATTTGTCGGCCAAGTTCGGAAGGCTCTGGCTCGCAGCGTAGATTTTACTGTTTGTGCTTGTAGGGGCTGCCGTGGACATCAGATATACACTTGAAGCAGGC
The DNA here is from genome assembly GCA_045629005.1 of Lachnospiraceae bacterium. GTDB lineage: Bacteria > Bacillota > Clostridia > Lachnospirales > Lachnospiraceae > RGIG3528. Next base: position 2,372 of record JAZQQJ010000021.1, read on the forward strand.
GGGATGGCTGTCCTTATGATATTCATCGGACTCATCTTCCGTTCTGTCGGTGTATTCCTTTGCCTTATCGGAACAAAACTAAACATGAAGGAAAAGCTGTATTGCATTATTGCCTATCTTCCCAAGGCAACCGTTCAGGCGGCAATCGGCTCCGTTCCGTTATCTCTGGGCTTACCATGTGGAAACATCGTGCTTTCCGTGGCAGTCCTTTCCATTCTGATTACAGCCCCGTTAGGTGCCATAGGTATGGATTTAAGTTATAAAAAGCTTTTTTGTATGATTATTACTGTCCTGTCCAGTATGGTTTCTGGTCCTTGTGGCTGTAACCCTGAAGCTTTGATTTGTAGCGTTCTATAATATCCGAATAGAACGCTTTCTGTTTATCGTTCAGTTTTCCGGCGTTCATAAGTTCATCAAAGCGTTCAATCAGCTCTTTGAAGGCACTTTGAGCGGCATCTTTATAATTGTTGGCCATATTGCTTTCTATTTCCGTAATAAGCCCTTCAAGGCTGCTCTCACGGGTTTTTAATTTATCGAAAAGTCCCATTATGTTCTCCCGGATTATTTATTATCGCTCATTTTTAAAAGCGTCAATTCATGTCGAAATGTGGCTTCATAAAGGAAATGCGCTTTCTCATTTTGCCCAGTATACGTAGTTTTCTTTACGCGGTTTTGCAACAGGCTCTTTGTCGGGATATCCGAGAATGCAATTTCCGATGCCTTCGTAATCACCTGTAATTCCAAGATCGCGAAGAATTGCTTTGCCTTCTTCGCTTTCAAACATTTCCTTTGCTCTGTGAATCCAGCAGCCTCCGATGCCTTCTGCCTCAGCAGCATTAAGGAGGTTACCCATTACAAGGCTTCCGTCGTAAATGTATGTGCCGACATTTTTGTCTGCAAGTACAACAAGAACAACAGGTGCCCCGTAGAAAGGATCCATAGTGCCGCCCATAACCGATGCATTGAGTTTGGAAAGGCGGTCACGCAAATCTTTGTTTGTAACAGCTACGATAATGGATGCCTGCTTGTTCATGCCTGAAGGTGCGTAAGTTCCGGCCTCAATAATGCGTGAAAGAATGTCTTCAGGTACCATGTCGGGTTTGTAGGATTTTGTGCTCTTTCTTGAAATAAGGACCTCAAGTGCTGCTTCTCTTTTATTCATGTAAATACCTCCTGTGTTTTATAACATCATAATGGCAACGTTAAGTTTTGAGCGAAGCTCCCACGGCTTCGCTCAAAACTTAACGGTCCATTTTTTGACTTTTCCTTGTTTTAGACCACGCTTGCTGTAAACGGTTCATCAAGGTTATGTTTATTATCTTCTTATTCGGGGAAATATGCAAGTGAGTTATTGGGATGGTAGGAATAAAGCAGGATGAGAGCCATCTCGCGAGCAATACGTAGGGAAACCTGCATGTAGAGGATAGTGTGCAGGTGGAGAGCCATCTCGCGAGCATAGCTCGCGAGATGGATAAAGGGGTTGGCAGAGCGACGCGGGTAAAGCGCAAAGTGCGAGGTGGATTTCCGCTTACACTTTGGTGACCCGCAAAACGGATTGGAAGCATTTTTTCCTTTAAAGACGTGGCAAAGCCGCACTGCACTATATTCACTCACTTATTCCCACTGTCGTGGGAACAGTAACATAAAGCAAAGGAGCACTTGCAAGCAAGCTGAAAAAATGCTTGTTTGCAGTGCCCCCTTTGGCTTTATGTTACCGGTTTCCTGCTGCGCAGGAAATCGGTGGTTGATTATAGTTTGTGCGGCCTCTTTTAATCCTTATTATAAAAAATTGGTCACCCGTTTTGTGGGTGACCAAAGCTAGAAGCGGGAATCGGACCCGCGACCTACGCATTACGAGTGCGTCGCTCTACCGACTGAGCCATTCTAGCGTTTTGCTTATTAAGCAAAAATCGAGGCGACGGGATTCGAACCCACGACCTCTGCGTCCCGAACGCAGCGCTCTACCAAACTGAGCCACACCTCGAACTTATTGTAATTGCTTCCGCATTTGCAACTTCGTCATTATGCTACAAAATGTATGAATTGTCAAGAGAAAAGATACTTTGAAAGGGCATCAACATCTCCGAACCATATGTCGCTGTTTTTCTTCATGAAATCTCGGATTTCGGGCACGTCGTGGCACCATCCGGCTGCGGCAAAGTCGGCTCCGAAGGCACGTGCCATATCATAGCCGGGCTTGGCATCGTCTACAACCAGTATGTCTGACGGCTGCAGGCCAAACTTCTGTGCTATCTTCTGAAGAGAAACCGGGCTCGGCTTTCTTTCTTCCCTGGGCACTTCCCAACCGAACACCATATCGGGCTCAGGCAGTGAGTTTGCTTTATAATCGCGAAGGATATTGAAATTGAAGGAGTGTGAAACGACGCATACATAACCGCCTTCTGCCTTCTGGCGTTCGATTATCTCTTTCATTCCTGGATAAACCGAGGGTATGCGTGTGCTGACGTAATTCTTCCATATCTCCTCTTCAGCTTTAAACTCTTCCTCGGTGAAGTCGTAGTCACGTTCCATAAATTCTATGAAGCCGGGATCGAAGTTATATCTGAAGTAATCGTCAGAGGAAATTGTCTTTGCCCCGGGACGCATAATGCGGAGCGCCTCGAGAAAAGCAGGGTAATGTATTTCTTTTGTAGAAGAAACCACGGTATCATCATGGTCAAGTACAAGGCATTTATATTTCATGTTATCCTTTCCCATGAGACATCGTGGTTCTCATGAATCGTATTAAATCCGGTCCGTCCCTGCCGTCTTTATTTCTGTTGCAGATAAAATGAACCGCAGGGTGTTGTCCCTGAATCCGTTTTATTTTGTAAGAAGAAGCATAATCTCGTTGGATCTTTCAACGAACTTTGTCATAGCCTCGGGTTCGAGAGGCTTGTGGGCAAGTGTTGCAAGGTCATAGAGCTGCTCGCAGATGATGCCTGCATTCTTCGTTCTTGAGTGCTCGAAGAGGTATGTAACAAGAGGATGATTTGCGTTGAGCACAAGTGTTTCGCCCTCACCGAGTGTATCGTTTCCAAGGTCCATGCCGTTCATAGAGTACATCTTCATCATATCCTGGAAACGTCTTGTCTCCTCGGAAAGAGTAATCATTGCGGCAATCTTTTCGCTCTTAATCTTTTCAACCTGAACGTTGAGCTTTTCTTTGCCGAGATTCTTTCTGAAGAACTCTGTAAGCTTCTCTGTTTCAGCCTTAAGTTCCTCTTCGGAAACCTCATCCTTAAAGTCGCCTGCAACCTCAGCATCGATGCGCATGAACTTGACGTCCTTGTTGTCGTACTCAAGCTGTGTGATGAAAGGCTGGTCGATGGAATGCGTAAGGATTACAGCGTCCTTACCGTTTTCCTTGAACATATTGATGTACTGGCTCTGCTGTTTCTCGTTTGTAACGTAGTAAACAGTATCCTTCTTTTCTTCCTTTTCGGAATCCTTGTTCTCGTCGGCAGGTGTTTCGTTAACAACCTCTGCCTCAATCTTCTCGCCGTTTGCATCTGTTGCTTCTGCGGTTTCACCCTTTGAAGCCTTAATGTACTCGGGAAGTGTTACATATTTGCCTTCAAGATTCTTGAATACAACGAAATCCTTAATCTTGTCACGGAACTTCTCGTCCTTAAGGCAGCCAAACTTGATGAATGGAGAAATGTCGTCCCAGTACTTTTCGTAATTTTCTCTCTCGGTCTTGTACATGCCGATGAGCTTGTCAGCAACCTTCTTGGAAATATAGTCGGAAATCTTCTTAACAAAACCGTCGTTCTGAAGGGCACTTCTTGAAACATTGAGAGGAAGGTCCGGGCAGTCGATAACACCTTTGAGAAGCATAAGGAACTCGGGGATAACTTCTTTAATGTTGTCTGCTATGAAAACCTGATTTGCGTAAAGCTTTATCTTTCCTTCGATTGTGTCATATTCGGTGTTAATCTTGGGGAAGTAAAGAATACCCTTGAGATTGAAAGGATAGTCCATGTTCAAGTGAATGTAGAACAAAGGCTCCTTGTAGTCGTTGAACACTTCACGATAGAACTTCTTATATTCTTCCTCTGTGCAGTCATTGGGATGCTTTGTCCAAAGAGGATTTACCTCGTTGATGGGTTCGGGCTTCTTGGGCTCCTCGCCTTCCTTTACTTCTTCGGGCTTTGCATTTTCATTCTTAAAGAAAATCGGCACAGGCATGAAGGAACAGTACTTCTCAATGACTTCCTTAGCCTTGTACTCATTTGAAAATTCGTAGGAATCCTCGTTAAGGTAAAGAACGATTGTAGTACCGCGCTCGTCCTTATCGCCTTCGCTCATGGAGTAGCTCATGCCACCCTCAGACTCCCAGTAAACAGGCTTTGCGCCCTCTTTATAGGAAAGGGAATCAATTGTAACCTTATCGGCAACCATGAATGCTGAATAGAAACCAAGGCCGAAATGACCGATAATCTGGTCACTTCCGGACTTATCCTTGTACTGCTCAAGGAAGTCCCTTGCACCTGAAAATGCAATCTGATTGATGTATTTGTCAACTTCATCGGCGGTCATACCAATACCGTTATCGGTGAAAGTAATTGTCTTGTTTTCCTGATTTACGAAAACGCTCATCTTCCATTCATTGTCGTCCGGAAGCTGAACCTCGCCGATACCTTCAAGCTTTTTAAGCTTTGTGATGGCATCGCAGCCGTTGGAAATAAGCTCTCTGTAGAATATATCGTGGTCGCTGTAAAGCCACTGTTTGATTATGGGAAATATGTTTTCCGAATCGATTGATAAATTGCCTGATTTGATTTCTGTAGCCATAATAATTCTCCTTAAAATTCAGCGTAAACAGCACGCTTCTTTTTCATTAACCGATATGATAGTACACCCAAAAACAAAAGTCAAGACAAAATTAGCACTCATTTTAATCGAGTGCTAATAGACGTTATTCTCATTTATCCCCGAAGAGTAATCGAGTCTTGAATTTGACAGAAGCTATGACTTACTATTTAGCCCTGCTCTCTGAAACAATAAGGCTCATTTTTCCGTCAAGAACGTACTTGCCATAGCCCTTCGGCATTATAAAATGTTGGCCTTTTTTTATTGTTTTGCCATCAATCGTACCCGCTCCGTCGATAACAGAGAAGAGTCTGTATGTATCCGCTGCCGCAAGCTCTGTCATACCGTTCACGTCGTACTTGTAAACGCTGTAAAATTCACATTCCACAAGCTTTTCAACTTCGGTATTGCCCTCCGTACTCTTTTCTTCGAGGCTTAATGTGTCCTTATGCGGGCAGTTGATTACATCAATTGACTGCTCAATGTGAAGCTGCCTCGGCTTGCCGTTCTGGAGTCTTCCGTAATCATAAAGACGGTAAGTAATGTCCGAAGACTGCTGTGTTTCAAGAATAAGCGTTCCCTTCTTTATGGCATGAACCGTGCCCGGTACAATTTGGAAGAAGTCGCCCTTTTTGATTGGGCGCGGTGTAATCAACTCTTCCCAGCGGTTACCATGAATCATCGAAGCAAGCTCTTCCTTTGATTTTGCATTATGACCGATTACAATCTCCGCATCTTCATCACAATCAAGAATGTACCAGCATTCCGTTTTACCGAAGCTTCCGTTTTCATGCTCATTGGCGTAAGCATCATCGGGGTGCACCTGAATTGAAAGGTCCGCTTTTGCATCAATAATCTTTACAAGCAACGGAAATTTTTTTTGATTATCACCAAACAGTTCGCTGTGTGTCCGGTAGAGCTCTGAAAGCTTCATCCCATCATAGTTCCCGCCGTCAACTACATCGTCACCGTTCTCATGTGCGGAAATTGCCCAGCATTCCCCTGTGTCATCACCGGGAATGTCGTAGCCGTACTCCGCTCTCATCCTGCTGCCACCCCATATCATTTCCTTGAAAACGGGTTTAAGAAATATTAATTCCATATTTACCTCATTCTTGTCAAAATTTACTGCAATGCAGGCGGATTAACGGGCATTCCCCCTGATATGCTAAACGTACGGATTGTACTCTTTCTCATGGATAATAGTCGTTGTCTGTCCGTGTCCCGGAAGCACCTTTGTATCGTCCGGGAGCATGAAAAGCTTTTCTGTTATCGACTTAATAATAGCTTCGGAGTTGCCTGTAGCAAAATCCGACCTGCCGATGCCCTCATAAAATAATGTGTCACCGCTTATAAGTATGCCACAGTCCTCAAAGTAGAAGCACGCCGAGCCTTTTGTATGGCCCGGTGTTGCAATAACCTTGAAAGAAAGGCCTGAAAGCGTAACCGATTCACCATCTGTAAACGTATAATCGGTTTTTATTTCCTGCGTTCTGTGAAACCTTTTTGATGCATTCAGTTCACAGTTTCCGAGTACTTCTTCCTCCTCATCGAGGCAGTAAAGCTTCACCTCGGGAAACTTTTCACGAAGCACCGGAATCTCGTGAATATGGTCGAAATGAGCGTGGGTAAGTACTATAAATTCAGGAGTAAGCTTTTCTTTTTCAAGCTCCTCGAGAATGAGTTTCGGCTCATCTCCGGGATCGACCACTATGCATTTGTCCATGCCTTCTTTATGCAGTATATAACAGTTTGTCTGAAGATATCCGACAGGCACACAGTTTATTACCATAATTTCTTCTCCGTATTGTATATGATACTCTTTTCAATGTTCTTTGCCGTAGCCTCATCGGTAAAGAATGCAATGATTTCAAGGGCAAATTCAATGGCTGTGCCCATTCCTCTTGATGTAATGACATTTTCATCACGTACAACCTTTTTGGTTGAAAGTTTAGCCCCTGTCAGCTTATCTTCGAAGCCGGGATAACAGGTTGCCTTAAGACCTGAAAGAATGCCTATCCCTCCAAGTACGCTCGGTGCGGCACAAATAGCTGCGCAAAGCTTTCCTACAGCATATGCTTTTTTCATTGTCATACATACAAAGGCCGAAGACGCAAGATTTTCCGTTCCACGCTTTCCACCCGGAAGAATGAAGCCATCGTACTCGTCAAAAGCACATTCCTCGAAGCATTTGTCTGCCATAAATCTGATGCCGTGCGAGCCGTCAATCGTAAGCTCTTCCGTAATGGAAACCATATCGATGTCTATTCCTGCGCGTCTCAAAAGATCGACAACCGTAAGTCCTTCGATTTCTTCACATCCGTCTGCCATGAAAATTGCAACCTTGCTCATAAAGTCCTCCTATCGTATCTGCGCTGCGTAAAGCTCATAATATGCGCCACGCTTTGCCATAAGCTCCTCGTGACGTCCTTTTTCCTTAATGCGTCCCTCATCAACAACGATAATTTCATCAGCATGCTCAATGGTTGAAAGTCTGTGGGCAATGATAAAGCATGTCTTGCCTTCCATAAGCTTTTCCATGGCACTCTGAATCTTTTTCTCTGTACGTGTATCTACGTTTGATGTAGCTTCATCAAGAATAAGCATGCTTGCATCAAGAAGCATTGCACGGGCTATTGTAAGAAGCTGTTTCTGTCCCTTGGAAATATTAACACCGTCCTCGGTAAGAACCGTGTCATACCCCTGAGGCTGATGCATAATGAAGGAATGAATTCTCGCTGCTTTTGCTGCAGCAACAACCTCTTCCATTGTAGCGTTTTCCTTGCCGTATGCAATGTTTTCGAATATTGTTCCGCCAAATACCCACGTATCCTGAAGAACCATCGCGTAGGAGCCTCTTAACGACTTTCTTGTTACTTCACGGTTTTCATGGCCGTCAACGCGGATTTCTCCGCTGTTTGGATCGTAAAAGCGCATAAGGAGATTAATAAGTGTTGTTTTTCCGGCACCTGTGGGACCTACAACCGCAACAAGCTTTCCTGCGGGGGCATCAAGTGAGAAGTCCTTAAGGATAAGGTTCTCGGGTGAATAGCCGAACCGGACATCCTTTACGACAACATTTCCCTTAACTTCTTCAAGCTCGTATGCATTCAAAATATCTGCAGGTTCGTTGTCTTCGGAAAGAATTCTGTTTACACGTTCTGCAGCCGCAAGTGCGGACTGAAGCTCACCGATAATATTTGCGGCCTCATTGATGGGACCGGAGAATTTTCTTGAATAGAGCACGAAGGATGACACATTACCAAGAGTCATAAGATTCAGCATATAAAGAAGTGCGCCGAATATCGTTACGAGACAGAGCGAAAGGTTGTTAATCATATTAACGCTCGGTCCGATTGTAGCGTTCATGTAGTCGGCCTGATAGTACGCTTCCATTGCTGTCTCGTTTACATTTTCAAAGCGTTCCTCGTAAACCTCCTCACGTGCAAAACCCTGTATAACCTTCTGTCCGCCTACAGTTTCCTCAACATAGCCGTTCATTTCGCCAAGCATCTTCGAACGAAGCGAGAATTTAGGTCTTGAAAGACCTGTCATCTTTTTTGTGTACATGAATGATGCGGGAATTGTAACACACATAACGATTACAAGCAGCGGTGAAATCTTCACCATCATTATGAACGAGCCAACTATGGAAACAGTACTTGCAAGTATCTGTACAACGTCCGTTGAAAGAGACGTGTTGATTACATCGATGTCGTAAGAAACACGGCTTATTATGTCACCTGCCATATGTGTGTCAAAGTATGAAACAGGAAGGTTCATAAGCTTATCAAAAACGTCATGGCGCATTTCTTTAACGATCTTCTGGGTGATGCTTCTCATAAGGAGCGCAAGCGCATATGAAAGCCCCGCCGACGCAACATAGAAAAGAATCATCAGCCACGCATAATGGAACATCGTGTCAAAATCAACGTCGTTTTTACCTTTAACCGCATCTATAGCCTTACCTGAAAGTTCGGGGCCTATAAGTGCAAAAATGTTTGATGTAAGTGTAAGAAGAAGTGCAAAAAGGAGAAGTACTTTAAAACGGCTTAAGTACCTCCATAAAAACCTGAAAGCTGCTTTCGGGTCTTTTGCATGTTCAACTGCTTTTCCTCTGCCGAAATTCGGCATATTTTTATTATTAGCCATTATACAAGACTCCCCAGCTGCGTTGCTGCAATTTCTTTATATACTTCACAGTTCTTCATAAGCTCCTCATGTGTGCCGGAGCCTATGATTTTGCCATCGTCCAAAACAAGAATTCTGTCCATCTTCATGACGGAACTGATTCTCTGGGCTACAGCAACAAGTGTTGAATCCGCATAATTTTCACGAATTGCGGATCTTACATCCGCATCTGTCTTATAGTCAAGTGCCGAAGATGAGTCGTCAAGCACAAGAATGTCCGGTTTTCCGGCAAGAGCTCTGGAAATGAAAAGCCTCTGCTTCTGTCCGCCCGAGAAATCCGCACCCTTAATGGCTGCTTCATGCTCAAAGCCTCCGTCCTTTCCAAGAATAAAGTCAATGGCCGATGATGCTATTGCCGCCTTTTCAACGTCTTCATGAGGAAGGTCTCTGCCGAAGCTGATGTTTTCCTCAACAGTATCCGCAAAAATAATGTTATTCTGGAAAGCTGTACCGAATTTACGTCTCAGTTCATCAAGCGGGAACGTCCTTATATCTCTGCCGTCGATGAAAATCTCACCCTTCTGGCAATCATAATATCTCATAAGAAGGCTTAAAATCGTTGTTTTTCCCGAGCCTGTTGCTCCGATAATGCCAAGCGATTCATTCTTTTCAAGCGTAAAGGAAACATCGTTCAGAACGTACTTATCTTCTACATCATCCGTGGGATCGCCGTATGTAAACCATACATGTCTGAACTCAATCTTAGGCGCATTTTCCGGCACTTTGCCGTCAAACTCAAGCACCTTAAGGTCATCCTCGGCATCCATAACAAGCCATATACGCTTTGCGGATGCGGAGCCCTTTGAGAAGTTCACGAAAATACGTGTAACAGCGATAACAGCGTTAAGAATCATCATAAAGTATGAAAGGAACGCTACAATTGTTCCGGGCTGTGTTGCTCCGGAATTAACACGGTATGCGCCAACAATTACACAAAGAACGAGGCCAAGATTAAGGCAAAGACTGATAAACGGTCCAGATGCGGCCATAACGCCTGATGCATGAAGGTCGTTTGCAACCGTCTCAGAGTTTGCTTTTTCAAAACGCTTTCTTTCGTAATCTTCCTTGGAAAGAGCCTTAATAACGCGGATTCCGGAAACATCCTCTCTCATTACACGGACCATACCGTCAACAGACTCCTGAACCTTTGCGTAAAGAGGAATACCACGCGTTGAAATAAACAATACGATAAGAAATACAAAAGGAATCGTTACAAGCAAAGCAAGCGTCATAACCTTATCAAGAGTTGACGCAAGAAGAAGACCTCCGATAAGAATGAAAACAGCTCTTACACCCATTCTCTGGAAGATATTGAAACATGTATGGATATTGTATGAGTCAGACGTCAGTCTGGAAATAAGCGAAGGAATGCCGAATTCATCCGTTCTTTTTCCCGAAAGCGTCATTATCTTCTTAAAAAGATCGTAACGAAGACGCTGCATGGCATCCTTTGAAACCCACGCCGCGCGTCTGTTGGCAAACACGTTCATAAAACGTGCGGAAACCGCACAGAACACAAGCAGCGTTCCCCAGCCGACAAGGAGCCAGTAGCTCCCGCCGCCCTTTATTTCAGGTACGATATCATCAAGGATTTTCGCCATAATCCAGGGGATAAAAAGCTCGGCAACAGTGCCTCCGATCTTAACGATATAGCCCAGAATCATCTTCTCTTTTTGTACAAACAAATACTTAAAAGCTCTCTTCATTTTACTAACCGTTCTTTCTGACAATATGGAGTTTAGTCTACCACACCACTCGCATAAAAACAATTCTGTAAGATATTTCGACAACTACTGCATAGTTTTTTACATAAAATGTCCACCACACCCCGTCCCCGGTGGACACAGTTGCAAAAAAAAGGATGATGGCTTCAGGAAAGCCATCATCCTTTTTTCTACTTTTCGATAGTTCTTACTGTTCTTACGCCTTCAATCTTCTGGAGGTCCTTAACAATCTTGTCGTTTACACTCATGGCATCGAGTACTGTGTAAGCATTGTCGCCTTTGCTCTTGTTGATCATGTTCTCAATGTTGATGCCGTCTGCAGAGAATGCAGCTGTAAACTGTGCAAGCATGTTCGGGATGTTCTTATGAAGAATGCATACTCTTGCAGGTGTCTTGATTGCGCCTGCATCAACTGCGGGATAGTTTACGGAATTTGTAATGTTACCGTTCTCAAGGTAATCAACGAGTTCCTTAACAGCCATGATTGCGCAATTATCTTCAGACTCCTCTGTGGAAGCTCCAAGGTGAGGAATAGCAATTGTGCCTGCCATCTTGGCACTCTTTGTGTTCGGGAAGTCTGTAACGTACTTCTTAACCTTACCTGAAGCGATTGCTGCTGCCATATCATCATCATTTACAAGAAGATCTCTTGCAAAGTTGAGGATAACAACGCCGTTCTTCATCATCTTAAGGCTTTCAGCGTTAATCATGTTCTTTGTGTCATCAAGAAGCGGAACATGAACTGTGATGTAATCGCACTTCTTGAAGATTTCTTCTCTTGTCTTTACAGCCTTTACGGAACGGGAAAGCTTCCAAGCGTTTTCAACAGAAATGAAAGGGTCACATCCGTAAACTTCCATGCCAAGACCTACTGCTGCGTTAGCAACAAGAACGCCGATTGCGCCGAGGCCGATAACGCCGAGCTTCTTGCCCTGGATTTCTGTTCCGGCATAGTTTGACTTGCCTTTTTCAATCATCTTGGCAACTTCGGGCTCTTCATTTATTGTCTTAACCCAGTCGATACCACCTGTGATGTCACGTGCTGCAAGGAGCATACCTGCAATAACAAGCTCTTTAACGCCGTTAGCGTTTGCACCGGGTGTGTTGAATACTACGATACCCTCTTCTGCACAGCGGTCAAGGGGAATATTGTTAACGCCTGCACCTGCACGGGCAATGGCCTTAACGTTCTTGCCGAACTCCATCTCATGCATCGTTGCGGAACGAACGAGGATGGCATCAGCGTCTTTTACATCATCACAAGCTTCAAAGTTCTCTGTAAAGTTCTGTGTTCCGATTTTGGAAATCTTATTTAAGCAATTGTATTTAAACATCACGCATTCTCCTCCTCGAACTTCTTCATGAATTCAACGAGGGCCTTAACGCCTTCGATAGGCATAGCGTTGTAGATGGATGCTCTCATACCGCCTACTGTTCTGTGTCCCTTAAGGTTTTCGAAGCCTGCTGCCTTTGCTTCCTTAACAAACTTTGCATCAAGCTCTTCATTGCCTGTAACGAAAGGTACGTTCATAAGAGAACGGTCTTCCTTTGCAACTGTACCCTTGAAAAGCTTTGAGCTGTCAAGGAAGTCGTAAAGGATCTGAGCCTTCTCAATGTTCTTCTTCTGCATTGCTTCAAGTCCGCCCACCTTCTTGAGCCACTTGAATACCTTGCCGCAAATATAGATGCCGTATGCCGGAGGTGTATTGTAAAGAGAACCGTTATCGGCATGAATCTTATACTTGAGCATTGTAGGTGTTCCGGGAAGTGTATCTTCTGTGATGAGGTCTTCACGGATAATAACGATAACTACACCTGCAGGACCAACGTTCTTCTGAACGCCGCCGTAGATTAAAGCGTACTTGGAAACGTCAACAGGCTCGGAAAGGAAGCATGAAGAAACGTCTGCAACGAGGTTTTTGCCCTTTGTGTTGGGAAGCTTCTTATACTTTGTTCCGTAAATTGTGTTGTTCTCACAGATATAAACATAGTCCATATCATCTGTGATGGGAAGATCGCTGCAATCGGGGATGTAAGAGAATGTCTTGTCCTCGGAGGAAGCAAGCTTAACAGCCTCACCATAAATCTGAGCTTCCTGATATGCCTTCTTTGCCCACTGACCTGTTACGATGTAGCCGGCCTTTTTGTTCTTCATAAGGTTCATGGGAATCATAGCAAACTGCTGTGATGCGCCGCCCTGAAGGAAAAGAACCTTGTAGTTGTCCGGGATATTCATGAGATCACGTAAATCTTTCTCTGCTGTATCAATGATCTCCTGATAAGCCTTTGATCTGTGGCTCATCTCCATAACGGACATACCTGTTCCGTTGTAATCCAGCATCTCTGCTGCTGCTTCCTTAAGTACCTCTTCCGGTAAAACTGCCGGACCTGCTGAAAAGTTATAAACTCGACCCATAAATATCCTCCTATCCGCAGACCTAGGTCACCAAATCTGCTACTTTTAATGAATTTCGCCACTCCTTAACACGTTAACAAGTACAGTGATGCATAATGTTAAACACGAAGTGTCTGACGTTGGCTTTAAGAAACGAATCTTTTATGCCGTTAGTTAAACACAAAGCGTTTGACGTTAGATATTAGGAACGTCGCGTGCCAAACAGTAAACATCAGGATATTATCACTTTACCGCGTTAAATCGACGATATGGGAATTGTACCACTTATTTCAGGAAAGTCAACTTAAAGTTACAAAATAATTTACTTTTCTTAGCAATATGACTGACGATAGCAAAACAAGCCCCCAAAATAACAATTCATATGCTGCGTAACAATGGTAACATGCGTCATGATTGTAATTTGTGTCACGGTTGCGACAAACCTCACAGTGGCAGATGTGTAAAATCATAAAATAATCAATACCCTCAACTTGCCGGAAAGCCCGCAAAACACTGCTTCTGACCAGCCAAATCCTATTTTTCTTGTTTTAGCTGGTCAAATGCAACCCTAAAAACGGAGATGTGACTAGCTAAATCTCATTTTCCTCATTTTAGCTGGTCAAAAACAACCGCAAAAACAGAGAGATGACTAGCTAAATCTCATTTTCATGGTTTTAGCTGGTCAAACGCCAAAAAGAAGTCTCAAAATTGACTAGCTAATTTTCTATTTCTTGTTTTTAGCTGGTCAAACGCCAAAAAGAAGCCTCAAATTTGACTAGCTAATTTTCTATTTCTTGTTTTTAGCTGGTCAAACGCCAAAAGAAGCCTCAAAACTGACTAGTTAAATCTCATTTTTCTTGTTTTAGCCGGTAAGAAGTAAAAATGAAGTGCCAAAATTGACCGGCTAAATCCCCCTTCCTTGATTTTAGCCGGTCAATGCAAAACTATTAATAATAATATGTAAAAAAGGCAGTAACAGTACGGTTAACAGCGCACCTGTATACTTCTTACAGGCTCACAGCATAACATAAAATAAAGCGATTTTGGTTACAAATTAAAATATGTATATTATGATGAAGTATTCAAATAAAAGCAGATTCAACGTTGTGATGTACCAATTAGGATATGCTATCTTCCCAAAGTGAATATGTATTCTACATCGTAGAATGTATAGAATTAGTTTAATAAAGCGACTGCATCGGCAAATGACTTGCCGGGGATTCACGCTTTATATCCTAAGGAGGATTCAGTTATGGTATACAAATACGTCAACGTCAAAAACGCAACTTTTTTCAAAGCAAAAAGTTTCGAGCACAGAAACATCATTAATGAATATGCAAAACATGGTTACAGATTCGTATGCTTCATTCCGACAACAATCGAGGGATACGGCAGAATTACTTCATTTGACCTTGTCTTTGAAAAGGAAGAAGAAAACTGACAAAGCCTTCGGGCTGTTGCCGCAACCGTATAATAATTCTCGAGGTTTGTTGCCGCAACCGTATAATAATTCTCGAGGTTGGTCGCCGCGCCCATCGCTCGAACGCAAGCGTTCTCGCGATGTACTCGGTGACCAAGCCTTCGGCTTATAATCAGAAAATAAAAATCACGGCATACAAGCAAAAACATGCTTGCTGCCGTGATTTATTATTTTCCGCTTATACCTCGAGAATGATTATACTCTCTTCATGTATTCGCCGGTTCTTGTATCAATCTGGATCTTCTCGCCGATTTCTACGAAGAGGGGAACTGCAACCTGTGCGCCTGTTTCTACTGTAGCGGGCTTTGTTGCACCTGTAGCTGTGTTGCCCTTGAAGCCGGGCTCTGTATCTGTTACTTCAAGCTCTACGAAAAGAGGGGGCTCTACGGAGAAGATCATTCCGTTGTAGGAAAGCATCTTAACCATCTCGTTCTCTTTAACGAACTGCATTGAATCACCAACCTGATCCTCTGTAAGAGCAATCTGATCGTATGTTTCTGTGTTCATATAGTTGAAGGAATCTCCTTCTTTGTAGAGATACTGCATATCAAGTCTGTCGATTCTAGCTGCCGGGAACTTTTCTGTAGGTCTGAAGGTCTTTTCAACAATACCTCCGGAAATAACGTTCTTAAGCTTTGTGCTTACGAATGCTGCGCCTTTACCGGGCTTAACGTGCTGGAACCAGATAATCTGCATAACCTGTCCATCAATCTCAAGTGTAATACCGTTTCTGAAATCACCTGCTGAAATCATAAAATCCTCCTGAATAAATCGGTTTTAGGTGTTTTTTTCTATTTCTGCGCCTTCGCAGAGTTCGAGCTATTTTATCTCATATTCTTTCATAATGCAAGCATTTTTTTCAAAGGTGTTAGCTTATGCTCCCCAATGTGATTCTTCTGAGTATGACTGCTTACGTAGTTCGAAATCAGCATTCATTTTCTACATTCGTAGTGGTCTAATACAGGGGAGGTATCATATCATATTGTATCATAATCATTTCAAATCAGAGCCATTTCAAATCCTAGTCATTTCAAACTCATAACCATTTCAAAAGATTATTCACCCGAAAGCAATCGATTAATTATGTAACATTTTTGTTAGAATTTCTTCGTAAATTTTCGTCCGCTCATTTTTAACAATATGTTATGTCTTAGTCAATTGCGGATTTTAAGCCTGTTTTATAAAGAATATATTAGTAATAAATAATATAATAATAAAATGATAGTGGTTTTCTAAACAAACGCTTATCTTGAAATAAACAGAAATCTGTGTTAGAATACTTCGTACGCTCTGAAGAAAAAAGCAGGGGTTACTTCAGCCGTTTTTTTCTGAAATAATAAGCGAAAAGGGGAAGCACAGTGGCAGTAGATCTTCAAAAAGCAAGTATATGGAAACGTATATCTGCGTTTCTTTTTGACTTCATTATTTTTTCGATTGTTGCAGTCGGAATTGCTTTTTTGATTTCCAAAATCACCCGCTACGACTCTTATTATGATACCCTTATTTCTTCATATGAAAAGTATGGTCAGATTTACAATATAGATTTCGACATTTCCCAAGAAGAGTACAACGCTCTGCCTTCAGAAACACTTGCTCTTTACGAGCAGGCTACACAGGCAATGAATTCCGACTCGGAAGTCACAAAAGCATATTCAATGGTTATAAATCTTTCATTAATAATAGTATCAATCAGTCTTTTGGTTTCATTCATCATTTTCGAAATTGTTATCCCTATCATATTTAAAAATGGACAGACACTTGGCAAAAAGATATTTGCCCTCGGTGTTATGACAAAGGAAGGCATTCGTCTTCCAAACCTTATTCTTACCGCACGCACCATCCTCGGTAAGTACACAATCGAAACAATGGTTCCGGCCTTTATCATATTAATGCTTCTTTTTGAACGTGCAGGCTTTTTGGAAGTAGTCATTCTGTTCGGGCTTCCGCTCTTTCAGATCGGCCTTCTGATTGCAACACGTCAAAACCTTGCAATTCATGATCTCGTTGCAGGTACTGTTGTCATTGACTTCCCGAGCCAGAGGATTTTCGAATCCCGCGAGGAGTTGATAAATTATCAGCAGGAGCTCGCCCGCCAAAAGGCAGAGCAGCAGCCCTACTAAAGTGTTCTAATTTAAGAACCTAATGGAACAAAGAAAATAAACCAAGGGAGAAGGAAAGGAATGGAAGTAGTATTACAAAACGTAACAAAAATCTTCCCGAGCAGAGACAAGAAATCAGGACAGGAAGTTGTTGCAGTCAACAACTTTGATTTCACAATTCCTGACGGGAAACTTGTAGGCCTCTTAGGTCCTTCCGGTTGTGGTAAGAGTACAACACTCTACATGATCAGTGGCCTTCAGAAGCTTTCAAGCGGTAAAATCTTTTTCGGCGAGGACGATGTAACAGATCTCTCACCCGAAAACAGAGAAGTTGGTCTGGTTTTCCAGAACTATGCTCTTTATCCTCATATGACTGTAAGACAGAACATCATGTTCCCTTTACAGAACTTCAAGGGTAAAAACAAACTTTCAAAAGAAGACATCCTCAAGAGAACAGAGGAAGCAGCAAAGCTCGTTCAGATTGATGAGCTCCTCGACCGTAAGCCCTCAGAGCTTTCAGGTGGTCAGCAGCAGCGTGTTGCCATCGCCCGTGCTCTCGTAAAGCTTCCCCGCATTCTTCTTCTTGACGAGCCTCTTTCAAACCTCGATGCAAGACTTCGTCTTCAGACACGTGAAGAAATCAGAAGAATCCAGCGCGAAACAAAGATTACAACCATCTTCGTAACACATGACCAGGAAGAAGCAATGAGCATCTCCGACATGATCGTAGTTATGAAGCTCGGTGTTATACAGCAGATCGGTGCTCCCCAGGACGTTTATGACAGCCCTGCAAACCTCTTCGTTGCAAAGTTCCTCGGCACACCTCCGATCAACGTATTCTCAGGAAAAGTTCAGGGTGGCAAGCTCTACATCGGTAACGAAGCAGTTCTTTCCGTAGCAGACGTTCAGGACCAGGAAGTTTATGTTGGTGTAAGACCCGAAGGCTTCATCGTTGACGAAAACGGCCCTCTTACACTCAACCTTTCATCAGTAGAAGTTATGGGACGTGACTCCAGCGTTGTTTCCACAAGCGAAGCATCCATCAATCCTACAGTACGCTCAATCATCGATTCCGACATTAAGATCGATAAGGACGCAAAGACTGTTAAGTTCAGCTTAAAGAAGAACAAAGTATTCATTTTCGGTAAGGAAGATGAGAAGAGAATTTATTGCGAGGTGAAATAAATGGTAGACAGCAAACAGCAATGGAAAGCCTGGCTGTACCTCGCTCCCGCCATTGTTCTCCTGCTTGTATTCACGGTTTGGCCCATTTTTAACACAGTAAGAATGGCCTTTCTCGAGAACTACAGCGGAATGCAGGCTATGGGCGGCGCAAAGTTCAGCTTCGGCATCGGTAACTTCAAGAGCGTTATCGGATACAAGGGATTCAAAGACTGTCTCTCCACAACAATGATTCTCTGCGTACTGACAGTTCCCGTATCAACATTACTCGCTCTCCTTATTGCAGTATGTCTTAATTCAATTAAGCCTCTGCAGAAGCTCCTCCAGACGATTTTCTTCCTGCCTTATGTTACAAACTCCATCGCTATCGGTATGGTATTTGCAGCAATGTTCAACATGGTAGGTACAGCATTCGGTCTTCCCGGAGAAGTAATCGTTACAAAAGGTATCATCAATAACATTATTGAGTTTTTCGGCGGCACATCCATCAACTGGATGAACGTTGGTTCCACAAAAATTGCCAACATCGCCGTAATGACAATTTACATCGTATGGAACGCTCTTCCCTTCAAGATTCTCATTCTTCTTGGCGGTCTTCAGAGCGTAAACAAACAGTATTATGACGCAGCCAAGGTTGACGGCACAAGCAGAGGCAGAGTATTCACAAGAATCACTGTTCCGCTTCTCTCCCCCATGCTTGCATACGTAGTAATCACAGGCTTCATCGGCGGTTTCAAAGAGTACACCTCCATCATTGGTATATTCGGCGAAAATATGGGACCTTCCGATGCTCCCGGACGTCTTAATACAATGGTAGGCTTCATCTACGATGCTTTGGCTACCAATAAGCAGGGTCGTGCCTCTGCAGCAGCAATTATCCTCTTTATTATCATTCTCATTGTTACTCTCATCAACTTGCAGGTCAGCAAGAAGAGAGTACATTACTAAGGAGGTGCTCGCATGGCAGACAGATTAATGCAGGAAAGAGACATTTCCAAAGTAACAGCAAAACAGCGTGTTGTTAAAATATTAGTACAGTTTTTCCTTTACTTTTTCCTTATATTCATGGCTTTGGTAGTACTTTTCCCGTTCTACTGGATGATTATTTCATCACTTAAGTCATATGAGGAATACACCATGAGTGTTCCCACACTCTGGCCGAGAGTCATTCACCTTACAAACTATGCAGAAGCATTCTCACAGGCTTCCCTTTGGGAACTCTTCAAGAACACAATGCTTGTCGGTATAGTTTCCACACTTCTCTCTCTTGTAATTACAGTGCTTTCCGCATTTGCCTTTGCAAGACTTGAGTTCAAGGGAAAGAACGCACTTTTTGCAGCTCTCCTTGCTACAATGATGATTCCCGGTGAGCTTTTCACCATTACAAACTACCAGACGGTTACAAGACTTAGCTGGCTGAACACTTACACGGTACTCATTGTTCCGTTCCTCGTAAGCGTATTCTACATCTACCTTTTAAGACAGAACTTCCTTCAGATTCCGAACGAGCTCTATCTTGCAGCAAAGGTTGATGGTACATCAGACTTAAAGTACCTCTGGAAGGTTATGATTCCCTTGTCACTTCCTACACTCATCTCCATCACAATCCTTAAGATGATGGGTGCATGGAACTCCTACATCTGGCCGAGACTCGTTTCAAAGAAGGACCACTACCTCATCACAAACGGTTTGAGAAGTGCCTTCAAGGGTAACGACGGTACAACAAACTACCCCGTACAGATGGCAGCGGTTGCGCTTGTATCACTTCCTCTCTTCCTTGTATTTATCTTCTTAAGAAAATACATCATGAAGGGTGTAAGCAGATCCGGTATCAAGGGCTAAAAACGTATTGAAGCTCTTCGGAGCTTAATAAATGCAATAAAGGAGATTATTTATGAAAAAGAGACTTTTTAAAGCTGTAACATGCGTTTTACTTGCAGCAACAATGCTCTTTGGAGCTTGCGGTACATCCGGCGATGATACCACAAAAACTCCCGACAACTCAGGCAACACAACAGTAACACAGCAGCCTTCAGCACAGGAGCCCGGCGTTACACCCGTAGCCCAGACAAAGACACTTGCTGAGACAGCTAACTTCCAGGTTCCCGCTAACGGCTACGACGGAAGCGACGTTACAATCACTTTCTATCACACAATGGGCGCTAACCTTTCATCAGTTCTTGACCTCTACATTGAAGAGTTCAACAAGCTTTACCCCAACATCCACGTTCAGTGGGAGCAGGTTGGCGGTTATGATGACGTTAGAGACCAGATTTCTACAGAGCTTACTGTAGGCAACGAGCCTAACATCGCTTACTGCTATCCCGACCACGTTGCTCTTTACAACATGGCTAAGGCTACAGCACAGCTTGATGCCCTCATCGAGAGCAAGACAGAAATCACTCGTGCTGACGGTTCAAAGGAAATCGTTGGTCTTACAGACGAGCAGAAGGCAGATTTCATTCAGGGTTACTACAATGAAGGTGCTGCATTCGGCGACGGCTATATGTACACACTTCCTTTCTCAAAGTCAACAGAAGTTCTTTACTACAACAAGACATTCTTCGATGCAAACGGTCTTACAGTTCCTTCAACATGGGAAGAGATGAAGACTCTCTGCCAGAAGATTAAAGCTATCGATCCCGCTTCCATTCCTCTTGGATACGACTCAGAGGGTAACTGGTTCATCACAATGTGTGAACAGTACAAATCCCCTTACACAAGTGCCGATCCCGCAAATCACTTCCTCTTCGATAACGATACAAACAGAGCATTCGTTAAGGAATTCAGAAAGTGGTATCAGGATGGTCTCTGCACAACACAGACAATCTACGGTGCTTACACATCAGGTCTTTTCGTAGCTGAAACAGGTATCAGAAGCTACATGTCCATCGGTTCTTCTGCAGGTGCTACACATCAGCGTCCTACAAAGGGAACAGACGGCACATATCCTTTTGAAGTAGGCATTGCTACAATTCCTCAGGTTGACGTTAACAGCCCTAAGGTTATCTCCCAGGGTCCTTCAGTATGTATCTTCAAAAAGGATAACCCTCAGGAAGTAGTTGCTTCATGGCTCTTCGTTAAGTACCTCACAACATCTGTTGAATTCCAGGCTGAGTTCTCAATGGCTTCAGGTTACGTTCCTGTTCTTCAGTCCGTAGCTTCCAACCCTGTATATGCTGAGTTCATCAAGAAGGCAGATGGTGGCGACAACATCGCAGCTCTTTCCGCAAAGATTTGTCTCGAGCAGCAGGAAGCTTACTATGTTAGCCCCGCATTCAACGGTTCATCCGTAGCACGTAGCCAGGTTCAGTCTCTCCTTGCTCAGTGTCTCTCACAGACAGGTGATGACGATAAGGTTATCGATGCAGCATTCAAGAACGCTATTGCAGAGTGTGAATACGCTCAGTAATACGCTTCATAAAACGACATGAAAAAGAAACAAATACTTTTAGCAATATTCGTTGCTGCGGTCCTTACAGGCTGCAGCAGCGAAAAAAACAATAATGTGCCCGCCACTACTCCCACAGAAGTCCCGGTAGTTACGGAAGCGGTTGCGACAGCAACAGATACTCCCGTTCCCACAGAAGAGCCTGTGTTCAAGGATTGGGCAGACACACTTAAGCTTGATATGTCAAGCGAAACCAAAAAATGCGAAGTAACCGTCAAGTCCTACATCGACGGTGATACCGTTCACTTCAATGTTCCTACCGATGTTGACGAATCCGGCGTTCTTAAGGCACGTTTCATCGCCATCAACACCCCCGAATCCACCGGTAAAATCGAAGAATACGGTAAAACAGCTTCCTATTTTACAAAAGAAACTCTTTCAAAAGCCACATCCATCATTCTCGAGTCCGACACCGACACGTGGAACCTCGATTCCACAGGCGGCCGTTATCTCGTATGGATATGGTACAAAACAGCTGATATGGCAGACTACAGAAATCTCAACATCGAGATTCTCCAGAACGGTCTTGCCATAGCATCCTCTTCAAACAACAACCGTTACGGTTCTACCGCAATGTCCGCCATTGCAACCGCAAAAAGCTGCAAGATGAACATTTACTCAGGTCAGAAGGATCCGAACTTCTACTATGGTGACGCCATTGAGCTTACCATTAAAGAGCTCCGCCTGAATGCCGAGAAATACACGGGCCAGAAAGTTGCATTTGAAGGCGTTGTCACCTTTAATGATGATTCAGCTGTATATATCGAAGAGCTTGACCCGGAAACAGGTCTCTACAACGGCTTCTACATTTATTACGGCTACAATCTTTCCGGCGGCGGACTTGAAATACTTACTGTCGGCAATCGTGTCCGCATAGTAGGCAGCTGCCAGTTCTATGAGGTTGGCGGAACATATCAGGTTTCAGACGTTTCTTACAGACAGATGAAGCCCGACGATCCCGGCAACATTCAGAAAATAGGCGACGGATACTCTCCCGCTTATGTAAATGTTTCCGCAAATGATTTCGTTAACGGAACCATTACCGTTGTTGATGAAGACGGCAATGAGAAGACAATTCCCGAAGCCGAGTTCATTCTCAACTCTTCAGTATGCATGGACAATCTCAAAGTTGTCAGTGTATACACAACGCAGAACCCCGCAAGTTCTTCCAACGGGGCAATGACGCTCACCTGCGAAGCCGAAGACGGCACAAAGGTCAGCGTACGTACCACAGTGCTCTATGACGACAGCAAAAACATCATTACCGCAGACAAATACGAAGGAAAGACGATTTCCGTTAAAGGCGTTGTTGACTACTTCGACGGTGGTTACCAGATTAAAGTGCTGTCCGATAAGCAGATAACAATTAACAACTAAAAAGGGAAGGAAAAAACATGAAGAAAATTATTTCTTTACTGCTTGTTCTCGTAATGAGCATTGCATGCCTCACAGCATGTACAAAAGAAGAGCCTGAAAAAGTTACCCCGACAACAGCTCCGGTAGCTACAGCCTCTCCCGTTCCTGCAACACCCACAACCGCTCCCACAGAAGCTCCTGCAGGTCCTTCTGTTGACGATGCTAAGGATTATCTCTTCTCAATGTACAGAGATTCCGACGGCGCTACAACAGCTTCCGATTACGAAGTAGTTGGCGTTGTTAAGGTTGACGGCGTTACATTCAACATCACATGGACAGTTGACGCAGCATCAGGCGTTACAGTCGGTGAGATGAACTCCAAGAAGATGGTTACTATCGATGTTGATGAAAAGACAAACACCGAGATTAAGTACAACCTTATCGGTACCATCACAGACGCTAACGGAAACAAAGCAGAAATCAAGCTTGCTCACAACGTTCCTGCTTACAAGGAATTCTCATGGGCTGAGTACGTAGCAGCTTCTGATGACACAACAGTTGTTGTCAGCGGCGTTATCACAGCTCTCATCGGCAAGTCAAAGGGCAACTCCTCCAACTGCATCTACTTCGAGGATGCTGACGGTGGTTACTACCTTTACAACTTAGGTTCCGACCCTGTTGCAGACCTTGGCCTTAAGATTGGTAACACAATCCGCGTTACAGGTACAAAGTCAACATATTCAGGAACATACGAAATCGTCAACGCTTCTGTAGAAGTACTTGATACAGGCGTTACAACAATCGAGCCCGCTGATTACACAGAACTCTTCCTTAACGCAGCTACACTTAAGGACGAAGCTCTCACAGCTAAGCAGAGCAGCCTCGTTACAGTTAAGGGCGTTACAATCATCGGTATCGGCACAGATACAACATACTACATGTGGCAGCTTGGTGAGAAGCAGAGCTACGCAAGACTTTCATCTTCTGTATGTCCTATCACAGCTGATGAGCAGGCTGCTTTCAAGGATAGCTTCAATGGTCATATCGGTTACCTCGCAGATGTAACAGGTATCCTTACACTCTACGATGGAGCTTTCTACATCTCCCCTGTTACACAGGATTGCTTCACAAACTTCGCACTTCCTAACAAGACAGACGCTGAGAAGGTTGCTTTCGAAGCAGAAGGTCTTGGAATCCCTGCAAAGGTTAACACAGACACAACAGTTACACTTCCTTCAGCAGGTATTACATTCACAGACGTAGCTATCGCATACGAAGTTACAGGTGCTGAAGTAGCTGACGGCGTTCTCGCTCTCGTTCAGACAGAACAGGATCAGACAGTTACAGTTAAGGCTACTCTTACATGCGGCGCTGAAAAGCTTGAAGCTGAATTCGAAATCAAGGTTGAAGCTAAGGCTGACGATCTCTCCGAAGCAGCAGTTCTTGAAAAGGCATTCGCACTCGCTGAAGGCGAAGCTATGAGCGGCAAGCAGGTTCTCCGCGGAACAATCGTTGAGATTCCTACAGCTTACTCTGCAGATTACAACAACGTAACAGTTAACATCGATTGCAACGGTCAGGTTGTTCAGTGCTTCAGACTTGTTGGCGGCGAAGAGCTCAAGGTTGGCGACGTTATCACAGTTATGGGTAACCTCAAGAACTACAAGGGCACTGTTGAATTCGACGCTAAGTGCACATACTCCAAGGATCTCTCTGTTGACCAGATGAAGATGAACATCACTCTTGAGAAGGCAGCAGCTCTTGAAGAGAACACAGCTCTTCCGGGAACACAGGTTCTTTGCGGTACAATCGTTGAAATTCCTACAGCTTACTCAGCTGATTACAACAACGTAACAGTTAACATCGACGTAAACGGCACAGTAATCCAGTGCTTCAGACTTATCGGCGGTGCAGACCTCAAGGTTGGCGACGTTATCACAGTTACAGGTAACATCAAGAACTACAAGGGCACAGTTGAATTCGATGCTAAGTGCACATACCTTGCAGGCGAACAGCTTGCAGCAGCTAAGAGCGTTCTCGTTCTTACAAAGGCTGCTGAACTCGCTGAAGGCGAAGTAATGCCTAACCTCCAGACAGTTACAGGTACAATCACAGCAATCAATACAGAGTACTCTGCTGATTACAACAACATCACAGTTACAATCGCTGCAGGCGATCAGTCCATCCAGTGCTTCAGACTCATTGGTGGTTCTGAGCTCAAGGTTGGCGACGTTATCACAGTTACAGGTAACATCAAGAACTACAAGGGCACAATCGAGTTCGACGCTAAGTGCACATACGTTGCAGCAGGCGCAGCTCCCGCAGTAGTTGTTACTCCTGAAGAGCCTAAGCCTACAGAAGCTCCCGCAGCAGTTACAGCTGATCCTTCAAACCCTGAAGACATCATCGCTAAGGCTTTCTCACTTGCAGACGGCCAGGCTATGGAAGGAACATACACACTTACAGGTGCTATCTCCGAGATCAACACAGCTTACTCAGCTGATTACGGCAACATCACAGTTACCATCACAATCGGCGACAAGGCTATCCAGTGCTTCAGACTCGTTGGTGGCGAAGACCTCAAGGTTGGTGACACAATCACAGTTACAGGCGTTCTTAAGAACTACAAGGGCACTGTAGAATTCGATGCTAAGTGCACATACACAAAGTAATTCGATAAACAAATAATTCAAAAAACGTGTGCGGTCTTAAATGACCGCACACGTTTTTTTATTGATTCAATAAGACAACGCACTATTTCCATAAAAAAGCATTTCAAACCGCTTACGGAGAAAAGGGCTTCATACTTGCTTTTTTCCGTAAAGCATTTCGAATCCTTACGGAGAAAAAGACTTCATACTTGCTTTTATCCGTAAACTCTCTCAAGAATTACAGAAAAGCTTCAAAAAGAGTGTTTTATGTAACTTTCACGCTTTCGCCGGATGTGAATCTGACCGGTCCCCGCATATTCTTTCATCATTCAAGCTTTTCCCATCATTCAAGTGTCTTCCACTCGAACACTCCATCTGTAAGCATCATATAACTGTGCCCACTGTTTTCCTTAGGAATTGAGACCGAACCGGGGTTCATATATGTATAATTTTCATATTCAATGTTAGCCGGGACATGCGTGTGACCGCAAAGAAGAATATCTCCCTTCTGTAAAGGCGGAACATTACTCTCGTTGTAAACATGACCATGGGTGGCATATATTACTCTTCCGTCTGCGTAAAGCACACAGTAATCAGCCATAATAGGGAACTTTAAGACCATCTGGTCAACTTCCGCATCGCAGTTACCTCTGATACAAAGGATCTTTTCCGCAAGCGGATTAAGCATTTCTATAACCGCCTTCGGATTGTATTCCTTAGGAAGATCGTTACGAGGGCCGTGATAAAGAATATCGCCCAAAAGAAGAAGCTTTTCAGCGCCTTCACGCTCAAAAGCCTCAATCATTTTTTTGCAATAATATGCCGAACCGTGTATGTCGGACGCAATCATTATTTTCATAGTTTTACATCCATTCCGTGTGTCCCTGTTGACACATTACATCCATTCCGTGTTGTTTGCTTTGTACTCTTTAATAAGTGCATCTGCCTTTGCTACAAGCTCATTCATCTCTTCCACGCTGTGCACGGTTGCGCCTGCTGCACACTCATGACCACCGCCGCCGTATTCTTCAGCAAGCTTGTTAATTGTCATGAAACGTGAACGAAGTCTTACACGAATTTCGTCGTTGAAAGGATTCTCGATGAAGGCAAGCCATACAAGACTTCCTTTGATGCCGCTCATGAAGCTTACGGAATTTGAAGCCTGCTCATTGTCGAGTCCGAACTGTTCCTGCATCTCTCTTGTAACAAAGAGGTGTGCAACACCGTTCTCGGTAATCTGCATCTTCTCAAAAACATGTGCTTCGAACTTGTAGTAGCTGAAGTCCTCAAGTTCAAGATATGCCTGAAGCTTTTCAAGGTCAACACCGACATCAAGAAGAACTGATGCCAAACGAAGTGTTTCACCGCTTGTGGAATTGAATCTGAAACGACCTGAATCCGTAACAATGCCAGTATAAAGGCAAAGTGCGGCACGCTTTGTCATCTTCAGTTCATCCTTAAAGGTAAGATAGAAATCAACAATCATTTCACTCGCTGCAGAACGGAAATCCTCAACCCAGGAAATATCACCGTAAGGCATGTTGTCAACGTGATGATCGATTTTGATAAGTTCCTTAGCGAGCTTGTATTTCTTGTTGGAAAGACGGTCTTCCGTGCCTGTATCAACAGCGATGAAAAGAGCATCCTTATACTCCTCATCAGCAAGTACGGTTTTGTCATCATCAAGAAATGCTACATAGTTTGAGTAGTCTTCATTTACGACAAAAACTTCCTTCTGAGGGAAGCTTGCGCGGAGAATTTCCGCAAGACCGTTTGTTGAGCCTACAGCATCACCGTCCGGACGGAAATGACGTCCGATAATAATGCGGTCGTACTCTTTGATTTTCTTTAAAATAAGTTTCTTAAGTTCGTTATTCATACGTTCTCCTATTCCGTCATCATCTTATCGAGATCGGCAAGCATCTGCATTGCAGCAGCTCTGTCGGGGACCGTTGCCCCGCTTGCCTTCTCATGTCCGCCGCCGCCATACTTCACGGCAATCGGATTGATATTGAATTTGTTCGAGCGAATTTCGCAGAGAACGCCCTCAGGAGCCTCCGTAAAGTTTACCCATATATTTACACCTTTTATGTCTCCCATGACGCCTACCATGCCTCGTGAGATGTTAAACGTGGACATCCCGAGCCTTTCAACTTCGGCTGCGTCTGTGTAGATGTAAGCAACATTATGCTCCGAGAATTTTATCTTAAGAATGAACTCCGAACGTCTCTTAAGAGAATCGAAATCCTCAGCGTACATTTTGGAATAAAGATCGTTGAAATCAATCTTTGCCGACTGCAAAAGAAATGCAGCAAGCTCGAAGGTGTGAGGCTTTACACAGTCGTAACGGAATCTGCCGGAATCCGTAACCATACCCGTGAAAAGCGACTTGGCACCAAGCTCATCAAGCTTCAGTCCACTAGTCTTAACCATATCGGCAATGATGCCGCAACAGCTCTCGTAGTCGGTATTTATAACTTCTGTTCCGGTGAATGCTCCGGTGAACATGTGGTGGTCCACACGGGCATTGACTTTTGCCGTTTTGTAACGGTCATCGGAAACCATATTCTCGCCGCCACAGTCAAGCACGATGGCAAGAGCGTCCTTAAACTCTTCGTCATCGACTTCATCCATGATGCAGTCATCCATAAAAGAATATCTTCCGGCCTCATCACCTACAACAAAGACCTTCTTTTCCGGCCAGTTTGTCATGATGATGTGCTTCATTCCCACCTGGCTGCCTATGGCATCGCCGTCCGGGTTTTTATGACGGTAGATAATGATTTTGTCATTATCCTGAATTAATTTAATTAAGTCCTGATACATACGTAATCCTATCTTGTAAATTTATTTCTGACAAGGTCAATCAAAGTCATTGCAGCCTTTTTAGCGTCGTTCTCAACCTTAAGCTCAATATCACAGATTTCGTTATTTCTGTACTCGAAATCAAGTGACATTATACGGCGAACCTTGTCATCGTCATTGGAAGAACGTCCGATGATGTTCTTAATGACTTCAGACTTCTCTCTGTTTACAAAGACAAGAAGCGTCTGTGTTCTGTATGTGTTGCGGATTGTAAGCGCACCGCAGATGTCGATTGGAATAACGGCATAATTGCCCTGGTTTACAATTGAATCAACCTGGCTCTTCGGAGTACCGAAGTGGTACTTGGAGTAAACAGTCGTTTCAAGGAACTTCTCGTTGTCCTTTTCCTGAATGAACTGCTCTTCGTCGATGAAGCGGTATGCATTCTCACTCTCACCATCGTTTCTCGGACGTGTTGTCGTTGTAAGAGGCTTCTCGAAATCCGAAGAAATGGAAGTCATTTCCTGAGCGATTTCATTCTTTAATGAACCCGAAGGACCAACAAGACAAATTACACCACCGTCGGAAAGATCCGGCGCCTTCTCGGTAAAGGAATTTCTGACCATGCGGAAAAGCTGCATAAAGTCAGCATAACTGTTTACCGCAAGAAGACCTGTCATATCCATGTTCCATGGCTTTCTGAAAAGCACGGGATAAACTGCCTTCGAGCTGGAGATGTTATGTGCGCCATCGTCAAGGAGCATATCAAGTGCAAAAACGTCCTTACGTGTGCCAATGATAATATTCTGTGAAGGTATCTCCGGGAAATCCTGGACAAGTCTCTCCGCTCTTGCGCTCATGCACATAACAGGAACCGCTGTAACAAAGAAAACGTCCGCATGCTTTGAAAGCTCTCTGACGAACTTCTGTGCTCCCGGAAGTATCGGCTGTGTGCGTACAAACTCAGGATCCGAGTAAAGAGCAATTCTTTCCTCAAAGTGTCTGCCGTAATTGCCCCAGCCTTTTATTTCATTAATGCTCACCGGCTCTTCGTCCGGATGATTCTTGTTGATAATGGACAACGCATAGCCGTTGCACTCGTATAAAGTATCATCTACATCAAGGCCGATTCTTAATCTGTATCTCTTCATATATCTTCTCCTAATCCCCTAATTCGTCTCATTGAGACGGGTGTCAATTATACCACAAAACCGCCGAAAATTCAAATCAAGCTTTGCCTTTAACTATGATTCAACCACAATATTTAACGCCCTTCGGATGAAGCAGAAATGACTGAAGCCCGCTTGCATTACCCAATGCCTGAAGCAATCGAGTAGGCTGACTCCTACTCGATCATGTGCGCTGCGTCATCTCGAGAGCAAGCTCTCTCGATGAACGTTTGCTCGAGTCTCAGATTAAAAGCAAGCTTTTATCTGAGACTTCTCGCTATTCGCACAAAAAATAGCAGGAATAATCTCTATTCCTGCTAATACTTTTAGTCTGTTAAACTCTTACGTCGAAGTTTGCTCCAACCGAAGGATTAACGGAGAGTTCCATCATTTTAATCATTTCGGCGCCCTGTTCTTCAACCATATCCAGCGTCTTTGCCATCATAGCAATACCAACATCGGATAAATTTTTGACCTGAGACGATGCCATAGACAATGCAGCTATATCCATATGAAACTCCTCCTTTCACTTCTTACTTTGCCTGCATTATAAAACCGAAAGAGGCAATATGCAATTAAGAAAGAATAAAACATGCTTTACGGACTTCAACTATCAATTCCATATGTTACCAAAAATCGCCGAAACGACTTTCCGAAAAAAACAGCCACCATAAAGGTAGCTTATAATTTATTTAACATTTAAGATAAAGATAGTTCTGCCGTCATCCATAGCGTTTGCCCACCACGAACGGGAGTTTATGTTAACAACATTGGCTTCCGGAGCATCATTCTGCGATATACTGCTAGCTGCCATATACAGTTCGCAATCGATGGGCATTTCAAAGTTGTACTTTAAAATATTGTTCAGTTCATCATCTGTCAGAGTGTTTGAACCTTCAAACTTAATGAGGTTTCCATTAATTTTCGCTTCATTGCGATACACTCCGTCAGCATCGGTTGTAAGCAGCGATGATGAAATCGACATTGTATCACCGTTTGAACCATCAAACAATCCGATTTGGTATGACATATAGTAATAGTCTAACGACCAATTTTGCACATCGAGGTTAAGCTCAACGCTTACATTTTTTCTATCACCATCAATTGATGATGAGATAATTTTGTAAGCTACAGGCACTTCAAATAATTTAACATCTTCAGCAACTGCAAATTCTGCAGAAGAACCGGCATTATGCTCGCAAGCCAAGAACACAAACTCGCCTTCAGATTCATTCAAAAGGGTAATATTGCGGTTTTTTTCCATCGCTACTTCAAGAAAAGTAGGTTCAGGTGTAGCTGTGGGTTCAGGTGTGGGAGTCGCCGTGGGTTCAGGTGTGGGAGTCGCTGTGGGTTCAGGCGTCGCCGTGGGGTCTACGGTAGGTTCCACCGTAGGAACAGCTGTTGGCTCGGTAGCAGGAACCGTTGCAGAAGAACAACCTGCAAAGCCTAAAATAAGGCTTAAACAAAGAACCGATAATATGTATTTAAGATATTTTTTCATAGTATTTCCCTTCAAACAAATATGTTTTCGCATTGGCATACTATGCCAATGGCATCCGCGATTATATCAGCATTAATTCTCATAGTCAACACCGGCAACATCGGCAACACCGAAAAAATCGGCTTATTCTAGCCCATTCACATACCCTCCAGCCCATTCCGACGAGTGAGCGAGGACCCAGCAAAAAAAGAACCGGAGCCCTGAAAGTCAATACACACTCTCCCCAGCCCTGCATACACTCACGTATATTCCTAATATACCCACTTCTTTTCATGGCTGATATCGTGGCAAAATGTACTTTTTGAGCGAACGAAAAAAGCCGGGGATGTCCCGGCTTTCTAAATGCTATTTACATAACCTGCCTTAAAAACCGCCCTGCAAGCTCGGGCCACTGCTGACATTCTTCTACAATTTCGCATCCGTTTTCGTGGCTTGTTTCTTCGGATGCCAGAGCAAGACCGTGACCGCCGTACGGGAAAATGTGTACTTCTGCGGTAACTCCAGCTTCCTTAAGAGCCGTTGCAAAAAGAAGTGTATTCATAACATTAACGCAACCGTCTTCCCACGTATGCCAAAGGAACGTAGGAGGATTGTTTTTCGTGACATGTTTTTCCATAGAGAAGAAGTCCTTGTCGGCTTCTTCAAAGCTTTTACCGGAAACCTTTTCGATGCTTCCGCGATGTGTATAACGGGCATCCGCTGTAATTACAGGATAGCCAAGCACGCATGCTGAAGGCCACTCTTCCCCCTCAGAATCGCATGCAAGATTTGCAGCAAGATGACCTCCTGCGGAAAAGCCCATTACAGCAACCTTCATGGCATCTACGCACCACTCGGAAGCGTTGGCGCGTATAAGCTTCATTGCCGCCTTTGCCTGCTCTAGTGCTACAGGATAAACCGCTCCCGTAGGTGAGCAGGAATATTCAAGAACAAAAGTCTGGAAGCCCATTCCGGAGAAACGAAGTGCAATAGGCTCTGCTTCTCTGCATGATGTATACTCATAGCCACCGCCGGGAAGAATAAGAATTGCCGGGCGGACCCTGTCTGCCCTGAACACTGCATCGTTATGAATAACATAGCCCGTAAGAGCAGCCTCAAATCCATTATATGAAACACTCTTTTTGATAATTTCCATGATTAATCTCCCGATTTAACGTTTTACAGTTCTGCACTTTGCAGTTTAAAACTTTACAGATTAACACTTTACTGCTTTACGCCGTACTGCCTGTAATACTCGTCTATTCTTGCTTTG
This sequence comes from Lachnospiraceae bacterium, assembly GCA_045629005.1. Taxonomy (GTDB): domain Bacteria; phylum Bacillota; class Clostridia; order Lachnospirales; family Lachnospiraceae; genus RGIG3528. The sequence goes on from JAZQQJ010000021.1 coordinate 34,443, forward strand.
CACTCATCATCGATGAGTACCTTGCCGTTTACATCTTTGTTGTAGAGGCATTCAACAACCTCAGGCATTGATACAATGGCAGCTGTAGGGAAGCCGTATGTCTCACGAATTTCATCGAGGGCACAAACCTTACCGCCAAGGCCTACTTCGTTACGATTAAGGCTTACCATAAGTCCGACAATCTTTACGTCGCCGCATCCGCGAACAATGGGAACGGTTTCTTCCATAGATTTGCCGGATGTTGTAACGTCTTCAATCATGATGACTCTGTCACCGTCTTTAAGCTTGCTGCCGAGAAGAATGCCTGTATCACCATGGTCCTTAACTTCCTTACGGTTTGAGCAGTAACGTATTTCCTTGCCGTAAAGCTTCGAATACGCAACAGCCGTAACTACAGCAAGGGGAATACCCTTGTACGCAGGTCCGAAGAAGACGTCAAAATCATCCCCGAAATTGTCATGAACAGCTTTGGCATAATATTCACCGAGCCTCATAAGCTGTGAGCCGGTAACGTACGCTCCCGCGTTCATAAAAAAAGGCGATTTACGCCCGCTTTTAAGTGTAAAGTCACCAAACTTGAGCACTTCGCACTCAACCATAAAGTCAATAAATTCTTTCTTGTACTGCTGCATTTCTGCCCTCCGTAAAAATTAGTTATTCTTCACCCATTTGACATATTCCAAAACAGGCATAGGTCTCGCATAAACGAAGCCCTGGATAAAGTCGCACTCTGCCTGACGCAGCATGCTGACCTGACGCTTGTTTTCGATGCCTTCGGCGATTGTTCGCATATCAAGATCGCGGGCCATATTTATTGTGTCCCGCACAATTGAAGACTGACGTTCGTCATCTTCCTGTGATTCAAAGAATTTTTTATCAAGCTTCAGCACATCCACAGAAAGGTTCTGAAGCACGTTAAGGCTGGAAAGCTCCGAGCCGAAATCGTCCATCGCACAATAGCATCCAAGCTTTTTAAGCTTTCGTATTATTTCAGCGAAGCGATCATAGTTTGTAACAGCAACACCTTCGGTAAATTCAAGTTCAATCTCGCCGGGCTGTATATCATACTCGGAAAGAGTTTTCTCGACTCTGTCAAGGAAATCCGGCTGAAGTATTGTAGCTCGCGAAAGATTTACCGCAATACAGCTTGACATATTTTCTTCTTCACGAAGCTTCTTTACAATACCGCACACTTTATTAAGCATGTACATATCGAGCTTCGTAATGCGACCGTCATGCTCGAAAAGCGGTATGAACTCTGAAGGAAGTGCATAAAAGTCATTGTTGCGCACCCATCTGCAAAGTGCCTCCGCACGGAAATATACTGTTTCGGGACCCGCCTTGCCGATATAAACCTGAGGCTGAAGATATACCTTAAACTCCTCTTTTTTGATAGCCTCGTCCATGTTGCTTTCAAGCTCGATTTCACGCATTGCAGCGGTTTTAAGGTCATCATCGTAGAAACGGACCTTATTGCCGATTTCCTGCTTGGCGCGCTTCTTCGCTATTGTAGCCATATTCAGCATTGTGTCAACAGAATCCTTGTTATTCTCGGGAATAAGGTAAACACCTGCTGCAAGCTCAACAAGATATCTGCCCTCGTAGTTCAGGCGGAAATAGTCAACAACAGCTTCAACGATTTCTTCAATCTTTGTCTGCAAAGCCTTTTCATCGTTATACTCAAACAGAGCACAGAAATTATCCGCAGAAATGCGGCACATAAACTCTTCCTCACGAAGCATGCGGGCAAACATGTCAGCGACATTTTTAAGAACAATATTGCCGATATCATAGCCGAATACTTCGTTAAAAAACTTGAATTTAATAATATCAAATGCACAAAGAGCATACTTCTTCCCGTTGGAAACACGTCTCATGCAACGCTTAAAGCCGTCAAAGTTCAGATATCCCGTAGTTTCATCGTAATATCTGATGCTCTTCATGGCGTCGCGCTCAGAAAGCATTTTCATACACTCAAGAAGCACAACACTCACAGTACCTGCAGTAGAAAGCTCTGCAGTATTTTTGGTGAGATTCTTAATGTACATATAACCATATACATTCGTTTTATCCCAAATCGGTACAACGAACAGATTTTTGACTCCTGTCTTTGCAAAGTATTTGTATGCCTTGGCATCAATGTCCTCAAACTTAGCAATGTCATCAATATAGGCAACAATATGCTTTCCGAGTATATCCGACCAGTGATTTCTTGCATACTCGGAAATGTCCCTTCTCGATGAAGGTATCTCGTTTTCGGGAATATTTAGTGATGCGACACCTGTTTCACCAGAGTTCCAGACAATATATCCCTGTTCGGCACCATAATAAAAGCACAGTGTATTAATTGTCTCACCAAAATACCTCTCCGGTTCCTCAAGGTAGTTCACGTCACTGCACGCACATGACGTAATAATATTCTGGCACCACGCACCTTTTTTATACTCTTCATTTGCTTCTTCAACGTTGCTTACCGCTTTAAAAAGATGAATGAAGCAATCTTCGTCTTCAATTCTTAAGAAGCCTGCTCTCTGTACAAAATCGGTGTCAAGAAGATTGGAATGTGTTTCGGTAAGCACAAAGGAATTGTGATTGCAAATATCATAAATGCAGTTTGCACATTTTTCGTTATGACCTTCAAAGGCTTCGTAGCACTTTCTTCCGACCCATCCTTCGTAAGGCGATCCTTCGCATGCGGAGCTTGTTAAAACCTTTGTTATCGTCATGTCCTCAGGATTGACAACCATAATGAAATCCTTGGGATGACTTAAAAGAAGATACTCTGATGTCTCAAGCTTATATTTTTCAATGAGCCACACAAACATATCGTTCGCATTAAGCTCCGACTTTTCCAGCATCTCATCATGTTCTTCTTCGGTATATGTGCCGAGGAGCTTTTGCTTTGACATGAGCACCTCGCGCTCATAGGCTTTTTTATAAAGAACGTAAGGGCTCTTGCCACCTCGCTTTGCAACATAAAGCGCAGTATCTGCCTGTCTGTACAATTCGCCCCATGATGTTTTTCCCGGGAAAGCGGCAACACCTGCATAAGACCGTATGCTCACTCCGTCCGTTCTCATTTCGGACAGTTTTATGAAAAATGAAGTCATCTGTTCACGAAGCGCCTGCTCATCACCTGCATCCGGAAGGAAAACTGTAAACTCGTCTCCTCCGACTCTTGAAACAACCGCATCCTCTCCGAAAAACGAAATGCATAATCCGGAAAAATCAGTAAGCACATGATCACCGGTTTCATGTCCAAACGTTTCATTAACATTTTTCAGGCTGTCAAGGTCAAACATAATAAGCGCAGGGAAATGAAGCTTCTCTTTCAGTATGTCTTCGATGATGTTCTGCGCAATGCTTCTGTTGTAAACACCTGTAAGAGGATCCCTCTCACATCTGATTTTTATCGTTTCCTCTGCTTCCTTCATCTGGCGTATCTTGCGGCCGTCATAAGCAAACAAAATGACACAGAGCACAAGAATGGCAATGAGCGACACCGTAAGAAGCATTGACCAGTCAGAAAAAACAATGCCAAAGAAGTTTTTGAACTTGTAAATAATCTCATCCTTTTTGGCGCTGTTAATGAAAGCCAACAAAATAAGGGCGGCTAAAACAAGGATGATTAAATATCTCCATTTGTTTCTACCGTCCTCTTTCTTCATGACCTGTCCTCCGTCTGTCGCGTTACGTTACTGGTTGCAGAAAAATTCCTTAACACCCGGCATTCCGTTAAGAATGTCGATAAGCTCTTCAATTTTCTTTGAATCCAAATGTCTTACAACTGCTTCGTACTCGAGAATTCCTTCTTCTTTTTTCTTTATTGAAAAATCCTCAACGACTATTTTATGCGAATCAAGGTACTCCCGCATCGAATTCATGACATCCGGTTTATCCTCAAGAGTAAGATGTATTTCAGTCGCATTTGAAGTTTCCCAAGTAATGTGCTTGTGAAGATAACTCTGAAGGAAAACAAGAAGCACTGTTGAGAAAATGGCAACAAGATACATTCCTGCGCCTAAAGCAAGTCCGACACCTGATGTTGCCCAAAGGCCCGCAGATGTTGTAAGTCCTTTTATTGAGCCGCCCTTAACAAAGATTACGCCTGCACAAAGGAAGGAGATACCCGTAATAACGTTTGCCGCAACTCGGGATGCATCCAAAGATACGCTGTCTGTAATGACAACATCGAAGAAGCCGTATTTTGAAACAATAACCATAAGCGCAGAGCCGAGACATACAATAAGGTGAGTCCTTATTCCGGCTTCCTTCTGCCTGTGGCTACGTTCAAGACCGATAAGACTTCCGCATAATGCCGCAACAACGAGTCTTACAAGATATTCCCATTGTCCCAGCTGTTCCATAATAAAATCCTGCATAAAAAAAATCCCTCTACATATATGATATTACCGGTGAACAGGGAACATTCGCCCCCACATGTTATTCATTTCATTTTCAAAATTATTCCAAAAAAATGCAAAACAACACACCTTCGTATATTTTACCATTTAATCGTAAAAAGGCAAGTAAATACATATAAGAAGCATTGATATATTTTAATCAGTTGCTCTGCTTATAAAAGTGATTAGATTTAATATTGTATCAATGTATACCATTTTCAAAAGATATGTGTTACAATCCCTAACATCCAAAAAAGTAAAAAATATTCGGAGGTTATGATATGTTTGATTTTAACGAAATCGTTAAGGCCGATCCCGAACTTGCCGATGCCATGAACCTTGAGCTTGGCCGTCAGAGAGACCACATTGAGCTGATTGCTTCGGAAAACTTTGTAAGCCCCGCAGTTATGGCTGCCATGGGTTCCATTCTCACAAACAAGTATGCTGAAGGTTATCCCGGAAAGCGCTACTACGGTGGATGTGAGTATGTTGATATCGTAGAAACACTTGCCATTGAGCGTATCAAGAAGCTCTATGGCTGCACATATGCCAACGTTCAGCCTCACTCAGGTGCACAGGCTAATATGACCGTTTTCTTCTCACTTCTCCAGCCCGGTGATACATTCATGGGCATGAGCCTCGCAGACGGCGGTCACCTTTCACACGGTTCACCGGTTAACTTCTCCGGAACATATTTCAACGTTGTTCCTTACGGCGTAAATGAAGAAGGCTTCATTGACTATGATGAGGTTCTCCGTATTGCCAAGGAATGCAAGCCCAAGATGATTCTTGCCGGCGCATCCGCATATCCCAGAGCAATCGACTTCAAGCGTTTCCGTGAGATTGCTGACGAAGTAGGCGCATACCTTATGGTTGATATGGCTCACATTGCTGGTCTCGTTGCTGCAGGTCTTCACCAGTCTCCCATCCCTTACGCTCACGTTGTTACTTCAACAACACATAAGACACTCCGCGGTCCCAGAGGCGGTATCATCCTTTCCAGTGAAGAATTTGCTACAGAGCACAAGTTCAACAAAGCTCTCTTCCCCGGCATCCAGGGCGGTCCTCTTATGCATGTTATTGCAGGTAAGGCAGTCTGCTTCAAGGAAGCTCTCGATCCTTCCTTCAAGAAGTACGCTCAGGGCATCGTAGACAATGCACAGGCTCTTGCAAAGGGTCTCACATCACGTGGTTTCGACCTTGTTTCCGGCGGAACGGACAACCACCTTATGCTCGTCGATCTTCGTAGCAAGGGCGTTACAGGTAAGGAAACAGAAACACTTCTCGACAGTGTTAACATCACATGTAACAAGAACTCCATCCCCAAAGATCCCGCAAAGCCGAACGTTACAAGCGGTATCCGTCTCGGCACTGCAGCAGTTACATCCCGTGGCTTCAACACAGCTGATTTGGATGTTGTTGCAAATGCAATCACTCTTGCAGTTGATTCCCGTGGCGAGAAGGCAGAAGAAGTTAAGGCACTTGTTAAGGGTCTCACAGATAAGTATCCTCTTTACTAATAAGCGTTAAAATCTTCCAAAGAATAAATAAAAATGGTTCAGCAGTATTTTGCTGAACCATTTTTTTGTTTATCTGTATCTTAAGGTGCTAATGCTGTAAAACCCTTTCTGCAAATCATAAAGCCCTTGAACAGTAGAACAGCCCCATCCGGGATCGCAGATCAAAATGTTATCAGGATGGCAAAGGCTTTCTATCACATTTCCATAACAATCCTTCGGAGCAGAGACCATCCCGTATGCTACAACAAAATGTTCCCCGCCGCTTTCTGATGTTATCTTTAATATAACAGGACGTCCCTCTGTTAAAAGCTCATACAATTTTTGATAAGAAAACTGTTCTTCATTTTGTTTATAGGCATTTTGAACAGGCCCACCTGTAGCACCGCCACCAGAATTTACTATAACCTGCTCTTCTTCAATCAAATCCAACGGAGTGATATCTCGCCCCAGTCGGTAGGCTTCACACATAGCATACGACGTTACAAGGCACCCTACGCTTCTATAAGTATACTTTGATTTTCCCATATACTTACTACCCCATTGAGGATCCGCTTGTGACAGCAATTTAACATCTAACAATGGAGAATCCGATTTTCCATTTACGTTAATCAGAGTTTCGCACCAGTACTCTTTCCCGTTTTTATCAACGGCGGCATACGCAGCTCGGTAAGAATGTCCTTCCAAAAAGGATGTTTTTACGTTAAGCGTTCCCTTTGTCATACCAATTAATTCATATCTGTTAAAAATAAGTTTATCAGTTGTAAGGTCTCGTAAACTGAATAATGACTTTACAGGATTTCCATTTCCATTAACTTTAACTGACATTAAGATTGAATTGCATGGGGCAACATATCTGTCACAGGTAAGACTGGGAACCATACTTGTAGACTGCTCATCTGCGCTGTATATGTACGTATCGTTCTCTATATCAGTTGACGTATAAGTAAAATACACAGGTGAGCACCATTCATCATGACTACCATATGAAGCAGCAAAGCATACCTTTATCCTGTCCCCCGGCTTAGCATAATCAGTTATACGGATCTTATACTTATAATTGGCTTTTGTCACTTCATTATTTACAAACTTAACGCCTGTTGTTTCATTTCGCATAGCCCAGATGAGGTAATTAGGATTTCCAACATAGGAGACTTTTATTTTAATATAGCCGTCCTCATTTATCTCAATAACCTCGTTGTTATCCGGGAACGTAATTCTGGTGTCTTCCGCTGCATATACACTAATTGGATTTATTAAGGTAATCACCAATAAGGCAGCAAGTATTACTAAAAAAACTCTTTTTTTCATAGTTTTTCTCCTTTATTATTATTTATAAATCATTGTGGCCACAATGAATTTATCTAAAAGTGAAACAAAAATCGTGCAAATTGCCTTTTTTTATTACGTTTGTTTGGCGAAAATATATCTCGTTAAGCCATTCGCTCATCATAACAAAACTTTTACTGTCATTAACAGCCAATAAGTTATGAGCCTGGTATCCATTCAATTGTGCATGCCTTACCATATTTAGTATTTCAAACACCTGCTTGTATTCCACTTCACAAACAATTTTTGTCAGCTGTTCTACATCTGCATATTTGAAATAATTTAGCCATCCCCGATTAAAAGCACCAATTCGATCAAACCATATATAGTCATCACGTGACGTTTTTTTCAAAGATTTTTCAAAATTAATATTCATTTTTTTTAATGCTTTATCGGATACTGCCGGAACATATTCAGTTTCCTTTCTCAAAAACGAGTATCCTAAAAAGTCCATCTTATCAGGCATTACAATTCTGGTTTTGTCCATATTCAATTCAAGAGACAGATTTTTAGTCAGGAAGGCTCGTGTAAATTGAATTGCAGTTTCTGCTGCCTTTTTACTCTCGCAAAAGATTACTATGTCATCTGCATACCTAACAAAGTTAAATTGAAGCCTTTCAAAAAAAAGATCAACACTGTCAAGCACAATGTTAGCCAACAATGGACTTAATGGGCTTCCCTGACATAATCCATGATGTTTAACGTATTGTACTTTCTTAATCGGATCCACAACCTTCTGATTGAGGTATGTATGAATTAAATTGCAGAGTTTTCTGTCTGATAATGTTTCATCAATCTTTTTCATAAGGTTTTGATGGTTTACATTGTCAAAAAAAGCTTTAATGTCAATTTGAGCAATGTAGAGTTGACCATCATTGACATATTCCATACATTTTTTTAAGGCATCCTCAGTTCCTCTCCCTTCGATAAAACCATAGCTGTTCTTACTAAACAATTGACGATATTCTGGTTCAAGTTTTGAAGATATTGCATAAAGAATCACACGGTCAAGAAGCGTTGGTATTTCCAACATCCGTTTTGATTTATTCTGTGGTTCTTTTTGTATAGGCTGTCTTAGAGCAGCATTAGGCTTATATGTACCTTTAAAAACAGCTTCGATGATTGATACTGCATTCTTTTCCCAATAATCTGCGAACAGCTCACTTGTAACCTCGCTCAACCCCGGAGAAGTTTTCTTTCGTACGACATGCTTTATTGCATACTGCAGGTTTTCCGTTGTAAAGATATCCTCGAGAGAAGTATTAATCATGCTTGTCCCCTCCCTAATATCCAAAATTGCTTCCGACAAGAATATTACACTGCAAAAGTTGTTGTTTCGACTGTTGGCTAACAAAGTCAAACAAACTCCTTTGTCGAAAAGTGATGATTGAACCTCTGTTAAATTCTTCCAGAATGCTCAATAGTTCTTTGTTATCTTGATAAACAAAAGCTGTCATCCCTTGTCCCGTCAGCCAGATTTCAAAATCTGAATGATTTTTTATTTCGCATATTCTTGGAATGTATTCAATCAAATATTTACTTTCAAAAAGGAATGGTAAAACCACTAATGTTTTTGTATAAGGCATTGCGGAAATAATACGTTTTAATTCTTCCAATTTCTTTTTATGACATAATTCTACAGTTCCATCTTCCTTCATTGTCATTCCGTCAGCACTCTGTGCAGCTGATAAAATATATTCTTCCGCTTCGTCCGTATCAAGCATATTGGAAGCTATATTGGCTATCTGCTCAGATAAGAGGTATTTTGAATACTCTTTTTTATTAAGAGAAATATAGCGATTTATTACCCTAACTTTATATCTGCGTTTCCCTTTAGCTGACACCTCAAAACATATATCTTTTATCATTTCTCTTATAAGTTTCCAGCTTTCGGGCTTAGGGTCATTAACCATGACCCTGTGCCCTTCTTTTTTAACTAAGTATCTGTAAAAATATTTTTCCAGAAATGTCTCTCGACATGTTCCCAGTCTTTTTCCCGAATCAAGCAGAAAACAGACGTTCCACAAAACACCCAAGTTTGAGCGGATATTCCAATCGCCGATAACAATTACCCTTTCAACATTGTCAGCAACTCTTTTAATATTTAAGAATGCTGTTGAGGTATTATTTTCCAAAGAATTTACGTCATCAATTATTAGAATAGTATTATGCGCTCCCAAATGTGAAACAAGGTCTGAAAGCATTTTGACTGATGTAAAGTATATATCACAATATTCTTCAATATTCTGAAGAGATTTTGTTGTATAAACTCTATATGATGACAGTGTACTAAGGTGTGACCATTTGCTTAATTGCTTCATCCATCTATTGATTACATTGACTTCTGACGATACAATTACAATCTTCTTCTTTTCGAACATGTCATACTTTAATTCATACATTGCGGTCAGAACTGAAGTTATTTTACCCATTCCGGGCTCCATACAAATCAGACATCGCATATGCTCATTAATAAATCCGATAGCTTTTTTCTGATTTTCATCTGCTTTAAATACCATATCCGTCCCCTCCCTTATGAAGCACGCTTTATAAAGGCTTTCTGAACTCCATACCCGGGAATTCTTAATTTACCGCTTGAATTTCCGGAATAAACCGTCCAAGAACTGATACGCCGCATAATTCCCTCCAGTTCAAAAGCATCACTTTTCTTCATATCCTGTCGTTCATGCTTTAAACACTCGCACCAGATTTGCATTAAACAGACTTTATCGTTGTTCAGCAGTTCAAGGTATTCCTCAATCAATCCTTCCCTAGGGTCCGACTCCATAGCATTGCATTGTTCATGTAAAGCCATTTTTTCTGTCTCGTCATCCAAATACAGAGATTCACCTGCTTTATAAAGCGCATAGCTTTCAGCCCAAAGCTGATCAATTTCTGCATCTGTAAGACTCCATACAGGATTTTTTCCATGTCCGCTAAGTTGAACCGGCCAAAATCTTCTATTTCCGGTAATATCACGTAAAAAGCCGTCTTTAGCATTTGTGGTTCCAATTAAAATGCCACTTCGCGGATGTGTGTCAACATAAGTTCCGTATGGCACTCTATATTGGTCATTTGACCTTGATAAAAAAGATTTTACCGTTTCGACATCCACCTTCTTTAATCCGGCAAGTTCGCCAAGTTCTGTAATCCATATCCCTTGAAGTTTTTCTGCGGCTGTTTTGTCTTTCATATCCGAAATAGTCATTGAATCGCTGTACCATTCTTTAGCCATTCGTCTTATAAGGGTACTTTTTCCTATACCCTGTTCCCCGCATAAAACAAGCATGTTATCAAACTTGATTCCGGGATTGTAAACTCTGCTTATTGCTGCAACGAACGTTTTTCTTGTTACCGAACGTACATAAGCGTTGTCTTCAGCACCCAGAGTATCAATAAAAAGCTTTTCTAGTCTTTTTTTTCCATCCCATTTCAAGCCTTCTATATATTCAATTACAGGATGGTATCTTCTTTCCGAAGAAAGGTAGGCGAATAGGGCATCTCTGCATTTTGCAGGGGCGTAAATGTCATATTCCTTTTCAAGAAACATCTCAAAACAAGAGAAATCTGTGCCATTCCATCCAGGAGATGTTTTGGTCCAAGGAACTGAACCCTTAATGTCAATTGCCTTCTTCATATCGTTATAAACAATTCCCGACAGACGAATATCGTGCTTAATGATCAACGCAATATTTGCTATGCTGCTGATAATACATCCCCGTGGATCACATGCAAGTAGTCTTTTCCAGTCTTCCATGATGGCATGTACCTCCTAGTTTAAATAATCATCAGAAGCAATCACCTGAACAGGCTTAAATTCCTGCTGAGCAGTTATCCTTCCACCAACATACTCACCATCTTTAATCTTTTGAATGTTCCCAAGCCATGCTGAAATACCTTTCAAACCTGAAAAGTTGTATGGATGAAAAACAACACTGACGTTTGCAAAGCATCCGGAATAAAGCTCTGTATGATTTGTTATTGAATTGCATTTATTATCAACAATCTGTGGTGCTTCTGTGCTCTTTGCATTAATGTAGTAACTGTTGTTGAAAATAGGATTATCCGGACTATCTACATCCCCATCATGAAGAGGTGATTTCATATTGGGAGGCATCTTGCCTCCCCATGTAGATAATGATTCTGATGTTACTTTGGCTAATATTTCTGTTACATTCTTTACGGTTTCAGTATCTTCTTTTGGGATAACCAAAGCTGCTGAGTACTTCTCTGTCCCGCCATAGCTGGATTTGGGTTTCCAGCAATTAACGTATGCTAAACGGCAGGGTACAATTATTCTGTTGTTCTTGCTCATAATAATCTCCTATATTTGCAGGGCTTCATCATAAAACTGCCCATATTTTTGTGAATCGAGTATTGATAATTTGCTTACGCCATACGCTTCAAGAAGACCTTTAATTTCTTTTTCTTTTCCTTCTTTAGCTTTCTTCGACAGAAGCTCTCGAATAACCGATTCTGTTACATTGCTACTGTTTTCTACTTTATTATCTTCAATTGAGATTTGATAATGCTGTAACAAAAGTTCCAGTGATGCTTCAATTGCTTCTAAATTCTCAATCATTTGTGAAATAAAGTTTTCCATGATTTCTATCGGCATGAGCTGATCCCTCCTTTCTTCTTTTTATTATTTGCGAAAAGTGCACTACGCTTTTAGAAAAAATTTAACAATCAAACCATAAAACCTAGGAGGTATTACAAAGCGTAGTGTAATTCGCAACATAGATGATGGATATGATTGCTATCGCATCATCCTTCCAATTTATTAGACGAGGCCGCAGATGGCCGTTTTGGTCATATGCTTTTCTTGACTGCATTCTCAGAAAGAGTGAGGATTACACCGACTCCCTAACTTATTCTTTCTATACGAGAATGCAGTAGAATTCGCATCATAGATGATGGATATGATTGCTATCGCATCATCCTTCCAATTTATTAGACGAGGCCGCAGATGGCCGTTTTGGCTAGTAAGTTCATTTTCCCGCACATCTTCCTTATTGCGGAAATGCTGTTTTGTCTTTCGACAGTGTGAAGAGTATCACGTTTTCATTCTCATAAAAACCATGATTCATAATCAAAACATTTGATATTCTTTCTCATTTTAGAGGTTATTTTTCTCAAAAAATGATGGTATTTTCCAATATTGCCATCATTATTTCAATCCTCATAGTCAGAAGTTCTCATAATAAAAGAAAGCATAAGAGAAATAGCAAAAAATCTTGTTTGAAACAAACCAATGTAAATGATAAAATAAAAATCGTTCCTGAGGAATCTTTGGAGAGGCGATTATAAATGAGTACAAACATTCTTTTTAGAGAAATATTTCAAAGTCTTGACCAAGTCATAAAGTCCGGTGATACCGATGAATCACTGTATGAAGCAATTTATATACGCGAAAACCCTTTTGAATCCGAAATTAATTCGATTAATATACAATTAGAAGCTCTTGAGAAAAAAAAAGCAGTTTTAAATCCTTTGTATAATCAATCCGAAATCAATAAAATATCTTCACTTTGTCAAAAACTTGAAATTAAAATAGAGGCACTGGAAAAGTTCAAATGTGATCCAGACGATATTAGAAATTTATGGTTCAACCGGAAAAATCCGCCTAGAAAAAACTGGAAATTTGCAGAAGAAAGAAAACTCATCATTTGTGAAAAAATATGGCATTATTTTTCAAAGGAACATAATGTAGACTTCAGCACTCTTTTTGAAACAATAAGATGTAAAATGCAAAGCTTTGAAAGCAACCATAACTCAGATGATTATCCTCTAACCTATAAGAAAGCTATTATTTCATTCTATCAAATATTGTATGACACCATATTTGCTTGGGAAAAGAACAATGATAATCCGATTCAACAAGCTTTAATTTTCTCTGTACTATTTGCTTCACTCTACCACTTTTATTTTGCAATAGAATATTCTGCTGAAAATGAAGCTTATCCTCAAGACACAATCTGTTCGTGCTATTTGAACATTCAAAAAATTGCAAACAAAGAAAAGGGAATCGTTTCTTTTGATTTTAGAACTAATACGTCTTATGACCAAATATGCGAATTTGGAATCAGCATAGACGGATTTAATCCAAGAGATATGTCAGCAGTCCTAAAAGAAGATTCCTTACATATTGTACTCGATAACAAAGGTGTATCCTTTACTATTCCTAAAAATAATAATTGGAGAAGATGTGCCGATGAATTAAATAAGAACAAAAAACAGATATACGAAATCGCAAAAGATTTAGAGGGAAAAATACAATATAACGATGAAATTGTCGGCGTACTATCTTCAAAACAAGAACAGCATCGCCTTAAATATGAAATGTATCACGTTGACTATTTTACTCACAGAATCATTGAAGAATATCTCTATAGAAATTCAATTACGCCTCTATCCATTAATGACATTACCTCAACAAAGGAGTATGCTTTTAGACGTACTTCAATAGGCGTTAATGTTATCGTTTATCTTCCAAAAGAAAATGCGATTTTTTTAGGCATGCGCTCAGACGAATCAGAATATAACAATGGAGGAAAGTTATATCTTTCCGTTGTAGAAACCGTTGACAATGTCCATACAGATTTTTCCGAAACCACGTCAGGAAATGAATGTGCAATAGTAAGAGCTATAAAACGTGGTATGAAAGAAGAAATAGGTATTTTGCCTACTTGGTACCAAAATGAAGACATACATATAGTAAGCGCATTTTATACAAATGATTATCAGCAAGATAATATATTTGCTATAGTAATCCTTAATGAAAATATGAATTTTACCGGACTCCAACAAGCGGTAGACAGTTCAGAGGATTATCATTTTGAATTCAAGGGTAAACCTGTCCCTATTATCGCCAAAAGCAACTCATTATCATCAGAAATCATATCATTTATTATAAGAAATCATGATAAAATGATTTCTCAAACTGAATATGGTCTATACACATTCGTAAAATGGTTTAATAATAATCTTAATAGTAGCATTAACGAAGATTACTAATGATTATTTATCAAAAGAGTCAGGAGATGATTCCCTGACTCATTTATTTTGTGCAAAATAATCAATTCAAAGTAAATGTTGATGATGGATATGATTGCTATCGCATCATCCTTCCAATTTATTAGACGAGGCCGCAGATGGCCGTTTTGG
>JAZQQJ010000022.1:0-7251 GCA_045629005.1 Lachnospiraceae bacterium
ATTGGCTTCTTACTTGCTTTTATCCGTAAGGCCTGTTGCTACCACTACGGATAAAACAGCCCCCTACTTACTTTTATCCGTAACGCCCGACACTACCTCTACGGATAAAAATGCTTTTTACTTGCTTTTTTCCGTAAGGCCTTTAAAACTATCTCGTTAACTCAAGAATATGAAATGTTAGTCCGATAAATATGGTTGGTACGCTAAGCAAGCGCCACCTTTTATCTCAGTGAGAGAAGACCCCCGCTTCTATAAGTGGGGGATTGACAAATCAGTCTCAGTGGGTGGGTCAATCTTCCACTGAGATAAACGCTCCGCGAGGATGCGCAGGGATTCGGCAATGAATATTGTCAGCTGAAGCTGACCCGAATCCCGCGCCAAGACTCGCGAGCGAGTCTTGAATACAATGTAATCTGTCACTTATACCGTTATCAATAACACTTAGGCTAATGAGGTGCATCACATGAATCCAAACGAAGAAATGAAGCTTACATATTCATCCGTAGTCGTAAAGGACGGCAAGCCCGTTGTATGCGTGCGATTCGACCGCGGAAAGGACTTTGCGGAAGGAGTACTTCCTTCGTGTGAAATCACAAAAAGCGCCGGTTTCACAAAAGAAGAGGTCGATGCGCTCGCTGAATATCTTAAAGCGAACCGCAAGGACCTCCTTGAACGTTCAAAAGAAATTTCCGGGATTATAAATATGATGAAATAGTTACTATTCACTGCTTTCCCATTTCCTTTTCAATCGCATTTCTTATGGAAAGCATTACATCTTTATCTACCTTGCACACCTCACGGTCGTAGGTGTACATGCCGTTTATTTCATCTTCGACATCCGAAACCTGCGTATATACACAGCCGCAGCATCCATGCTTTATGCCGGGAATAATCATCTCGTCATAAAGCTTTTTTATTCTTGCGGACAATTCCTTTACAGACCCGCAGGCGCCATATCCGTAAGTATCCTTAGGATTGTAGAGATGACCTTTGACAGCATATGAGTAGCCGCCGCACTCAGAGACAAATATAGGCCGCTCGGGATGTTTTTTGTTTGGTCTGAGCTTCGTCAGTCTGAAATAAATGTGACGGCTGTCGAAGTCGCTGTCCATGCCGGCAAACCAACCTGAGGTCGTATCAATGAGACGTGTCGAATCAAGCTTTTTAAGATATGCATAATAGTGATCACTCGTGTGCTGGCCCCAGCCCTCATTGAATATTGTGTATGCGACTATGCAAGGATGATTGTAAAGCATCTCGGTCACATTTTTAATGTGATTAAGGAAATTGTGACGGCGTTTACTGCTGACGGCACGAAGGCGCTCGTTATCAATCTTGAAGCCTATTGTCGGGAGCACGGTATCGCGCATATAACGGTACTTTCCGGAATTTACCATATCCTGCACAACAAGCATTCCGTGTATGTCACAGTAGTAATAGAACCAGTCCGACTCGGTTTTAATGTGCTTTCGAAGCATGTTGTAACCGAGATTTTTCATGCGAAGTATGTCAGTTTCGTATTCTTCCTCATCTTTAGGAAGATAGAGTCCGTCAATGAAATATCCCTGGTCGAGCACGCCATGCATAAACACAGGCTCACCGTTAAGCACAACGCGTGTAATGCCATTTACTGTTTTCGTGGATATTGTGCGAAGTCCGAAATAGCTTAAAAGCTTGTCCTCTCCGACTTCTATCGTTATGTCGTAAAGCCATGGCTCATCACACGTCCAGTTTCTGACTGCCAGTGCCCTTCCAAGATTCGTGCGAAGGTCTCCAAGCTTAATTGTCAGGCCTTCTTCAATGATTTTCGTATCTATTTTTACCTGGAAAGATGCATATTCTTCTTTTCCGGTCTTTTCTTCAGGTATGTCTTCGCCTGTTTTGATTTCCGGTGCAGAGATTTTAATTTTCATCATCTCACTCGGAAAATCGTCAAAGTTCATACGCAGCTTTATTTCCGAAAGTGCCGTATCAAGCTTCAGCCCGACGATGTGTCTTTCGGGAACACATTCAAGCCAGACACTCTTCCAGATTCCGCTGCACGTCGTATACCACATTCCGCCGCGGTTTTTCTTCTGTTTGCCGTACGGAAGCGTTTTATCAAGTTTGTCGACAGCCATTACCTTGAGGATGTTGTTCCCTTTGGTTTTTATCATGTCCGTAACGTCAAAAACCGCTTTTGTGTAACCATCTTCATGGAAACCAACAGGATCGCCGTTCAGCACCGCACTCAGCTTCTGATCGACTCCATCAAAATGAAGGAAGAAACGCGATTCCTTCCACTTTGCCATAGCTTTATCCACAGTAAAGGTCTTTTTATAGTACATACGGCCTTTCTTATCTGTTACCTCGCCTTCATAGCCGGAAAGCTTCGCCTCGGGACAAAATGGTACATAAACCGTGCCATCGTTCAGCTCCCACTCTCCGTTCAGCGAAATCCAGTTAGCACGCTTTTCCTGCGGATTCGGGTGTTTTGACCATGGTTCATGACTAATGTTGACTTGTTCCTTTGTTGATTTCATATGATATCCTTTTTGACCGTTTGCTCATAACTCGTGCAGCCGATTTATGCTGTCATCTCGCGAGCTTCGCTTGCTCGATGACCGTTTGCTCATAACTCGTGCAGCCGATTAATATGAGAACGGCGGTGGAATAATCCGCCGCCGTAATGGTTGCATTTGCTATTTTTCGCGTGCTGCGGAGAAATAGTGCTTATTTATTTTCAGGAAGCTTAATAGCAATGTGTGCTTCATCAAGCTGCTTCTGTGTAACTTCTGCAGGAGCGCCCATCATGATATCCTGTGCTGTCTTGTTCATCGGGAAAGGAATGATTTCTCTGATGGACTCTTCACCACAGATGAGCATTACCATACGGTCTACGCCGGGAGCAATGCCACCGTGCGGCGGTGCACCGTAGCAGAATGCATTGTACATTGCAGGGAATTTGGACTTAACATCTTCTTCGCCAAGACCAACAAGTCTGAATGCTTCAATCATGATTTCAGGATTGTGGTTTCTGATGGCACCGGATGAAAGCTCAACACCGTTACATACAAGGTCATACTGATATGCCATGATAGAAAGAGGGTCCTGTGTTCTTAATGCTTCTACACCACCCTGAGGCATTGAGAAAGGATTGTGGCAGAACTCAAGCTCGCCTGACTCCTCGCCGATTTCGTACATCGGGAAGTCAACAATCCAGCAGAATTCATAAACGTCCTTCTTCATATGTCCTTCTGCAGCTGCACCGAGAAGCTTTCTGAATGCACCTGCTGTCTTCTGTGCTGTGAGAAGATCACCTGCTGCAAGACCAACAAAGTCACCGTTCTTAAGGCCAAGTGCCTCAATAACAGCCTGCTTTCTTTCAACAAGGAATTTAGAGATGCCGCCAACGAACTCACCGTTCTCATCAACTCTGAACCAGTAAGTCTTCTGAGCTGTTGTAACTTCAACATCGGCAATCATCTGATCAATCTGTTTACGTGTAGCATTGAGCTTGTCGCAAACGATTGCTTTAATCTTCTTGCCCTTGAAAGGCTCAAAGCCGCAGTCTTCCATAACTTTGGTTGCATCCTGAAGAACAAGGTCGATACGAAGGTCGGGCTTATCCGAGCCGTACTTGTCCATTGCCTCAAGATAAGGAATGCGTACAAAAGGAGCCTTTGATGCTGACTTGTAAACGCCGTATTTAGCAAAGATGGGAGGAAGTACATCCTCAATGATGGCAAAAACGTCTTCCTGGGAAGCGAATGCCATTTCCATATCAAGCTGGTAGAACTCTCCCGGGCTTCTGTCTGCACGTGCGTCCTCATCACGGAAGCAAGGTGCAATCTGGAAATATCTGTCAAAGCCGGAAGCCATTAAAATCTGCTTGAACTGCTGAGGTGCCTGGGGAAGTGCATAGAACTTGCCCGGGTGATTTCTTGCGGGAACAAGATAGTCTCTTGCGCCTTCAGGAGATGAGCATGTAAGAATAGGTGTTGTGATTTCAAGGAAATCATGTGCAATCATTGCTGCACGAAGCTCTGCAACGATTTTGCTTCTAAGTACGATTTTCTTCTTAACTTCGGGATTACGAAGATCAAGGTATCTGTACTTAAGACGTGTATTCTCATCAGCATCCTTTGACTTGTTAATTTCAAAAGGAAGTGAATTGTAAATGCACTTGCCGAGGATTTCAATCTTCTCGGGAACAACTTCGATGTCACCTGTATCGAGGTCTTTGTTCTTTGAAGAACGTTCTCTAACTGTTCCTGTAACGGAGATTGTTGTTTCTTTGTTGATGGAGTCAATAACATCCATCATCTCTTCTGTTTCGACTACTATCTGAGTCGTGCCGTAAAAGTCACGGAGAATAACGAATCCGAGATTCTTGCTGACTTTACGGATGTTCTCAAACCAGCCTACAAGAGTCACGCTCTCGCCTACGTTTGCAAGGCGGAGTTCATTACAATTGTGTGTTCTGGACTGTACCATAAATGTATTCCTTTCATAGGATATTCTGACACGATATTATACACATGAAGAGATAAAAATTCAAGAATAATCCGTGGTGAAGTTTAGGTACAGCAAGCGGGATTTAATCCTCTATACCTAATCCGCGGCGAAATTTAGGTACAGACGAACGATTTCGTCGCGTCTTACCTAAAAAATCGCCGGCGTTAGGTACAAACTCTGAATTTCGGTCATTTATACCTAAAGTTTAGGTATAGCAAGCGGGATTTAATCCTCTAGGCCTAATCCGCGGCGAAATTTAGGTACAGACGAACGATTTCGCCGCGTCTTACCTAAAAAATCGCTGGCGTTAGGTACAGATGGCATTTTTCCAACTTCTATACCTAAAAAATCGCTGGCGTTAGGTACAGATGGGATTTTTCTGCCTTCTCTACCTAAAAACTCTTACGTTAGAAAAAGACGTGACATGCAATAAAAAATCGAGGTCACTTGAAAACAAGTAATCTCGAAAAATGGGCAGAGGAGAAGCCCACCAGAGGGGGAGGGAAACTGATGGGCTTTATTTATGAAAAAATCTTATTGGCTTTTTTAGGAAGAACTCTTTTGTTCTTACAAGCACATTTTAGTACGTAATTGTGAACGTGGTATGCTATAAAATTGAACAAACTGTTAATAATTACGGTGTTTAGAAATCCTTTATTCTTAAAGCATTGTGAGTTAATAATCTACATGAATTTTTCCCATAAAATGACGATACTACTGCGGTCTACCCAAAATTGGCGAGCAATCTGTCAGGTTATAGTTTTCCCGGATTACCACTGTCTGCGAAGGCTGTCGGGATATGTCTGCATTCAGATAAGAAAAGAGCCCGGACAGGGGGATGTCCGGACTCGCGCTCCATTGAGCATAAGGATGTGAGATTATTTAAACCGAAGAGAGATTCTCCGGGTTAGGGGGGGCTGATTAACAGAAAATACGATGCTTTGTGAAAAGTATGAAAAGGCCTGCAGGGATTGTAAGAAATGCAATGCCAAATTCACCGGCTGTAGCAACAAGGCCGATTGCTGAAGCTGCAATAAGGAATGCGCCTGTAAGTTTCTGCTTAAAGAAGTATTCAGCGCGTTCATGTTTTTCTTTTGCGGCTGCTTCTGCGTTATACTCTGTAATGTACTGTCTTTTCTGACGTACTTTCTTCATAGCCTCAAGAGCTGCATTGTAACCCTCTTCATATGCTGAATCGTATGTGTAATTCGGAACTGCCTGTGCCTGCATAACATGCCTCCATCAATCTTATCTTACGTTTGTAGAACTTAGGAACTGTTTGTTCTTGTTTGTTCTTGTTTGTTCTTGTGTTTGCTTGCTGTGTTCTTGTGTTCTTGTTTATGTCTTTATATTACCATCAGGGTTAGGGAATTTTTTACCCATCTCTTATTTTTTGATTTATCTATTTTGAAGTATTTCTCAACCGGTCAGTCTGTCGCTTATGATGTTTATCTCAGTTCATCAGCTTATCGCTTTTGAAATTCTCTCAGTTCATCAGCTTATTGCTTTTGAAGTGTTTCTCAACTCATCAGTTCAAAACTTTGCCGAGTGTTATAAATGTGTCTCCTTCGCCAACACGTATAGGCTTGTAAGAAGGATTGAGTGAAATAAGCGAAACACCGTTTTCCGTAAGGTAGAGCTTTTTGATGTAAGCTTCTCCGTTCAGAAGGAAGATGCCTATCTCACCATCTGTAAGACACTCGCACTTTTTTACCCATACAACCTGGCCGTTTAAGTAGCGGGGATCCATACTGTCGCCGGCAACTCTTACGCCAAACTGGGCTGCTGCAGGTGTGTCGTCCGGTGCATCGATTTCTTCGTAGTTCTCACCGTCAAGGAACTGGCCTGTACCTGCAGAAACAGGAAGATCATAAAGGCGGATGCGGCGTGCAAAATGCTCTGCGTAGGTAAGAATTCTCTTCTTCTGTTCCTCTTTAAATTCTTTAACCTTATTAACGTCTGTGACGTCAACTGAAACAACGGTGGGCTGTACTTTGTACTCAGCCGAAAGCTTAAGCAGAGCAGCATATTCCATGACTTTTTTTATGCCTTCACTGTTCAGGCCTTCGAAAAGACCGCCTTCGGAAGAAATGAACTCACTGAAGATGTCTTTAATGCCGAGCACTTCACAAATGCCGAAGATCTGGACGGCATTCGGAATGCTGACGTTCTTCTCCCAGGAGCTGACCGAAGCTGCAGAGGGATTCAGGCCGTATGCCTTGAGCTTTTCAGCAAGCTCTCCTTGTGAAAGCTTTTGTGCTTTTCTGTATTTTGCTATTGTCTCACCGATGTTTTTCATGGTTTCATTATACAACGTAAAATTGAATTGTCAAGCGCAAAATCAATTTAAAATTGATTTTTAATATCAAAATAAATCATGCTCTCCTGTTTTTGTAGTATATCCAAGTTTCCATACAATATTCCTTTTCAATCGTGTCACATAAATCACCCGATTCAAGTGCAAGCTATAACCGCCATCTAACGCCGGCATTTCAATCACATCATCTGCGGTATCCCAAGCACGATTTCCACGTTATCCTAGAGTTCATTTTCACTGTATTCCAATCGCATCATCTGCGGTATCCCAAGCACGATTTTTCTATTTTAGATACCAATTTCCGCTTGATTTTACTTGTTTTTCTTATAGGCGGTATACATAATAAGCAAAATTGCATTTAGACCTCGCCATTTATACAGATAGCGAAGTTTCAGAGCGTCGACAAAGAGGGTACGCGGCCTAACCGGCCGTGTACC
>JAZQQJ010000023.1:0-53683 GCA_045629005.1 Lachnospiraceae bacterium
AGTGAATATGCACCGACAAGCTTCTGCATTACGTTTTTAACAGCAGTTTCGACATTAGGTGTATTCAAACGCTCTCTGGCAATGAGATATGCAATGGTTTCGCTGTCCGTGGTAGTCTGGAAAATGGCTCCAGTCTGGGCGAGCTCCTCACGAAGTTCAGCAGCATTAAGAAGGGCGCCGTTGTTTGCCATCGTAAGTGTTCCTTTTGCATAATTTATAACAAGTGGCTGAGTGTTTTCACGAATGCTCTGCCCTGCCGCCGAATAGCGTACATGACCGAGGCCGAGATTTCCTTTAAGACCGTAGATTTTGTCAGGAGTAAAGACTTCGTTTACAAGTCCCATGTCTCTCACAGAGCTTACGACTCCGCGCGGGCCCTTTGTATCGCTTACAGCAATGCCGCAGCTTTCCTGCCCTCTGTGCTGGAGTGCCATGAGACCGTAGTATATGGAGGGAGCGACGTCTCCTCCGTCCAGGTCATACACACCGAATACACCACACTCCTCGTGAAGTTCATCGGGATCGAATGTTGATACATTGAATCTGTCTGTGTCGTTCAAAGTGAACACCTCTTTCTTCAAAGGAAACTCGCAGAACCCCGCCGCAAATCCTACGATAAACGTCGGAGCCCCGCCATGAGGAAAATTTTAGCATCTGAGTGTTTTACAGTAAAATTAATCGTTCTTATCAGTTTAATAATTATTTTAACATAGCCTTCAGGTCATCAACGGAAAAGCTGTATTTCTTCTCGCAGAAATGACAATTGACTTCAATTTCCTTGCCGTCGTCAATCATTTCCTTAAGTTCCTTTTCGCCGACAGACATAACCGCTTTTGCAACACGTTCGCGGCTGCAGTTGCAGTAATACTCGGGAACTATTGTATCCATTATTTCGGGGTTCATGGAGCCCATAATGTACTCAACAAACTCCTCCGGAGTCATTCCCTCATCAAGGAGCCCGGAAATATTTGTAACTTCGGTTAATTTCTGTTCAAGTGTCGAAATGCATTCCTCCGATGCGCCGGGAAGCAGCTGGATAATGAAGCCGCCGGCCTGACGGACTGTATTGTCCTTATTCATAAGTACTCCGAGAGCAACCGCAGACGGCACCTGTTCGGAAATAGCAAAATAAGCTGTAAGGTCCTCGGCAATCTCTCCGGAGATAAGCTTTGTTTCTCCGACATAGGGCTCCTTAAGGCCGGTATCACGAATAACCTGAATGAATCCGGCACCTACAGCTCCACCCACATCAAGCTTGCCCTCTGCGGAAGCCGGGAGCATAACATCGGGATTTCCGACAAAGCCTTTAACCCGTGCCATTGCATCAGCTGTAACCGTGATGCCGTCGATGGGGCCGTTTCCTCTGAAATTAATGGTGATAAGATCATCGCTGCCCTTCATCATGCTTCCCATCATAGCGCCTGCCGTGAGGCTTCTGCCAAGCGCTGCCGAAGCAACCGGGCTGGTATTGTGAATAGCGCGTGCCTTTTCCACAAGTTCTCTTGTAGTTGCCGCAAAAAATCTGATTTGTCCGTCCGCTGCCATTCCGCGGATAATGTAGTCTTTAGACATATAACTTTCCTTCCTGTCTCTTTTCTCTTGCAATATAATATACTCTCTCGCTTGTCTCTGTAGGAGCCTGCTTTGTAAAGGCGTCATACACCGCTACAAATTCAAGGCCTGCCTTCTCGATAAGCGATTTAACTTTCTCAATTGAGTAGCATTTTTGTTTATGGGTTTCGTCAAAACGTTCATAAAGGTTCTCATCTTCATCAACAAGGCTGAATATCGTCACATCATATGTGTTGATGCCTGTTTTTTCATCGAAGCGGTTTTCCCATATGAGACTTGCATCCTCTCTGTTATCGGCTATTGTGCGGTTGCCCATGGCATTCTTGAATTCATACTCCGTCTTCATGTCAAAGATGAAAACACCGCCTGCCTCAAGGTAATTATTTACAAGCTTGAACGTCTTTAAAAGGTCCTTATCCGTGAGAAGATAGTTCATGGAATCGCAAACCGAAACGAAAGCATTCACCGTGCCGTAAAGCTCAAACTCGCGCATGTCCTGAAGGAGATAAAGAATGCCTTCCGACTCTTCGATGTGGTCGTATCTTGCAATCTCTAGCATCTCTTCGGAAACATCGATGCCTATCATATCGTACCCTTTTTCCTTAAGGCGTCTTGTGATGCTTCCTGTGCCGCAGCCCAGTTCGCAGACAAGCCTGTTGTCACCACCCGGAACACCATATTCAGCTAAAAGTCCGCATATGTATGCAGTCCATTTGTCATAGGGAATATTGTCCATAAAGCGGTCATATTCCTGAGCAAAACCTGTATATTCGTTCATAGAAATCCTCCGCCGTGAATGATACCACAATTATCATCACGAGTCCACAAAGCCCTTGAAAAAACATTCAAATACTTTATAATTATGGGAGTGAACACGCCCTCAACAGCATTCCGGGGCATGTTCCGGAGGTACTGATGAACATTGATCCACAAAAGAAAATATCGCTTGTCAACATTGCAGTGTTGGTTTCAATAGCACTTAGCGTTACCATCTCGGTAATTCCCGTTGTTGTACATTTCATTAACCTGAATTGCGGCACAAATTACTCGGTTTTTTACTACGATTTTCTATTGGAACATCCTGTTGCAAACATTCTCACAGGCCAGCTCACCATATTGATTCCCCTGGCTGTATTCCTCATTGTCAATCGCGTTAACTACTTTAAGCTTGTCCGTCTGAACAAAATGAAAATCTCGAACATTCTCCTCACTGTTCTGTTCGGTTTCCTGATTCTCCCTACGAAAGAGAGCGCCAGATTAACGAGACCAACGGCGACTCTGCTCTTCGGATTATGACAACACCTCTTATGATTGCAATTGCCATAGGAATATGCTTTATGTTTTTTGTAGAAACACTAAATTACATCCCGCAGTAAATGCGTGGTTTTATAGGAGAAAAATATGCTTGATTTAATTATTATAGGCGCAGGCCCCGCAGGCCTTGCAGCCGCAATCTACGGTAAGCGTGCCGAACTGAACCTTGTTTGCATCGAAAAAGAAGCTGTTCAGGGCGGCCAGATTATCATCACATCCGAGATCGACAACTATCCCGGTCTCTACCACATGGGCGGTTTTGAGCTCGGACAAAAGTTTAAAGAGCACGCCGAAGCACTCGGAACAGAGTTTGTTAACGGTGAAGTTGTAAATGTAGAAACAACAGACCATGTTACGGTCACTCTTGCCGACGGACGTAAGTTTGAAGCCCGCACAGCCATTCTTGCCGGTGGCGCAAAGCATCGTACTCTCGATGTTCCCGGTGAAAATGAGCTTCTTGGCAGTGGTGTATCCTACTGTGCAACATGCGACGGTGCCTTCTTCAAGAAAAAGACCGTAGCCGTTGTAGGTGGCGGTGATGTTGCAATTGAAGATGCCATCTTCCTTGCACGCCTCTGTGAAAAGGTTTATGTCATCCACAGACGTGACACATTCCGCGCTGCCAAAACACTTGTCAGTGCACTGAAAGCTTTCCCGAACGTTGAATTTGTATATGACTCGGTTGTCAAAGAAATTAAAGGTGAAAGCGAGTATGGCCCTGTTAAGTCAGTTACAGTTTCCAATGTAAAGTCCGGCATCGAAACCGAGCTTCCCATCAGCGGAATTTTCATTGCTGTCGGTATGCTTCCCGAAACCTCTCTTTACAAAGATGTTGTGGACCTTGATCCTTCAGGCTACATCATCGCAGGTGAAGACGGACGCACTTCCAATCCGCTTCTCTTTGCTGCCGGCGACCTCCGCACAAAGCAGCTCCGTCAGGTTATTACTGCCGCAGCAGACGGTGCAAACTGCATAACAAGCGTCGAGGCAAAGCTCAATGCTTAATCTGTGCGATAATTATCATTTGTGAAACATTATGACAGGATATTGAGTTTAGTAAAAAAAATACGATAATATAAATATAGGGGTTATTTTCAAAACAAAATATACTAAACAGGAGGACATTAAAATGGGATTTTTAAAGAGTCTTTGGCCTACACCTTTTAACATTAAGAAGGGCAACATAGTTTCATTCCTTATCCAGCTTATCATTTTCCTTGTGATCACAGCTATTATGGGATGGCTCATCGGATTACTTTCAGGTATCCCCGTTTTAGGCATCATCTTCAGCATTCTCGGAAGCCTTATCGGGATCTACTCATTAATCGGTGTAGTTCTTTGCATCCTTGTATTCCTTGGAATTGTAAAGTAAAAAAACAAACATTAAGCGGACCTTATGGTCGATGTCATTAACTTGGAATGACATTGCTATAACGGTCCGCTTTTTTTATTTGACAAACGCCTTTCGTCATGATATAACCTTCAAGCATTTTATGGAATTTATTTTATCGCGTAAGTAACTTGCGCAACATATGGAGGACGGAAAAACATGTTTTATTTAGGAAGAATGCAGAAGCTTCGCGTCGCAAAGCTTGCAGATCACGGTGCTTATCTCTCATCGGACGGTGTTGAGAATCCGGAGCTTAAGGATGTACCGGAGAACGAACAGATTGATTCAAAAAATATCCTTTTACCAAAGAAGCAGGCAGAAGGCTTAAAAACAGGCGACATTGTCGAAGTCTTCATCTACAAGGATTCAGAGGACAGACCCATTGCCACCACAACGGTTCCGACACTTACAATGGGTGAGGTTAAAAAGCTCACTGTAAAGGACGTCGGAAGCATAGGTGCTTTCCTTGACTGGGGACTTATGAAGGATTTGTTCCTCCCTTTCAAGGAGCAGACATACCGTGTAAAGCGCGGAGACCAGGTGCTTGTTTCTCTTTACACAGACAAGTCCAGCAGACTCTGTGCCACAATGAAGATTTACAATATGCTTGAAAACATCTCTCCTTATAAGCTTGATGATGTTGTTTCAGGCACATGCTATGAGAAGATTGATGCCTTCGGTGCATACATAGCCGTAGATGACAAATATTCAGCTCTCATTCCGAAGCACAGACTTTTCTCTCAGGTGCTCCCGGGAATGCATGTAGAAGCCCACGTTTCCCGTGTTCTCGAGGACGGGCGTCTTGAGCTTTCTCTCCGTGGCAAGGCTTACACCGAGCTTGATTCGGATGGAGAAAAAATATTCGAGGCTCTTGTTGATGCAGGCGGTTTCCTTCCGTACCATGACAAGACTTCACCCGAATTAATTCTTGCGAAGTTCGGTCTCAGCAAAAACGCTTTCAAGCGTGCCAGCGGACATCTTCAAAAGAGCGGCCGCATTCTCATTCATGAAAACGGCATTGAAAGAATCAAATAGTACACCAAAATGTCCACCACACCCCGTCCCTCGTGGACATGAAAAAAGTGGTTGCGTAGCTAATGCCGCGCAACCACTTTTTTTCATTTAATTTCAATATCCAGAGGCTTATCTATTTCTTCGCCTACATATTTTCCATTCTTCTTCCGCTGTCTGACGCACTCTGACAAAAGGTACTCTATCTGTCCGTTTATCGACCTGAAGTCATCCTCGGCCCATTTTGCAATCGCATCATAGAGTTGCTCGGAAAGGCGAAGCGGAACCTGTTTCTTATCCGCCATAGGCCACCTCCCTGTTAATAAAGACTGCCGGAGTTAACTACAGGCTGCGCGTCATGATTTCCGCAGAGGACAACAAGGAGATTGGAAACCATAGCTGCCTTACGTTCCTCATCAAGTGTAACAACATTGTTCTCATTAAGGCGCTCAAGAGCCATCTCAACCATCCCCACGGCGCCGTCGACAATCATCTTTCTTGCATCGATGATTGCTGATGCCTGCTGACGCTGAAGCATAACGGAAGCAATTTCGGGCGCATAAGCAAGGTAGGTAATTCGTGCATCAAGAATCTCAAGACCTGCATCGGTAACTTTGCTCTGTATTTCCTGTTTAATTCTCTCGGCAACAACCTCTGCCGATCCACGAAGGCTTCCTTCATCGGGATGCCCATCGCCCGTTGTATCAACATTCTGCGCAACGTCGTAAGGATAGATGCGGACAATGTTTCTTAATGCGGAGTCGCACTGAAGTGAGAGGTACTCTTTGTAGTTATCTACGTTGAAAACAGCCTTCGCTGTATCTGTAACACGCCATATTACGGCAATTGCGATTTCAACAGGGTTGCCAAGACAATCATTAATCTTCTGTCTGCCGTTTGAAAGAGTCATTGCCTTAAGAGAAATCTTTTTATTAAAAGCTTCGGGATTTATACTCGTTCCGTTAGCTGTTATCTGAAGCGCACCTGCAGCCTTCGGTGCGGGAACATCACCACTCTGTGCAAGCTTTGTAGCCGCTGCGGGGTTTACTGCAGAACTGAAAGGATTAACCCAGTAAAAGCCGGGCTCTTTAATGCTTCCCTTATATGTACCGAACAATGTTAAAACAAGCGCTTCCTGAGGCTTGAGAACCTTAAAGCCAAGGAACGGAATCCAGCCTACGCAAAGCCATATTCCCCCAACTGCAAGAAGGAGAATATAAACGCCTCCACCATCAACACCCGATGCGCCGTAAATGAGCACAGGTATTGCTGCAAGATAAAGAAGAATGAAAAGGAATAATGCGCCAAAACCATTCTGTTTTGATTTGTAGATTTTTTCTGTCATAGTGTGTACCTCCTGTTATATTATCCGGTTGCTTAGTTATTCTCAGTTGTTTCCTCACTGTCGTCCTTATTTACCGCCTCCGTGATTTCAGCCATTTCCATAGGCTCGTCAGCGGTTTCATCCTCATCATTCGTGAGTTCGATATCTTTCTTATATTCAATAATCGTAAGTACAGTAACTACTATTGCATAAACACCAATAAATATTTCACAGGGAACTGCGCCAAGCTTCACACTTACAATGTACATAATACCGTCATATGCAGCATGGATCAGGACTGCAAGCAAGAGCTTAACGGGCTTTCTGTCACGATATGCACGATAAACAAGATATGACATACAGATGTGGAACGCTATTGCAAATATTCTCTCGAGTCCGCCAACGAAGAAAAGAACGGAGGACGTTGTCCAAAGTGGTGCAAGTGCAGCTATGGACTCCTCAAGCATTTCCGGGGTAAGAACGGATTCAGAAAGCTTTAATGTACTTTGAAGCGTGCCCGAATTAAGCATCAGAATATAAATAAGGTTGTTAATGGATGTGATGCCAAGAAGAATTATTGCTTCGATTCCACCATGTCCTATACCGAGCATTATGGAATTCTCTTTTGTTTTCTTTTTTGCGCTCATAAACACAAGCATCGTAATGTATCTTCCGCACTCTTCGAATACGCCTGCGAAAAGACCGCCCACAAGAGCATAAGCAAAAACATTTTCCGTAATTGCATCGCCTGCGATTTGAAGGACTGCCGCCTGAATAACTTTTTCAAGGAGAAGTGCAAAAGAAACAAACGTTGCCGCTCCCAGAAAGAACATTGATACATTAGCCTTTGTCTTTACTCTCCAAATGATAAGAAGCGCAATCGGAAGTCCGAAGGCAATAATCAGTGAAAAGATAACGCCTGCCGTTGTCAGTGCGGGAATCTGGGTAAAACCATATTTCCAAAAATATGTGTCTGTCATTGTTAACCTCCTTAAATTCAAGACTCGCTCGCGAGTCAAGGGCTGTTCTCACTGACTCGCATTCACGAGCAAGCCTTTCATTTGATATCATTATGATATCACAATAATATAATCATGTCAAGTTATTTTAAATACATCTCGCGAACTTCGTTCGCTCGATGTACGTTTGCTCATAACCCGTGTGCCGATTTCATCGGCTGTATATGCATCCACACGATATTGTAAGCAAGCTTACATATCGTGTGGTATGCATATATACCGCCTGCTAAAGCAGGCTACACGGGTTATTTCGCTTTTCGCGCAAAAAAAGAGTCCGCGTTACGGACTCTTTTGAAGTTATTACTTAAAAATCTTGAACTTGCCGATGATAGGAAGTTCTTTTGCCTTGCCGTTTGCAGCATTGACAATACCAAGGATTGCAAATACAAAACAAACGATGCTGATAAGCCATTCAATAAGAACAAAGATTAATCCAAGAACCGGGATTCTTCCGAGGATTCCGAAAACTACCCAGTTAATGATTTCTACTATTGCAAGCACAAGGCCCTGGTTTACATGATAGCGTGCAAACTTTGATTCCTTAGCTGCAAAGATAGGGATAAGGACGAGCCATGAAAGATATGCTAAAATAGCCATAACTTTGTTCTGCTCGATGTCTTCCTGACTGAACTCGGAAGTTGTGTCAGCTGTGTTGTTAAGTTCGTTTAACTTCTCATTAATGTCTGCCATAATAATGTCCTCTCTTCTCCAATGAAATTATAGTGTGTCTGTTTCGTGCGCATGGCGCATCCGAAATCGTACCAATACATCTATCATCATTTACCGTATGGCCGATAAACAATGATAACTAATTATATCACTTTTTTCTAAGAAAAAAAGTGCCATATGTCATTCCATAGGGCACTTTATTTTCAAAATCGTGAATTAATCAAGTATCAAGGAAACGCATCTTGTTTTCATGATTTGTTTTCTTGATTTCAATCTTGGGCTCTTCCTTCTTGTAGAGGTTGCCCATGCCGTTTACCATTTCAGCCTTACACTTCTTGCAGAAACGGCCTGTAAGAATACGTTCACCGCATTTCTCACAGAAGATGGCAATATCGGAGTTCTCTGCGAATGTAAGCTTTTCTTCGCGTATCCACTTCTTTACCTGAGCCTGAGAGACTTCCATGTCATTAACAACATCATTAATGTTGCAACCGGGGTGGTCGTAAACATACTGTTTAACCTCTGCATACTTCTCATCAAGCTTTTTCAGACATTCCTGACAAAGCGGAGCTGCTCCTGCAACGTAGTTAAACATTTTTCCACAGCTAGCACAATTACGTAATTCCATAACCATTCACCCTTTCATTATTAGTCTTCCGTCGTTCCGGCGGCAATGCATATAAAATACACTTTTTTAACGCCTGCCTGCTTTAAAGCAAATGCGCAAGCATTCATCGTACTGCCCGTTGTGAATACATCATCAACAACCAGAGCGGACGACGGTAGTCCCATTCCCTCAGGAATACTTACTGAAAACACGTCCTTAAGATTCTCCTGCCTTTCCTTTGCCGACAGATTCTTTTGGTCTTTTGTAAGACGATTCTTACGTAGAAGGTTATGAACCGGAATGCCTGTATATTTCGAAATGACCTGTGCCAGAAGCTCGGCCTGATTAAAGCCTCTTGTAAAAAGCTTTCGTCTGTGCAGAGGAACAGGTATTATAATGTCCGGTGCTGCATTTTCAATAAACTCTTTTTGCCTTCTTACGCTTGTTCTTCCGAAAAACTCGGCAAACTCGCGGGTTCCGTTGTTTTTCAGCTCCTTCAGAGCAGTCTGTATAACCGATCTGTAAGGGTAAGTACACCTGCCCATGTCGAAGAAAAATGTTGTATTGCGGCATGAACCGCAATAGACTTCCTCACGGTCTGATATTTGCCGTCCGCACTTAATGCAGAACGGATCTTCTATGAAGCTCAGGCTCTTTTCACAATCCTTGTGAATCAGTCTGCCCTTTGGCAGAACGGGCTCCATACAAACCGGACAGTATTTAGGGAACAAAATCATTTTTACCTCCGTTACCCATTTCTCCCAATCGGTCTCGGAAAGTATGATTATTTTACAACAGGAAATATCTCAAATACAATTAACTCTTTATGAATTTTCGGGGATCTCCGAAATTGCGCGCCTAAGTCCGGTATACCTTGTCTGTTCCATGATATTTCTTATCATCATGTTTACGGTATCCGAGCTTCCGATGATGGTAACACATTTTTTCGCCCTTGTAACAGCGGTGTAAAGCACATTTCGGTTAAAAAGCATCGAAGGTCCTGTCAAAAGCGGCAACACAACCGCCGGATACTCACTGCCTTGCGATTTATGGATAGTAATCGCATAAGCAAGACTCAGCTCATCTGCTTGCGAAAAGGCATATTCTACAATTCTTCCTTCTTCATACTCGACAGTGATACGTTCAGCAAAACCGTCAATCTTTTTGATTCTTCCACAATCGCCGTTAAACACGCCGGTTCCTGAATCAATCGGTATGCCGAACTTGCTGCGTACTTCCCACTCCAGCTGATAGTCATTCTTTATTTGCATGACTTTGTCACCTTCTCTGAAAATACCGCCGTTTTCAAATACCTTTTCATTCTTGTTCTTTGCAGGAGGATTAAGCGCATTCTGAAGTGTGACATTGAGTTTCTCACAGCCGAGTTCTCCGGAGCGCATGGGAGTAAGCACCTGAACCTCAAACGGCGTGGCATCGACAAAACGCGAGATCTTATCTCTGACAAGATATACAATTCCTTCAAGAATATCATTTATATTCTGACGCCCAAGGAAAAAGAAATCATTGTTAACCTTATTATCCAGCGAAACAAGCTCACCTTTGTTTATTTTATGTGCATTGACAATGATAGAACTCTCCGCAGCCTGACGAAAAATCTTTTCAAGCTTGATTGTCTTTATCCTTCCGGAATCGATGATGTCATGAAGGACATTACCCGGACCTACGCTCGGAAGCTGATTTACGTCACCTACCATGATGAGCCTCGTTCCGACAACAACAGCCTTAAGAAGAGCATGCATAAGTGAAATGTCAACCATGGACATTTCGTCAACAATGATTGCGTCGCATTCGAGAGGATTTGATTCATTTCTGGAGAATGCCAGCGCTGATGTTTCTACATTTTCGCTTATTTTTGTCAGCTCAAGGAGTCTGTGCAGGGTTCTTGCCTCATGTCCTGTCGTCTCCGACATTCTCTTGGCTGCGCGTCCTGTAGGTGCAGCCAGAAGCACATCCATGCCCTCGCGCTCAAAAAGCCTGATTATGGCATTAATTGTCGTTGTTTTGCCTGTGCCGGGACCGCCCGTAAGGACAAAGGCACCGTTTCTCACTGCTTCGAAAACAGCTTCCTTCTGAAGGCCGTCAAGCTCTATATCCAAATCCTTCATAACACCCTGCAGACTGTTTTCCAGTTTCTCATCAGGCACGTTATACTTACAGTTCAGGTCACAGAGCATTCGTGCAACATTCAGCTCTGTATAATAAAACGAAGCAAGATAAACATTTCTTGTATCTTCATTTTTTATAATAACCTTTTTCTCCAAAGCCAGCTGACGCAGCTGGCGCTCCATTGTTTCCACATCAACAAATATAAGGCGCTTCGAATCGTCAAAAAGCTCACTTTCAGGAAGATAAACATGGCCATTGGTTGCTGCTTCGGAAAGCATGTAAAGAAGAACCGCACGAACTCTGGAGTCATCGTTTTCGGCTACTCCCATTGCAAGTGCTATATTATCGGCGGTTTTAAAGCCCACACCCGTAATGTCCTCGGCAAGTCTGTAAGGAGACTCGCGTAGAACAGTGTACATACGTGATCCGTAAAAATTGAAAATCTTTATGGCGAGATTATTGGAGACACCATATTGAGACAGAAAAATCATTGCACTTCTTGCTTCATGTTTTTCAATAAACTGCTCTGCAATTTTCATTGCACCACGTTCGCTGATGCCCTTTACCTCTGCAAGGCGCTCAGGCTCGAACTCAATAATGTGGAAGGTGTCGTCACCGAACTTTTTGACAATACGTGCAGCAAGCGCCTCCCCAATTCCGGAAATTGCACCGCTCGCAAGATACCTTTCCATATCCGAGGCATCTGTCGGTGTCACTGCAGTAATCTTTGAGACCTTAATCTGGTCACCGTATTGAGGATGAAAAGTCTCCTCGCCTTCAACCTCAACATATTCTCCTTCATCAAAAACAGCCATAACGCCTACACAGCAGGTTTCTGTACCTTCTGTGTCAAGTGTCATGACTGTATATCCGCTTTCTTCGTTTCTGTATACTATTTTGCTGATGTAGCCGCTTACTGTCATTAGTCTTTTATGCATCCCGCTTTACTGACTCGTAAAGCATTTTGGCAATCCCAAGATTACTGTTTTCTGTAATCAGTCTTGCGTATTCCTGATAAAGATTGTCTCCGAAATATTTCATATACTGGTTGTCATCGTCCTTATTGTCAGGGAGCATTGCATCCTTGGTGGACTTTATAACCTGCCCAACAAGGTACTGCTCAAAGGACTTGCAAGCGTCCATAAGCTCCTCATCCGTAGCCGTCGCAGCAGAAAGTCCCTCAAGAGAGGATGAAAGCTTGTCTGCGCTCGTCGATGAAGCGGTGCTCTGAAGCTGCTGTTGATATAAATAATCCGATCCGATTGAAATTGACATATGCTACCCTTTCAGGTTATTCATTAACCTCTGAGATTGTTTGCCTGCTGAAGCATTTCATCAGACGCCGTGATTATTTTGGAGTTCATTTCGTATGCGCGCTGTGCAACGATAAGATTAACCATTTCATCTACTGTCTGAACATTCGATCCTTCAAGATAGCCCGAGTAAACCTTTGTTTTCTTAAGCTGTGCGTCCTCAGCCTCGAGTCTCGGCTCACCGGAAGCATCAGTTGCCTCAAGAAGGCTTCCGGAAATCTTTAAAAGGCCCGCAGGATTGCTGAACTGTGCAAGACCAACCTGAATGCCAAGGTCTGTAATGGTGTCATCCACCTCTCTGTAAGAGAAACGCCCCTGGGCATCAATAATAAGCTTGGAAGTATTGATGCTTGTATCAAACACAATGGGCTCACCATTGGTATCAAGTACCTGAAAGCCGTCGGATGTACAAAGTGAAAGGCCCTGGGGGTCGATGGAAACATTGAAGTTTCCTGCTCTTGTGTATGCTATCTGACCTTCTGCAGTCTGAACACGGAAGAAACCGTCACCTTCAAGCGCGAAGTCAAATGTGTTGCCCGTTGGATTAAGGGGCCCCTGTTCATATCTTGATGTGATGGATGCGGTGCGGACGCCCGAACCGACCTGACCGATTACGGGCTTCGGATTGCCCTCGTTATCCTCTGTTTTAACCTGAAGCTTTGAGTAAAGGAGAGTCTTGAACTCGACTGTTTCCTTTTTGTATCCGGTTGTATTTACATTTGAAAGATTGTTGGAAATGGTATCAACAGCATTCTGCTGTGCAATCATTCCCGAAGCTCCGGTCCAAAGTGAACGCATCATGGGACAAGTACCTCCTGACTAAATATTATACACGACCGATGGAATTAACCGCCTGATCGAGTGTGGAATCCATGGTCTGAATAACTTTCTGGCTTGCTTCATAAGCTCTTGTGATGTTTATGAGAGAAACCATTTGATTAATTACATTAACGTTTGACTGCTCAAGGTAGCCCTGCCGTATGTAGCCGGCAGCTTCCTTTTCGGTAGCTCCGTTTACAGGCTCATACATAGTGTCGGCAAATTTTTTGAGATAATCATAATCCTCGAAATCATAGATGGTAAGATTGTCAACAAGCTCGTCATTAGCATAAACCGCGCCGCTCTTGTCTATTGAAATCTTTGCATCAGTGGGGACAATCATATCCCCTGCCTCAGACTGGAGGTGATTGCCGTCAGCATCTGTGATGTAGCCATCCCGCGTAATTGTAAAATTGCCTGCGCGGGTGTAACGTATGTGGCTGTTGCCATTTGTATCAACAACACGTACTCTGAAGAAGCCTTCTCCGTCAATGGCAAGGTCGAAAGTGTTGCCTGTTTCACGAAGTGAGCCCTGTGTGTAGTCGGTGTACTCTTCGCCTATCTTGACACCGAGATACATATTGCCGATGCGCTCGTCCGTATCATAATTCACAGAACGGTCCCTGACTTTGATGGCAAGCATATCGTCAAAAGACTGACTTGTAACGCCCTGATTCTTATAGCCCGTGGTGGACGCATTGGCAACGTTATTTGAAATAACGTCAAGCTTTTTCTGTTGGTTGCGCATGCCCGTCCATGCTGTGTATAAACCTCTGACCATAAGTTACCTTTCCTGCGAACCTACCGCATAGAGTCTATTACTTCGATATATTTGCCTGTACCGATGGCAACTGCTGTCTTCGGGTTGTCGGCTGTAAGTGTTCTGATACCGGTCTTTTCTTCAATGAGCTCTTCAAGACCCCAGAGCTGACATCCGCCACCTGTAAGGATAATGCCGTTGCTTGCGATATCTGCAGCAAGTTCCGGAGGTGTCTTCTCGAATACTCTCTGGATTGCATCTACAATCTGGGAAGTAGGCTCTCTGAGAGCTTCCTCTGTTTCCTCGGATGTAACGGCGATTGTCTTAGGAAGTCCGCTTGCTGCGCCACGGCCCTTAACGTTCATGGCAATGGACTCAGGTCTTCTGTAAGCTGAGCCAATGTTAAGCTTAATATCCTCGGCTGTACGTGCGCCGATGATGATGTTTTTATTTTTTCTGAGGTAACGAGTGATTGCTTCATCGAAATCATCGCCCGCAACCTTGATGGATGCGCTGACAACAGTGCCGCCAAGAGAGATGACAGCTATGTCTGTCGTACCGCCACCTATATCAACTACCATGTTTCCGCAAGGCTTTGTAATGTCGAGACCTGCGCCGATTGCGGCTGCAATGGGCTCCTCAATAATGGCTACAGACTTTGCACCGATGGTGTAAGCCGCATCCTCAACTGCCTTTTTCTCAACTTCCGTAACACCGGAAGGAACACAGATGGAAACACGAAGCTGTCCGAAACGATGCTTGCCTACTGCCTTATTTACGAAGTGCTTAAGCATCTTTTCAGTGACGGTGTAGTCAGAAATAACACCATGACGGAGAGGACGGATGGCAACGATGTTGCCCGGTGTTCTTCCGATCATGAGACGTGCTTCTTCACCGATGGCGCGAACCTTGTTCGTATCACGGTCAAAAGCAACAACAGAAGGCTCTGTAAGGACAACGCCTCTGCCCTTTATATATACGAGAACGGTAGCTGTTCCCAAGTCAATTCCGATATCTGTACCAAACATAAATAGCTCCTTTCAAAAGCAAAAACTCAAGAGCAATTATATACATTTCAAAAGTTTTTTTCAATTGAATTTTATAGTTTTTTTAGAGTTCAGATTACCCAATTTTTATATCGGCAAGACCGACGCAAAAATTTAGTATCCGGTCCGGGTTCCTCCTGATACCATGTAAGATATCACCACCGGCAAGTAATAATCCTTTTCCCGCTTACGTTCAAAAAATGACATTAAAAAAACAGGGCACAAATAAAGCGCCCTGTAATACTGTTTCTTACCGTTTTTTTGCCATTTCTTACTGTTTCTTACTAAATATTGAACTGATTATTTCCATCACGATTTTCTTCACATCAGCCTTCCCATCAATTGTATTTGTCTGAACGGCTGTGTTAACCTTATCAACAAGTGTCTTTGAAATCTTGGACTCAACAATCTTTGTAACCCAGTCGATATCCTTAACGCTCTTCTCACCAATATAAATCTTCTCAAAGATACTTATTGATGCTTCACCGATTGCGGCTACAATTGCCCCTGCAACTACAGCATTTAATGCGCTTCCAAGAATCCCTATACCCGGAATGGCCTTAAGTGCACTGATAAGCGTTCTTGCTGCAACGCTTACAGTTCCGGCCTCAACAATCGAGTTCAGAAAGCGCTTCGATTCCTCGTCATTCTTTATCCCGTACACCTTGGACAGTGCATTTACAAGGCCGATTTCCATAGGCGTCAGGATGAGTCCGTCAGCAATGGGAATGTTGGGAAGCGCACCCACCGTAGCAGCCGCTAACGTTGCAGTTCCCACAACACCCTGAGATACAAATCTTTTCTGCTTAAGAGTGAAATTATAAATATCAATTTCGGCAGCTTTTATTCCATCGGGCATAAGCTCGTTTGTTGTCGCAATGAGTTCGTCAAGTCCGTCGGGTGCGGCAAACGCATTTTCATCAATGGTATATGTCTCCGCAACAACAGGGATAATCTTCTTCAGGTTATTGCCGTAGCGCTTCTGCTGAGCAAATGCGTTGTTAACCATCTCAATGTTTTCCGCTCTCTCAGGGACCGAGTACGATTTCGTAATGACAACAATCACAGGAACCGTAGGCCACATGGAAGTTGCTCTTGAAAGGTTATTAATAGCCTCAGGGAAAAGCTTCCTGGACGTACCGTCAACGCAGAACCAGATGACATTAATCTGTGTGTCGTCACCTTTCTTCGCAGCCTCTTTTGACCACTTTTTCACGGCATTAATTGCCTTGAATTCTTTTACAAGATTAGGCTCGAAGCCGATAGTATCAATTACTCTGAAGGGAATCTCTTCCGAGTCGTAAATCTCAAGTTTTCCTGTAACACCGGAACCACCCCAGCCTGTTACAGCCTTGTTCTCACCGAGCACAGCATTGATAAGCGTTGACTTCCCGACACCCGAATTACCAATAACCAACACATTTCCTGTCATATTATTCTCCAATCCGGTCACAAAGTATGCAACCAAAGGCAAACTCGCGACCGCTTCACCTCTACCTAAAGGTAGTGGGTTATCTTTCAATTCTATATATACAACATCATATCCGGCACATTATATGCCATACGCAAAAGTATACAATAGTATATGAGCCAAAACAATTAACATCATCTAAAGATATTTCCGATAATGACAGTACAGAATAGCGTATATACTCTGCAATCTCAGTTTACCGGCTCAGCCTTGTTCGCGCTCATTTTTGCGGCTCAGGCCCTGTTTCATCCTCTTGACTGTTGCGCTCCAATGGCGTACGATTATCCGGAAAGGAGTTTTTATGGACCATACACTTGCGAGAATTGCTTCATTCATAAGCATGAAGCTTACAAACATAATATTTATAATATACATCTCAGCTCTACAGCTTTTTTACATTTTTGTCGGATACAGGAATTTTTCACCGCTCTACATTC
Source organism: Lachnospiraceae bacterium (assembly GCA_045629005.1). Taxonomy (GTDB): domain Bacteria; phylum Bacillota; class Clostridia; order Lachnospirales; family Lachnospiraceae; genus RGIG3528. The sequence goes on from JAZQQJ010000023.1 coordinate 16,880, forward strand.
TACTGATAGCGCTAATCGCGCCATTTTGCGTTACCCTTTTTCTTCAACGTTCAGATGAGAGCAAAAAAAAGGCCGAAGATGAAGATAAGAATCTTCCATTCCCCGAGCTTCGCAAAAAACATAACTTTAACCGTTTTACTTTTAAAGGTCAAACCTATACTTTTGTAATGATTGTTATCCTGCACATAATTTGGAGCATCCGCACAGTGGAACCCTCACTTGAAGGTTTTATGTTTGCGCTTATCGCCCCAAAGCTTTCACTCATCGTTTATGTGGGTGTAAGGCTTCTTTCATGGGTAATAATACTTGCGATATTCCGATTTTTTCCAACACTAGGCTGGAAAATATAACCAGAACCCACATCAAGGGTAAAACGCACGCCCGCTTTCATAGCGGGCGCTCTTGATATGGGTTCTTTCTTGTGTTAATTATAAGCCAAGGCAAAAAGCAGGAAACCGGCCTTCCTGCCCTTCAAAAAGCATCATGGAAGTTTCTAACATTTTGCATTTACTTCTTTTCGCGCTTTCCCCCTGAATTTACTTCTTTTCACGCACTCCATCCCCCATTTAATTCCTTTCACGCTTTCCCCCTGAATTTACTTCTTTTCACACACTCCAACCCTCATTTACTTCCTTCGGCACACTTATTTCAGCCGTTCAACATTGTCACGATGGTATCGTTTGGGCACTTTTTTTCTTTTAGATACCATTTCAAGTCATTTTTAGGCTTATTATGAGCGTAACGGGTTCTATAAAAACAGATTTGTGCCTAACCCCGACAAATTTTTAGGCACAGAGCGTTGAAAAAACGGATTTGTGCCTAACCCTCGCATGCATATTAGGTAAGACGCGGCGAAAACCATCATTTATACCTAATTTCCTCCGCGAATTAGACATAAATCGCTGAAATTTATATTTTGTGCCTAACCCCGCCGGCTTTTTAGGCACAGAGCATTGAAAAAGCGGATTTATGCCTAACCCCGGCATGCATATTAGGTAAGACGCGGCGAAAACCATCATTTATACCTAATTTCCTCCGCGAATTAGGCATAAATCGATGAAATTTATATTTTGTGCCTAACCCCGCCGGCTTTTTAGGCACAGAGCATTGAAAAAGCGGAATTATGCCTAACCCCCGCATGCATATTAGGTAAGACGCGGCGAAAACCATCATTTATACCTAATTTCCTCCGCGAATTAGGCATAAATCGCTGAAATTTATATTTTGTACCTAACCCCGCCAGATTTTTAGGTACAGAGCATAAAAAAAGCAGGTTTGTACCTAACCCTGGCAGATTTTTAGGTACAGAGCGTTGAAAAAGCGGATTTGTACCTAACCCCGGCAGATTTTTAGGCACAGAGCATAAAAAAAAGCCGGTTTGCACCTAGCCCTGATATCCTTCCTCTAACGGGCCGATGTCCTTCCTCTGAAGGACTCGGCCCGTTAGTTTGATTCTTCTTCATAGATTTATTCTTCTTCAAGGTATTTTTCAAAATCGTCTATGCTCATAGGCTTTGCATAGTAGAAGCCCTGAATCATATCGCAGTTTGCTTCCTCAAGGAAGCGCTTCTGTGACTCTGTTTCAACGCCTTCTGCAAGGACTGAAATCTCAAGATCCTTTGCCATGGAGATAACGTGTGAAATAACCTTCTTTTCACGGGAGTTCTCGCTTCCGCAATCATCAAGGAAGCCTTTATCAAGCTTCAGCACATCAACAGGCATTTCACGGAGAAGGTGAAGTGATGAGTAGCCCGATCCGAAATCATCCATTGAAAGACCGAAGCCGGCTTCTTTTATAAGATGCATGACATTGAGAAGCTTATCCATCTCATCATATACAGCCGTTTCCGTAAGCTCAATTTCAAGATATTCAGGCTTCAGTTCGTACTCCTTAACAACCTGAATAAGTTTTCCTACAAAGTTTTCTTCGTTAAGATGAAGCCTTGAGAAGTTTACAGAAACAGGAATAAGCTTCTTTCCTTCCTTCTCCCACTCTTTAAGTTTCTTACATACCGTTTCAAATACGAAGAAGTCTATTTCTTTAACAAATCCATTTACTTCTGCAATAGGAATGAAGATGTTAGGACCAATCATTCCTTTGTCATGGTGTACCCAGCGGATTAGGGCTTCCGCACCGGTAATCTTCTCATTTGAAATACCGTACTTTGGCTGGAGGTAAACAACAAGCTCGTTGTTCTTTATCGCGCTGACCAAATCGCCTTCAAGCTCATGAACCTCAATATCCTTGTTGAAATCTTCTTCACTGTAAAAGGCAATCTGATTTGTCATCGACTTCTTGATGCCCTTACGTGCAACATTTGCTCTTGCACGGATTCGGTTAATATCAAGATCGTCTGAAATAAGGTATACGCCACATGTAAACACTACCTTGCCGGCTCTGCCTGATTCGTTTTCAGGAATGTCTGCACATCTTGTAAGAATATTCTCAAGTCGTTCAACAAGTTCATCAACGTTGTCATACTTAAGAAGAAGTGCAAAGTGGTCACCGCTTGTACGGCTGGCAGTTTCTTCACGCGTCAGAGAATTACTTATGACATGCGCAATGTATTTCAATGCATTGTTACCGTATTCATAACCGAATGTGCTGTTCAGGAACTTAAATCCCGAAACATCACACACCGCATATGCATAACTATTGTGTCCCTTCTTAAGGAGTCCCTTAACAACTTCTTTGTGATAAGGCTTGGTCGGGAGTCCGGTAAGTTCATCATAATTGATGGCATCTTCAATCTCTGTATTCTTTTTCTTCTTTGAACTGATGTACAGAATGCCTTGAAGAGCAACAACAAGAGCAGTTATAACAATAAAAATGATAATAACATTTGAAAGAGAAGTATTTTTACCATAGGCAGCTTCTTCTTCAACAATAGAGATTACGTAAACATTGGAATATCCCTTCAATGCTGTTGAACTTGCCACGTAGCCTACACCAAGAAGAGGGAATCGTTCGCATATCAGTTCATCCTCATCGGCTGCTCTTAAAAGATTTCCAAGCACATCCTTTGAAAAAGCTTCCTGATACATTTTATCAATCACGTATCGTCCGTTGGAGTCCTTGCTTGAAATATTGTATGAAGGAATAATAATACTTCCTTCATTATTGACTACAATACCATATCCTTCGTTGTCATAAACACTCTCGGAAACTTTATCAATAAAATTATCCATGGAGAAAGTAGCAAAAATCATGCCAATGATTTTGTCTCCTTTTTTCCATGGAACACAAAGCACGATATCCTCGTGCCTATTTGAAGATTCATTTTCAGGTCTGAATACTACATTCTTTCCGCCAAGACAACTGCTCCATGCTTTACGCACAGGCAGACTTGTTCTTTCGCCGTCAGAAAGGTAGCTTGAATCGATTGCATAAATATAAACACCCAAAGAGGAAGCTGACATCTCTTTCTTTATCGCATCCATCTGCTGAAGTTCACTGTCCGTAAGAACGGCATTGTCATCAACAAACTGCGAAAGAAGGTTCAGAAAGTCAACCTTTGAGTCAAAATATGTTTTTAATGTTTTCCCTTTTAGAACTGTAGCTGTTTTGAGTGACGTTTCGCATTCCCTTGCAATACGGTTCTCAAAATGATACGCACCAAGCACTCCAAGCGTTGCAAGTACAAGAATCAGTATCGTTCCACCCCAGAACTTTCTTCTGTCCGATCTTCTTTTCACGGTTACCTCCATGTGCCCGTTATAAGATAATTATCTCCGCACATCCAAAAATCAGGTACATTCCCCAAACATACCATTTGAATGAAATTTTAGCACAATCGTGATTTAACTTCAAGACGCTCTGAGGTTTATAATTATAAATTCCTTATAAAGTCTACTTTCTACTATCGTCTACTGCTCGGAAGAGAGTAAAATTCTGTCATTGTCCAGATGCTTTCCGGATGCCTCTTTGAACCTTTCAAGAAGAATTTCTCTTGTGAGAGCCTTCTTTTTTTCTCCTTCTTCATCAAAGACGATGTCACCACCGTCCATCATAATAATACGATTTCCGAACTCAAGAGCCTGCTGCATATTATGAGTTACCATAAGGCAGGTCAGTTTATTCTCTTCGGTAATTTTTCTTGTGATTTTAAGCACCTTATCTGCCGTAGCAGGGTCAAGTGCAGCCGTGTGTTCATCGAGCAGAAGAAGACTGGGCGGATTGTATGTAGCCATCATAAGTGTAAGCGCCTGCCTCTGTCCTCCCGAAAGAAGGCCTACAGGCTGCTTCATTCTGTCCTCAAGCCCCATTTCAAGCTGTGAAAGTCTCTCTCTGAATTCCGCTTTTTCTTTGTTTGTTATGTGAGAAAGCCAGCCGCCATGGCCTGCCGCAAGTGCAAGATTTTCCTCGATGCTCATACCGGGAGCGCTTCCAAGCATAGGATCCTGGAAAAGTCTTCCGATTTTCGAAGCTCTCTTATGGTCCGGCATAAGTGTAATATCCACGCCGTCCAACTCTATTGAGCCGGAATCCGCAATGAACGTACCTGCAATTGCATTAAACAGAGTTGATTTGCCGGCTCCGTTGGAACCGATTATTGTAACGAAGTCTCCATCATTTACAGTAAGGGACAGATCGCGAATAGCAACCTTTTCATTGATTGTGCCGCGGTTGAAGGTTTTTGAAATATGTGTAATCTTAAGCATTTTCCTTCTCCCTTCCGGCTCTTTCTTTCTTAAGTGTCATCATTCGCTTAACCAACGGAATTCTTGATTTGAAGTACGGTCCCGCAATGGCAATTATTACGATAACCGCAGACACAAGCTTAAGCATTGATGCAGGCATTCTGAAGCGAAGCGCTATCGTATAAACAAGTCTGAAAAGAACAGAACCGAGTACAGCACCTATGGCACGTTTAGGGATGCTGCCCTTTCCCATAAAGGCATTGCCCATAAGAAGGGAAGCAAGAGCAATCGTAACAATGCCGCTGCCTATATCAATGTTTGCAGACTTCTGAGACTGAGCCATAAGGCATCCCGAAAGTCCTGTGAAAGCATTTGCCACAACAAGTCCGATTATAGTTGTAAACACGGGATTTATAGAAGAAGCCTTAACCATAGCCGGATTGTTTCCCGTTGCGCGTATTGCAAGACCAAGTCTTGTATGAAGGAAAAGCGCAAGGAAGACGATGACAAGAACAACCGCTGCCAAAACAACAATAAGCTTGTACCAATCCGCAAGGAATGTATTCTCAAGAGCTTTCTTAAGCATTGTAAATACTGTTTCGGTCTTATTTAAGTTCACAAGAGAAGCATTCTTCATTACAGCAATATTTATGGAATACAATCCGGTATTTACGATAATACCCGCAAGAAGCGAATCGATTCCCATCTTTGTCTGAAGAATGGATGTAACAAAGCCGGAAAGCATGCCGGCTCCCATTGCCGCAAATATAGAAAGCACAGGGTGGCCTGCAAGCGCCACCATTGCTCCTACTGCCGCACCCAGAGTGAAGCATCCGTCCGTAGAGAGATCGCATACATTAAGCATTGAATAGCTTAGGAAAAGCGCAAGCACGGTAAGTGAACTTATTAGGCCAAGTTCCAATGTTGTTTTTAGTAAATCTGTTATTGCCTGAAAATCCATTTTAGATACCCTTTATTTGAATGATTCTGCTGTATTGATTTTCTTAACGTTCGTGCAATAAGGCTCAAATGCCTTTTTAATTGTATCGAAGTTATATCCAAGTGTTCCGCACACATCGATATTAATGGTGGCTGTACCATTATCAAATGTTCTGACAGGAAGCTCGGAAGGATTTTTTCCGTCGCAAACTATTTCAACAACCATGTTCGCAGTCTCAACACCAAGGTTTGCATAGTCAACGCCATAGCCACAGAAGGCACCGTTAAGTGCAAAAGAATCAGCTCCTGCATAATGTGCGATACCGGCCTTGGCAAACTTCTCGTAGATGGAAAGCTCAGCAACCATTATTGTATTATCGGAGGGTGTGAAAACGGCGTCAACCTTGTCAACAACCAACATATCCGCTGCGAGGGCAACTTCATCAACTGTTGTGCCTGTATGTGCAATGTATTTAGTTCCCCTTTTATCAAGGAAAGCCTTAGCTTCATTAATTGCCGTTGTTGATGAATCCTGTCCTGCATCGTAAAGAAGTCCGATGTAATCCGCATCCGGGTTTGCGGCAAAAATTAGATTCATAATCGCATTTGTATCAAGGTAATCGGAAGTACCTGTAACATTTGCTCCCGGTGCTTCCATGGACTCAACAATTCCTGTAGCAACAGGGTCTGATACTGCAGCAAACACAACAGGAATTTTGTTATCCTCTGTTGCCGCCTGCATTGCCATGGCAACAGGTGTTGCAACGCCAATCATAACATCAACCTTATCAGCAATGAAGTTCTGAATAATCTGATTCAGAACGTTTGAATCAGCGTTGCAGTTTTCATAGTGAATTTCAAAAGCAACATTCTTCTCCTTTGAAATTTCACTAAGTCTGCTCTGGATATTTTCACAAATCTGGTTAAGAGAGGCGTCATCAACGTAATTGCAGATGCCGATGACATAAGTTTTGTTCCCGTTATCTGCCGTGCTCGTGCAACCTGTCAATGCAAAAACAAGTGCAAGCGCAAGTACAAGTGATAATGTTCTTCTGAGTAGTTTTTTCATAATTTTTTTCTCCTCTTCTCTGTTTAGGGACATAAAGAAAACCTGTCCCTGCAATGTTATTTGCTGGGACAGGTTAAAATCCTGCGGTGCCACCCGGCTTGATGTGAAAAACACATCCGCTCATTCATACGCTGTTTAAAACAGATATATGCTTCTGTTTTTAACGAAGTGTCGTCTCCGTCTCACCTACCTGTCGGTTCGGCTCGCCCTCAGAAGCCCATTCATCAACTGCCTTGCTGCCGCAATCCCACCACCTGCGGCTCTCTGTGAGTAGGTCAAATGACTACTTACTCTTCTTCAACGGTTTATTTATTGTTTGCTACTTTACCACGTTAAAGGGAGGATGTCAACATCCTTTTTCAATTTTGTTACCTCCCAGAATCCCAAAAATTCTTAAGCACAACTGCGGAATGCACTCCCATATGGAATGTAAACTGCCCGTTTTCGGGATATATGAACCTGCTTTCGGGTCTGAATCCGTTCACGTCGCTTATAAGCATAGTTACAAGCGTATAAATATTAATGTCTATTGATTCGATAGGAACCGTTATATCCTTCTCGCAATCGTTATTGTTAATAATTGTAATGATAACATTATTTTCATCAAAACGGGCAAAGGAGAACATGCCGTACTCGGTTGTAAGCATCTTAACGGAACCCGTTCTCAGCATCGGATTGTTGCGTCTTATTGCAGTCAGTTCTTTGTGAAGTGCAAGGAGTTTTCTGTCCTCGCGCCCCCACGGATACGTTCTTCTGCTGTCGGGGTCGGTAAATCCAACCTGTCCGGCCTCGTCGCCATAATAGATTGTCGGATTTCCGGGCCATGTCATCTGGAACACAACAGCTTCCGCAAATACTTCAGGACGAATATCCCTTGAAGCCGCATCCGGACCAAGCTGAGCCACTCTTCCGACATAACGGTTTGTTCGCGTAAGGAAACGTGAATGATCGTGATTGGACAGTTCATTCATCGCACAGTAAAGTGAACCTGCGGTGAAATATCTCATATTACCGAATAATGCCCCCACAAGAGCATCCGTATTGTTCAACATGAAACTCTTATACTCGTCACCGTGCTTTTCCATGCCCGTAAGGAACCATGTAATGGGCTCCATGAACTCATCATAGTTCATAATTGTGTCCCATTCGTCTCCGCGGAGCCACTTAGAAGGATTGCCATAGTGCTCGGCAAGGATTATGGCATTCGGATTAGCCTCCTTTACCGCCTTTCTGAAGCGTTTCCAGAACGTATGGTTAAACTCTTCGGAATGCCCAAGATCTGCCGCAACATCAAGTCTCCAGCCATCAACGTTGTAAGGAGGAGAAACCCACTTTTTTCCTATGTTGCAAATGTACTCACAAAGTTCCTCAGACCCTTCATAATTCAGTTTCGGGAGCGTGTCAAAGCCCCACCAGCCCTCGTAAGAGTTCGGATCGTCCTGATTGCTGAATCTGAAGAAGCTTCTGTAACGGCTTTCCTTTGAATTGTACGCGCCGGCCTCTTCTCCCGTATTCCCGGAGTAATAACCGTCTCTGTCCATCCACTTGTTAAAAGATCCACAGTGATTGAATACACCGTCAAGAATTATGTGCATACCTCTTTTGTGAACATCCTCACAGAACTCAGCAAAATATGCATTACTTGCTTCAAGATTTTCTTCGAGCGTCGTTCTTATAACATATCTGTTGTTGCCGTACACGCCTTCGGAGCCTACATCCTTTACGATTGTTGTAAGATGCGGATCGATGTGGTCGTAATCCTGACAGTCATATTTATGATTGGAAGGAGAGACGAAAACAGGGTTCAGATAGATTGTATCAACGCCAAGCTCCTGAAGATAATCCAGCTTTTTCTGAATTCCCGGAATATCTCCGCCGTAAAATCTGGCGACATCAAGATTATCAACAGGCGCATTCCAGTCATAAACATGCTCGACAAGTCTTCCTGCGTAACTGTATTCGTTCGGATAAACGTCATTTCCCTTTCCGCCATTGAAAAAGCGGTCGGTAAAGATTTGATATATTACCGAGCCAATAGCCCATTCGGGTACAAAAAAACCGGGGAAGATATCAAATGAATCATCCCAGTCAAAAAAGTCCTTAATTCCTGTCCTTGTATAATAATAAATGCGGTCTTCGTAAAGCACCTTAAAGCAGTATTTAAAGCGCTGCTCCGGTACGGTCAGACTGCACGCATAATATGAAAAGCGCTCACTGTCGCGCTCAAGTTTCATTTCAATCTCCATTACATCACTAATGAGTAATGGAGCAATTCTGAGATTTTTCGGCGTTCTCAGTCTCACCGTCAAAGTGTCATTCGGTTTTACAAACGACGGGCTTCTAAAAGCCGGTGTTCCGTCTGAAAAGAAAGCCTGTATACCTTCCATACCTATCCCCTACACATATTTATTGAGAAAATTATATCACGTTACCTTTTATATTGCTCTTAAATTACAATAAAAAGCTTCTATAGAAAGTGAAAAAGCAGACCGGGAAGTCTGCTTTTTCTGGAGAAGGTATTTTTGTTACTTATGGGGTGTAGCAAAAACATATATAATGTATTGGGGTTTACGAGTGCTATTATACACGGTTTACAGAATCAGTGTGCACAAACTTGCACAAGTTTCAAATTTCTTTTTGTGCATTTTGCACAAAGAGGCTTTCAAATTCTTCTCTATTGATTCTCTCCTTCTCAAGAAGAAGGTTTGAACACCTGTTCAGTACATCAATGTTCTCCTGAAGAAGGTTCTTTGCCTTATTGTAACACTCCTCAATTATAGAGCGTATTTCCTCATCGATTGCATTTGCAGTCTTATCACTATAGCCCTTTGTATGACCGTAATCTCTGCCTATGAACACTTCCTCGTCATCGTTGTCATAACAGATATGACCAATCGTGTCTGAGAAGCCATACTTTGTAACCATACTCTTTGCAATAGCTGTAGCCTGCTTAATATCCTGAGATGCGCCTGTTGTTATATCGTCGAACACAAGCTCTTCTGCTGCACGTCCACCAAGTGAAGCAATAATCTTCTGAAGGAGTTTGCCTTTCGTGAGATACATGTCATCGCCTTGAGGGAGCGGCATCGTGTAGCCGCCTGCATCACCTGTGGGAATGATTGAAACTGTATAAACAGGGCCAACGTCCGGGAGAAGGTGGAACAGTATTGCATGTCCGCTTTCATGGAAAGCAGTAATTCTCTTTTCCTTGTCGGTAACAATACGGCTCTTCTTTTCAACACCGATGCCGACTTTAATAAATGCTTTCTTAACGTCCTCCGCGCGAACAAACTTTACATTTTCTTTTGCTGCACAAATGGCTGCTTCGTTAAGAAGATTTTCAAGGTCAGCGCCCGTAAAGCCTGATGTAGTCTGGGCAATCTCGTGAAGGTTAACTTCATCGGAAAGCTGCTTATTCTTTGCATGAACCTTAAGAATGTCTTCTCGTCCCTTAACATCCGGGGGATCGATGTGAATCTTTCTGTCAAAGCGTCCCGGACGCATAATAGCAGGGTCTAGTATATCAACACGGTTTGTTGCGGCAAGAACAATGATGCCTTCATTTACCGTAAAGCCGTCCATTTCTACAAGAAGCTGGTTTAACGTCTGTTCACGTTCATCGTGTCCACCGCCCATGCCTGCGCCTCTTCGTCTTGCAACAGCATCAATTTCATCGATAAATACGATACAAGGAGCATTCTTCTTAGCATCTTCGAACATGTCACGCACACGTGATGCACCGACACCTACAAACATTTCAACGAAATCAGAACCGGAAATGGAAAGGAACGGAACTCCTGCCTCGCCTGCGATAGCCTTTGCAAGGAGTGTCTTACCTGTTCCGGGAGGGCCGACAAGGATAACGCCCTTAGGAATGCGCGCGCCTATTTCGAGGTACTTTTTAGGGCTCTTCAGGAAATCAACTATTTCCGCAAGTTCTTCCTTTTCTTCGTCTACACCTGCAACGTCCTTAAAAGTAATGCCTTTACCGTCATTGTTCAAAATGACTTTGGCACGGCTTCGGCCGAAATTCATCATTTTCGCATTGCTTCCGCCGCCTGCCTGCGCGTTCATTACAGACATGAGGAAGAAGAACATGAGAAGAATCACAATGTATGGAAGAATCGTCGTAATGAAAAAGCCGGGAGATGAAACATCCTTGACAACAGGGTCCATGCCACATTCGAAAGCAATTTCCCATGCTGTTTCGGTGTCAATAACATTGAATTTTCTGACAGACGAATCTTTAAAGAGAACACTCACCTTGCCCGTAGGTGCCTCTTCATTCTGGCTGATTGTAATCTCCTGTATTTTGCCTGCCTTCAAATCTTCAACATATTCGCGAAAGGAGTAATCATTTGTCTTGTCATTCGCAAGGCTGATTACCCAGATAAACGCAAGAGCCAGAAGAATCATTGTTAATATAAAGCTTACACTGATACTACGTTGTTTTTTCACTAATCTATTCCTCGTTGAGATGTAATACGCCTACATAAGGCAAATTTCTGTACTGCTGTTTGTAATCAAGACCATAGCCTACAACAAACGCATCCGGAATCTTAAAGCCCGTATAATCAACATGAACATCAATCTCACGTCTGTCAGGCTTATCAAGAAGTGTGCAGAGTTTTAATGTTTTAGGACTTCTTACACCAAGAAGTGCAAGAAGATGATGAAGTGTTCTGCCTGAATCAATGATATCTTCGATAACGATGACATTCTTTCCTTCGATGGAATCATCAAGGTCCTTAATAATCTTGACTCTGCCGGAAGAAACCGTACCATCGCCGTAACTTGAAACCGACATAAAGTCAAACTTTACCGGAACATCAAGGTGCTTAGCAAGCTCTGTTGTGAAGAAAATGCTCCCCTTAAGAATGCAGATAAGAAGAACTTCTTCTCCTGCGTAGTCAGCGCTGATTTGTGCTGCCAACTCCTTTATTCTTTTTCCCACTTCTTCCTCTGAAAGAAGTACTGATACTCTGTCAGCCATTTTCATACCTCCTGTATAGATAACCCGATTATTTTTTTCGTTTCTTCGTCAATTCTAAAAGCTTCGCTTCCTCTGACATTGGGAATGAGAAGCACTTCCCTGCCGATTGCGGCAACCTTAACCAAAGACCGCTCCTCTTCGGAGTACTTTTCATCTGCCAGAACATAGGAACATCGTTTCTTTCTTCCGTCGGAATAAACCTGAATTTCATCCTCCGGAGAACAAGGCCTAAAGTCTATTTTAAAGTCTTTTCCAAACTTGGCTGTAAGCTTGTCCTCATCAAAGATTTTACGGCTTTTACCATCCGGGAAACCGCCGTTTTGCATAACAAAATCAATAGCTGAAACGTCATCGGGAACATCTGTTTTTTCCATGATTAATTCATTATTACAGTTTGCATTTGAATTGTCAAATAGTGGTTTTCGTATTACAAGCCTGTCGTACACCTTTTTTACGGTAATGCCATATTTTAAATCAATGCTCTTTCCTGTCTGTTTATCAGCAAGCAAAAGGCAGTCATCTACAAAATCACTTGTTATGTCTTTTTTTCTGCCTGCGACCTTGCAAAGTGCGGTATAAACAACACTTTCCGAAAGAAGTCTGTCTGCTTCCTCAAGTGCCTTTATGTTTATTGAAACCGAATCCGGAAGATTCTCCTCTACAGCCTGCAAATACAGATTTGATGCACGTTCATCAATAAACTGCCGTACCCTGTCAAGGTATGCTGCGGTATCCGCAATGTGCTGAACGGATTTCGTCTGGATGTTTTCCGCATCCTTCAGGATTTTATTCCTGATAATGTTTCTGGAATAATCATCATCAAGATTTGTTGAGTCCGTAACATACGTCTCGTTTCCTGACTCGAGGTAGGCTTCAATTTCATCTCTCGTGAGGCAAAGCAACGGGCGAATCACTCTGTCATTCCTTGCGCGGATGCCGGAAAGCCCTGTAAGTCTGCTTCCTCTGAAAAGCTGGAAAAGAAAAGTCTCGGCAAGGTCATTCATATGGTGTGCAACAGCAATTCTGTTGCATCCCTGTTTATCAGCCAGCTCGTAAAAAGCTTCGTAACGTGCTTTCCTACCTGCTTCTTCAAGGCTCATACCGGTTTTTTTTGCAAGTGCAGGCACATCGCAGTTAACAACCGTTATAGGCACTCCGAGCCTTTTGCAAAGGCTCTCACAAAACTCCTCGTCTCTTTTTGCTTCCTCTCCACGAATGCAGTGATTAACATGAGCTGCATAAATTTTAAACTTAAACTCCTCGGAAAGAGAAAGCAAAATAAAAAGAAGACATACGGAGTCAGCACCGCCGGAAAGTCCGACCAGGACACTGTCTCCCATGTCTGCCAGTTTATTTTCAATGAAATACTGTTTTACTTTCTCATCAATCGTCATCTTTTTCCCTGAAGATTATCTCATTCGGAAATACAAGTCCAAGCTTCTCTCTTGCAACATCCTCCACATAACGTACAGTCTGCATATAAGCTTTTTTTGCAGAGAGCTCTTTCTTGATTTCGCTTTCTTCTTCTATTTGTGCATTAAGTTCTTCTACTTTACTTTCAAGTGCTGCTTTTTCGGTAAGCAAATCTTTTTCCTTAAAAATGATGATACCACAAAGCAGCATAACTGCAACAGTTATGACAACAAGTCCGCTTCTGTTTTTCTTTTTGCCTTTACTCACGTTAGTCTCCCAATTTTAAAGATAGCGGAAAAGTTCCTTTGCATCGTCTTTTCTGACCGTTTCTTCAACAGCAAGCACCTCTGCCTTAACTGCCTTCTGGCCAAATCCGACCTCGATAACATCACCAACTTTTACCTCAGTCGATGCCTTCGCAACCTTGCCATTTATCATGACTCTACCGTTGTCGCATGCCTCATTTGCAACGGTCCTTCTTTTAATAATTCTTGATACTTTAAGGTACTTATCAAGCCTCATAATAAAATCCTCATTTAACATAAAAACTGCTCGATTTATTTTACGGCACAGGCGCAGCAAAGTCAACCGACTTCCTAAACATTTAATAAATGCCCTTGGGAAACGATGCCTTTTGAACAATAAACAAAATCGAGCAGGAAAATTCCTACTCGATTTCATTCAATTTGTCAATTCAAGAAGAATTTCCGAAATGTCTAGTATTTTGTAAACTGATTCAGTATGGGAACAATGTCATCATATGTATTTGCAGATAAGGAAATGACTCCGATATGCTTTCCAAGCTTGCGTGCAACAACACACTGAGTATATTCAACATCCTGATAGTTAAAACGGAATTTGAGGCAGTTGTCTTTTTCACCTGCAAAATCAATATCCATGATTTCCCAGCCAATATCGGTAATTCCATATTGCTTATATGATGCTTCAAGATTACGGGCAGCAATTTCCAAATATCCTTTTTCATCCAGAGTGTCCGCAAGGGCATTCAAATTTTCTGTGCTTACCGTAACAACAATTCCTGTTGTACTATCGCTCCTGAAAAGCATAACGCTGTTGCTGTCCTCCGCATATTTAGCAAAATCCGCCTCGGAGGTGTTTTCGTCAAGACCTGCCGCACTAAGCACACCGGCTCTGTTTGTAATCGTATTATTTCCGGCATCATATCTTATGTTCAGGAATTCGTTGGAATATTGTGTGCCGTCAGTCTGTCCAACCGAATAGGGCTTAACCTTCTTCGGAGTCTCTGTAGGCTTAGGACTCGGAATTTCCTCGTCAAACTTTGCAAACTTTGCAAATATCTCGTCAGTCGCATCTTCTTCCCATGTGCAAGCGGTAATCAATGTCATATAATCACCGATTCTTCTAAAATACATCGTTTCAAAAACCGATCTGCCCGAGTACATTCCCATTATATGAACGCCATAGTATTTTTCACCGCAAAACTCAATTTCTTCGGTGTAAAAAGACGTATTGGCAAAGCCACCGCTTTTAAGTACCTTCTGTGCATTTTCAATCAGATACTCCGAATACTTCGCATCGGTGATAAGCTTATTATCACCGTTAAGCCTTTCATACGTAATATTTAACGTATCCGTTCCGTTAACAAGTGAAGACGCATACATGCAGACAACGGCAACATTTTTAACCTGTTCCTGGACTTCCTCGCTCACATTAAAAAGCTCATAGGAGTCCTTGTTGATTTCTTCAATTTCCTCTTCGCCATAGTACTTCCATGTTGTACCAAGATCACACTTTATCTTCATGTAATCATTGTAATACACCTGGTCTACGACTTTACCAAAGGATATGCCATTCCGGCTTGAATCGTTTTTCTTAAGTCCGCATCCGGCAAGAACAGTAAACGCTCCAAGAAGAAGTATCGTTTTAAACAATCTTTTAAACATTTTATCCTCCAAAAACCAAAGAATCATTCGTAACTGTCCGGAACTAGTAGGGCATAAATCTGCTAATCACACCCGAGGCCTCACAAGCCCCGATTTCTGTATCCTCTCATCCACGAAAAAAAACATCCCGCAATCGTTACAAAAAGGCAGATGATTAAAATCGGTGTCAGCAGTTTTAACCATCTCATTCTCGTGTAATGTCAAACCCGCGACCGCTACGTGATTATAGGTGATTAGGCTATTATAGTCAAATCAATTTTGTCTTTTTCAATTAAAAAGAATACATTGTCACCTATTGTAAGCAAGGATATACAAAAACAGCCGTAAAAAAGGGCGACGCTTATGCATCGCCCCACATTCCTCTGAATCCGGGCCAAACCCACAGCCGCTGCATTTGTCTTCTTTACACAACTAATACGGCATGAATTTGTCAAGCTGATCCATCACTTCGTCTTCGTCAAATCCTAAAACAATAACACTGCATATATATTTGTCAACCTTTACAACCACATATACCTGAATCACTTCTATGTCATCGTAGTCAACCCAACATACAAAAGCCTGGTGAGTCCCTCCGGCAAATTCTATCTCATCGTATTCTATGCTCGAAACTGTAGAGCCACTTATATCTGAAAACACCATTTTCATTTCATCGGCTAACAGTTCCAAATAAGCCCTTTCTCCGAAAAGACTTGCATAATCACCCAAATATTGTATATTAATACTAATGCCGCAGAAGGTTACTGCATTTTCTGCATGGAAAACTTCTACAGTACTGTTTTCCATAGCATATTTCTCAAATTGCTCATCAGTTGTAATGTCAATTCCACGCTCACGAAGTGATGCAATTCGGTCGGTGATAACGAACTCCGTTCCGGCATCAAATCGAATACCGAAAAACTCATTGGAATAAACAGTACCATCGATAGTGCCGGCAGTATATGTTTTCACCTCGGAAGTTTTCGCCGGCTCATTGTTAGGAATTTTACCATCAAAAGGCTTAATTTTAGCAAGGAAAGATTCCGTTTCATCAGACCCCAGTGAACATACTTCAGTCAGAAGGACACCATTGTCATACTTTTTAATTATTAACGTTTCATAGAATGCCATATCATAATATTCTGCGGTAACTTTTATACTGTTTTCTTCCTCGCCGCAGAATACTGACTTATCTATAACACATGCTACATCCGTCATTCCTATTTTCTTAAATGCTTCCGTAACAGATAATGCAAGAACGTTAATATACTGCTCTAAGTTACTCAAAGAGACATTAACATATGAAATATATATCGAATTATTCGTATTCAATAAAGATACAGCATACACAAGGCGTTTCGACATTTTTTCAGAAGCCTCTAAAAGGTTCTCGGACATTCCTAATGTATTTCCTGTTTTTGAGATAGACCGATTTATCTCTTCATTATTAAGAAAATACCATGTGTTATCAAGCTCGCATTTAATCTTCAAGTCTTCATTATAATAGCATTGATTTACAATTTCTCCCATTGAAAGTTCTTCCAATGAAGCCTGATTGTCCTCAGCGGGTGCAGTTGTTAAGGTGGGCTCGGGTGTAACTGTTGTAGCCGGCTCAGGTGTATGTGTTGCCGCAGGTTCCGGTGCTTCTGTTGCCGCAGGCTCGGGTGCTTCTGTTACCGCAGGCTCGGGTGTGCCTGTTGTCGCCGTTTCTGCACTTCCTATAAGATTTATAGTTTCAGTTATGATTGTGTTTTCCTGTTTCTTTGTCCCTTCATCTTTTGAAGCACATCCCGCAAGCGTTACAAACAAACAAATAATTAATACCCTTGTTAGAATTTTTTTAACCATCTCATCCTCCATGTATTCAAGACTCGCGATAAAATTATAGGCGGCGTGATAGTTGATGTCAACCGAAATGTAGGTGAAAGGACCGAACTCTTTTAAACCTACTGTAAACTTCTATCAAGCTTCTTTCAAACCTCTTTCAGGCCTCTCAGCCTTTGGGTTACATATTTGGCTTGTTTTGCCTGTTTTATGTAACCCCAGCACCTCATTCCCGACCGCAAGGTTACATATTTGGCTTGTTTTTCTCATTTTATGTAACCTCACGACTTCGGAGGGGTTCCCGGAGCTGCGAGCGAGGCCAGACGAACGTATATCCGGGCATAGAAAAAGGCGATGCTTGCGCATCGCCTTAAAGAAATCACATTATTTCTTCTTTGTAGCCTTCTTAGCAGGAGCCTTCTTAGCTGCGTTAACGGCGTCCTTGAGGCCCTTACCAGCCTTAAACTTAGGAGCCTTTGTAGCTGCGATCTTCATTTCCTTACCTGTCTGAGGGTTTCTACCTGTTCTAGCAGGTCTGTTAGCTACTTCGAATGTACCGAAACCAACTAACTGAATCTTCTCACCCTTCTTAAGCTCATCTGCTGTAACATCGATGAATGCCTTAAGAGCTGCATCTGCGTCCTTCTTTGAAAGGCCAGCCTTTTCAGCGATAGCTGCAACTAATTCTGTCTTGTTCATGAAAAATTCCTCCTATTGGGATTTTTTGTGATCCATGTGTCTCAACACTTGAGAAACACGGCGTTTGTACCATTTAATCGGCACTTACAGTACCCTTATACGCTTTTCATAAGGCTTTGTCAAGTAAAAATCCGCTAAAACCCTTGATTTTAGAGTATTTTTAGAACTATAAACTCATCAAACCCCGTAAATATGCACTTAGCTCGTCCGCCATCCGCTCAGCTTCGGGCTTTCTGATGTGTCCGTGAGTACCGCATCCATTATTTGTGTACAAGAAGTGGTGTACCTTTGAATCCTTCTGTTTCAGCTCGTTGCAGACTTCTTCAATGGCGCTGTCCCATGCCTCGCTGTGATTTAAAATTGTTGTTGTCAGAATGATATGTGCACCCAGTCTTCTTTTTCTTATTAACCCGACGAAATATTTATATGTTTCACGCCAATATCGTGCCTTCTCGCCGTCATAATCAGAAGCCATATAATCCTCCGGATTCGCGTCGTTCTGGCCAATAGCTATGATAACCGCATCGGGTATATAGGAATTGAAGTCAAATCGTTTAGTTTCCCCAAGCTGCATATGATACTGAATGCGGTCATATACATTGAAAATGCCCTTGAAATCAGGTCCGTCAAACCATCCCGTATCATCCAGAAGCGCTATGCCGCCCTGCGCAATGTCATGAATACGGGCGTTCATCTTTCGTGCGGTCAGCCATGCATAGGACCAGTATGCATTGGAATATTCTCCTTTATGCGGCGGATCCGCCTTTCCACAGAAATCCAATGCCTCGCTCACTTCTCCGGCAGTAACGGAATCGCCGTAAAACTCAAGTTTCAAAGCAGGGAGTGCATCGCATTCAAACACTTGAGCGCCATCATCCAGAATAAACCCGCCGAACTCATATGTATGCGCACAGTCCATTGCCTTGTAAAGCATGATTTCATGAATGTTCGCTTCATCGTTCACCAGGGTATACGTCTCATGTGCCTTTACATCATTCTTCAATGTGCACGCCTGATTTGTTGTTATCGAAGAATCGGTGGCGATATCGGTTCCACCTGTTGCAATAAAAGGCATATTATTTTTTTTATTTGCTTTTTGGGGTTCGGTGGCGATATCGGTTCCACCCCTCGCTATAACATCGTTTATCGGCTCATTCAGGGCCTCCCAGAGTGTAAACACATCATACTCGCCATCACGCTCGTGAACGTCCTCTAACGCCTTATTTTCGTTATAAACGCACACCTTATGCATCAGACCATCCGCAACAACTCCAATATAGTTGTTATAGCAGGCATGATGATTTATAATCCGGACTTTAACGCAACTGCCCGTGAATCGCATTTTCACATAAGAACATGGATAAACAAAGGTCGGGCCGTATTTTGATTTAAAATCAATACGTCCTTCATATTGAAGTTTTTCATTGTCATATCCGACAAACATCGCTTTAGCCTCCTCAACCTGCTGTTATAAGCGAAACAAGATTGAACGGAACACATTCCCTGCCGCCTTCTGTTATTTCAATCTTTACCGAATGTTTTCCGGGCTTTCCATGAAACTGCAAAATACTTATATCAAGCTTATCTCCCCATGTCTCATCAAAATTGCCGTCCAGTATAACCGCATTTTCTTCATTGCCGTCAACAATCGCTCTGGCAACGCATGCAGGATGTTTGACGTATCTGATAAACTGCGCAGCGATTTCACTTCCTTCACATTCAAAAACTATCGAATCACCCTTTTCTTTTCCGGTAAATGCCGACCTGAAAAGTCTCTGAGCGTTTTCGTATCTGTTTTCTGTCATGGGTCTGAAT
This sequence comes from Lachnospiraceae bacterium, assembly GCA_045629005.1. GTDB lineage: Bacteria > Bacillota > Clostridia > Lachnospirales > Lachnospiraceae > RGIG3528. The sequence goes on from JAZQQJ010000023.1 coordinate 36,177, forward strand.
AATGAATCACCGCACTGCGTTTCACAGGAGTCGGCAAACGTGCCGAAGGCACCTGCGGCAACACGTGAAATAAATTCCGTAAGGAGTTCCGAAACCATTTTGTGTCCGAGGTCATTCGGGTGAAGGTCATCGGGCGTAATGTTCCTGACAGGAAGCGTCCCTTGCGCTACCTTCTGATAAATGCTTGATTTCACGGAAATGCAGGGAATGTGATAGTATCTCCCGACAGTCTCATGCTGGTCCTGTGCATTTGTTCCGTCGGCATACATAACATTGTGAAGGATGATTACCGCAGGCTTGGTTTTCCAGCCATATATTTTTCTTATCAACCCTTCAAAGGTTTCCCTGTAAAAAAGGGTGTTTTCATCATTAACCGAAAATTCGGTTACAACAAAATCCGGATCATTTAACAAAAGGTCATCCTCGCAACGGGCAACCCCATAATGGGAAGTTGTTCCCCCTATTCCCGCATTTATATATGTAAACTCTGAAGAAGGATATTCTTTTTTAAGCCATTCTGCAGTTCGTGCTGCGTAACAGTTTTCATGTACCGAGGCAAGAGAGCCGTTTGTAATGGAACCTCCGATAAATCCTACCGTAAGTTTCTCACCGTTCTTTGCTTTCATAATAAATCTGTATAGTCTTGATACGTCACCAAGGTATGCAATCGAATCATTGTCTGTCATAATATTCACCTTTAAAAAGGGGCTTGCAAACAAGCCCCTTAAAACACTATCTTCTGCCAAGATCGGTATCATCCCAGCGTGTAACCGAATGCTCCTTAATGTATGCAACTATCTCGTCAAAGTAGCAGAAAGCAAGTCCTACGTAGCTATCTGCGCAGCCATAGTAAATTGCGATTTTACCACTCTCCGGATCGTGAAGCGTTGCACAGGGGAAGCAAACGTTTGGTACAAAACCTCTTTCCTCGTACCACTCCGTGGGAGTGAGAAGGAAGTTTTCGCAACGGTAAAGAACCTTTGAAGGTTCGTTTATATCAAGAATTGCTCCGCCGATGGAATAAACATAACCATTACAGGTACCGCTTACGCCATGGTAGAAAAGAAGCCAACCCTCGCTGGTCTCAATAGGAGCCGCACCGCCGCCGATTTTAAGTGACTCCCACCATTCAGATGAACGGCCCATAACATGGCGATGTTTGCCCCAATATACGAGATCGGGGGATTCGGAAATAAAAATGTCTCCGAAAGGTGTATGTCCGGAATCCGAAGGACGTGAAAGCATCATGTATTTGCCATTGATTTTCCTTGGAAAAAGAACTGCATTTCTGTTAAAAGGCAGGAATGGATTTTCAAGACGTGTAAATGTCTTGAAATCTGTGGTTTTTGCAAGACCGATAGCCGCACCGTACATATCCTGACACCACATTATGTAGTATGTATCCTCTACTTTAACAAGACGCGGGTCGTATGCATAAATAGGCTGGAAGTCTTTTCCTTCTTCATCGACGAAATGAATCTTCTCCTCTTCAAATTCCCAATGAATGGCGTCCTTGGAATGTCCAAGATAAATCATGGACACACCGTTTGTCTGTTCACCCCTGAATACCCCGATAAATTCGCCGTTATATGGCATTACAGCCGAGTTAAAAATTCTCGCAACTTCCTTGGTGGGATAGCGGTTGATAATGGGATTTTCGCTATAGCGCCACACAGGGGCGTGGTTAAACGCCTCTGCGGGCTTTTCCTGCCAGGGGATGTTTTTGAGAGCCGGCGCAATCATTTTGATGTCGCTCATCATTTCCTCCGTAAACTTTAGTTAAAATATCCGTCAAGTGCAGTCTGGAACTCCTGCTTATATGTCTCAGCGAACTGAGCAGGTGTTGTCTCACCCTTCATAAGCGAATGGAAATCAGGATTGATATTGAGTGAACTCCAAAGATCGAAAGTCGTATGAAGTCCGCAATCGTTCATGCAGTTGAAGTTTGCTTCCTGGAGCTCTTCCTTAGTGCTGGTCATGTTGTACCACCAGTTAAGAATCATCTTGTTGTCTCGAAGAGATGTATCACCATCAAACCAGTTCCAATAATCATAAAGGAACTCGTAAACCTTTTCAGGCTCGGCTACATTTGCGGGGATGATGTAATATTCACCACCTGTGGAATTCTTACCTGCATTTGTATCCTTGTTTCCGTTAGGACCTACGGGCCATCTTACATAAGCTGTATCCCATGTAAGAGTTGTAGCCTTTGTTGTGTCATAGTCGCCATTTCCGGATGCAATCCAACAAGCGATAGGGAAGAATGCAACGTTACCCTGTGTATACTGATTTCTCATTGAGTTGGACGGATCACCATCGTAATCATAAGGATAACATATGTTGTATGTATTGTACATATCGTACATCATCTGAAGAGCCTCAATTGTTTCGGGGCTGTCAAGTGTCTGTGTTGTACCTGAAGCAACATTGGCGCCGTTAGACATGAAAAGCTGTTCAAATGTTTCGTTCTCATATCCGCAGTAACCCCACTGGTCAATCTGTCCGTCACCGTCAGTATCCTGAGTGAGCTGCCTGCAGTAATCAATGAATACTTCCCATGTCCACTTGCCTTCCTCCCAAAGCTTACGAGGATCTTCAAGGCCGTTATCCTCAAGCATCTGCATATTGAAACCAAGAGGATATGTTGCCTCAACCTGTGATTCTGCAGATACTCTTCTTAAGATGGAAGCCTTTCCGTCACCAAGGTCAAGGTATGTCATGATTGTGTTTGTTGTAAAAATGTCTGCATTCTCAGGAAGGATTGTCTTCAAATCAACAGCAAGGCCGTTAAGCTGAGCCGGGATAGCCATACCGGTATCAACAAGATAAAGCTCACAGTCAGGTGTACCTGCAAGGATGGATGTGTTAATGGAATCACGTGTTCCTTCGTAAGTAAGATTCTGCCAGAAATACTTTATGCCAAGAGTTTCCTCAATCTTCTTTACATTGTCAAACTTGAGCTGGCATACCTTACGGTTGAAAGCCTTTGTCTCAAGTGTTGCCGCATCATCTCCTACAGCATCCTGGTTTGATTCCCAGTCTGCAGCATCCTCAAGTGCATCATCTGAATCGTAAGGCTGTGTCCACCATGTACCGATGTTAATAGTGGAAAGCTTTCTGCCGTCATTGTTGCCTACAATATTTGTCTGTGCCTTATCGTTGTTTCCCGTTACCTGCTGTTCAACCTTATCATGGTTTTCGATAACTTTGGGACCGCCGCATCCTGCGAGTGAAAGCACCATCGTACCCGCAAGTATCAAAGCTGCAATCTTCTTAATACTTTTCATTATATTTCCTCCGTTCTTTCATTACTGCTCATTTATTACTGCGAGGCTGTATACCTCCCAGGCTGTCTGTGCTTCGCACTGAAGTGTTGCGCCCCATGTGGACTTGTCTTCGCCGCATACTGCCGCAATCTGCTCATATGTTACATATGCGTAGCCGTCCTTAATAACAGCTTCGCCCTGAGCACATCTTGACCAACCTGCTGCTGCCGCAGGCATTACGATCCACATTGTGTTGTCTTCGCTTGCGAACTCAATTCTTACAGCAGAACCGGGCACAAGGGCATCAATGATTTCCTGAGGCATATCAAAACCTGCCTGGCCCCAGCCGCCTGCGCTTGTTACGAAATCAGGGAACTCGGTTACTGTGTTTGCTGCAGGAACCTTGGCAAGTTTACCTACCTTAAGTCCGTATACTTCCCAAGCTGTCTGTGCTTCACACTGAAGTGTTGCACCCCATGCAGACTTGTCTTCGCCGCATACTGCAGCTATCTGTTCGTATGTGACATAAGCCTTGCCGTTTTCGCATAAAGCTTCGCCCTGTGCAACTCTTGACCAGCCTACTGTTGCTGCAGGCATTACGATCCACATTGAACCATCTTCGGATGCATAATCGATTTCAATAACAGAACCGGGTACGAGTGCATCAATGATTTCCTGAGGCATGTCGAAACCGTTCTGTCCCCAGCCGCCTGCGCTTGTTACAAAATCAGGGAATACAACCGCATTCTGAAGAGCAATCTGATCGGCCTTCATACCAACCTTAACGCTGTATACTTCCCATGCTGTCTGTGCTTCGCACTGAAGTGTTGCGCCCCATGTGGACTTGTCTTCGCCGCATACTGCTGCAATCTGTTCATATGTAACCTGTGCTATTGACTTGCCGCCGTTAATGTAAGCCTGGCCCTGAGCCACTCTTGACCAGCCTATCGTTGCTGCCGGCATAACAATCCACATGGTTCCGTCTTCAGATGAATATTCGATTTCAATTACAGAACCGGGTACAAGTGCATCAACGAATTCCTGAGGCATGTCGAAACCATTCTGACCCCAACCGCCTGCGCTTGTTACGAAGCCTTCAAAATTTACGGGATTCTTTACCGCATAAAGGTTTGCTCTGTCGGTTGTGCTCGGAGCAAAGCTCTCGGGGCCAACGAAAGCAACCTTTGTATCAGCTGCGATTGTGTTACCGTTCTTGTCAAGGAATGCAATGTCATCAATATAGAAGATTGCATTTTCTCCATCTTCAATATACTTAGCGTTTGACTCCAAAGAAATCATGAAGATGTTATTGTCGGTTGTGAACGCCTGACCTTCGGGAACAGTAAAGGTACAAACCTTCGCTCCTTTATTCTTCAAATATACGGACCAGTCCTGAGATTCCGCTGTAAGGTCTGCGCCGAACCATCCGGTAAGCTTACCTGAAGAAGCATTGAATTCACCATTAAGGTCTGTTCCGCAAAGAGTTACATCAATAGAAGCGATGTCCTTAACCTTCTCGCCGAGAAGTGCTGTTACGTCAAATGCAACGTATGAATAAAGATTTGCTTTTGCGTTTGAAACCTTTAATGCCTTGCTGCCGTTAAAATCAGCGATTTCGATTGTGGATGCATCAGACTTTCCGGAGCCCTCATAAAGAGCAACGAAGCTCATGCTTCCGTCTTCAAAATCGATACTGGGTGTTTTCTTAACCTCTACAACAGGTGCCTGTGTGGGTGTGGGTGTTGCCGTTACATCCACTGCACCGGGTGTAGGTGTTGCCGTTACCGAGCTTGCCACTCCGCCGGGAGTAGGTGTTGCCGTAACTGTTGCATTTCCGCCGCCAACGCCGCAGGCTGCCGTTGAAACAACCATAGCGAAAGCGAGGATGCTTACTAATGCTTTTGCTTTTTTCACTTTTTTGTCCTCCTGTTTTTCTCCTCTCACCTTCACAGGTGAAAATCGTTTGACGTTCTTTGTAAACCCTTTTGGTTTACCCGGGACATTCGGTAATCACAGATTACTTACTTATCCTACTATACCGCTTCTTTCCACACCTTCAATAAACTGTTTCTGAAGTAAAAGATAAATAATCAGAATCGGGAGTATCATTAGAACAATTCCTGCGTCAAGATAAAGCTCCTGAATGGGAAGATCCAGAATCTTATCAAGATTCGCAATGGTCGCCTGCAACGTGGAAACCTTTTTACTGATGACAATGTCCGGGCTGATCTGAAACAGATTTGCATAGAAAGTGTCATTAAACTGCCATACGAGCGAAAACACAGTAACTGTTATTACCGATGGCATTGCATTCGGAAGCATGATTCTGAAGTACGTGTACCATGCACCGCACCCGTCAACAAGAGCTGCTTCCTCAATTTCCTTGGGCAGACCTCTGAAGAACTGGTTAAAGATGTAGATGTACAGTCCGGACTTCAGACCGCATCCGAGGAAAGACATCAGAAACATGGGAAGCGGTGTACCCATGAAGGTGATATAATCCCCGGTGAAACGGGTTGCCAGTCCGAATGGATCAAACTGCCTGAATGTCATATACAGCGGAAGCATGATTACATGAGTGGGTATCACAATCATGATGACCACGCATCCGAACAGTATCTTTTTAAACGGAAAATCAAACCTGGCAAATCCATAACCGACCATCGAGCATATAAACAGCTGTACAATCGTAATCGATGCCGTATAGACAAGGTCCTTTCCCATAGTCTTGAAGTAATCAAGACGTTCAAGTACAAGCTTGTACTTTTCAAATGTCGGAGCTTTCGGAATTACAAACATCATAGGGTCATAGGCATCTCTGTCCGATGAAACGGAATTGACAATCATGCCGATAACCGGTGCCAGAATGACGTAGGAAACACCGACGATAATTAAAAACCAAAGAATACCAACCGCTGCCTTCTTAACCTTATTCAAGAAAGCATTTCTTCTGTAGGAGTCTTTTAAAAATTCCATATCCGCTTCCTTTCATCAGGTGTAATAGAATGTTCTCTTCTGAATAATTGCCACAATCGTCACAAGAATAATGCACGTTACCAGCGTCGACACTATGGAGAAAACCGAACTCAATCCATAGTTAAACTCACTGAAGCACGTTGTATATGCCAGTTCGATAACTTCGCTTTCCGCAAATCGTTCAACAATTGTGTAAACCACATTTGTAATTATGTGGGGCATTACCATCGGGAAGGTAACCTTCCAGAAGGTTTCATATCCCGTTGCGCCTTCGATTTTGGCAACCTCATACATGGATCCCGGTATCGACTGGAGTGCTGCAATAAATATAATAAGCTGCACTCCACTCGCCGAGATGATATCGTTGATTCGCGATACCGCATTTGATATGTATGTCAAAATCTTTACAGGCAGTCCGAACTGTACAAGCAGGTCCACGATGTAATCCACATCGAAGGAAAGCTGTGCGCCCGCAGATGCAACTTCTGCAGCTTGTGCCGCAATACCGCCATTCATCATTTTCTCCGAAAGAGCCAGCGCGTCTACAATGGCGTCTGCCCCGAGTATAACCGGGAGGAAGAAAATTGCTCTCACAAGGCCTCTTCCTTTAAACTTCTTGTTTAAAAGAATCGCCATAAACAGACTGAAGAAAATTATAAGCGGTACATCCACAAGCATATTTGTAATCGAGGAAACAAGATACTGCTTAAAATAACCATGTCCAAAGAATGCATATTTAAAATTCTCCAGACCGACAAACTTAAGTTCATAGCTTGTCACGCCCATCGTAAGCTCTGAAAGCGAGAATTTACCTGTCATCCATATGGATCTCAGATACAGGAGTAAAAAACCTATGAACCATGGGAGAATGAACATATATCCCGTAAGGGCCCTTTTAACGTGAAGGGACATTTTCTTTTTCTTTTTCATCGCGCACCCTCCACCTTATAGCTTTCAGCTTCTACGGTGATGCCTTCAAAGGTTTCGGGCTCATCACCATAGTTAATATATATGCAGACACCGTTGTCATATGTTATCTTTCGGAGGTTGTCCGAAAGCAACTCATGATTGACAATATATGCATCCGTAACGTCTTTAAGCGCATCATTGACAAACTTATAGCTTTCGACCGCTTCCTGCTTCCATACATCAAAAGTCGTGCAATAATATCTGTTCAATGCCGTATCCTTCAAAAGGCCCGAACTCTCCCACGTAAAAACATAGTGAGGAGCCGCCCCTGCTTCGATAAGCTTAAGAAGCGTGGGAGTGATATCCTTTGCATCGTCGTAGTTCAAAAGGTTTGAAGAATAATCGATGGAACCATGAATAATCATGGAATACAAGGGAATACGCTCATCAATAATGTAGTAGTTGTTGTCTTCCAAAGGAGCATTCAGTATGTCGTCCGCAACATTAAATGCGAAATCATTCGCCTCATTTACCATGATTCTCTTTCCGGTTGACTCAAGTTTGTTAAGTCCGGCATTGACAACATCCAGTGCCTCTTCTCTTGATATGACATTCGTTCTTCGTTTATCCGAAGCGAAATAGTTTCCCAAATCTCTCAATGATATTCCGTCTATACCGCAGCGTTCCGATTTGTCTGCAAATTTATCGATATATCTTAAAAGGAATTTGGGGCTTACAATGTCAAACATATTCTCGTGGTAGCCAAGGCCTGTTGTATTTCGGAGAGTTGTGGGATTCACAAGACCAAAACCGGCCACATAACCTGCTCCGTAATATCTGCTTGCTTCTTCCTTATACTTGAAGTTCGAGGAATAGCTTGCTTTTGTGAAAGCAACATCTCCGTACAGAACTCCGTTAAGCGAAGAAAGAGTATTTTTCAGTTTTTCAAGGCCCTTCTTTCCTCCAAGCTTAAGATTGACTTTTATGCGATTAGGCATGTCATGGTTATAACCGTCGTTAAACCATCCCTGAAGGTTCATTACCTGACGCCCGATTCCAAGCGATGCCAGTTCTTTCGCAATCTCTTCCGCCTCTTCAAAAGTCGTCATTGCGAGCAGTCCGTCTGTCTGAACGCCCAAAACATGTGCCGTTTCTCTTGTTCCCGAAATGATATCGTAGTAAAAAGGAACAGCTTCCGCTTTGTCGTTTCTTGTAAGTACTCCTTCGTTTACAAGCTTTTCACGATAATAATTTGCGATTCCCGAATACCCTTTATTTTCTTCGGTGAGGAACGTATATCGAACCGTAATATTTACGTCGTATATATCCTCTTCCATTACGAACACGTCGGAGGAAGATGAACCGAACATCTTAAGATTGTCATTGTTTCTCAGTACAAAGGTTGAATATGCGTAGTTGTAATCGTTGTACTGCCCTGAAACTCCGGCCGTCAGACTCGCTATGCTTGCTCCGTCTTCCACGTTCACGAGAATACTTCTGTTCTCTCTGCATATGCCATACAGAGCAAGTCTCACGGGCGTAACGTTTTCGGTTGTCGTATAGTTCGAAACGAGCGGATCAAGGTCGTAGTAGTACTGTGAGTACATAGGATACTTTGTTTTTCCGTTGTTAAAACGAATCAGTGATCCCGAACCGTTTGGCAAAACAAGATATCCTTCTTCAGATTTGTGTGCTGCTCCGAAGTACTGGAGAAGCTGTATTCTGTACACTGCTCCCGCGCCATCCTCTTTAATATGGTCCGTGGGAACATTCACAACGATTGAATCACCGTCGAGTCTGTATTCCAATGGAATTTCAAAGTATATTGCAGCTTCGTTTTCAGGCTGGTAATCACCGATGGTGTAGAGGTATCTCACACCGTTTTCAATGCTTTCAACCTTCAAAAGCCCTTTTTCCACGCAACCGCTGAAGGAATCATAGGAGCCCGTGGTAACATTTGCGTTGTAATATCCAAGCTGAAAAGCCGATTTCAGAAATCCTTTGTTTTTCTTGTTTGCTTTTTCGTCCTCGTCGGCATTAAGCGGATTGGAATATGTAATCGCACCGTCACGCTTGTCATAAACAGCGACATAACCGCTTGAAGTCTGTGTGTAAAGCTTCAGAAATTCATTTTCGGCAACAAGCTCAAAACCGGGCACCTTGCAATCCGTATCGGCAATCGACTCAAAGCTTCTGCCTTCCTCGTATGAATAGTCCGAAAGGTACTTCCTGTATCCGTTAAAGAAGGTATATCTGACAAGGTAGTAAGCCACAAACACCGCTGCCGCCAAAACAACCGCAGCCGCAAGTGCGATGATAATCTTCTTCTTTTTTGACATCGGAAGCTTTTCTTTATTACTCTTTCTCATCTTCAGCCTCCTATGCCTTGAATATTATTTCCTGATATATGCTGCGGAAGAAATTGAAAACAGCACCAAGAAGATTACTTAAAAGCAACAGTAAAAACAGTATTACCAAAAGAGCAAGCAACGTAAGAAAAACAGTAATCAGCGTTTTTCCGAGAGAGTAGTTATGAATCTGCATAATACCCATCAGTATGAGAATCAGACCGTAAGCAATGCCTATACCCATAACAAGCGTGTAAAACACCTGTTCTCCGTCGGCAACGAAATGGCTTATTATCGTTGCAAGATTAATGGCAACAGTCATCGGGAATGTACCGTAGCCTACTGCTATGGCAATGTCCTTAAGTCTTCCCTCACCGTTCATAAGACAGGTTACGGACCAGTTTGATATGCAAATGAGAAGGAAACAGGCAAGTACACCGATAAGCTCATACAGCGAATCAACCATTCTTATATCCGTAGTGTTTATTACGAAGCCGGAGTAGAGCCTGTTGATTGTGAACGTAAGTGAAAACAGGATTACAAGAATAATGGAAAGCAAAACACTTCCGCGTTCCTGATGCCTGATCCAATAAAAGCCGTCCATGGGATGGGACATAGTGTAGAAGAAATATTTAATTTTTTCGCCGAAGCTTTTATTTATCATCTTCCTCTGCTCCCTTTCCCTTTTTTCGTACTTTTTTGAATATGTATGCTCCTACAACGATGACCAGAGCAGCTGTCAGGACATAGCCGATATATTTGACAAGAATCATGTTTCTGTAGCGCTTAAAGGCTATGGAGTAGTAATTCTTGTTTTCACCAAGTTCCAGATATTTCATGGACTTGTCGTATTCACCGGCTGAAAGGTATGCCTTTCCTATTCCGATGTTTGCAAGCTCATTGTCTTCGTCAAGTTCAAGCACTCTCTGCCAAAGACCGACGGCTTCCTTTTCATCACCGTCATAACGAAGAGCCACGGCCTCGTTTATAAGACTGCCGTATTCCGTAACGTCAAAAACGTTAATCTGGGCTCTTGTGGCATCCAGCACTAGGATTCTTTCTTCATCCGATTCGATTGCAACCGGAAGCTGGAAAGTGCCTTCCTGGGTTCCGAGGCCTCCGAAAATGTACAGGAGATTGCCCTCATGGTCGTAAGTAAAAATACGGCCTCTTTTTTTATCCAGGCAGGAGTAAATGCCGTCCCCACGGTAAACAACATCCGTGAACTGCGAAGGTCCGGCATAATCCGTACTTCCGTCTGTCTGAAGGTCTCCGCCGAGGTTTTCGTTTTCACCTTTCTTGATTACGTCCACTCCGGAAGGATTCAGCCTTCTTACGCCGAGCTTTCCTTCACCGTCTATGTTTGTCGCATAAACAAATCCGTCGGGATCAATGTCCATTCCCGTAAATTCCGTGGGAATGAAAAGCTGCTGATTCGAACGTTCTTCCTTCGTAGCTATTCGTCTCCAGAACTTATCCCACGCGGAAATCTTGACGTTAATCGTTCCGAAGAAAGTTGAAAATTCACCGGTCGCCTCAAAAACCATGATTCCTTCGAACATGTTCTTTGCGATGCAATACACTCTGTCCGCATAGTCCACCGTGATTTTCATAGGGTTGAAGACAAAGGTTTTATCAAGGCTTCTTGAGGTCGGATTATCAATAATCATAAAAAGCGAATCATCCGTGTTGTTAAGTACAACCACACGCTTGTTCTGTGTATCCGCAACATACAGACGATTGTTCGCCGAGACACAAACTCCGTAAGGTCCCTTAAATGAATCTTCTTTTCCGTTGTTATCGAAGTGGTCGATAATCTTCACGACGTTCTTGAGTTTCTTATCCAAAACGACAATTCTGTTGTTTCCCGTGTCGCATATGTATAAGTTACCTTCACTGTCCTTGCAGAAGTCCTGAGGCGTTACAAAGCTTCCGACCGGTTCGCCGTTAAAGGTGAGATTATTTCCTTCGATTATGCGCTGCACCGTGTAAGGTGCCGGGGTGTAGTGAATGTAACCCCAGTAATCATAGTTGTAGGAATCGTAAGGCTGTGTTGAAACGGCCTTGACACATATGTTTCCGAAAGAACCAAGAAGCATCATGACCGTTAACATCATGACCGTCATCCTGAGAGGAGTTTTTTTATTTATGTTCATTTTTCCCTCCTCATCAGTCTTTCATACCTGAAGTTGTCATCGTTTCAAGAATGTTACGTTGGCAAATCAGGAAGAAAATAATCGGTACGGCAGCAATAATGAATGTAACCGCTGCTCCCGCGCCCGCTCTTGCGGCACCGCCTGCCGCAATTTGCTGAAGGCTGTACTGCAAGGGTTTCAGCTGTTCATCCCTGAGGAATGTCGAGCCTGTGTTGCCCCACATCTGCTGGAACTGGAATATAGCCAAAGTAAGCCATGCCGGTTTAACGTTCGGCATCATTATGGACCAGTAAATCCGCCACTCTCCGGCACCGTCAAGTCTTGCGGATTCCATAAGTGAATCCGGAATCTGCTCCATGAACTGCTTCATAAGGTAAAGACCCATACCGAAGGAACAAGCCGGAAGGATGAGCGCCCAATACGTGTTATTGATGTGCAGCCACGAAATAATCATGTACTGCGGTGTCTGAGTAACCTGCCATGAAAACATCATGGACATTACTACGAAAGAAAAGAGAAGCTTTTTCCCGGGGAAATCATGCTTTGCAAGGGGATAAGCCGCAAGGCTGGCAATAATAACATGTCCGACCATGCCACCGCCCGTGATTATGATTGTGTTAAGGATGTATCTCGCAAAAGGAACCCATGAATCATTTACAAGCACAAACAAATCCGAAAAGTTTTCAAGAGTTGGGTTCCTGACGAAAATCTTGGGCGGGAACTGAAAGAGTTCGTCAAGCGGTTTCAGACAGTTGTTTATGATCATTACAAGAGGCATCGCCATTGCAACACCGCATATCGCCATTAATGTAAACAGAATGGCATTTCCGGCTGTTGAACGGTTAAGCTTCTTTTCTTTTCTCGGGAAAATACCAAGTATTTTTCCATGTTTTTTCTTTTTGATTATGTATTCAGCCATTTACGCACCAACCCTTCCCATAAGTTTCTGGATGATTTTATTGGTGCCGACCATAAGAAGGAAAAGCACGGTTGCAATTGCCGAAGCATAGCCCATTTCGAATCTGACAGTACCATAGTCGAGAAGATGTGTTACGACCGTAGCTCCCGCATAGTTTACGGAAGGGTTGCCCGCCAGCTGGGTGCTTACGTCACATATCGCAAAGCTTGTTGTAATCTGCATAACGGCACCGAAAAGGAGCTGGGGCTTCATGGAAGGAAGTGTAACGTGCCATAGTTCCTGCCAGCGGTTTTTGATGCCATCCAGAGCAGCCGCTTCGTAAAGCGTTTTGTCTACTGTCTGAAGGCCTGCAATGAAGGACAGAAAGCCCGTTCCGAGTGACAGCCAGAGCTGCACGACGATAAGCATCGGAAGAACATATTTCTCCGTTTTCATCCACTGTACCGCTTCATCCATAATGCCGAGCTTAATCAGAATACCGTTAAGGTATCCGTAACGGTCTCCGGAAAGAATAAGGTTCCATACGACATAAGCATTTCCGCAAATGGAAGGAGCATAAAATATCAGTGTAAGAAAAGCTCGAAGCCACCCTGTAAACTCGTTGATTATCCATGCAAAAAGCAGACAGAGAAGGTATGAAACCGGGCCTGTTATTACTGCAAGAATAAGGGTGTTTCTGAGGGAAATCATGAAGATGTCATCCTCAAGGAAAAGCTTTACATAGTTTTTCCACCCTACAAACTGCGGCATTTCCAGCATATTGTAGTAGGTGAAGGAAAGACCGATGGACATGAGCACCGGAATAATCGTGAAAAACGTGAAAAGGATAAAATACGGCGCCAGCATTGCATAGCTTGCTCTTGATTTTTTAATTCTGTAAAAAAGATTCTTAAGCATATTTTCTCCTATTTTTGTATTTCGATATCCAGTTCTTCCATCTTGTAGCGTATTTCAGCGTCAATATAGATTACTTTGTCCATAAGTTCTTCACGAGGTGAAGATGTGTCCGTATTCGTAACAACGGAATAAAATGCGTTGTTTACGTTTCTCCAGGTATAATAGCCGCCCGGAATCTGAGGTATGCCTTCAACGCACTGCATGGATTCCTTAAGAGCGTTGAAATCCGAAACAGGCCATGACATATTCGTAAACGCTTCGTAATTGGCGGTAGGCACTCTTGCGGACGATCCCATAAGAGCCTCCATTTCACGGCCGTAAAGCGTCTGAATGTCAGCTGAAGTCCACCACTTGATAAATTCCCATGACTCTTCGGCGTATTCGGTGTCTGCCATAATCATGGAAGCAAGTCCTGTGCAGGCTACCGTTCTGTCCACGCTTCCGTCTTCCTGTAATGTTCCCGGAATACGTGTAAAGCTCCAAAGGCCCGCAATATCGGGAGCAGAAACCGCAAAGTTGTTGTAGGAAGTGTAGTCATCTATGATGATCGGGCATTCTCCTGTACGGAAACGTTCCTGACAGGAAAGTTCACGATCGAGTTTATAGTCGGTGTAGTAATTGCAGAATGACTTGAAAACGTCAACCGCAACATCGGTATCCAGTGCCGATGCCGTTCCGCTTTCGTTGTAATATGAACCACCTTTCTGGAAAAGCAGAGAAGCGAAAAGCTGCTCATTCGGAGACATTCCGAACTGCATCTGATTCTTTGCAAGCACCGTCATAGCCACCTTTACTTCGTCCCATGTTTCCGGAACTTCAAGTCCGATTTCGGCAAGAATATCCTTACGATAGAACATAACCGGGAAGGTTATTGTTTCCGGAAGAGCATATATTGCTCCATCGTAGGAGAACTGTGTTGTAACGGCTTCCGGGAAGCGCTCCAGCACTTCGCGGTAATCGGGGAATTGGGTTATGTCAAGCACCGCGTTACGAACGCCGTAATTAACCGGTGTGTCATTTCCCGTATATAAAACGCTTCCCGCAGGAGTATTCGTACTTGCCACCTGAATTGCCACGTCCGGCCCCTCTCCGACAAGCGAAGCCTTGAGTAACGTGTTCATATCAACAAGCTGAACATTTACCGAAACCCCCGTTTCGGGAGTAAAGCTTTCATCGATAAGCTGTTTGATTACGTTTGCCTGATCTCGTCCGGAACCTATCCACAAAGTAATCGTCGTTGCATCCTTATCCGTAGAAACATTTCCGATGCGGTTGTAATCGATTACAAAGGAGTAATACAGTCTGCTTATTTCGTGAGTAAGTTTCTTGAAAAAGCCCACCTTTTCAAAGCCTGCACCTGCCCCCGGAGCATGTACGGAAATGGCATCAATTGCCAAAGGCTGTGATATTACATTGGTAATCCATGTTCCGAGTGCTCTTATGTTTGTTTTAAACGATCCGAGGACACGCACAACGTAATCATTGTCCTCGATGAGTTCCTCGAGCTGGTCGCTCATTGTAAGAAGGACGGTCTTTTTATCCGAGTTTCTTCCTGCAACAATCTCAAGCTTTGAAAGCGCCGAATCCACCAGTGCCTTTGCTTCGACGAGCTCGGACGTCAGGTCCGTAAGTGTTGCTTCGATTTCATAGTCACGGTTTGTATCCGGAGATACACCGGTTATTTTGATGATTTCTCTGTAAATGCCGTTAAGCTGCTGAAGTGCTTCCTGAACTTCACCGACAATTTCGGCAAAGTCTCCGAGAACAACTTCCATACGGATTGTATGCGCGCCTTTTTCAAGGAAGAACTTATAAGGCGTTCCGTTTTTATCGGAAATCGTATCAACACGCCAATCTTGTTTGTATCCGAAGCCGTAGGCGGAAAGCTCCTCAAACGGAACTGCTCCGTCAATGGTTATTCTTCTTGATACTTCAACACCTCGCGAGAAATTCTGTTTGTCACGCATGGATATTTCGTACAGCCCGGTTTCCGGAACAATAAAGCTCCATTCAATCCACTGGCCGACAAGTCTCCACGAATTGCCGCCGATAATGTTGTTCAGAAGTTCCTTCGGGCTTGCGGGACTCACCTGCGCGGAAGCCTGATCCTGCTGAGGATAAAGCATCTGTGAAGATGTTTTGGAAGCGTATTCACCTTCAATTACGATGTTACCGCCCTTGTAGTCGACTGCTCCTTTTGCTTCCCAGTCTGCCTTGACGGTCTCGTAAGGAAGCGGTGCGGAAGCATTGTCAAACCTGATGCTTCCAAGGAGCATAGGCTCTCTCACGGACATAAGTGTGACCGTATGCTTTCCGGCAGAAAGATAAACGCTTAATGCTTCTTTTATGTAGCCGTTTGAGTCGTAAGTGTATCGTGTCTGCCACTCGGGTATTTCAACGCTTTCGGGTTTTTCCTGATTGCCCTGATTGTCAGCTTTCCAAACTTTTACGGTTACACCGTTTTCGTCAACGTAGCTCTCCTCAACGTGGCTCTCCCACACTCTCGGAAAAGATACGATGGAAAATTCTTTAAAAGGAAGTTCGCCGTCAATGAATATGCTTCTTTGAATGTCTGAGCTTTTTCCTTCAACCGGGTAATATTCCAAAGACATGCTGTAAAGCCCTGCCTCCTTCACATCGATTTCCAGTTCAATGAGCGAGTCTTCACTTGTAAGCACGCTTGCCCCGGCTCTTCCGTCAAAATCTTCATATATTGCGGGAGCAGCCGGAGAGCCTGCTTCCTCATACCTTACAAAGTCACCTGCTTCGGCAACGATTGCATTCTTCGGCCGTGATGCCTGCATATATCCTGCAAGATAGTCGTTATATGCCTTTACTCCGTCTCCTATGTTGTATGTGGAAATAATATCCTCGTATTCTTCCATGGATTTATCTGTCTTTGCCATGATTCTTACTGTTGACGGGATTAATGAGATTGCCATCAGCAAGGCAAGACCGAGTGCTATTATTTTTTTAACGTTGAAAGTTTTCATCGTCCTACTCCATAGGGTATGTTTTTAAATCCGGAAGCTCATCGAGAGTGATTACGTATTCGCTGTCGTAAGCTTTTTTCATCATATAGGCTTCTGTGTACTGTTCACTGATTTTGTTAAAGGTCGGATTCTTAACGAATTCACCGCACCATACGCACCAGCATCCCCACCACGCTCCGTCTCTTGCCGCAAGCTCAGGATCAAAGATGCATCCGCATTCGGAAAGGTAAACCGGTTTCTGTTCATCTGACCATCCTGCAACCTCAAGATATTTTGAAACCTGTGAGGTGTAGACCTTTTCTCCGGGATAAATATCGGTGCCCATAATGTCACAGTACTCGTCACCGGGATACCAGTCTGCTGCCTGGCCGTTCCAAAGCCAGATGATATTGTTAAGGCCATACTCATTCGTAAGTTTGTCATAAAGGAGTATGTACAGTTCTTTGTATGCCTCAGCGCCGCTTGCGCCCCACCAGAACCATCCGCCGGAAGCTTCGTGAAGTGGTCTGAAAATGACGGGGATATCTTCATCTGCCAGCTGTTTAAGAAGTTTCGCTATGCAGTCGATGTCATTCATAAGCATTTCATAGCCTTCTTTATCCTGACCGTTCAAGGCTTTTTTCAGGCTGAAGTTTGTCTTGTCCGTGTAGAATGTGGAATACCACGGCCCGGGAGTCCAGTACTTCTCTCCCACAGTCCAATGCCAATGGAATTCAACGATTCCACCTGCCGCATCCCACTGCTTCGCAAATTCAATCGTGTGGCCGAGTCCGCCATCCGGTCTTGATGGTGTGTAATTCATAAAGTCCATTGAAAGAATTGCAGGCATTTTACCGGTTGTATTTTTGATAACCTGTATTTCACCGCCGTACATTCCTTCGTCGCACACCTGGCCCGAAAGGAAGTTCTTTCCGTAAATGTCAACCAGATAACTGAACAGACGTTTTGTATTGTCAGATGCATTGGGATTGGAAAGTTTCTTAGCTATCATATATGTTCCCTCACTGATAGGCGCTGCAGTAGTGATTTCACAATAGTCCAGG
>JAZQQJ010000024.1:0-3909 GCA_045629005.1 Lachnospiraceae bacterium
AATGTATCCTTCCGGCACAATTACTCCGATGTTGTAGCTTTTTGACGATTCACTTTTGTCTCCCGGCTTTTCATAGCCCAGTTCCGAAGCAAGACTGATTATCTTCGTTTTCAGTTCATCGCTCACGCCCTTCTGGCCCGCGAGTGCCTTTGAAACCGTTACTATACTGATTCCCAGCCTTTCCGCTATATCCGCCATTTTCACTTTTTTAGCCATAATGTTTTCACCTCAAAAAAACTTGCACTTTTTTGCTAAATTTACCCTAATTTTAGCATAAGTGCAAGTTAAACATTGCTAATCTTTAATTAAATCGCTTAAATGCGGTAATTATTACCTGAAGGTAATCTCTCCCGTTTCAGGGTCCATAGACTCGACGATTGCGAGGCTCTCGACCTGAATGCCTTCATCCCTAAGCTCCTGTCCGCCTTCCTGAAAGCCCTTTTCTATAGCTATACCAACTCCTTCAAGAGTGGCACCGGCCTGCCTGATAATATCCATAAGTCCTCTGACGGCACAGCCGTTTGCAAGGAAATCATCAATAATCAAAACATGGTCCTCAGAAGAGAGATACTTCTTTGAAACAGTAACATCATAAGTTTTCTTTTTCGTAAAGCTGTTGACTTTTGTGGAATATACACTTGAATCCATATTCAGTCCCTGGCTCTTTTTTGCAAATACAACCGGAACATTGTCAAAGCTCAAAGCCGCAACGCAGGCAATACCGATACCGGAAGCTTCGATTGTAAGAATCTTCGTAATGTTCTTTTCCTTGAAAAGCTTCTTCCATTCTTTGCCCATCTCGTAAAAGAGCTTAACATCCATCTGATGATTCAGGAACATATCAACCTTAAGGATATTGCCCTCGCGAACTATGCCGCGTTCCCTGATTTGCTGCTCAAGAAGTTTCATAATTATCTTTCCTCTCTGAAATAAGTTATTCCAAGCCCTGCCGGAGGCTGATTTTCGCGGCGCTTTCTTATGCTTGTAAGAACAAGGATAACAACTGTTGCCACATAAGGCAGAAGCTTAAGCACGGGTGTCAGCTTCATAGGAAGAGTAATCCCAAGAATGCTGGATGCATAAGCATTTGCTATGAACAAAAGACCGAATACAAAAGATCCGAGTATGCAGATGAGTGGCTTCCATAATGCAAAAATGACAAGTGCAACAGAGAGCCATCCAAGTGCTTCAACGGAAAGATAGGCTTCCTGACTGCCTGCGTAGTCCATAATGTAATACAAGCCACCAAAGCCCGCTATTCCGCTGCCGATAACAGTTGCAACGTACTTATAGCCTGTAACGTTAATGCCCACAGCATCAGCAGTTCCTGCGCTTTCACCAACCGCACGAAGATTAAGTCCGACCTTTGTTTTGTAAAGCACGAAAGATGCTGTAACAGCAATTATCAGTGCGAGGAATGTCATAACACCGCAATACTTCAAAGAGTTGTTGCTCTTTGTAAAAGGCTGGCGGAAATACTCAAGCGCGTAAAGATATTCATGTGCACCGATTTTGGCAAGCTTTGACATCATATACTTTGTAAGGCCGACGCCAAAAGTCGTAAGTGCGAGACCTGTTACATTCTGATTTGAATGAAGCGTTACGGTAAGAAAACTATAGAGAAGTCCCATCAGCCCTGCACATATAAAGCATACAAGCAGTGCAACCGTAACAATAAACCATCCCGGAAGAGTATCTCTGCTGTCATACATTGCCTGCAAAGCAACGCATCCACCTGCGGCGCCGACGCTCATAACCCCCGGAATACCGAGATTAAGGTGGCCTGCTTTCTCAGTGATAATTTCACCTGTGGCACCAAGAAGGAAAATAATACCGATTGAAAATGCTGAAAGGAGATAATTGATGATGCTCATTACTTTTCCTCCTTTCTGTTACGTCTGAAGTTCACCTTATAGTAAATGAAAAACTCACAGCCTATTATGAAAAAGATGATGATTCCCACAATAATGTTCGGGAATGCAGAATCGATGTTGAAATCGGTGGAAATCTGTGAAGCACCCTGATCCAGGAAAGTGATTAACGCAGAAGTAACAACCATAATGAGCGGATTAAACTTGGCAAGCCATGAAACCATAATGGCAGTAAATCCTTGTCCGCCTACGGATGCTGTTGTTATCGAATGGTCAAGTGCAGCAACAATAAGGAAACCTGCAAAACCGCACAATCCGCCGGAAAGTGTCATTGTACGAATGATTACTTTCCGCACATTGATTCCAATGTAAAGTGCTGTCTTGCGGCTTTCACCTACAACCGAAATTTCATAACCATGCTTTGTATAATTCAGGTATATAAATACAACGATTGTAAGTATTGCAACGATAAGAATAAGCGGGAAATACGCATGTATAAAGGATGCCATATGGCCATACTGAAGGCTTCCGAGTGTTGATGAACCGCTGGGCGTCCAAACCATAAGAAAATACGACACAATGAACGTTGCAATGTAGTTCATCATAAGTGTAAAGAGCGTTTCATTCGTATCCCATATTGCTTTGAATATTGCGGGTATGAGCCCCCATACTGCACCTGCGGCAACACCTGCAACAAGCATAAGAAGTACAAGTACGGGCTCAGGCATTTTGCCTCCGAAATTGATTATGCACGCCACGGAAGCAAGTGCCCCCATAAGCGTCTGGCCTTCTGCACCGATATTCCAGAATTTCATGCGGAATGCAGGAGTAACAGCCAGAGAGATGCACAAAAGAACCGCAAGGTCCTTGAAGAATTTCCAAAGACGGCGTTTACTTCCGAAGGAGCCGGTAATCATCGAAACAAGCATCTTACCGGGATTAATCCCGATAAGTATGTATGAAAGAATCATACTTACAAGAAGTGCAAGTGCAACAGCCGCAACACGAATACCGATTGCTTGTGCGACGGCCATTTCATCGCGTTTTGTTACGTGAAAAAGAGGCTGTTTTTCTTTACGTTCGCCATTTGCTTTACTCATTTGCAGTCTCCTTTCCCGGTCTGTCCGATTTAGTCATAAGGAGACCGACTTCTTCCTTAGTCACGGTTCTTGCATCGCAAATGCCGGTAATCCTGCCGGAATTGATAACAAGAATGCGGTCACACAGTTCAAGAAGAACATCGAGGTCCTCGCCTACAAAGATAACCGATACGCCCTTCTCCTTCTGTGCATTAAGAAGGTTGTAAATGGTATAGGAGGAGTTGATATCAAGTCCGCGGACAGGATATGCAACCATAAGCACTTTGGGAGCAGCGGAAATCTCTCGGCCTACAAGAACCTTCTGAACGTTACCACCTGAAAGACGCCTTACGGGAGTTGTTGTGCCGGGGGTATTAACCTGAAGTTCCTCAATAATCTCTTCGGCAAGCGACTTCGGTTTTTCCCGGTCAACAAAGAGAGATTTGCCTATTCGGTAGCTTCTGAGCATCATATTGTCAGTAATGTCCATATTGCCTACAAGTCCCATGCCAAGACGATCCTCAGGGACAAAGGAAAGGCGGACACCGAGATTACGAATCTGAAGAGGAGTTTTATTACGAAGATCAACGATATCACCGGTTTTAGGGTTGTTGTAATCTATTTCACCACTGTCAAGAGGCTGAAGGCCTGCAATGGCCTCAAGCAGCTCCCTCTGACCACTTCCGGCAATGCCTGCAATGCCAAGGATTTCCCCGCTTTTTGCTTCGAAATTTATGTCATCCAGTACCTTAACGCCCTCTTTGTCAGTAGCAGAAAGACCAATAACTTTAAGTCTTGTAACAGGGTTCACAGGCTCGCTTCTGTTAATGTTAAGCTGAACCTTAAGACCAACCATCATTTCAGTGAGAGAGGCCTCTGAAGCGTACTTTGTTTCAACAGTAGCGATATGTGCACCTTTTCTGAGGACTGCAACTCTGTCGGAAATCTCAAGAACTTCA
>JAZQQJ010000025.1:0-71673 GCA_045629005.1 Lachnospiraceae bacterium
CCTGAATAAGTAAAAGACTTATTACAACAATCTTTGAAATCCTTTTTCTGTTCTTTACCGCTTCAACAACAAGCCATACAGAGGTAAGCGTAATTATTCCGAGATAAAGAACATACAGGAAGAAGGTCCTGCCATATTCCACGTCAAGCATCGAGTATCCGTTACGTCTGACAAGAGTAACCGACTTAATGAATATATCCTGTCTGTTGATTGTTGATGCCAATACATAAACCGCAACAGCAAGAGCATAAAGCGGAGCCTTGAACCATCCTTTCAGCTTTACGCCAATCATCTTTGCCGTTGTGCTAAGTAAAAGTAACGGAATAAGCACTTCGCTGAATCTGCTGAGTCTGAATCCGAAAACAGCAGTTCCTATGGATTTTGACATAATCTCAATAAGATAACCCGCATTCATAACAGTCAACGCGGAAATTATCATAAAATATCCTGCCTGAACATATTCTTTTTGTTTTACAAGCAGCAGTATCAACCATAAGGAGATTGCATACAAAACTGCATATGTAATTGTAACAGCCATTATGCCTCCAAAGGTTTATTACGCCTTGTTTTCATTGTAAAGCTTTTCAAGCTCCGGCCTGCACTGAAGAAAATATTCCGTAAGTGCCGGATCGAAATGACTTCCCGAGGATTCACGAATTATACTGAATGCCTCGTCATAGCTGTAGGCCTCTTTATAGCAGCGCTTTGATACAAGTGCGTCAAATACATCCGCAAGTGCCATTATACGTGCTTCAAGAGGTATTTCTTCTTCCTTAAGTCCGTCGGGATAGCCGTTTCCGTTCCACTTTTCATGATGATAATGGGCAACGTTTACGGAAATATCAATGAGATTCTGATCATCATATCCGGCAAGGACCTTGCGGACAATTCGCGCTCCTTCCGAAGCATGGAGCTTCATCTTGTCAAATTCTTCGGGAGTGTATTTGCCCTGTTTCTTAAGCACCTCGTCATCTACGGCAATTTTTCCGAGGTCATGCATAGGTGCCGCAATTACTACTTTATGCAGGAAATCGTCCGGAACGGGATATGATTCCTGCTTAAGCTTCTCAATGAATATTCCTACCACATCACTTGTTCTGATGATGTGTCCTCCGGTACTTCTGTCGCGGCTTTCAATCATACTGGCCATACCGGATACAATACTCTGTCTTATTTCCTCTATGTGCTTTACACTTGCATAAACGTCCTGCTTAAGGCGTGCACTGGACGTTTCCATAATCTCTTTTGTCTTGAAGGAATACGTTGCATCGAGCAATTCAACGATATATCCCTTGCTCTTATTCGAAAATGTATCGCAAATATCCTTTACGGATCCGTAATACTTCTTTTCTTTTATTTCGAATATATCCGTGGAATTGTGATTAAGAACAAATAAAGGCTTGTAAATCAATTCATACAACGAGGTATAAAGATAATCGCTTCCTATACTGTCCACGGGAATCTCATCAAGTTCGGGGAACAACCCAAGAGCCACGGTATTATAAGCCGTAAGTCTGTTTTTCCTGTCAAATACGATATATCCGTTGGAATGTGTACGCCCCTTCATGTTGAGAAGGCTTATGCTCATATCGTAAAGACCGAGTTTTGTAAACAAGATGTTGAAGAAGAACAGGCTGACCGTATATCCGAATGGAATCACGGACAATGAAAAAACGGTGTGTCTCATCAATATGCTGAATAAATGCCCGGAGCTAATTGAGATAAATATCAAAAGAGCGGGGATTATCGTGTGATGTGAAAATCTTTTCTTGGAACGTGCGGCATAAATCCAGACTCCGAGTGCAATCAGTAAATACATAACCTGCACACTCATGCAGAAATAGAAACCCGGCCCCCTTGTCCACCTGATTCCCGAAATACCACCGCTTGTGTAATAATAAGCAGTTTTATAGAAAACTCCCTTATCTCCCTGGAACCATGCAAGCGCAAGCGAAATACCGGAAATAACGGCTAGTGTGATTCTGCAAAAATCGTTCATACGGAAACCGCATATTCGACACCAGACAATAACAAGAGCCAACGGCATAAAGCACACCGAAATAAAGGTGATTCTGTTTCCAAGCATAGCCATTTCCGTTCCGGTCGAAAGAATAACGCACAATGCGCCCACGTTCTCGGTAACAACAAGAAGCGACGCACATAAATGGTAAATGTTGTGCTTTTTCGTTACAACCGCAAGTGAAAGGAAATAAAAAACCGAAATCACAAACGAAATGAAATATAAGGTTTTTATCAATTCTGCTGTCATTAAAAACCTTTCGAATAAGGGCAATACCCCATAATTAAACCCATTTTAGCAATTCATCCCCGACTAATCAATAAACTGACTATAAAGAACGTCCTTAAATACTATATTATTGCGGTTATTTGCGAATGTTGTTCGTTAAAAGGTTGTCATTCTTTTTGAGACATTTCGGTTGTATTTTAGTAATTATTAAGATATTATTAATTTAATATGGCTTTTTATTCAAAAAGCAATTTTTGTACATCCAGAGGAGGGTATGTATGAGTTTTTCAAAGGGCGGAGTTCACGTTCCGCATAACAAAAATACAGCAAACCTGCCGCCGGTCAGACTTAGTGTTCCGAAGAGGATTCTGCTCCCCGTTTCGATGCACATCGGACGTCCCGCAAATCCTGTTGTTAAGCCCGGAGATCATGTCGATGTCGGCACCCTTGTGTGTGAAAGCACAGGTCCCGTCTCCAGTCCTATTTTTTCCGGTGTTTCGGGAACAGTTAAGAGGCTTGATAACATTCGTGTTTCATCAGGCACCTTCTGTCAGGCTGTGCTCATTGAATCAGACGGTCAACAGACAACCGATCCCGGCATTAAGCCACCTGTTGTCACAGATTATGCTTCCTTCATCGAAGCAGTCAGAAACAGCGGTATTGTCGGTCTTGGCGGTGCAGGCTTCCCTACAGCCGTAAAGCTTGACGTTAAAGATACTTCCAAGATTCAGGAGCTCGTCATTAACGCAGCCGAGTGTGAGCCTTTCATTACAAGTGACACACGCACCATGCTTGATGACGCCGAATCCGTTGTTGAGGGCGTAAAGCTTTTCGAAAAATACCTTGATGTTAAGAAGGTTCTTATCGGTATTGAAAAGAACAAGCCCGAAGCAATCGCCAAGATGAAAGAAGTGTTTGCAGATGACAAAGCGGTTACAGTCGTTACTCTTCCGGGTCTCTACCCCCAGGGTGCTGAAAAAGTCATCATTCGCAATACTACAGGAAAAGTTGTTCCCGCAGGAAAGCTTCCCATCGATGTCGGCTGCATAGTATGCAACGTTACGACAATGGCAGCAATAGCCCGTTACATAAAAACAGGTATGCCTCTTGTTGAAAAATGCATAACAATCGACGGAAGTGCCGTTGAAAAGCCCGGTAACTACATCGTTCCCGTAGGCACTCTCATCAGCGATATCTTCGAAGAGCTCGGTATTGACCCCGAGAAAGCAGGCAAAGTTCTTTATGGCGGTCCTATGATGGGCATTTCCATTCCCGAGCTTCAGTTTGCTCCTATTCTTAAAAACACAAATGCTGTTACCGTCATGAACGTTAAGGACGGAACGCAGCCCGCAGCTACACAGTGCATACACTGCGGCAAGTGTGCATCACACTGCCCGATGCATCTCACCACTTTTGCAATTGCAAAAGCATACGAAAAGAACGATGTCGAGGAGCTTACAAAGCTTCGTGTTGACATATGCTGCGAGTGCGGATGCTGTTCATTCATATGCCCCGCAAAGCGTCCTCTCGTAGAAATCAACAAGATTTCCAAGGGAATGGTTCGCGAGTGGCAGCAGAAACAAAAGCAGAAGGAGGCTGAAAAGAAATGAGTAACAAACTTCATATTTCGGTTTCGCCGCATTTCCACAGCCCCGTAACCACACAGTCCATTATGTTCTGCGTTATACTGTCACTTCTTCCTACAACCATCGCAGGAACAATCATCTACGGTGTCAGAAGTCTTGCTGTTATAGCAACATGCGTAGGCTTCGCAGTACTTGCAGAATACATCTTCAATAAAATCGCAAAGAAGGCAACAACCATTTCCGACTTAAGTGCGGTTGTCACAGGACTTCTTCTTGCACTTACCATACCGGCTAACATTCCTCTCTGGCAGGCTGCCATCGGTGCAATCTTCGCCATAGTATTTGTAAAGGGAGTGTTCGGCGGCATCGGTCAGAACTTTGCAAACCCCGCTATCACAGCCCGAATCTTCATGCTCATTGCGTTCGGCGAAATGGCAAAGGGTGCTTTCCCTACAGTCGATACCGTTTCAACAGCTACACCGCTTGTTGATCTCGAAGCCGGCAAAGCATTCGATACATTAATGCTTTTCCTCGGAAACCGCGGCGGTGCCATCGGCGAGTCCTGCACACTTGCACTCATTATCGGCGGCCTTTTCCTTATTGCGGTTAAGGTTATCACATGGCATACACCCGTTGCCTACATCGGAACGGTATTTGTATTCACACTCATCCTTACCGGTGATGTAAGTCTTGCACTTCAGTTCACAATGGCAGGCGGTCTCTTCATCGGTGCCATCTTCATGGCTACAGATTACGCAACAACACCTTTCACTCCTCTCGGAAAGATTATCTTTGGTGTCGGTGCAGGACTTATTACCGTTATGATTCGTCAGTACGGCAACTACCCCGAGGGCGTAAGCTTTGCAATACTTCTTATGAACATCCTCACTCCTTACATTGACAAATGGACGGAGAAAAAACCGTTTGGAGGTGAAGCAAAATGAAAAAATCACTTTCAAGCGTAATCGTGCTCACACTCATCTGTCTCATTTCCGCTGTTGTACTTTCGGTAACAAACGGAATAACAGCTCCCATCATTGCCGAGACAGAAAAGAAAGCCACACAGGAAGCTCTCCTTGTTGTTTATCCCGACGGAGGCAGTTTCGAGGAACTTTCTGTTGACAGTCTCAGCCTTCCTTCATCCGTTATTGCTGCTTACAAAGCATCCGAAGGCGGCTATGTTTTCAAAATGAACACAACAGGTTATTCATCCGGACTTCAGATTCTCTGTGGTGTTGACTCAAACGGCAATGTTACGGGTGCCAAGTGCCTTGCTTCTTCCGAAACTCTCGGCTACGAAAAGACATACGGCGACAGTTTCAAGGGTGTCGGTGCAGGAAGCGTTGACAGCATCGATACAATCGCCGGCGCAACAAAAACAACAACCGCCTACAAAAAGGCAATTAAAGACGCTCTCAGTTCCTGGGATGCATTAAAGTAGGGGGTACGAAATGGAAAAGAATAATAAGCTTTCACTAATCACAAACGGCTTCTTAAAAGAAAATCCCGTTTTCGTGCTCGTTCTCGGAACATGTCCGACACTTGCCACAACCACGGGTGTCATCGGAGCCGTCAGCATGGGTCTCGCCGCAACGGCAGTTCTCATCTGTTCAAACTTCGCAATATCACTTCTTCGTAAGGTAATTCCCGACAAAGTCAGAATTCCCTGTTACATTGTAATCATCGCTGCGTTCGTTACAGTAGTTCAGATGCTTATGCATGCATATCTTCCTGACCTCTACGAGCTCCTCGGTGTTTACCTTGCACTTATCACCGTTAACTGCATCATCCTTGGCAGAGCCGAGATGTTCGCAAGTAAGAACGCACCTCTTGATTCCGCGCTGGACGGTCTGGGTATGGGCCTTGGCTTTACCATTGCTCTTCTCTGTATGTCCACAATACGTGAAGTACTTGGTGCAGGTTCCTTTGCAGGCATTGAAATTCCTTTCATCAAGGATCACACAATCAACTTCCTTGTTAAGAGCCCGGGTGGCTTCCTAGTTTTCGGTATAATGATTGCCATTGTTACAGTCATTACTACAAAGCAGGGTAAGAAAGCACCGACTCTCGGATGTGCAGGATGTCCCGCCGCTGCCACATGTGGTGCCGTAAACAAAGACATCTGTAACGAAGCCGGAAAGGAGGACAAATAAATGTTTAAAGAATTAGTCATCATCTTAATGACGTCAGTTCTCGTTAACAACTACGTCCTTTCCCGTTTCCTTGGCATTTGCCCTTTCCTCGGCGTTTCCAAAAAGCTTGATCAGGCTTTCGGTATGGGTGTATCGGTTATATTCGTTATGCTCGTTGCCACAGCTGCAACATGGCCCATTCAGTATTATGTTCTGAATCCTTCAGGCCTTGAATACCTTCAGACAATCGTATTCATCCTCGTTATTGCAGCACTTGTTCAGTTCATTGAAATCGTTTTGAAGAAATACATCCCCGGTCTCCACAAGAGCCTCGGCGTATATCTTCCCCTTATTACTA
This sequence comes from Lachnospiraceae bacterium, assembly GCA_045629005.1. Classification (GTDB taxonomy): domain Bacteria; phylum Bacillota; class Clostridia; order Lachnospirales; family Lachnospiraceae; genus RGIG3528. Next base: position 6,325 of record JAZQQJ010000025.1, read on the forward strand.
CAAACTGTGCAGTTCTCGGTGTCACAATCAACAACATCACCGATGGCTACAATTTCCTTGAGTCAATGGTTTCCTCACTCGGATGCGGACTCGGATTCCTCCTTGCAATGGTTCTTTTCGCAGGTGTTCGTTCAAAGCTTGATGCTCCTTCAACACCTAAGGCATTCAAGGGCCTTCCTTCCACTCTGATTGCTGCCTCCATCGTTTCCATGGCTTTCATGGGCTTCGCAGGCATCATTGACAATCTGTTTAAGTAGGAGGTGCCGCAAATGGATTTTAAAGCTATTTTAATTGCGGTTCTCGTTGTTGCCGTAATCGGACTTGTTTGTGCAATTGTTCTTGCACTTGCTTCTCACTTTATGGAGGTTAAGGTTGACGAGCGTTTCACAATAGCTCGTGAATGCCTCCCCGGCGCCAACTGCGGTGCCTGCGGCTACACCGGCTGTGACGGTTACGCTCAGGCTCTTGCTTCCGGCGAAATGGAAATGACAAACCTTTGCGTTCCCGGCGGTGACAAGGCTGCTAAAGCTCTTTCAGAAGCTCTTGGCCTCGCATTCTCGGACGTTGAAGAAAAAGTCGCATACGTTCACTGTAACGGTAACTGCGATGATTCCAAAAACAAAGCAAATTATGACGGAATTAAAAACTGTCATTCAGCCGCTCTTATCTATGGCGGTCCCGAAGCTTGCGTTTACGGTTGCTTAGGATTCGGCGATTGTGCCGCTGTATGTCCCGAAAACGCAATCTGCATGGATGCAGGCATTGCTAAAATCGATATCAGAAAATGTGCAGGCTGCGGCCTTTGTGCAAAGACATGTCCCAAGCACATCATTTCCATCATTCCCGTCAAGGCTAAGACACTTGTTCAGTGCTCCAGCCAGGCAAAGGGTGCTGACACCCGTAAGGAATGTATGGTCGGCTGTATCGGTTGTAAGAAGTGCGAGCTTAACTGCCCTTCAGGTGCAGTCAAGGTTGTCAACAATCTCGCACAGATTAATTACACTCTCTGTACCGATTGTGGAAAGTGCGCAGAAGTATGTCCTGTCGGCTGCATGAAGATTGCAGACTTCTCAACATCACTCGGCGCAAGCAGAGCACTGTAAATCAACCTGCATAAGCATTCACGTTTGTTCAAGTAAAATATGGTTAAAAAAAGTGGGTGAATCCAATTCTAGGATTCATCCACTTTTTATAAACAAACTTTTTCTTAGAAGTACCTCACAACTTCTTCAAGTTTTTTCTTCGGTACACAGTAATCTTTATTTTCGTCAAGATAGTATTTAAGGCTTCCGTCCATTACAGGAACAATTGTACTCTTGTGGGAAGGAAAGCCGAAAGCTATCATCGTGTGAAGCTTATCTGTTTCCTTCAGGCAGAAAAGTTCTGAAAGCTGTGGTCTGTCGATTGCGCCCATTATGCAGCTTCCGACACCTTTTGCCCACGCTGCGGTTGTCATGTTCGCAATGGCTATGCCTGCGTCGGTATCGTTCCCCTGTGCTGCAAGGTCCTCAATAACAGCTACAAAGAGAGTCGGAATCTCATTTTCCTTCGGTGTGCCAAGCTCTTTGGGAAGAGCTGCTGCCCAATAAACAAGGCCGTTAACTTTCTTTACGTCTTCAGGCTTGTTTACAACGATGTAGTTAAGAGCCTGTCTGTTTGCACCGCAATTGGCAATGCGTGCACTCTCCAGAATGTCATCAAGCACGTCCTGAGGAACAGCCTTTTGCTCAAATCTTCTGTATGTTCTTCTTGTTTCAAGCAATTGCATTATATCCATAATCAGTCCTCCTCATATGTTCCGCCGGGATAAAGTGTTGAAGAATACAGTCTCCTTATCTGTTCAAGCGGTTTTCCGGAAGGTGCTGTGGCCATATCGTATGCCGTTCCCGCATAAATCCATGCTGTATCGGCGCTGTAGACAATTACGTCTTCTTTTCCTCTTCCGAAAAGGTCTGCATGAAGAACATATCCTTCATTGGGGAAGTTAACAACCTTATCACCCTGCGCGTTGTAAAGGCCGGGCATAACACCGCCGCCTCTTCTGTAGGCAAGAATGTAATCCTTTCCTTCTCCGTTCCAGTTTCTGAACGTATCAACAATGGTAAGCCAGCCCTTAGTCTTGCGGTCTTCCTTCCAAAGGCCCTTTCCATCGGAACCTATAAGGAACATGCCGTCCTTTCCGTCCCACTGTCCTTTGTAGCCGTCGCCCCTTTGAATACGGTCGAGGCCTGCCACTTGGAGCCCCTTGCCTTCGTCAATAAAACGGCCCGGTGCAATATGCTGGGATTCTATTGAATCCTCGTAGCGCCAAAGTTCATTACCATCTGCATCATAAAGACATGTAACGCTGCCGCCGACGCATATTTCTTTCCTGCCATCGCCGTTAATGTCTGCCGTCCACAGGCAATCGGCGTGATCCTCAAGATTCTTGCAGGACCACATAAGCTTTCCGTTATGGTCAAGCATATCATAGCCCGCCATTACTTCATCAAAGCCATCACCGTTAATGTCATATGCCCACGGGAAATGACCAAGATTGCCATCATGAGTCCAAAGAAGATTAAAGTCGTTGTCCATGGCCCACATATGGAAATATCTGTCTTTCAGAATAATGTCCCCGGGATGGGATTTTCCGGAAATATTGCAGATAATAATGCAGTCATGCGCCTCATCCGAAGGAAGCGGATAATCTTTCTTTGTTGCGCCCGTTTTACCGTCAAGGACGAGAAACCGCTTATTCATAACGCAGAGCACTTCAAGTTTTCCGTCGTTATCAAAATCATAAACCTGTGCAGGAAAGTCCGAACCGAAGTTTCCCGGCTTTTCAGAGGGCGTACCCTTCTGCCACATCATCTCGCCTGTAAGCCTGTACGCTGTAACGCAGACAATCTGGTGAGGAACATATCTGTCGTCGATATCACCGTCTGCCTGCACCATAACAAGCTCCATGCGTCCGTCACCGTCTATGTCGCCAAGCAGGCCCTTGCTGCCTTTAGCGGCAGACAAATCAATTTTACCAAGTTCAATAGCATCCATCATTATCACCTTGCGCAAAGAATTAGTTTTTATCGACTCAGCCTTACAGCCACAAAGCTGCCGGACTTAAGTATAACATCCGTAGCATCGGCACTGACATCACCTATTGAAAATACAATGTCTCCACATACGGAATAAGTCTTTTCTTTGTTTGTCGGATTAACAACCATTACAAGACTTCCACGCTTGTAAGCAAGGGGCTCACGGCTTAAAAGCTCCAGGTTGTCATTATCGGTAAGCTCAGGATTCTCATGTCTGAAGGCAGTAATCTTCCTGAAAACATTCAAAAGGGAATCTGAATCTTTCTCTTCTGCTTCAACATTCACCGACTTGTAGTTTTCTTTATCGATCGGAAGGTAAAGCTTATCCTCCGAAGCCACTGAAAAGCCTGCGTTAACAGACGAGTTCCACTGCATGGGAGTTCTTGTACCGGTTCTTGTGAAGCCTCCTTCCTTCGTAGGCATTCCGTCAATGTATCTCATGCCGATTTCGTCACCGTAGTACATAAAAGGAGTTCCCGGAAGCGTAAAGAAAAATGCATAGAAGAGCTTTGCTTCTTCATCATTCAGAACAGGCTGTATGCGAGGTGTGTCGTGGTTACCTGTTATAAGCGCAATATAGCCCTTTCCTTTGCTTTGTTCATACAAAGACATGTAATCGTTAAGGAACTTCTCGGCAGAGCCGTTCCTGGCCATTTTTCTAAAATAACTGTTGTCCTCACCGCCTTCATGGTCGGAATATTCTCTTACAAGCTGCTTATAACCGCTGCCCCACCAATCCAGAAGGAAGTCCATATCAAAGCCCGCATCAAGTGATTCGTTCGGACGTCCCCACTCGGAAACAAAAGCCGCCTCGGGATATTTGGTATGAACACGTCCAAGAATGTCCTGCCATACTTTTATTGTACCGGACTTATGTTCGTCATCACGTTTAATGAGAGAGTCCGCCATATCCACGCGGAAACCGTCACAGCCCTTTTCGAGCCAGAAGCAAATAATGTCAAAAACCGCCTCTCTTGTTGCAAGACAGGCAGGGTCATCCATAGATTTCTGCCAAGGCTTCTCAGGCTTCAGAAAACCATAATTCAACGCAGGCTGACATTTAAAAAAGTTCGTAATGTAAGCTCCGTCACGAGGTGCCTCGCCGGCCACGAAATTAAGACCATCCCCGCCCTCAAGCCAGAAGCCTGTCCAAATGTACCTGTCGGAGAATTCATTCTTCTCAGCCTTACAGCTTTCCTTAAACCAGGCATGTTCCTCGGAAGTGTGTCCCGGTACAAGGTCAAGAATAATATGCATATCACGTTTATGCACTTCCTCAAAAAGATGAACAAGATCAGCCTCGGTACCGTAACGGTCAGCAACCTTTTTATAATCCCTTACATCGTAACCTGCATCCTTAAAAGGGGAGTCATAACAGGGATTCATCCATATCGCATTACATCCAAGCGATTTAATATAATCAAGCTTCTCTGTAATACCGTTAAAATCGCCTATTCCGTCGCCGTTTGAATCATAAAAGCTCTGCGGATATATCTCGTAAAAAACCGCATCCTTAAGCCAGTTTGCCATATTTCCCACCTACTTATTTTCAACCTTCTCAAGTCTTCCGAAGAAGATTTCATGAGCATCGTTATATTCTTTATTGTACTTTTCGTTAGCGCCCTGATGTAAAAGTGATGTGTAGTTGTGTGCCTTGTCAGCATCAGGCTCAACACGTGCAACTACAGCAATGCCGACATTTGAGCATATGTCGGAGATTCTTTCCGCATTTGTAAGCACGTCCATAAATACAGTACCCTGGAAGACATCACATTCTCCCTCTCTGAGCCTTATGTAATGATTGTCTTTCAAGGTTGCCACGAGATCGTCAACAACCTGCTCAAGCGGCTCAATGTGACGTGCACTTTCGATATCTCTGAATTGGAAAGCCTTTGTAGTATATTCAAGTATTCTGTCAAGCAGTGACTGAAGGACACGTAATTCCTCAAGTGCACTGTCAGAAAGCTTGAAACCCTTTTCCGCAAGGTTCTTGGCACATTCGGAAATATTAACGGCATGGTCCCCGAGACGTTCAAACTCCTCAGTAGTCTTAAAATACTGGTCGAAAATGTCAACGTGATTCTCAGCTCTGACATAAGGAGACATTTTGGCAAGATAGTGGCTCACACCATCCGTAAGCCTGTCGATGTTGTCCTCTTCTTCCATAACTTCGTTAAATTTGGCTTCATCGTATTCATTAAGCAGTCCGATAGCAATTGAAATGTTTGAAATTGCTGCCGAAAGCATTGTAAGAAGCGCATTGTAGCAGCCTCTGAAGGCAATAGCGGGAGTACTGAAGAATGAAGGGTTGAGTGCTTCAATCTTATCTTCATATTTCCAGCCTTTATTGTCTTCTTCCTTTATTATCTTTCTGGCAAGCTTCTCATAGACCGGAATTAACGGGAAAAGACAAATTGCACAGCCAAGATTGAACACAGTATTTGTATTCGCAATACCACCGGAATTGATGGGTGCTTCCCAAATCGAATCAAGAAGTCCAACGCTATGAACTATTGTAACGACAACAAGGACAAGGACTGTTTCGCTGAGGTTAAAGAGAATGTTGACAATACCGACACGTCTTGCCTCTGCCTTTGCACCGATAGAGCATACTATTGCGGTTGTAACACAGTCACCGAGATAAATACCTACAACAACCGCATATATTGCCTTAAAGGTCAAATCCCCAGACAATGAAAATGCCTGCAAAATACCGATTGTCGCGGAAGAACTTTGCAGAACAAAAGCAACGCCCGCACCTGTAGCATAGCCGAGGATAGGATTGCCCGAGAGATTGGAAAAGAGGCTGTCAAATGCTCCGGATTCGGAAAGTGCATTAACAGAGCCCGTCATATTCAGAAGTCCGCTGAAAAGGATACCAAAGCCGATGGCAATGCTTCCGACTCCCTGAGTCTTTTTAGCCTTGAAGCCCATTATAAGAATAATACCAAGAATAAGTGCCAGGGGTGCCAGTGTGGAAGGCTTGAAAATCTGAAGCCACGATGATCCCGATGCATCAACATCAAGGAGACGGATAATCTGACCGGTAACTGTCGTTCCGACGTTTGCACCGATGATTATTCCGAGAGACTGTTTAAGAGTGATAATGCCTGCGCCAACGAGGCCGGCAGTAATAACAATTGTCGCTGTTGAAGACTGTATAACGGCAGTAACGAATACACCAAGCAGGAATGCCTTGATGGGATTGTTTGTGACTTTTTCCATAGCCACCTTCAAAGTACCTGAAGAACTTTCCCTCAGGCTGTTTCCCATAAGACGCATACCATACAGAAACATGGCAAGCCCGCCAAATAACGTAATTACGTCAAAAATGCTCATACCTTACTCCTTTGCAAAAATGCTGCTTTCATTTTAGCTTTTCGCCTTTATTTTCGCAATACTATACAGTCATATCTGATGGTCTTCCCTTCAAGAGAGTACCCGGGTTTTACTCCCCCGAGGAATGGTCCCTTCAAAGGTCTTTTTACCACAATTTTACGAGGCTCTGCCGACAATGCAGCCTGCATAAGAGTATCCTCGTCATTGCTTTGACGTTCGAGAAGATATATCATCTGGAATTTCTTTTTTACAAGAGCGGTATTGTTTTTATCGGGAAACATCGGATCAAGAAGTATGACATCAGGCTTTTCCGTAAGCTGTCCAAGGAGTTCTATGCTGTCTCCTTCAATAACATTCATACGCGACACCGTTTCTTTAAGTTCGGGCATCTTCGCAGCTCTTCTGACAGCGTCTTTAAGAAGAGCACAAATAATAGGGTCACGCTCAAACAATGTTACTCTGTGTCCCGCTGCCGCAAGAAGAATCGAATCCTCACCAAGCCCGGCTGTTGCATCAACAATAAAAAGAGGTTCATCCGCGTCCTTGATTTTAGCGGCTTTCAAAAGCGGCTCGTGAAGAAGCCTGCCGTTTTCAAGGCGATGCCTCATCGCCGCAAAATCACCGTGAAGAACCATTTTCCCGTTCTCAAAAAAGAGCCCGTCTTTGGCAAATCGCAAGACGGGTTCTTCTGTGTTTTCATTCTTTTCAATTACGACGGTATTGAGCTTCCTTGCCAGCTTTTCAGCAAGTCCCCTGTCTCCGCCTTTATCAAGAAATACTTTAAACATGATAAATCCCTTTGTTACAGCCTTTTATATACTTTACACACAAGGATTATATCATCATTAATCTGCATCATCAATACAATCAGGCACGCTTTCCGCTTACAATTCTATAGTATGTGTTGCTTGTAAGCTTATAAACCGTAATATAGCCTATGGCAAATATGGTTACGCATACAGCAGCAATGCCTATAAGAAGCGGAACGTTATTAACATGAAAGAGCTTAAGCATTTCAAACATCATCGGCATTGCGAAAGAGAGATGCACTACCGCAAGGAAGGGAGGGAAGAAAAATACTGTAAGCATCTGTGAATTGATGCTCTTCTTAATGTCGTTTTTCGTCATTCCGACCTTCTGCATAATTTCGAAGCGCTTCTGGTCTTCAAAGCCCTCCGTAATCTGCTTGTAATAGATTATAAGCACTGTTGCAACGATAAAAACAATGCTAAGCAGGATTCCGATGAAGAAAAGGCCACCATACATCGAGAAGAATTCGGCCTTCTCTGTAGCAACATCACCTATCGTACACTCAAGGCTTCCGTCATTCCATCTGATTTCTTCGGAAATGCTCTCTACCGCTTCGCTTATCACTGCATACGTATCGGGTGCACCGGACATATTCCATCCATAGTACCAGTCCGCTCTTACAGGCACTTTTGTGCTTATTTCCACGTCCGAGAAAACCATCGGAGCAAAGGTGCTGTAGGAATCAACAACAATACATATGCTGTTAAACAAAAGCTCTGAGTCTTTAGAATACACATACGGAAAATCCGAAGGATTTTCTTTTACTTTAAATGTTTTCAGTCCCTCAAACTCAAATGTCGGTAATTTATATTTTCCCGCAGTGCAATAAATTATTATTTCATCAGAAGCAAGAGAATCACTTTTTCCGGTAAGAGCATTGTAATCTTCAATACTCAGGATGTAGAGGTTCTGGCTCTTCTCAAGCTTTTCCGAAGCCTTCATGGTATCGGCACCATAATTGTCATCATAATGGAAAACGCCGTTTTCAAATATTCCATCACTCTCAAGGTACCTTGAACTTAATGTCGTAGAAAGATCGACACCCTTTTCGGTAAGGAACGCTTCGTAAGTCTTTGTTTTCTCCGCAAGTGATTCATCGCTAATGGCGTTAACATCATCAAGATAGGCAACAATATGGCAGTCCCTGGGATACTGACGTGCTATGCTGTCTTCTTTACCGAAGAAAAGGCAGCCCGAGCCCGTAATCATTACCATAACCATTGTAGCGAGAATACAGATTACCGCAAGACCCGCACCATTTCGCTTCATTCTGTACGTCATTGAAGATACCGATACAAAATGTTTTGCTTTGTAATAATAACCTTTTCTGCTCTTAAGGAATTTGCAAAGAGCAACAGACCCTGAAACAAACAGAAGATCGGTAGCTAAAATTACAAGTCCGACTGCAATAAAGAAGCATGTAATAGCTGTAATAGTTGTTCTGCATCTGACTGCGATGTAATACGCAACAGCAAGAATTACAACACCAAGAACCGCAAGCACCCAGTTTGCTTTTACGGGTTTTTCTCCCATGCTCTCATTCTTAACGAGCTCAATAGGGTTTGTTTTCTTCACTGCCCGAAGGGATCTTAGCAGGATAATAATAAACAGTATTGCATAAAACACAATTGTTCTAATAACCGAAGAAAATTCAAAGGTCAGTCCGTATGTTACTTCCAAATCAACAAATCTCAGGAGACACACCTCGGAAAATTTCTCCAGAAGCATTCCGACAGCAAGACCACCTGCGATACAAACACCTGCGGAAATAGCATTTTCCCACAAAAGAATCTTTGAAAGGTTCTTCTTGTCCATACCAAGAACATTATAAAGTCCAAATTCTTTTAGTCTGCGTTTTATCAGGAAAGAATTGACATAAAGCATGTATGTAATAGAGAAAAAGAATATTACATACATTCCGAGATAAAGAACAACAACCAATGTTGTGCTCATTTCTGCAACGGACTGCTTTCTTGAAAGCGCATCCAAAATGTAATAAATGGATATTACACACATTCCCATAATGAAATAGGGAATGTACAGCTGTTTATTGTTTTTAATGCCGTTCAGGGCAAGTTTTCTGTATAATCCCTGTTTCATTATCTGTCTCCTGCCTGAAGCATTGTAAGAGTTTCGCTGACTTTCTGGTAAAGCTGCTCATTTGTCATCTCGCCGCGGAAAAGCTGATGATATACTTCTCCGTCCTTAATGAAAAGGATGCGGTTTGCATGGCTTGCTGCCTTGACCGAATGTGTAACCATAAGAATAGTCTGCCCGCCTTTGTTAATCCTTCCGAACATTTTAAGGAGCTCGTCCGTAGCCTTTGAATCAAGTGCACCGGTAGGTTCATCGGCAAGTATAATCTTGGGATTTGTGATAAGTGCTCTCGCAACTGCCGCACGCTGTTTCTGGCCACCGGACACTTCGTAAGGGTATTTCTTAATAAGATCGGAAATGCCAAGCTGTTCGGCAATAGGCGTAAGTTTTTCAGCCATCTCACTATGCGGTCTGTTTGCAAGAACAAGAGGTAAATATATGTTGTCCTCCAAAGAGAATGTATCAAGCAAATTAAACTCCTGGAATACAAATCCAAGATTATCGCGTCTGAAAGCAGCAACTTCGCTTTCTTTTACTTTGGAAAGGTCGTTTCCGTCAAGAATTACCTGTCCGCCGGTTGCTTTGTCAAGTGCAGCAAGGATATTGAGGAGTGTTGTTTTTCCGCTTCCCGACTCACCCATGATTGCAACGTACTCGCCGTTCTCAACAGAAAAGCTTACGTTCTTAAGTGCTTCGACCTGATTCTTTCCAAGTCTTGTTGTATAAATCTTTTTTACATTTTTAACTTCCAGTAAACTCATTATTATGTTCCCTTTCATAGATGTTGTTACTTTATGCAGCCCTTCAACCCCTCTTCTGCGTGCCGCATCTGACCACCATTATATTTCAAAAAAGAACCGTGCACCATCGAAACGGCTTACAGTTCTTTTGAATCACCTTACAAAATTGTCACATCATTCATGCACTCGTTTTTCTGTTGGGAATCCGATGCTCACAATTGTTCCTTTGCCACGTTCCGATTCCGCACGCAGATTAACGCCAAGATTATTACAGATGCGTCTGCATAAATAAAGGCCCAAACCGCTTGCCTTTTTATCCGAACGTCCGTTAAAACCGGTATAACCCTTGTCAAATATTCTGGGAACGTCCTCGGGCGCAATGCCTATTCCCGTGTCCTTAATGCATAATGCATATTCATGTTCGTGCTCCTCCGAATATATCTTCACAGAGCCTTCATGTGTATACTTCAAAGCATTGGAAAGAACCTGTCCGACAACAAAGCTGAGCCATTTGTCATCTGTAAGCACCTGTTTTTCAAGAGGCTCGTATTCAAGACTGATTCCTTTGCTTATAAACTGGCCTGCCTGCTTACGGACGGCCTGCTTAACCACCTCATCAATATCGTACTCTTTGAAAACGTAATCCGTAGTTTCAGAGTCGAGGCGAAGATAACACATAACCATTTCAACATATTGTTCTATGTCGGTCAGGTCTCGGCTTATTTTTCTGGCCAGCGCCGAATCTTCATTCTGCAAGGTCAGGCGCATTGATGCAATGGGCGTTTTTATCTGATGAACCCAAAGAGTGTAATAATCAAGCATTTCGGAGAAATTACCATCTGCACTCGCAACAAACGTTCTCGCATTTTCCTGTAATGCCTCTATGATTTGCTTATAATCATCATCATATGCACCCGTGTAATCCTCAAGTTCATTTAAAAGATTCTCGGGAATTGTAACGAGTTCCATAAGATGAAGACGTTTCTTTTTGAACTTTGAGTAATCAAACGCTGCAATCACGATAAGAATAACAAGATAAACGAAGGAAGGGTATAACACCGCTTCCAACGGAAGTTCGTACAATGCCAAACAGGCAAGCTGAAATGCAAAAAGCCCAAACAAAAGCACGGCGGGAAGTATTCTCTTTTTGATATAGCTCTGTAACATATTATCCTCTTTTTAGGAAATAATGTATCCCATTCCGACTTTAGTTTCGATAAAGCCGGGAAGCCCGTTCTCCTCAAGCTTTTTCCTGAGTCTGCCAACATTAACGGTGAGTGTGTTTTCATCTACAAAGGTGTCTGTCTTCCAAAGTGCTTCCATAAGCTTTTCACGGCTTACGGTCTTGCCCTTGTTCTGCATAAGAATAAGCAGAATGCGGAATTCATTCTTTGAAAGAGCAATCTGTTTGTCATTATACATAAAAGTGTTGTCACCCGTGTTCAGGAACGCACCTTTATGCTCAAGAATCGGAACTGAATCCGCGAAATCATATACACGTCTGAGAATTGCCTGGACCTTTGCAACAAGTACATTTCCGTCAAACGGCTTTGCTATAAAGTCATCGCCTCCCATGTTCATTGCCATAACAATATTCATATTGTCGGAAGCAGATGAAATAAACACAATCGGCACTTTTGAGAGCTTACGAATTTCAGAACACCAGTAAAATCCGTTATAAAACGGAAGCCCGATATCCATAAGAACAAGATGCGGCTCCGCCTTGACAAACTCTTCAGTAACCTTGGAGAAATCATTAATTACGAGAGTTTCAATATTCCACGGCTTAAGGACATTTTTAATGCCTTCGCGAATGCCTTCTTCATCCTCAATAACAAGTACTTTGTACATATCAGTATCCTTTCCTTTGACATATCTGTTTAACAATATCACACATTGTAACAGAAAAAAAGAGGGAACCGCCCCAATGTCTTCACAGTTTAAAGATATTGGTTCCGATTCCCTATTAATCGAAATGTTTTACTTTAAAATCATCCGAATCTTCTTACAAGCGTAACGATTACAACAGTTGCCTCAACGATGGCACATGTTGTGCCGGTAAACATAACAGCAGTTGCAGCAGTATCTTTTGCATCACGTATGCCGTCTCTTATTTCATCGGTGCAGTAATTGCACAGATATTCAATAGCTGTGTTTATAAACTCAGAAGCGAGCAGCATAACGGCTGAAAGAAGGAATATAAGCCAGAACTCCACGCTTATTCTGAGCACGGTATTGATAATGAGAAAGGCAACAGCAAAGAACATATACTTACGAAGATTCTTCTCTGTTTTAAAGGACTGCTTCAGGCCTGCGACCGCACAACATAAACTCTCGTAAAAGTTCATATTCTTCATCTCATGCCCGTAATGATATTCTTTTCCCGCTTTTTTCATGTTTTTCCCCAACACATATTTTTTTGCAGTATACAATAATCGGTTTGCCTTTTCAACTATTTGTATTCAACCGCATTTACTATTGTAGTGTTTATTTCTCCTGACGCAACAGAATATTCAAAAGTGTATGATATTACGTCATTAAGTTTGATTCCGGCCAGTGTATTTCCGTATGCATCCGTCTCCTCCGATGCAATTCTCGAAGCAATATCCGTTGCAATAAGCTCGGATATTTTTTTAGACCCCTGGAATGAGGAATGAAGGCTGTCAACGCTCTTCTCCGTCTTTGCATTATACAGATGATACGTCTGTTCAACGTATGTTCTTCCTACGATACTGTACCATTCACCGGTCATCTTCGCATTGTCAATGAGGAAAACACCCTTTTCCTTTGCAAGCTCACGTATTGTCTCTGCAAACGGATAAAGTCCGCTTCCTTCAGGCTCGTCGTGCTCACCAAGATCAGCCCCGTCCTTGCTCTTCCAAAACTTTGCAGTCTGCTGGCTTGTCACAAGCACAGGAACAACCTTATGTTCCAGACACCAATCAATCATAATCGAAAGATATTCTTTCATTTCCTCGGTATTGCTGTATGTTCTGTCGTTTATTCCCTCCTGGATTATGAAATAATCGCCGGGCTTTGCATTGTTTGTAATTCCCTTAAAATACATTTCATACCAGCTTCTTGCATATGTTCCGCCTGCTCCGAGCGAGTCAACAATTACTTCATCGGTTGTATAATGGTGGAACAGCTGTCCCCATCCGGTCTGTGCCGTTCCTGCGGCAAACTCGGCCTCGTCAAGTCTGGGATAATACGTCTGTATCGTAGAATCGCCGGCGATATAAATGTGTGTCTTTCTGGGAATAAGCTGAGAAACCCTTCTGAATTCGATATAGCACATATTCCCGTCACCAATGCTGGAGAGTCTGGCTTCTCCACCTTCGACAACAATATCCTGTGCACTGAATATTTTGTCTTCTCCTTTTCTGTCCGTTCCGCCGATTCCGACATTAACGCCAAATGAGCCTTCATTTATTCTCAAGGTGGATCTGCCCATTTCTGCCTTTTTCACGGTTACATCGTACATACCGTCGGGAATGGCCGCAACAAAACAATACGAATCTGTTCGGAGGTTTACACCTCTCGGATGCGTATCGACCTTTCCCTCAAAGCCGGCATCTTTTGTAGCATCATAAACCTCGGTCCAAGGGATATTAACATAACCGTCTTCCGCAGATGATGTATCCTTTCCGAGGCTGTATTTAAGAACAACAGACACTTCGTATTCAAGAACGGGCTTTTCAAAATCTACATGTACAACGCCATCTGCAGCCTTAACAACGACCTGCGTATAATCATTCTCACCGAATACAGCCGTTACAAGGTAATCCGCATTCACACCGAAGTTCTTCATCGCAGAAACATCAAGTTCAACATATGTCACGGTATTTCCGGACTCTGCTTTTCCAACGATGGTAAACTCGTCCATATTGTATTGTCTTGGAGCAGGAGTACTCGTAGGCGGTTCGGACGTTGGTTCCTCCACAATTTCCGGTGCTTCTGTTACTGCAGCAGGTGCCTCTGTTAACACCGCATCCGGTGCTTCAGTCATTATTACCGCATGCGTAACATCTGCTGTGGGTGTAACAGTCTGCGTTCCTGTGTCTCCTTTACATCCCGTAAAAACTACGGCAGCAAAAACTGCTGCCGTAACAAAAATCAGATTTTTAAACTGCCTTTTCAGCATCATTCTTTTCCCCTTCGCCTTTGCTCTTCTGCATTTCAAGCTGCGCGGTAACGAGGCCGTAGTAAATACCCTTTTTCTCCATAAGCTCGTTGTGCGTACCAACCTCAGCAATGTGGTGTGCATCAATTACAACAAGTCTGTCAGCATTCTTAAGTGTTGAAAGTCTGTGTGCAATAGCAAACGTTGTCTTGCCCTCAATCAAACGGTCGAGTGCGGTCTGGATAAGGTATTCGCTCTCTGTATCAAGGCTTGCCGTTGCTTCATCAAGAATGAGAAGCTTGGGGTTATTAAGTATCGCACGTGCTATTGCGATACGCTGTCTCTCACCACCGGAAAGGTTGTAGCCTCTTTCACCTACATAGGTGTTGTAACCGTCAGGTGTCTTACAGATGAAATCGTGTGCATTGGCCATTTTCGCTGCCTGAATTATCTCCTCAATAGTAGCATCAGGCTTTGCAAAACGCAAGTTGTTTAGGATAGTGCCTGAGAAAAGGAATGTTTCCTGAAGAACAACACCAATCTGCGAATGGTAGTTCTCTGCTTTAATGTCCTTGATATTTATTCCATCAACAAGGATTTCTCCGTCATCAATATCATAAAGGCGCATTACAAGGTTAATAAGTGTTGATTTTCCTGTTCCGCTCGCGCCTACAAGGCCAATCATTTCACCTTTCTTAACCTTAAGATTGATATGCTCGAGGACAGGTTCATAGCTCTTGTATCCGAAGCATACATCCTTAAACTCAAAATCTCCCTGTATCTCATGCTCCTGAGCTTTCGACTTATCAACAATCTTAGGCTCCTGTTTCATAACATCGCTGATACGTTCGATACTTGTGATCATATTCATAAGTATTCTGGGAAGATTTGAAAGCCAGCCGACGTACATGTACATCATTGATGCATAACTTACAAACTGCATAAGCTCGCCGACAGTCTTTGTATCGCTCAGAACGTTCTTACCACCCACGTACGTAATGATGTATGTACCGATACCCATCATAAACTGCATTGTCGGGAAGAATACCGCCCAGAAAACTTCGTTTCGTTTCTGTGTAACTGCATAGCTTTCAGCAGTTTCGCTGAAATGCTTTGTTTCCTGCTCTTCTTTGCCGTAGGACTTAACTACAGCCATACCTGTAATAACATCACGAAGGTTTGAATTGATTTTATCCTCTTTTTTACGTTGCATATGGAACCGTCTGTGAATGTTCTTTCTGAATGCAACGGAAATAGTTATTGAAACAGGAATAAAAACAAACGATAAAAGTGCCAGCTTCCAGTCAAGGATAAGCATGTATGTAACGCTGAAAATAAGCATAATCGCAACCGAGAAAAGGTTGCAGAATGCATCAGCCATAAAGTCGCTGACTCTTCTTGTATCGCCCGTAACTCTGTTCATAAGGTCTCCGGGCTTTCTGTCGGAAATGAAAGCCAAAGAAAGACTCTGAACCTTTGCGTAAAGCTTCTTTCGAAGATCCATGCTTATTGTGGAGCCAAGCTTCGCGCAAAGATAGCTTTTTGCCACATTGACCACAAGTGAAAAGATGGTAACGGCAAGCATTCCGCCAAGGCATATCGCAGCCAGAGACATTGTTCCTTTTCTGTCAAAAAGGACATCATCGACAAGCTTCTTCTGAATTTCGGGATTCATAAGCGACGTGACTGAAGAAAGAATCATTAGTATAAAAATGATTACAAGCCTGCCTTTATAAGGCTTAAGCAGCGTAAAGAAGTCGTTTATGAGTCCTTCTTTTTTGTGTGAGCAGTATGGGCACTCTTTTGTGCCGGGAAGAGCTCTGCCGCACTTCGGACACATCTTCTCATATTCTTCGCTTTCAACCTTTCGCGTACCACCTGCAAGCAACTCTCTTGCGCCCTTTGCAACATATGCATATCTTGCAAGATGTTTGCCCGAATAGCGTACAACAAGCTGTGCTTCATCGTTTGATTTAAGAACAACGAAAAGAACTCCGCAGGATATTTCTGTCTCAGCTTTAATATCCGTAATGTCAGAGAGCAGAATTGTCTTTTTAAGAACGTCCTTTTCCAGAACAAAAATCCTCTGTGTCGTTACAACAACAAACGAACCGGAAAGCCAGCCCCCCTCGTCATCAATGTCGTAGGGCACGCAATAATATATCTCTTCACCGTTTTTAAGGGAGAGCAGTTTTTTATTTTGTTCCGATAAACCGTAATCGAGTATCAAGTGAATGCCTCCCTACAGGAACAGATCGAGCTTTCTGCGCTCGTTTGGTGTAAGTTTCATAATATCAGGAATTTCAAATCTGTTTTCATCCAAATCCGAAATGATTATACGTGTTTCAGAGAGATGTACTACGTCATTTCCGCCCATATGAATGGCGAACTTGCACTCTCCTCTGTCCGTTTCAACATCAAAGTAAGCAAAGCCATGCCTATCCTTAATGTTGTATATTTTAGTGATGACAGGCGTGAAATAACGCAGATTCAGCTGTTCACGAATCATCGCAAGCGTATCCTTGTCGAGCTTGGCCAAATCCTCGATAATACCGATTTCCTTTGAACGTTCTTCGCAGGTTCTTACGGAAATGTAGTGCTCGGGGTCCGTAAACGGGAACATCCTGACAATCTGCACCCTAGGGTATTCTGCCTCGGGGAGCTTAAGTCTGACAAAACCGCCTTCTGTCCTTGAAAACTTTGCAGTCTTCGAGTCAAGGATGTTGGTTTTCAGCATTTCCTCTGTTTCTTTCTCCATCTGTTCAAGATCAAATTCTTTTTCTTCCATTGTTTTCCTCTGTATGTTTATGCATTATTCTCTAAAAGCAGGTACGTTGGATACTTACGTATCATCCCAAGGTCATATGCCCTGTATGCCTTATATCATTCCCTCAGTGCAAGCGCCTTGGTCTGCAGTTCCATAAGTTTATAGTAGGTACCGTGAAGTTCCTCAAGCTCCTTGTGCGTACCACGTTCGGTAATCTCACCGTTGTCGATTACACAAAGGAAGTCAGCATCACGAAGCGTTGAGAGACGATGCGCTATTGATATTGTCGTACGTCCCTTAACAAGGTAGTTTATGGACTCCTGAATAGCTCTTTCGGTTTCGGTATCAACCGATGCGGTAGCTTCATCGAGAATAAGTATCTTCGGGTTTGCAAGGATTGCACGCGCTATTGATATACGCTGACGCTCACCACCGGAAAGCTCCCGTCCGGATGAACCCACAACAGTATTATAGCCGTCGGGCATTCTGAGAATGAAATCATGCGCACTGGCAAGCTTTGCGGCTCTGATGATATCTGCCTTTGAAGCGTTCGGATTAGCATATGCGATGTTTTCCTCAATAGTACCCATGAAGATGTATGTCTCCTGGGAAACCATTGCTACATTCTTTCTGAGATCGCTGAAGGAAAGATTCCTTATATCAATTCCATCAAAGAGAATGCTACCCTCCTGAGGGTCGTACATACGTGAAATGAGGTTAACAAGCGTTGTTTTACCTGCGCCGGATCGTCCGACAATTCCAAGCATGCTTCCTTCAGGAATCAGAAGGCTTACATTCTTAAGGACAGGCCTGTTTATTTCATAGCCGAAGGTAACATTTCTGAGTTCGATTTCACCTCTGGGCTCCTTCAAAGGAACCGGGGTCTCAGGCTCGACAATTTCAGGAATTGCATCGATAATCTCAAACATACGCTGTGCAGCGTTCATGCTGTCTGCCCACGACTGGAACACTCTTGTCATAAATCTCATCGGACCGTCAAGCTGTCCGGCATAACCGACGAAGGTAACAAGAATACCAAGTGCCATTGTGCCGCGCTTCAAAATAAAGTATGCGCCCAAAAGCCATATGATAAGTGACGAAGCACTATGTGAAAGCTGGAATACAACAGAGAAAACATTCTGGATACGTACAATAGTCATTTCAGTATCCTTAAGTCTTCCGTTTACGGTGTGGAATCTGTTTTCCTCTTTCCTCTCCTGACCGAAGGCCTTAACTACTCTCGCACCCGTAAGGTTATCGTTAACCTGGTTGTTTACGGAACGCTCTGCCCTGTGTCTTCTGCCGTATGCATTCCAGAATTTCGGACGATACTTGAAGCTGAAAATGAATGCAATCGGAAGCAGAAGCATGGAAATCACAGTCATCTGCCAGTTAATCGTAAACATAACCACAAGAGTGGATATGAGTGTAACCGAGTGAATGAAAATATAAGGCACATCATCAATAAAGAAGCCTGTTACACGCTCTGCATCGTTCAGTACACGTGTCATCAGTGTACCGGTCTGTCTGTTCTTGAAAAAGCTTATCGAAAGCTTTCCCATTGCATTGAAGATGCTCTTCTTAATGTCACATACAACATCCGCAACAATCTTTACATTCATTGTGCCCTGCAGAATGGAAAGCACCTGTCCTGTAACCTTTGCAGCAAACATCGTAAGAATAATAAGGAGAAGCGCTAAAAGATATTCGCCGTGCGGGATGCCGAAGTTTGCAAGCAGTTCATCATTTTTGTTAAGAACGTAATCGTAAAGAATCGTTCCGTTTAAATACGGCCATACAAGGTTAAGCAGCGCCACAAGAACATATGTGACAACAAGTATTACCATGCGCCATTTATAAGGCGAGAAGAATTTCAGGACGCGGAAGAAAATGGACCTTCTGTCCAAACAGTAAGGACAAACCTTACGTTCCGGATTCGGATACATTCTGCCGCATTTAGGGCAGTACTCGCTGTTCTCTTCGTCTCCTTTGCCACCAGGTCCGTGACCACCGAAACCTCCGGGACCACCCGGACCACCAAAGCCACCCGGACGCGGACCACCAAAGCCTCTTCCCGGACCGCCGAAACCACGTCCGCCAAAGCCTCCGAAGCCTCCGAAGCCTCCGCCATTTTCTTCTTTTCCAGGCAGACGGGCAAATTCACGTGAAATACGGAACATGCTCTTTCTGTAAAGGTTTGAGAACACGGTGACGGTATGGTCGATATCATCATTGTCACGCAAAACAAGAAGGCTGCAGGCAACCTGTGGCTCTATCATTAATTTCTTATAGTCAGCTGTCGGAAGGCGCTTCACCTGCCAATTATGTTTCTCTTCGCTGTCGTCCTTCCTGATGACTGCTCCCTTAAACAGATGGACACGCCCCTTTTCGCATGGACATGAAAAGATGTAGATGGCTTCTTCGGTAAGAACAACATAGCCATCTTCGTAAGCACATTCTGTATTCATATCGGATGCTGAAGCGGCAAGAACTTTTTCGTTCTCTCCACCCTGTTCGGAAATAAGCTGCTTTATCTGCTTCGGGAGCTTGACTTCCTTACGTGGGGATTCTTCGAATGGCGGTTTATCCGGTGTTAATGCATTATTTTCTGTTGGAAGTTTTTCTTCTGCCATATTCCAGACCCTTTTCAAAAAAATAGTTATTTCAAAAATACACTGCACTTCGCGAGCGCTGCTCGTTCAGTTTGCGCTGTGGCATCAGATGCCTTAACTGCTACAGACGCTGCAAGCCTTACTATCAAGTCCTTACGGTCTTGATAGTAAGAGCTGGCGCTCTACAAACTCATATGAAACAATGTGCTTTTGTAAGCAAGCTTACAGCGCACATTGTTTCATATGAGTTCTATGCTTGCAGCTATTAGTATGTACGTTCTTTTATATATGGTATTGTAGCACTTATTTGCGTTATGTCATCTTATTTTTATATAAATATTGCTCACATTTATACCAATAGCAATATTTGATAGGTGTAGTGTTAAAACCTGAGGCAATCGTTGAATTCAGCGATACCGTTACTTTCTTTTTATTCGCTTATCTTATCTTGCCGGCTCAAGTACTTTAATGTATTTATTGTATTCACAAAGTTTGGCTATAAATTCATCTTCTCTTTGCGGTGATATGTAGGCTTTTTCTGTTACGGAACCTTTATAATATACAATCTCAAGGCGAACGGCCGAGCCTGCTCCGGATGCAATGAACGAGATTACTTTTTTCACCGAACAAATTGAATTAATTTTGAGGTTTGACGTGGTTGGCCCAAGACATATTTTTATTGTATCCTCAGTTAATACGTAATAATTGCGAACTAAAAACCATAACACAAAACCTATTATCGCAGCGCTCATGATTATTATCGGGATGAATTCTCCCGGATTGCTATAGTCAAGTATTGTGCAAAGTCCTACAAGCATAAATGTTACAAGTGCAAATGTTGTCCACATAATAACTCCGATTTTTCCTTTAAATTTCATATTCATTCCTCACTTTCTCATACTCATATTATTTCAAATTTGTACTCTTTCAAGCTTAATGCATCATTAACGAATTACATCAACAATTGAATTGCCGTACTTCAGGCAAATAGTATGTCCGGTTGTTTATATGGTATCGTGCTAAGCTTTTGCTTCCAACAAGAGTTCCGCAAACGCTTCCGCCAGAAGAATCATCCAGACAAGCACCAGTCCGAATACAACGAACATCTCTGTCATTCCCGTGCACAATCCGATTACCGCAAAAACCGCGATTACTATAAGTGCTATAGAGCGTGCCTTAACTCTCCACCCGGATGCTATTTCAAACTGGTATTCGTCAAACCTTTTCTGCTTTTTCACACACAAGATAGTAACTGCTTCTGAACCGATAAAAACAACTGTAGCAATCCCCCACCACACATCATAGGGCAGGTTCAAACCGATGTATATGCCTCTCGATGCGCTGTCGCCAAGGTATATCAGCAAAAAAACGATTATCGCAGAAACCATTTCGAAGAAAATAACATTATTGACCAACATTCGTTTATTCATCTTCTCTCGCTCCTTTCAAAATCAAATAATTCGGTAATAGCGGTATCAAAATACTTTGCGAGGTCGTAGGCCAGCCAAAGCGACGGATCGAACTTACCGGACTCTATGGCAATAATGGCCTGCCGTGAAACCCCGACAGCCTGTCCGAGTTCCTGCTGGGTTATTTTTCTTTTTTCACGATATTCTCTGACCTTATTTACCAAGAATTCCTTCCTCCTGTCCTTGCAACAAAAATGTTATGTGCCACTCTGCTGCAATATTTTTCGCTTTTCATTCATTGCGAATTTAGCAACGAAAACCTCCGTGCTTTACAAATCCGATTCGCTTTATCACGCTCAATGTAACGTCAACCTTACATCAAGCATAGCGCCCTTATATGTATTTGTCAACAATTCTTTGTAAGGTTAGCATTACATTTTTTCAAAATGTCCACCACACCCCGTCCCTAGGCAGGCAGAGATGTCCACCACACCCCGTCCCTGGTGGACACCCCTGGTGGACATCCTGCACTGTTGATTTTTCCGAGGCACATTGTTATACTTCATGGAGAAAAGGAGTCTATTATGCATCCGTTTAAACATTTCAGAACAATAACAAAGCATCGTCATGCCGTAATTCGTCACTGTTTCAAGGCCGGTATCGGTTTTCAGGGACTTTTTCACGATTTGTCAAAATATACACCCACTGAATTCATTCCAGGCGCACGCTATTATCAGGGAACACGTTCCCCTAACGAAGGTGAGCGTGAAGCCATCGGCTATAGCACTGCATGGATTCACCATCAGGGACGTAACAAGCATCATTTTGAATATTGGAAGGATTATGATTACGTTACAAAGCTCATAAAGCCTGTTCCGATGCCTGACAAATACATTAAGGAAATGTTCTGTGACAGGGTTGCTGCCTCCAAAATCTACAAGGGTAAGGATTATACCGATGATGCGCCTTTGCAATATCTTTTAAGAGGAAACAAAACAAGATTTATTCATCCGGAGACACAGGCAAAAATCGAGTTTTTATTGACAATGCTTGCAGAAAAAGGCGAAAAGGAAACCTTCAGATATATTAGAACAAGGAAGACTCTATGAAAGACGACAAACCGAAGAAACTAATCATTCTGTATATATTGGAAATTCTCAGGCGTTACACAGATGATACGCATTTTTTGAATAACAAGGATATCCTTGATATTCTCAAGAGAGATTACGACATGGCTGTCGATCGTAAATCCGTCAAAAATAACCTCGACACGCTTATTGATGCGGGGTTTGACATCCTTTACGACGAGGTTCCCCGTGTATATTCGGCCGGCGAAGAAGAAACACCTGATGATGCGGACGAAAGAAACATCCGTAAAAACTTCCGTATTGAAAGGGATATAACCGACAGTGAGCTTCGTCTGTTAATCGACTCAATACTTTTCTCCAAAAACATCCCCGTAAAACAGCGTACGAGCCTCATACAGAAGCTGGAGGGGCTTTCCAGTACATATTTTCGTTCCAGCATAAAGCACATTGCCACAGTGCCTGTTTCCGGAGAAAAGAACAAGGAACTGTTTTACAACATCGATATTATCGATGAAGCTATTTCCGAAGGCAAACAGATCGAATTCAATTATCTCGAATATCACACCGACCAGAAGCTTCATCCTCGTATTACAAGAAATGCAAAGGTGCGCCGTTTTTCCGTCAACCCTTATTACATCGCTGCTACTAACGGCAGGTATTATCTCATCTGCAACAACACATGGTTTGACAATGTGACGCACTTCCGTATCGACCGCATTACAAACATCCGCATTCTCAAAGCCGACGTTAAACCGGTTACGGAAGTAAAAGGGCTGGAGCATGGTTTCTCGCTTTCAAAGCACATGGCGGAACACATTTATATGTTCTCCGATGATCCCGTGAGAGTCATCTTCCGTTTAAAGAAAACTCTTCTTTCAGAGCTTTTTGACTGGTTTTCCGGTGATATCACATTTACTGATGAAACAGAAGATGAAGTTACGGTTTCCGTTTTTGCCAGCGAGCAGTCAATGGAGCTATGGGCAGTACAATTTGCCAAATACGTCACCGTTCTTTCTCCCAAATCGCTTGTCGAAAGTGTAAAGAATACACTTTCGGAGGCTGTTGAAAGATATAAATAAAACGAGATTATTCAGTCATCCCGAGAGCACAATTTGCTATTCATACAAAAAAAGGACAGGGACTTTTTCAAGTCGGCCTGTCCTTATTTTTAATTAATTAGAACTCTCTCTTCTTTGTTGCAAAAGCTGCGAATGCTGCTGCAAGGAATGTAAGGAGGAGAACTTCACCGAGTCTGCTGTCGCCTGTCTTAGGTGTATTATCAGGATCTACAGAGATTCTGCCTTCACCTGCGAGGTTAGCATACTGAGCCTTTGTGATTGTAGGAAGCTTGCCGGAAGGTGTTTCTGTTTCAGCAAAGGACTTAACATAGTTTGCAAGGCAGAGATAATCTTCCATTACATAGTCCTTAACAAGCTCGCCGCCTGCAAACATTGCAAAACCGTCACCAAGATTTCTGAGTGTATAGTTTGTACCTGCAATGTTGTACTTCTTTGCAAGATCAAGCTTCTCATACTTGCCTGTTTCATTGTTAAGAACCTGAACGTTCTGTACTCTGTACTGACCGTTGCCTGCGCTTACCCAGATGCCTGTTTCGTCTTCAACAACGTTTGCATTAACGTCTGTGTGGATTTCATACTTAAGGCCTGCTGTATGAAGGAAGCCACCGCTCTCGCTGTTGCCTACGCCCTTGTAGGACCACTCAAGCATATCAAGAATCTGCTGACCTGTAACGGAAACGAGACACATAACGTTACCGAATGTATGAACTGTCTTACAGGTCTTATATGTAATTTCGCCTGCAGGAATGTCTGCACGGATGCCGCCGCCGTTCATGATGGCTACATCAACATCAAGGCCTTCAGTTTCTTTAAAGAGGTAGTAAATAGCATCTGCACAGAAATCACCAAGGTTTGTTTCCTGTGAACGGATGAGACGGTTACCTGTTGCGGGATCGTATGCGAAGATGCCTTCTTCTGCATAACCGATTACTGTGCCGAGCTGGCCGTCAACATCTGCCATAAGCTTGTCAACGCCTGTCTTAACTTCTGCAACTGAACCTGTATATTCGGAAATAAGCTCTGTCTTAATGGAGAGGTCCTTACCGATTGTCATCTTACCAATGTTGCCAAGGTAACTTCCGGACTGTGTGAGAATAACTGTCTTTCCATCCTTGTCCTTAACTTCCTGTGAAACTACTGTAGAGTGTGAATGTCCGTCGATGAATGCTGCGAGGCCGGATACGTTAGCAATAATATCTGTGCTTCTCCAAGGAGCGGATTCGCCATCAATACCACAGTGACCAAGAGCAATAACGATGTCAGCGCCTGCTGCCTTAGCGTCGTCAATGCCCTTCTGAACAGATGCATAGAGAGCCTTACCGTCTTCGCCGCCATCGATAACGTATGCCCAATTACCATTTGCATCCATGAAGTACTTAGGTGTGGACTTTGTGATTGTTTCGGGAGTAGTGATACCAACGAAAGCAACCTTACAGCCGTTAAGCTCGAAAATCTTATAAGCGTCAACTACGTTCTTTCCGTCTGCTGTCTTAAAGTTACAGGAAACGTAAGGAATCTTACCGTTGATGATTTCGAGTGCTCTGGGCATGTCATAGTCGAACTCATGGTTACCCATTGTAGCAAGGTCATAGCCTGCTGCTTCCATAAGGGAAACAATAGCTGCACCCTTATCCATGGAACCATAAGCAGTACCCTGTACATGGTCACCTGCATCAACAAGAAGAACTGCCTTGCCTGCATCCTGAAGTTCCTTCTTCATAGCTGCAACGCCGTCATAAGAGATGGTCTTGTCAACGTAAGTGTGGACATCGTTTGTGTAGAGAATGGTGATGTCATCCGAAGGTGCTGCTGCCTTCACGCTGTTAAGCGGAAGGAGTGAAATGAGGAGTGCTGCTGTTAAAATAGCTGCTCCCGCCTTTTTGAAAAAGCTTTTCATAAAAATCCTCCTTTGCCCCAACGGGCTTATGATATCTACATTTTCCTCGTTTTTGCACAAAAAGTAAATGGTTTCAAAGCATTATTTTAGTTATTTTTTAAATAATCCTTACATTTCTGTGACTTAATAGTATTTTTCTTGACTTTTTGTGTTTGCACGCGTAAGATACACGCATACATTAAATGGATAATTTTTGGATAAAGATGAAAACCAAAGAAAGGAGACTTAATTATGAAAGAATTTGTCTCACCCGAATTAACACCTATTGAAGATCTTGTTGAAGGCGTATACGCTTTGAGTGGTGCTGAACCGCCTATGCGTTATAATTCCGATTGGTCTGCTTCTGCTGCAGGCATTTCTCACGATTCCGGAAGTCATACTGATTTTCATATCATTTTAAAGCATAATAGCGACTATGCATCCCCTGCAGGACGTCAGGTTGTAACAGAGTGGGTAACCGATTTTAAAATCAATTCCTTCGAAACTGATTCCGGTTCATGTACTTATGAAATTACGAACGGTGGTTATGGTTTTAAGTTAACAACAACCAAAGGCTACAACAATCAAGGCGAATCCGTTGACTTAAGAGTTCGACTCACCGGAGAAACTGAATATGGTCATACAGCTGTTGGAAAAAGTTCTGAAGGCACTATTCCCGAGAGTGACCATCATATCACGTCTGGCCTTACATTAGTCAACTGGAATTATTTAGGAGAATAAATAATTAGCATATTAAGCACCACATTTGTGGTGCTTTTTTCAAATTTGAGGGATTATGGGAAAAAAAACTATATCTGATAAACTTAAAATTAACAAAATCATTGAAAAACTAAAGGACCTTCTTTGGCTTTGGCCGTTTGCCAAAAAAAACTTTTTCTTCATTATTGTTTTTTCTCTTCTAGGTCTTACAGGAACCGTCACAAGCCTTATTAATAGCCTCGTTTCAAAAGATTTGGTTGACATAATCACAGGTCACAAAACCGCAGAGTTATTAAAAACCTTCCTTCTTCTCATTGGAACAGCGGTAGTAACAACAATTATCGGTCAAATAAGCTCCATTATTTCTACCAAGATCACACTAACCGTTCAGAATAAGTTTCAAGGAGATATTTTTGATAGTATTCTTTCAACAGAATGGGAAGCTCTGTCCAATTATCATTCGGCTGAATTAATGATGCGATGGGGTGGTGATTCGTCCACTATTGCAAACAATGTACTTACTCTTGTTCCAAACATTATTAATTATTCTATTAGTGTAATTTCAGCCCTTATTATTGTTCTTCAATATGATGTATCATTCGCCGTAATAACCCTCCTGTGTGTACCTATAAGTTTATTTTCTTCTCGCCTTTCTTTAAAACGCATGAGAAGCGGCAATATGGAAACTCACCAGTCGCAAACTAAGCTTTCATCTTTTTTGCAGGATACTTTCGGAAACATTCAAACCATAAAAGCCTTGGATATGATAAAGCTTTCATCCTCAAGGCTTCGTGAATACCAGCAAAACTCCGCAGATGCACGCATACACTACCAATGGCTTGTTGCTAAAAATTCGCTCATACTGACTTTAGTGTCATTATTAACAACGTATATTATTTACGGATGGGGAATATATCGTGTATGGTCTGGGGTTATTACTTATGGCACCATGACGCTTTTCCTTTCTTTATCAAATACCCTTTCAAATTCGCTCCAATGCTTTGTAAGACTTCTCCCTACCACTGTTCAACTCGCCAATTCAGCAAAGCGCGTAAGAGAGCTTTGCGAGCTTCCTAAAGAAATCGATTCTTCGCGAAATGAAGTTGCCTTATTTTTTGAAAAGCATAAAGCAGAAGGAATCAGCCTCTGTGTCAGAGGGCTTTCTTATCAATACCCTACCGGAACAGAAGTTTTTGCCGATGCATCCTTTGAAGCACATCCACATGAGATTATATCTTTCGTTGGTCCTTCAGGAGAAGGAAAAACCACTATGCTTCGTTTTCTTTTATCCATAATTAGGCCTCAATCCGGTAAAGGTTTTATTTGCGCAGGCAATTCCGTACCAGAAGATAACACTGACCAACTGACGCTGAATGCTTCTGTTCGTCAGCTTATTGCATATGTTCCACAAGGTAACACAATGCTTTCGGGTACAATCGCTGATAATATGCGAAACGTAAATCCTGACGCTACTGATGAGGATATAATTAATGCTTTGAAAACAGCATGCGCATGGAATTTTGTTCAGAAACTTCCTGACGGAATTAATACCCCATTGCAAGAGCGTGGAGGTGGTTTTTCAGAAGGTCAGGCGCAACGTCTTTCTATTGCTCGTGCACTTATAAGGAAGTCACCAATTCTTCTTTTGGATGAAGCAACTTCCGCTCTTGATATTGAGACAGAAAAAAAGGTTCTGACTAATATTCTCGAGGATGAATATCCTCGCACAACAATTGTCACAACCCATAGACCTTCAGTATTAAAAACATGCAACAAAGTATATTCCATAAGAGATATGGGTTGCAAAGTTCTCACCGAAGAAGAAATCCACAAAATGCTTGTGGATTATATGTAATTATTCTCAACACGTTCTTTACATATAATTGCTGCCTCATCATCCATATTACATTGAAGTTGAAAAACATCTGTACATTTTACAACATTCTCAGCTATTTTTAGCAAAATATCAAGATCTTCAACCGACCAATTAGGACTGATAAAACGATGCATTATATGCGTCGTTTTTTCTTGTTCCGTCAATTCATTTATCTCGTTTTTTTCTGATTGTTTCAGCATAACGATGGAACCCACTTCATATTTGCCTTTATTATACATTTCTGATGTTCCGCACCAAGGAAGACCGCAAATATAAGTTTTTCCGTTTTCAATATAAATTAAATTGACATCTCCGTTAAAAATAACATTTTTAAAGAGTTTCACCCATAAAGAAGCATGCGTACTTTTACCAACACCAGACATTGCAGAAAATAAAATAGCCTTATCCTTGTGAATTATTGAAGCAGAATGTAAAACCGTATAGCCACACTTCTGAGCAAAATATAAAAATACAAATCTTGTAGCTTCGTAAATCTCATTCTTAATAATATCTTCATCGCCACTTGACATCCCTATTTCGGCGTACTTTCCATCTTTACTTATAAAAAGCCACCTAACAAATTTATGATTATTAAGAAATGCAACGTATCCTGCACGAGCCTTGTGCAGGCACATTCTTTCATCAAACAAGAAATAAGAATGATGCATTGAAAATCTTTTCCCCACACCCCCTGACTCATTCATACCATCACAACATTTCACAACAATTTTCTGAACATTCTTTACATCGCTCAAATCATCACTAAATAGTTCAAAATTGTCAGGGATTATTCTCTTGTCGCCATGTATTTCAATGCCAATTTCGCCGATTTTATACTTTCCAACAAGTGGTCTTTCCAGTTGGTCATAATAACTGTTTTCTCGTATTTCGAAGCCGCGTAATTCTTTTTCAAATTCATTCGCACTATACTCCAAAAACGCATTTGCAATCATCATTTGAACGGAAAACTCTTTAACTTTATCAGATACAAGTTTTTTTTCTTCTTCCCCTTCACATTCAAAAAATAAACAACTCTTCTCAACAAGTTCATCAAGCGTAATATCACTATCCAACAAATTCCATATGTCCGCTCCGGTAGAATTTAGATTAATCTCCTTCCGCATTCTTGCAGCTGCTTTCCCCGTAACAAGAAGATATGGTGCGCCGCTTATATATCTAAGTACAAAATCAGGGTTACGTCTCATAGTAAGCCTCCAAACATTTATCTTAATGATAATATCATTTTTAGCGAATAAAACCAATTAAGAAATCCTAACCATTTTTCATATAGCCTATTTTGAGACACTTCTTGCACATTTTGTCCAAGTCTTCTATAATCAAATTTGTTGTTATCTGTTCATTTAACGAACAATCAAAGCTATTACATTTTTGTCTTACCACCACTTTTTTATGGTTTAAAATTTCTATTTATCAAGGAGCTCACTTTGGCTAAACTTGACGTTGAAAAAACACTTATGGCAGGATTGCCGGTTACATTCCCGCTCACCGGAATGAGTATGAATCCTCTTTTTATGGGCGGACGTGACTACATTACCGCCGAGCCCGTTCCGGAAGGTTATAAATTCAAGCGCTTGGACGTAGTTCTTTACCGACGTGAAGGAAGTGTCCTTGTACTTCATCGTATATATAAGGTTAAGCCCGAAGGCTTATATCTTGTCGGAGACCATCAGAAGGAAATTGAAGGTCCTCTCCCGTATAAACAGGTTCGTGGCATTATGACAAGTGCCATCCGAAAAGGAAAAACGCTTACGCTGAATGAAAAATGGTACAAGCTCTACTCATGGGGATGGATGCTCATTCGCCCCTTCAGACTTCCTATCCTTAATCTTTACGTGAAGATTAAGCTCAAAGTAAAGAAATAGCGTTTAAAATAAACGCATAACATAAACCAAACACAACGTACATTTTATGTACAAGCATAATTCAAACATAATGTTTAAAGCAAACACCAAGGAGCAATTGCTAATGAATAAGCTCAAAAAAGCAGCATCTGTGTCTCTAATCCTTTTTATGCTGACATCTCTTTTGGCATGCGGCACAAAATCAGGTTACAGACACACATTGAATACAATAGACGATAATTTAAATCTGGATTTTGAGTTCCTCCAGAAAATGGACGATGTCGACCTCACCGCATATCACGCATATGAGGATACTGTGACTACAGACTATGTTTCTGACGCGTATTGGGACGAATACAAGAGTGATGGCGAATATGTTCTATACTCCGTGTCTCCGTTCCCAAACTACACATCCGAAAGCATTTACGTTACAAAGATTTATATTTCCGACCCCAACGTCTCATTCTTCGGATGCACTCTGAATTCCGGCTCGTCCGCCATTCAGGAAGCCTTTGAAAAAGCGGGCTTCACCGTTGAAAACAAGTTCCATAACGGAGCAACAAGAATTACTGCAGACCTTGGAAACGGAATGGTAATGGGCGTATATATTTCCGCAACAGAAAGATATTTTGCAATTGCCGCAAAGGTATCCGAGAATTCAAGGCTTATAATCGACTGGAGATGACAGTCATTTCATAGCGCGACTCACAAATTATTACCTTCAAAAAAACACGGCCATCACCTTTAACGGGTGAAGGCCGTTATTTTATAAAGTCAGAAATGGTAGCCATTTTATCGACCACTTTTCTTTTACTATCTTCTCATCTGCTGTCTCTGCTGAGCTCTCATATAATCATTAAGGCATTGATCTATTTTAGTGCGTATATAATCACGCCACTCATCTTTAACAAGATAGTATAAATATGACTCCTTAACGAACTCCTGCGGAAGTCCGCGTCCAACAATCTTAAAGTTCACAAACCCTCTGTCGATGTAGTTCTGTATCTCATCATTTGAGATAAATGCAGGACGGTTTGCACACTCTTCAAAAACTCTTGCGCCGCTCTTATTCGGACAGTGAAACTCTGTCGAACGGTCAAACTCCAATTGTGAAAGCGACTCAGCCTTATAATGCTCCGCACGCTTCGGGCAATTAGGGAAACATATCTCATTGACAAGAATCTCTATTTTGCCTGCCTGAGGCTCAAGTGCTTTCAAAACAGCTTCATCATGATTCAAATCATAATCAAGAACCACAAGGAAGTAGTCTTTATCAACTTCTTCAAGAATAGCCTGCATGTCTGTCATACGCTTTGTCGTTGAAGAAATCAGCTTAAAATTCGGATATTCTTCACGAATATATTTTTCAAGGCATGAACGGTTGCAAAGCACCTGATTCATACCATTGTCTGCGAGTCTCATAATGAGATTGCAGTACGTATCATAAACATGCTTTTCCTCGAGAAGAGAATTGGTCCACGTAAATCGAACGGGCACTCCATGAGCATTGTAGCCCTTAATAAGGCGCTCCATATCTCCCTTTGCAGCAGTTCCGAACACTGCTCGTCCTCCGTTCCATATCGCACCGGGAAACGTACCGTAAACACTGCCGATTTTGTATCCATCACGGAATTTGCTTGGATTGTCATTCATCAGACTGATTACAATCTGGTTTAATGTACTAAAATATACAAATCCCGGAAGGTGCCAATATATATCTGCCATAGGCTTCTCCTTTACGGCCATACGCCGGGTCTGGGTTTATTCTTAATAAGAATACGGTTAGACTCAAGATTTGCAAGGAGCTGAATACGGATAAAGCCCTGATACTCAGGCTTGATAAGGTAGAAACAGTATGTCTCAACAAGTGAGAAAAGGTTACC
The DNA here is from genome assembly GCA_045629005.1 of Lachnospiraceae bacterium. Lineage (GTDB taxonomy): Bacteria > Bacillota > Clostridia > Lachnospirales > Lachnospiraceae > RGIG3528. The sequence goes on from JAZQQJ010000025.1 coordinate 37,683, forward strand.
CGTTCTGCCTTCAATCTTGAAATTGTTAAAACCTCTGGGAAGGTATTCGTTATAAATAGCTTCAGGTGAAACGTATGTCTTATAGTCCTGAATTGTGTAAATACAATTGCGTTCGCCGTACTCGCAAGACCACGGAATATGAGGAATATGCTTGTCAGGCGGAAGCTCTCTGTTTGCAAGCTCGATACGATGATTCTTTGCAACATTTTCGTAATGTGCACCACGTCTCGGACAGTCAGGTATGCAACAAGGGTTAACAAGAATCTCACATCTGGAAGGATCATTTACCTTATCAAGTATGTCCCACTCGTTGTTAAGATTGTAGTCTGCAACAACAAGGTAATAGTCTTTTGAAAGTTCTTCGTTAAGGCCTTCAAGCGTACGTATTTCCTTGCAGGTAGAACTGCAAATTTTAAATGAAGGGTATTTTTCCCTAATATACTCTTCAAGAATCGGTGAAACCACAAGGACCTGGTTCATACCGTTGTCTGCTTCCTGCATGCAGAAATTGCAGTAAAAATCATCAAGTTCTTCTTTTTCAAGAATAGGATTGGTGTAGGTGTAGCGAATAGGAATTCCCTGATTATTAATTGCTTTAATTACATTTCTGACATAAGTGGCATCACACTGGTCACCAAGAACAAGGCGTCCGCCTGCCCACGCAGAAGTCGGAAATTCACCAAAGAATGAACCGATTTTAATTCCTTCTCTGAAGTATTCCGGTTTTGTTTTTAAGAGGTTTAACATGAGCATGTTGAGCGGATAATTAAACCTTAATCCGGGTAAATGAAAAATAACGTCCATAAATATCTCCTCATAATTTATAAGATGGAAAACATTATACCACAAAAGCTTCTACGTACAAAGTAATACTTTGCTTATTATATTTCAAATGTTGCGCGAAATAAAGGAGAGCGCCCGGAAAAACGCTCTCCTATAATTTGTTTATTCAGTTATGATAACTAATTATTTATTGAACTCGTCAAGAACTGCCTGCCATGTAGAACGAACAGATTCAGCAACCTGTGCGGGTGTGTTATCTTCTGAGAAGCTCCACCATGAAAGAGCTGCGCCTGTATCGAAACCAGGAACGAGCTGGTGATACTGAACCTGAGCATCAGACATAGCGAGTCTGAGGGAGATGTCGATAGCTTCGAAATCTTCGTAAGAAGCTTCGTAACCAGCCTGCCATCCTTCATAATCTTCGTATCCAGGAATCTTGTCGTTGAAGATATCATATGCGAATGCGATCTTCCAAGCTCTGTCTGCATCGTAGCAGCCAGGGATAGCGTAAAGGTTATCAGATACGTACATAGGACGCTTGTCAGCTGTTGCACCTGCTGAAGGTCCGCAAGGGAATGAAAGAACGCCCCACTCAAGGCTTGCGCCGCCATCTACAGCTGCCTTAATGTTGTTTCCGTAGTAAGCTTCATCAGGAAGGAATGCATACTGACCATTGTTGAATGCGTCTTTGTAGTACTCCCATGTTCCATCTGCAGGCTGCTCCATACCAAACTGCTGTCTGATTTCCCAACCAGCATTAACAGCTTCCATTGTAGCCTTGGACTCGAAGTTGTTAACAAGCTTGCCATCAGCGCCAAGTGAAACGAATGAACCTCTGTTAGAGAAGATCATCTCGCCGTAGAATACGCCCCAGTTAGAAGCCATACCATAAATATCGATAACGCCGTCGCCGTCTTTATCTTTCTGAACTTTACCCATGAGCTCTTTCCATGTATCCCATGTCCAGTATGAAGGATCCTTCTGGTCTTCATAAAGCTTCTGCCAGTCAATACCAGCATCTGTAAGGAGCTGCTTATTGAAGAAGAGAACGCCTCTTGCTTCAGGATCGCCAGGTGCACATGCGAATGTTCCCTGAGGGAATGTATAAAGCTTATGAACGTTTGTCTTGCCCCACTTATCAGCATCGTTGAGGTCGATAGCGCCTTCAAGCTTGGAAAGGTCTGTAACGAGACCGGACTTCATAGCTTCGATGATACCCGGGTCAGCACGAAGTGCGAAAATGTAGTTATTCTCATCGCCACCTGTTGTGCAGTAGTCGATGAAATCTGCAGGAACGTTGCCCCAGTCAGAGATTGTTTCTCTCTTCATTGTGAAGTGATATTCTTCCTGTGCCCACTCCCAGTAATCCTGACATGCTCTGTCATAATCACTCTTAGCTTCGCCCGGCCACTTTGAACCGTCTGTCCACCAGTCACGGATTGTAACTGTTATACCGCCAAGGTCAACAACGTTACCATTAGCGTCTCTACGGATAACATAACCCTCTTCTGTAATGTTGGGATCCTTAGTAGCTTCGGGAGCGTCTGTAACCTTAGGAGCTTCTGTTACCTTAGGTGCTTCTGTAGTCTTAGGAGCTTCTGTTGCCTTAGCACCAGAATCACCGTTGCCGCAAGCTGCAAGACCAACTGTCATTACAACTGCCATAGAAGCAGCCATAACCTGTCTGAGTTTCTTACTAATCATTAAATTTTCCTCCTTTAAATGATAGTGCCGAAAACCGGTTTGCCGGTTTTCTGTTTTTCTCCTCTGACGAAACTGCATTTTCCGGGATGCTTTTCGTCCGGAATATCTTGAGCACCTGCTCAAATATCTGTACAGCATATTTGAACGAAGATGCGAAAGATCATAAACTTAAACGTTTACTTTGATATTTTACCACACTTAGCAAAATATTACTACTTTTTTCGTAAAGTTTCCGTTTTTTTAGTAAATTTTACCAAATTACATCTTAATACCACTGCTTGAAAGGCTTTCTACGAATCCTTTCTGTGCAAAAAGGTAAAGGATAAGAACCGGGAAAATAACCATAAGTGTAGCTGCACATACAATTGCGTTAATCATAGCCTGAGAAGCAACATAAGCACCATCTCCGCCGTGATCTGCCAAGAGCAATTGGAAAATACGTTCTGATACAGCTGCAAGCTGAAGTGAAATCATGTTAGCTTTGCCAAGGAAGAGTTTTGAATAAAAACTGTCTGTCCACTGCCATACAAATGCAAAAAGGAAACATGATGTAAGAATCGGCTTTGCATCCGGAAGCATAACTCTTACGAAAGTTCTTAATGTACCTGCGCCATCGACGTAAGCCGCCTCTTCAAGTTCTTTAGGAATTGTACGGAAGAACTGTCTGATAAGGAAAATGTACAAACCATTCTTCAGGGCCATACATGTTGCACTCAGCATATAGTACGGAGCAACCGACCCCTTAAGATTTAATGTCTCTCCTTTATTAATCAGCTTGATAAGTCCAAAAACATCAAAATATTTGAAATGAAGCTGAAGTGATGTTGAAATAACCTGCGGCGGAATAACAATTACAAAGATTACACAAGCGAACCAAAACTTCTTAAGAGGGAAGTCGAATCTTGCGAATCCGTAACCAACCAGTGTACATATTGCAACCTGAAGAATAGCTGAAGTTAAGGAAATCAGCGCTGTATCACGGAGACATTCTCCGTAATGTATAAACTCAGCAGCCTTCATGTAGTTATAGGTTGTAAAGTGCTCAGGTATGGATATGATTGTGGTATTATACAAATCTTCCTCAGCCATAAAGCTCAAGGAAATCTTCTGGAGAATAGGCTGTATTATCATGAAGCACATTCCAAAGAGAAGAACAGCCATACAGAGCTTAATAAATACGTTTGTTAAAAATTTTCTGACAAGATAACCGTCACAAGCTCTGTTACGTTCCCAGAATTTTGCACGTTTTGCTTTTCGTTCTGCTCTACTAGTCATAATAATAAACCACCTTTGATATGATGAATGACGTTATGCCTATAAATGCTATTATTATCGCGAAATATACCCACGCCATTGCTGAAGCCAAACCATAGTCGAGATATTCAACAAGTGTTGTCTGGATTTTATTCATAACCTGGTTATCTGTATGCATACAGAAATCAATGATTGTGTAAATCCAGTTTACAAGGAACAGAGAAGAAATCATAGGGAAGGTAATCTTCCAAAAGCTCTCCCACGCTGTACATCCTTCAATGGATGCTGCTTCATACATCGATGATGAAATTGTCTGGAGGCCGGACAGGAAAATGATAATCTGAATACCCGAAGAAATTGCAATATCATAAACCTTATCAACTATTTCAAATACTTTATCAAACAGCTTTGTTCCTATTCCGAACGTTTCAACCAGACTTTTAATTGTATCTGTAATACTGAAATCATTTGAATTTTCCTTAATCATTTCAGCCATATCACCAAGAAGAGAGTTGTTCGTTTCTACACCGAGAATAACACCGGAAGAAAGGATAACAGGTAAGAAGAAAATTGCTCTTACAAGTGCTCTTCCGCTGAACTTCTGGTTAAGAAGAATAGCAACGAAAAGGCTGAAAATCATTACGGATATTGTGTTAATAACCATCTGCCAGGCACTGTCTGTAAGCCACTGAGGAAAGTCAATATCATTTAAAAATGCATATTTATAGTTCGCGAGTCCCGTCCACTCAAAGGAGAAGCCCTCAACGCTGACATTAACTTTACAGAAGCTCATATAGAGTGACTGACACAGCGGTTTAACCAGGAATGCAAGGAAACCAATTATGAAAGGCAGGATAAACAAATATCCGGCTACCGCTTTTCTTTTTTGCAGTCCTTCATATTTCGGTCTGCGTATTTTTTCTTTTGCTTTTGCCATTGTTTACCACCTCCCAACTACTTAACGACAACGTAATCTCTTGACTTGATTGTAACGCCGTCAACAGTGAAGTCATCGTTGTAGCTGTAATTTACATAAACCTTAGTGCCATCTTCATAAGTCGTAACAGTAAGATCGCTGTTAATAAACTCATGATTTTCAATTTCCTGATTAAACAAATGACCTAACTCATTATTATATCTGCTGTATGTTTCGATGATTTTGTCACGGCATGCATCGTACTCAGAACCAAAATACATATAGTACAGTGTATTCTGAAGAGTAAAAGGTGATTCATCCATAACAGTGAAGCTGAGACCTGCACCATATTCAGCACTTCTTAAAAGCTCATCGTTAAAATCACCTGTGAGATTCAGTGATTCGCCGACATAGTTTACATAACCATGAAGAGCAATCTGGTAGAAAGGAATCATCTCATCAAGGATTGTGTAGCCTGAACCATCGAAGTCCATATTATCAATGATAGTAGCATAAGGAGCAATGTATGCATTTCCTTCATTGATCATTAATGGTTCATTTGCGATGCTCTTTATGAACTCATCCTGCTGATTCAGAACCATCTGTCTTGTATAGAAAGCCTTTTTAGAATAATCACCGGAAAGATCGTTTCCAATGTTCTGGAATGAAGGGTATGCACCATACTTCTTTGTAGCTTCGACAAAGTTCTCGCACATCTTCTGTACGTTTTTGTTGTTAAGAAGATAATAGCAGTCCAAGTCATCTCTCTGACCAAAGGTCGTTGTTGAGAATTCATACAGCTTTGCTCTCTCTTTGTTTGCAAAGTGTGCAACGTCATTATAGATGCTGAAGCCATCCCAGAAATCAGAATTAATTGCATAATCGGTAATACCGTCAAGATATACGTTAACTCCCATATTCTTGACATCATCAATCATCTTTTCGAAATCTTTTTTACTGCCAAGCTTCGAAACGGTTTTAACCTTATTAAGCCATTGCTGCTTAACACCACCGTTGATATAGCCTGTAAGCTTAAGAGAGATATTCTTAACACCTTCGGCCTGTAGGTCGGAAATAATCTGCGTTGTCTCATCACATTCTGTAAGACCAAGCGGAACGTCCATAGGTACACCGACAACCTGCTGGATTTTATCGATAGCACCTATAACTTCAAGGAGCATCGGTGTCTGTGAATCCGAATTCTTTGTAAAGTATTCGGGATATTTGTTAAGTAGATATTGACGATAGGCCTTCGCCATATCAACATAGCCTGATGACTCTAAAAAGATGTAGCGCTGTCTGATGCCTTCACCTTCAGCAAAATGATCCTGATACTGATAGTTTGCAACGTTAGATCTCTTAGTAATATCATATGAATCACGTGCAAGAATTGTATACTCTGCATTTACTTCATTGTAGCTCGTTGATTTACCACTTATTATTGCGTTAATGTTGGCATATGCGTCACCATCTTCAATGATACAGATGAAAGAATCATTTTCCTTGGCAATACCAAATACACCAAAGGATGAAGATGTTTCATGAACACGCTCTTTGTGAATGCTTGCGTAATCCCATCCATAAAGTGCTGAATAGTATGCATTCTGAGAAATCTTACCGTTATTGAAGTTGATGAGTGCTCCACCACCCTCAGGAACAAGCATGTATCCTGTTTCGTCAACTCCGCCCGCACCAAAGTTAGGAAGAAGACTGATTCTATAAAGAGGCTTCTTTGAAGGGTACTCAATCTCACTGAAAGGAACTTCAACGATAAGATCGTCACCGTCCAAACTGTAAATTACAGAAAGATTATATATAGGCTTGTTGCTTACGGTTTCACTTGTGTCACGAAGCTTATGTTCAACATACTCTTCGTATGTATATCCTGCTTCCTCAAAAATCTGCTGGAGCTTCTTTCTGATGCCCTTACCAAGATTATTTCCTGCTATATAACAAACACTTTCCTCAAGTAACGGATATCTGGCCTTATCGTCATCAAGAGTTTTCTTCTGTGATCGTGTAGGATTGTTAATATCGTATTTTGAAAAATACTTTGAAAGGTAGTTGGCATTTGATTTGTCAAGTCTGCCTGTAAAATCAAGATATTCCTCTTCGGTAAGCACAGGAGGATAAACATATTCCTGTTCAACCTCACCGATGGAATACAAAACTTTAATCTGATTGTCGGTTGCCTCAACCTCGTAAATACTATTTGCCTGACTGTGCTTAAATGAATTATACGAGTTGTCCGAGCCTGTAGTATCACTATAACTTATAACTACAGCTGACTGAAGTTTTTCTTTCTCTACTGTTTGTGCAAATGTATCATTTGCAGCATCCTCGGGTGAAGATGTCCAAACAGCACCTGTTTTCTTGTTTGTGACAGTAAACTGTGTTGTGTTAGGATCCATAACAAATTTAATCCCGTCACTTTCAAGAACATATTCTGATGCTTCACCATCATAGGATCTTACCTGAACAGGCGGTTCTTCTTCGTCCGTAACGGCTTTGTATGTCGCAACAAAAGCAACTACACCAAGAATTATAAGCGTAAGAATTCCGGGAAGAATGAGACCCTTCAGGTTTTCAATGACTGAAGCTCTTATTTCCGCTTTTCTTTCAGAACTTTTTTTCATGTCTTCCTCCGACTATAACCTAAACTTTAATTCTCGATAAAGAGATACAAAATATCCGATGCCCTGGCTTGCCATACTGAAGAAAATGAGCAATACGAATATGATTACACAAATTCCCAAAATTGTTCCGATAATGAACAAAAATGCTTTTCCGAAGCTGTACTCATGTATCTGCGTCATTGCACAGAAGATAAGGAATCCGCAATATACAAGTGATACAGTGCTTATTACCGAGATAAGATCTGCTTCGTTTAATGTAACAAAGTTACTGAAGATAATAAGCGGAATGTGAACAACCCAATACGGAATCAGACAATAACATGATGCAATGTAAATCTGTCCGAGACGCCCTTTTCCGTCAAAAAGCGTTGTAAGCGCCCAGTTAGCAACACACCAAAGGCCAAGCGGTAAAAGAATAGCTCCAAGATACTTAAAAATGTTTTCCTCAGGCCAATAAGTATCGTTAAAAAGGAAGCCCTCGAAACGAACCATTGCTATTCGTGTTGCAATTACCAAAAACAACATTATGTTTGCAACTGCATAAGATCCACGATGTTCATGTGTAAGGTCCCAGAAGCCATCCATCGGATGTGTCGTGCAGTAAAATGCAAATTTAAGATCCTTACGGAACTTTGCCATATTTTCTTTTGAAAATGCTTTTAACATGCCTGCCTCCGAGCCCTATTTATTATTGAGCTTTCCATTTTTCTCTAGACGATGCAGGTAATCGTTTGTATCGATTTCCCACTTAAGTTTCTTAATTCTGCCGATAATCAGAGGTGTAGCGATAAGAAGAATAATTACAATTACAATTGCAACAATATGTTCCTCACACCACTGTTTACGGTACTGTACATATGCTCTGGAATAGTTTTCTCTGTCATACTTGAGTTCGAAATATTCCATAGCTTCTTTATATTTTTCTTCTCTGAGAAGAGTACGGCCTACGCCGATGTAAGCAAGATCGTAGTTACCGTTAAGAGCGATAACCTGCTTCCAGCTTTCGCATGAAGCTTCATACTGACCTATCTGGAATTCTTCAATCGCTTTAAAAATAGCATTTCCGTATTCGGTAGGTGTCATAAGCGTAACTGAATTTGTAAACTGATCCAGTATAAAAAGGTCATGCTTATCATTATAGGTCATATTATCAATGGCAACAGGATATCTGAAGCATCCATCCATATTGCCGGAACCACCGAATGCGAAAAGAAGTCTGCCCTGATCATCATAGGCAAATACACGACCACGGTTTCTGTCAAGAGCAAAGTAGGAACCGTTTTCAAGAGCGGTAATATCGACAAGAAGTGATGTGCCCTGATATCCTCCGGCACTTCCCATATGGATATCACCGTAAGGGTAGTAGTTACCGTTTCTGATGAGAATATCGCTGCCCATAAGGTTCAAAAGTCTTATGGCATTTTCGGAACCGTCTTTAAGACCTGCTTCTGAAACGTGTGATGTTGTTACATATATGAATCCTTCGTAGTCCATATATACGTTATCGTACTCTGTAGGAACGAAGTCTTCCATCTTTTCAAGCTGCTCAACGGTAGCGATTCTCTTCCAGATGTACTGGATGAAATCATAGTTTACAGGGTTTGCGCCGATAAAGCCGGAAAAAGTACCATCAGCCTCAAACTTCATAAGGCCTTTTGTAACCTGTGAAGCAAGGCAATAAATACGCTCGGATTTATCAACAACAATCTTGTAAGGAAGGAATGCTGCCGACTGATCAAAAGTTTCATTTACCGGCTTAACAAATACCTGAAGGAAGTTTAAATCCTTATCAAGCTTAACGATACGATTTCTTTCTCTGTCTGCGATAAAAATGTTTCCCTGTTCAGAAACCGCAACATCTGTAGGCCCCTTGAAACTCTTTCTGGATTCGCCATCATCATATCCGGTAATCGTTCTTACAAATGTAAGTTCTGCAGAACCGGTACGCTGACACTGAACAATACGATTATTACCTGTATCACAGATGTAAACCATATCACCTGCTACGGTAATACCACGCGGTGCATTTAAATTTTTAGCAACAGACTTGTTGTTGTCACCTTCCTCTTCGGAAGTCTCCATAGGGAGATCTGCAACATCAAGACCTATGTCAACTGATGTAAAAACCTTTGTTGCCGTATAAGCATCAGGTGAATACTGAACATCACCCCAGTAGTCAAATGTGTAAGTATATCCGACCTCAGCACCTTCCTGAGCCTTTGTTTCAAATGCAGGAGTTGCAAGAGCAAGAATAAACGCAACTGCAAATGTGAGTGCGCATATCTTTTTGATTAATTTTTTCATTGCGCCCTCCTTTAGTCCTTAAGTCCGGATGTAGCCATTGTTTCAAGAACCTGGCTCTGTGAAATGATGAAAATTGTAACAGGCACAATCATGAGAACTACGGCTACAGCATAGGCCTGACCTGTTCTTGCGATTGCATTGCCCGATGTAATCTGACGAAGTGCAAAGGAAAGTGTCTTCTTCTCTTCGGAGTAAATGACTGTTGTAGCGCCATTGTTCCAAAGAGCACCAACCGTGAAGATGATAACGGTGAGCCATGCAGGCTTAACGTTAGGCATTACGATGTGAAGGAAAACGCTCCACTCGTTAGCACCATCGATCTTAGCGGCTTCAATAAGCGATGTAGGAAGACCTTCCATGAACTGCTTCATAAGGAAGAGTCCAAGTGATGCGCCCCATGCAGGAATAATGATTGCCCAATATGTATCAATCATACCGAGCTTGTTCATAATTACGTAGTTGGGAATAGCTGTAACGTAACCGTTGAACATAAGGGATACTGTAACAATTTTGAAGAATCCCTTTCCTCCCGGGAAGTCGTACTTAGCAAGTACGAAGGCTGCCATGGATGCAAGGATAACATGTCCGAGTGTTCCTACAAATGTAAGGAATACGGTGTTGAAAATGTATCTGGGGAATGTAACCCAGGATTTACCCATTGCAACAAAGAGGTCTGTGAAGTTGTCCATTGAAGGATTCTTTGCGAAGAACTTGGGCGGGAATATGAAAAGCTCGTCCAGAGGCTTCAGCGAAGAACTTATCGTGAAGACAAGCGGTATAGCCATGATAACGGCCATAAATGCCAGGAAAAGTCCAAGGAAGAAATCGCCTGCTTTTGAACGGTTCGGCTTTCTTCTGCGAAGGAATTTCGGCTTCGGTTTGTATACTTTTACTTTTTTGATTTTTTCTTTTTTGCTCATCATATCAGGTTCCCAATCTCCTTAACAAGGATTGTACGAATTTATTGCAAAGGATCATAGTAAGGAAAAGCAGCGTTGCAATAGCCGATGCATAACCCATCTCATACTTTGTTGAACCATAGTCGATAAGGTGGGTAACAATCGTGTGTGCTGCATAGTCCGTACTCGGGTTACCACAGAGAGCCATTGTAACGTCGGCAACACCGAATGATGTAGTGATGGACATAACGGCACCGAACATAAGCATAGGTCTCATGCTGGGCAGTGTGATGTAGTAAAGCTCCTGCCAACGGTTCTTAACACCGTCAACGCATCCTGCTTCAAGAAGCGAACTGTCAACACCCTGAAGGCCGGCAACGAATGAAAGGAATCCGGTACCAAGCGAGGACCAGAGGATAACGCCCATACATACAGGAAGCATGTACTGAGGATTAATGAGCCAGAGTATCGGGGAATCAATGATTCCGAGTTCGATAAGCCACTGGTTAACGTAACCGTAGATGTCACCACGGAAAAGGATTGCGAAGATGAATGTAACGTTACCTGCAATTGAAGGTGCGTAGAAGATAATAACCGCAATCGTTCTGATCCATCTCGGAAGCTCGTTTATAAGCCAAGCGAATACGAACGACATAATGTATCCTACAGGACCCGTTATAATCGCTATGACGAACGTGTTCTTAACTGCCGTGATGAAAACTTCATCGTCAAGCAACAGTCCGAAGTAGTTTGTCAAGCCTGTAAATCTGGGCGGTTCAAGTACGTTGTAGTACGTGAAACTCAGAAAGATTGATGTGAATACAGGTAAAATCGTAAATGTGAAGAAGATTACTGCATAAGGCAACAGGAAGAGATAGCACATTTTCCTTTTCTTTGCCAATTTGCAGGCAACCTGGAAGTTATGCTTACGCAGCGTAACCAGTTTTTGTAAATATTCTTTCATACTGCCTCTCTCCTATCAGTCCAATGATAAGTTAAATTCTTTTCGTTTCTTCTCAAGCTCACCGTTAATCTTGATTACGTAATCGATGATTGTTTCACGAGGATCTGACTTCTCGTTGATAATCTTACGGATGGCATTTGTAACATGACGACCTGTAAAGTAACCACCGGGAACTTCTCTGATACCGTGGATATCATCCCACTGTTCATCGAGGATTGCGATGTCCTCTGCAGACCATGCAAGCTGTACAAATGCTTCACGGTTTGCTGTGTTGTAACGTGAGGATGCACCGAGGAGTGCTTCAATCTCACGGCCGTAACGAACCTGTGTATCTGCGTCTGCCCACCACTTCATGAAATCCCATGCTTTAAGGGTCTTTTCTTCGGAGCGGTCTGCATCTGCAATCATCATTGTTGCCATAGCGGAAACGAATGATGTTCTGTCGATGTACTCATTTCCGTTCTCATCTGTCTTTAATGTGCCGGGTGCAAATGTGAAATCCCAAAGGCCCTTAATTTCAGGAGCGGAAACCATAAGTGTATTGTACATGCTGTAAGGGAAAACGCCGAGAGGCATTTCGCCTGTACGGAAACGGCTCGCAAAGTCGAATACTGTAGGAATGCCGTAATCCGTGAAATATCTTGAGTAATCTTCAAGGGCTTTTACACCGATTTCGGAGTCACAGGTACATTTTGCACCGGACTCATTGTAGCAGTCTCCGCCGTACTGGTAGAGAAGCGTGAAGTAAAGAGTAAGGTCACCGGATGTCGAAACCGCAAGAGCCGATCCTGAAGAACCTGCTGCGGAAGGAAGTCCGACTGACATGTTGTTACCCTGAATTGTAGGAAGGATGGCAATGAGTTCGTCCCATGTGGTAGGAATTTCAAGACCAAGTTCTTCCATAACGTCTTTACGATAGAACAGTACTGAGAAGGACTGTGTTTCCGGAACACCGTAGATACCGCCTTCAAACTCGTACTGGATGTATGACTGAGGATGGAATGCTGAAAGAACTTCTTCATAATCAGCAAACTGTGTGATATCAACTGCTGCGCCACGGAGTGCGTAGTTTATAGGCTGGTCCGGATTAACAGTAAGAACAACATCCGGTCCTCTGCCTGCAAGTACTGCTGAAAGCAATGCGCCTGCATCAACGATTTCGAGGTTGACCTTAATGCCTGTCTCAGGAGTGAATGTATCATCAATCATTGTCTTAATGATGATACCCTGGTCACGACCGGTAGCAACCCAAACTTTAATAACATCATCAGCTTTCTTATCGTATGTATCACCGACTGCATTGTAGTCTACAACGAAGCTGGCAACGAAAGCCTTAATTTCATGTGCTGCATTCTTAAAGAAGTTTACTGTGTCCTTCTTGAAATCAACATCTGTGCCCTTAACTACGAGGTAGTCAACATCGAGCTTGATTTCGGAAAGGGTAAGCATTGATGTACCGACTGCGGAAATATTATCCTTGAAGGCCTGGAACTCACGTGTGATTCTGTCAGGTCTCTCACAGAAACGCTCCATCTGACGGGCAATTGTCTGTGCGGTAGCAATCTGATCTGCTTTCTGTCCTGTGTAAAGAACTGTATCATCTACAACTTTGTAGAGACGCTTGTATTCGAGCTCAAGAGCTTCCATAACTTCAGGGAAGACCTTGTTAATTCTGTAGTCACGCTTTGAGTCAGGAGATGCACCTGTGTAAACAAGCATTGTTCTGTAAACCTGATTCAGCTTGAATGTACTGTCTTCAAGACGTTCAAGAATGTCACCGAGTGCTCCGAGTGTAGCTTCAAGACGAATATGATGTGTACCCTTTGTAAGGTAGAATTCATATGCTTTGCCATCAGCATCGGCAAGTTCAAGAACTTCCCACTCTGTGTTATATGCGAAACCGATTTCCTGAACCTCTTTGAAAGGAATTTCATTATCAATATAGAGACAACGGTTGGAAACGGCACCACGTGCATAGTTCTGACGGCCCTTAACAGCGATGTTATAGAAACCGTCCTCAGGGATTTCAACGTCCCACTCAATCCACTGACCGGAAGCTTTCCATGCATCACCGCCGACATAGTTCAGAAGAGTTTTTGTAACGCTGTAAGGTGATGTATTTGCAGCTGCCTTATCGTACTTCGCATAAAGTGAAGGCTCGGAACGACGTGTTGAAGACTCGCCTTCAATCTGGTTGTAATAGGTGAGGCCTTCGCCTGTAGCAGCAGACTTTCCTGCGTTAGCTGTTTTATATTCATCATAAGTTGCTGTATCAAGAACCGGAACGAGAGAAAGCTTTCTGATAGCCATCGGTTCGTTTACAGCTTCAAGAGAAATTGTGTTCAGACCTTTTTCGAAATAGAACTGATACGGCTCAATGTGATAACCCATATCATCACGGAAATAAGAACCCTGCCAGTCAAAGATTTCAATCTGCTTGGGACGTATCTGGTTGCCCTGGTTATCCGACTTGGGTGCATATGCATCTGTCCAAATACGATAGAAACAAAGATTTTCTGCATCGGAGAAGGGAGCCTCTCCGTTTATTTTAAATTTACGCTCAACCTGAACGCCTCTTGACTCCTCAGCAAGGTACTCAATAAAAACATTGTAGAAACCTGTTTCGGGAACGTCAACGCTCCAGGTAACTTTAGACGCATCACCTGTATGAAGTACTTTGTCTTCATTATAAACGTTGGTAAGAATTTCGACGTTTTCTGCGTCAGTATATGAGAAAATGTCAACTTCTGCGGTAGACGAAGCAGCCTTGGCATCCGAATGAGCAAGAAGATACTTGGAATATGTGCCTTCACGTTCCGCACCAACTGCATCCGTAAGAAGGTCCTCACCCTCATATTTAAGGTGATTGTCGTCTGTGTCTCCGCCTTTAAGCAAAATGCAGATAACAACGATGGCAACAATAACTCCCAGTGCGATTAAAAGTTTCTTTACAGAGCTTTTCATAAAATCCTCCACTATTTGCAGTAAATTCGCATTCTCCCTATGCTTAAGACTGCAATTCAATGTGCATGGCACATCCTGTTTGATTATAGCAACGAATGATAACATCCGCTTTTCAATTATTGCTGTTTTCTTTTTGCATTTTGCTAAAAAATTAATAAAATCTTTTTATTTTCATTATGTTTTTTTGTGCTAAAATAACAAAAGAGATGCAGGTCAATCGTTTTAATGCTATAACAATTACTAAAAAAGATTATTTAATAAGAAAAGGATTATTTATGAAGCCTTCGGATTTAGCAACAGAAGATAAGAAAACCTTGGATCTGTTCAGTGCAAATTACGATCACCCGGGGTATCCTCAAATGTATGGGGAACGAGAAAAGATTCTTTTCTCAGGTAACTCCTCCATACGTGTCTGGTACAATAATGTAAACAGCTGTTATCCCCTTCACTGGCACAAAACCTTCGAAGTCATTATGCCACTCACGAACTATTACGATGTTTCTGCCGAGGGCACACTGTTTCGAATTCAGCCCGGTGAGATCATGTTTGTTCCGCCCGGAACACTCCATGAATGTATTGCCCCGGAAAGCGGAACGCGTTTTGTATATCTTTTCAAAACAACAGCCATAGAAAACCTTAACGGTTTTGCCCGCATACAGCATTTACTGAACGAGCCCTTCCTTTTCACACAATCAGAGTTTCCTCTGGTTTATGACGATATTTTTAGGCTTCTTCTCAAGATTAAGGACGAATATTTCATGCAATCCGAGCATGAGCTTTATGAACTTACGATCCACTCTCTTATATTGGAAATCCTTGCACTTCTCGGATACAGTCTTCTTAATAAAGATGTTGAGTCCGAAAAAACTTCTTCTTCCAACAAAAAATATACGAAGCTCTTTAACAGCCTGCTTCAGTACATAGAAGTTCACTATGCCGAAGACCTCACCCTTGAAGATATGGCTGATAAAATGGGATTTTCAAAATATCATTTCTCCAGACTGTTTAAAGAATATACTTCTTTTACATTCTGCGATTACGTTAACTTCCGTCGAATCAAAGCCGCAGAGATTCTTTTGGAAAATCCTGAAGTATCGGTAACGGAGGTTGCCGTCAATACAGGATTCGCTTCCATTCCGACCTTTAACAGACTCTTTAAAAAATACCGCGGATGCACTCCTACGGAATACCGAAGCAAAAGTTCACGCTACATGCACACCATGGCAGTCAGGAAGAAACAATAATTCACATTTTACATCTTTATACAAAAACACAGCCTCAGGCAAAATCATCATTGCCCAAGGCTGTTTTTATTTTATGTCATAATTCTCAGTCAGAACATGTAAGGCAATTACTCCACCATACCTCTGTTGCCCATTTCCACAAGTTTGTCTGCAATTTGCTGATTAAAGAAGGTGAGCGTCCTTCTGTTAAATATGCCGAATCGCTCTCCATTTCCGGAATATACGCCATTATCCCACCATACGCACTTTATTCCATACTCATTTGTAAGCCCCATGTAGTCCTCGAGCCATTCAAGCACTTCCTGAGTATTGTCGCCAGCGGCATTTGTTTTATGAACAGCACCGAACTCGGTAATAATAACGGGAAGTCCTTTATCGAGAAAATAACTCTTTACTGTAAGAAGCTGGCTTCTTATTTCTGACTTCATGGTAAGATTCCAGTTGAAAACGCTCGTATCCGGCTCAAATGTGAAATTATAAGGCGTATACATGTGGACAGCAACTGCCACCATTTCATCCTCAGGAATCATAAACGTTCTGAAGCTGGTATTTACGACAGAGTTTCCATAAGGGCATATAATGAGAAGTCTGCGCTCATTATTGCCTCCCGTGGCTCGAACCGTTTCAACAAATGCCTTGTTTAAGAGATTAACCGCACCTCTTTCGGAATCCGTACCACCGTTCCATTCACCTGCAGAGCCTTTTGTTCTGGGCTCGTTCATTCCCTCAAAGATAAGATGTTCATCATATTCCATGAAGTATTCGGAAAGCTGTTTCCAAATAGCGCAAAGCTCAGCAGAAACAGTTTCAAGTTTGCTCTTATCCGGCACAAGCCAGTAATCCGGCTCATGATGCGTATCCAGAATGACATACATATCATTGTTGTAAGCATAATCAACAACTTCTTTTACTCTGGCAAGCCACGCTTCATCTATTGTATAATCAGGCGCCTTTCCAACATGATTTGCAAAAGTAACCGGGATTCTTATTGTATTGAAACCCTGTTCTGCAATAGCATCAATCATTGCCTGCGTCGTTTTGGGATTTCCCCAGTAGGTTTCCGCAGCAACACCGCTTCTCCCATGTGAATCAAGTGTATTTCCGAGATTCCAGCCGACATTAAGCTTTGAAAGAAGTTCAAAAGCAGCTGTACGGTCGATTACCGGCACCGGTGTGTTTGTAGGATACGGGGTAACTGTTGCGGTTGGCGTCGGAATGTCTGTAGGCGTTGTAACCACCGTGGGGGTAGGAGCCTCTGTAGGTGTCGGAACATCCGTGGGCGTAGGAAAGTCCGTGGGTGTTGCAGTTGCAGGTGCTTCGGTCAGAGTCACGACTGCTTCAGTCGGTGTTGCAGAGACGGGCGTTACAGTAGGCTGTACCGCACCTTGTGTGCAGCCTGTAAGCATTGCCAGCACGCACACCGTAGAAATCATTTTTAAAAATCTTTTCATGTTTTGCCTCCCCTCAAAGGCCTAAAACGCTTCTCCCTTTACATTAATTCAAGCATTTTATCTCTTACGGACTCAATCGAACCCCATATAAAGCCAAAGTTCATGCCCTTATAACTCCACGCCGCAGCACCGATGCCATACTTCTTAAGCACTTTATGAATGTCTCTGTACCACCTGAGAGCTGCTTCAGGGTCTGCAAGATCGATAACTCCATATTCTCCGCAATAAAGAATAACATTTCTTTCCTCTGCTGTTTTTATTGCATCTGCCATGATTTTTTCGAAATACTCGGAAGAAAGCGAATCCTCTCCGGGTGCATACGAAGCATCCTTAAGCCCTGTTCTTGCCGCTTCCTTTTCAAAGTCAGCAACCGTGAGCGGATAGGAAAGTCTGAAATCATGCGGCATACCATCGACCCATGGAGCACCCTGATGTGTAAAAACCATAGGGTCATAGCAGTGCATATCATATACACAGTTTTCATCGAAAGGCATTGCACAGTATCTTACAGCATGGACACTATTATTCCAATAACTTCCGTACATAATTTTGATTGTAGGTGCATATGCTCTGATTGTGTTGAATGCCCTCTTGGCAATGTCTTTAAAGGGCTCATTATCCTCTGCACTGACAATCTCATTAAGAAGCTCAAATGTAACAAAGTCAGAGTACTGTGCATATCTCTTTGCCATTTCCTCCCAGAATGAAAGGAACTGAAGAATAAGCTTCTCTGTTCTGAAGAACCCTCGCCCTTCACCTTCACCTACATCGAAGGAATATCCGTTCGTCTTATGAAGGTCGAGAATAATGTTCAAACCATTGTTTTTTGCCCATGCAATAGCGTTATCAATGTATTTGAAATTATCATAGATGAAGTTTCCTTCTTTGTCCTGCACAAGATTGTAATCGATTGGAAGACGCACATGATCAAGTCCCCAGGACTTAATTGTCTTGAAATCTTCTTCTGTTATAAAACGGTCATAATGCTCGGTTGTATGAATGCACTGTGAGAGCCATCCGCCGATATTAATGCCATGTTGATATCCTTCCCACTTTTTCATCTTATTCCTCCCAAACTCGGATTTTTCTTTTTAAAATAGGGCAGACATCCTCTGTCTGCCCTTGATGTTAGCATAATATTATTACTTTTTGCCAAATATCGCTTATCAAATATTGCTACTTTTCAAAAGCGTGTTGCTATATGATAAGTTGCGGATGGCAGCCTCTTATTTTTTCTTTTTCTTTGATACAAGTGCGTACGCAACCGCTCCTCCTGCAAGAAGAACGACTCCGACAATGAGTATAATGATAAGCGCAATGTTATCGTTTGAAGCTTTGTCTGAAGTATCGGCCATACCGCTTCCGTCTGCACCTGATGTAACTGCTGCGGTAATCTCGGGAACTGCCGTAGGCTCAGGAGTATTTGTCGGAGCAGGTGTAAATGTTGCTGTCGGAACGGGCGTAGGTGTATTCAAAGCCTTGTAACCCGTCTGGAATTTTTCTTCGTCTGCAAATGACCAGAACGCGAGCTTTGCCTTATAATCGTCATCAAACAAAAGAGGAAGCTGTTTTCCTTTACCGCTCTGTCCGCCAACATTGCTCTGGCTTTGGAGCCATGAGCCCTTGTCAATGACTCCCCACCATGTAATGCCTACAAAATTGCACCCTTCATTTCGGCAACTTTTTACTATGTCATAGATTTTTTTATATCGAAGTGCCTGCTTTCTGTACTCGGATATTCTGGAAGCCTCAGAGCCGTCAAATCCCGATGTTGAAAGATCAAACTCCGTAAACATGACTTTATCAACAATCTTGCAGTAGTTCTTAATGGCGACCTTGATATTAATGGTAGTGGGATCCTCACCGGTACCATAATGGGCCTGCATACCGATACCATCGATGCGCGTTCCTTCATAAGCCTTTACATCATTTACAAGATTTGTAATTCCCTGGACCTTCGCAGCTCCCGTTTCTCCAAAATCATTGTAATAAAGATCTACAGCGGGATCCATATACTTATTCGCATATTTGAATGCGTTAAGGATGTATTCATTTGAATGGTATACTGCCCACCAGCCTGTTTCAGCACCGCTTTCGGTATGTCTGTAAGAGGTGCCGTCAACTGCTTCGTTTACAACATCCCAGCCGTAGAACATACCATAGTACTTGCTGTCAGGGCCTGTAAAATGCTCGCACATTGTCTGGATGTACCACTCAAGACGTCTGTTCATCAGTTCCGGTGAAGCAAAAGGTTTATTAACATCATAATCCTCATGGAACCACCATGCAGGTGTCTGCTGATGCCATACAAGGACATGACCGCGGACTTTAATCATATGGTCCGGGTTATTCTGATTCCAGTCATAAATTGTATCAAGAATCTTTTCGGCACGGCTGTAGTTCAATGTTGGAACATCCAAGGGCTCTCCCTGATAATCAATTGTATGTTTTCCCGGAACGGCATTGTTACTGTAGCCGAACATACAGTCAGGCTTCAGTTCATTGCCAAGTGTTGTGCAGTTTGCATGCTTGAAAACAAGCCCCATTGTGTTCGGATCGGAAATATCGGAGCCACAAATGGCAAGACCTACAAGGAAATCATCATCATTAAGGTCTTTCTGCATTGCTTCACAAAGATCGGGGATATTCTTTTCAACTTCAGTTGCTGAAGTATCTGCAATATAAAGACGAACGCCTGTTACATAATATGTACCCATGACGCCTGCGCCCTGACCATACTCTGTGCCCTGTTCAAGAAGACGAAGTGCCAGGAACTCACACTCGCCAACCCATGTCGGTGCAAATGTACCTTCAAACTTTGTCCATACGCCGGGCTCAAGAATCTGTGAAACCGTACCGCCAACAAACTGGCTGTAATTGTCCACGCCATCCACACGGATGTGTGGAGAAATTTCAACCTTGCGCTGTTCGTCAGGTGCATCCTTATAATCCTCAGGATCGAGCATAACGTAAAAAGCATAACGGTACAAAGTTCCACTTTCAACCTTGCCCGTAATTTCCTGCGCAAAACACTGATAGTTGTTTGTACGATCGGTTATTTTACCGTATGTGTAAATATTACCTACAATAGGAGTTTCCGATTTTTCACAGGTGATAGTGGCACCGTTCTGGTGAGCGCTCCACTCGGAAAGATCTGTACCTTCTTCGAAATTACCATTGACGATAATGTTCTCCTCTGCAGCTTCAACCTTTCTTGCGCCTGCATTGGCCGTAAGACCTGCGGAAAGAGCAAAGAGCATTAAAACCGCCACTGTTCTTTTAAATTTCATGACACCCTCCTTGTCATATAGTTCCGCAAAAAACTTTCTTATCTGCGGAATAAAATAGTGCTTTTTTATCATACAGTAGACTTAACAGCACTTCTTCTCGTTTCTTGCTATTTTTCACTAAAAAATAAATCGCTCCTTCAAAATCATCACTCCATCTTATAAGTTCCTTTCCTTTTATTAACTTGACTGAGCCACTTTGCTGTGCTAAAATTACGAGAATTTAAAGAGGTAAAGTGTGAAAGTGCACATTAAGGAGAACGCATGGAATCATTCATCAAAAAATCAAACTTCTTCGGCAATTCAAATCCCGAAGAGCTTTTAAAAGAATATGGCAGTCCTCTTTACGTTTATAATGAGGACATCCTTCGCGATCGTATGAAGAAAATGACAGGGATTATTACTAAATATCCTTTTACAGCCAATTTTTCCGTGAAGGCAAACACAAACCTCCAAATACTTAAGCTCGCCCTTGATTGCGGAATGAATGCAGATGCAATGTCACCGGGCGAAATTCTTACCCTTGAAAGAGCAGGTTTTCCAAAGGAAAAAATCTTTTTCATCCCCAATAATGTCAGTGAAGAAGAACTCCGTTTTGCAATAGACAGAGACATCATCACAAGCCTCGATTCCATCAGTCAGCTTGAACTCTTCGGCAAGATAAACCGTGGCGGCAGATGTGCAGTTCGTCTTAATCCCGGTATCGGAGCAGGGCACAACGACAAAGTCGTGACTGCAGGCAAAAATACCAAGTTTGGCGTTGCAGAAGAAGATATCGATGACATTTTTGAAGTTGCCGAAAAATACAATCTTAAAATAATCGGAATCAACCAGCATGTCGGTTCACTCTACATGACTCCCGAGCCATTCTTGAACGCTGCAAAGGAACTTTTAAGACTTGCAGAAAGGTTTGATGACCTTGAATTCATTGACCTGGGTGGCGGCTTCGGCACTCCCTACCACAAGCTTTCCGGTGAAGAGGACTTCAATGTCAACGAACTCAGAGAAAAGCTTGAACCTATTCTTGACGAATTCGCAAAAGGCAAAAAAACAGTCCCTCTCTTTAAAAGCGAGCCAGGACGTTTTGTATGCTCCGAGGGCGGTGTTCTTCTCGGAAGGGTATACGCCAAAAAACAGAACGCAGGCAAAAAGTACATCGGTACCGACATCGGAATGAATGTGCTCATTCGTCCCGCACTTTATGATTCCTGGCACGACATTGAAGTATTCAGAAACGGATGTCTCGTATCCCCTCTCACTTCTGAAAAGGAAGTTGTTTCCGTCACAGGCGAAATTTGTGAAAGCGGTGACCTCCTTGCCAAGGACAGAGAACTCCCCGTTATCGAAGAAGGCGACATTGTATGCGCACTTGATGCAGGCGCATACGGCTACTCAATGTGCTCCAATTACAATTCAAGGCTTCGTCCCGCAGAGGTTTTGGTAATGCATGACGGCTCGCACAGGCTCATTCGTCGCCGTGACACCTATGAGGACCTTCTCGGACGCTTCTAAACACTATGAAAATACTTGTATTATCAGATTCTCACGGACGTGAAACATACACATACGAAATAATGGCAGCCAACACCGATACTGACGTACTCATTCATCTGGGTGACGGAGAAGACGACATAGACCTCGGCCTCCGTATGCTTCCGGCCTTCGGAAATACAAAAGTAATCCGTGTGCGCGGGAATTGTGACGGTGATTCGCCGCTTCCCGAAACCTCGTTTGATAACATCGGA
The DNA here is from genome assembly GCA_045629005.1 of Lachnospiraceae bacterium. Taxonomy (GTDB): domain Bacteria; phylum Bacillota; class Clostridia; order Lachnospirales; family Lachnospiraceae; genus RGIG3528. The sequence goes on from JAZQQJ010000025.1 coordinate 59,834, forward strand.
GATTACAGATTCTATATTACCCATGGTTATCGCCAGTCTGTAAAAAGCGGACATTTTCTTATTCTCAGCGATGCTGTTAAGCTCAATCGCAATGTAGTTCTCTTCGGTCATACGCATGAACAGTTCTATGAAGAGAAACACGGTGTGCACCTCTTTAATCCGGGTGCCGTATGCTCATATGAGTACGGAGTAATCACTATTGACGAGAAAGACGGAACAATCAAATTCGAGCATTTCAGATGACATGTTCACACAAAAAAGCCGAAGGAAAAATCCTTCGGCTTTTTGATATCAAGTATTCATCAAATCTTGAAAGCAGAAATCTTCTCGTAAAGATTGTCTGCAAGACCACTGATCTTATTTGCTTCTTCAGCAAGTACACCAATGTTTGTATTGAGCTCTTCCATTGAAGCAGCTGTCTCTTCCATTGCTGCAACGTTTTCCTGAGAAACTGTTGCAAGGCTGTTCATTGCGGAAATGATGGATTCCTTTGAACCACGACAGTTTGTTGTCTGCTCGTTGATTTCCTGAGTAGCGCTGTTTGTATCGCCGATACCAATCTGAATATCCTCGAACTGTGTCGTTGTTCTGTTGAGCTGCTCTTCCTGCTCTGTAAGACGAACCTTTGCGTCCTTCATTGCCTGAACTGACTTCTCGGACTGCTCGTAGAGTGTACCTACAATGTCATTAATCTCTGCTGCGGACTGTGCGGACTGCTCAGCAAGCTTCTGAATTTCAGATGCAACTACTGCGAAGCCTCTGCCTGCTTCACCTGCTCTGGCAGCTTCAATAGAAGCATTGAGTGAAAGGAGATTTGTCTGGGATGCGATATTTGTAATAGCGTCAACTGCAAAACGAATCTTTTCTGCAGATTCATTTGTTGAGTAAACCTGTTTTTCAATAATGGCAACGGCTTCTGTTGTCTTTTCGTTGGATCTCTGAAGTTCCTTAACGATTGCAACGGCTTCCTCGCCTGCTTCTTTCATGCCTTCAGCAGTGCATCTGAGGTTATCTGCTCTCTCGGAAATCTGCTCAATCTCATTACCAATACCATTTACTGCTGTGGAAGCATTATCAATATCCTGAGACTGTGAAATGGAGCCTGAAGAAATTGCTTCAACAACATCATTGATTTCATCGGATGTTGAACTGATTGTCTTAGACATATCACTGAGAACCTTACCGGACTGGTTAAGCTCGTTGGAGGACTCAAGGATACTCTTCATAATATTGGAAAGGTCACCTCTTACTTTATTAAGGGCATGACCCATATCACCGATTTCATCGCCTCTCTGAAGGAGTTTTTCAGAAACCTCCACAGTAAGATCTGACTCTGCAATCTTCTCAAGCGAATAGGAAGCTGACTTAACCGCCTTTGCAATTGTATTGGAGAACCAGAGGATTAAAGCTGCAACTGCCACAACAAGAACGATTGCAATGATAATGATTACTCTTGTACTCTCGCTTATAAATTCATCAACCTTTGCTGAAGGCTTACCTGCGAATACCATGCCGGCAATCTTCCCGTCAGGATTCTTGAAAGGTACATAGCATGCGTAGAAGGGCTTACCTACAACCTGTACGCTTGTGGAAGTAAATACCTTACCGCCCTTAAGTGTTTTTTCGATAACTGCGTCTGTAGCCTTTGTTCCGACTACACGCTTACCGTCCTGAATGATGGATGTAACGATACGCGTATCTTCTGCAAAGATTGTAAGCTCTGCTTCGGAATCTTTTACGAACTGATCGAGGAAGTCCTCATCACCCGTAATGTCTACGCCATCTTTATAAAGGAGGCCGTCTCTGATTTCATAAGACCCGTCGCTAAGCATTGTAGCTACAGAATGAACAAGATCCGAAAGGCCTTCAACGGTCTGATCCTGCATACCTTTTGTAAGCTTTGACTTCGCTACAACAGCGAGAACAACTACTGTGATGATGAACGGAATCAAGTTAACGATAAGGAGCTTGAACATAATACTTTTAGTGACGTTTTTCTTCTGTGACATAATTGTGCCTCCCGATTACCCTTTAAAACTCTGTTTTAAATCAATGTTAGTTTCAAAAAGGAACTTTTCAGTAAAGGCATATTACCACGGAAAGTGCGTTAAATAAAGCAATTTACCGTTTTGTTAATGAAGTTTAGAATCATTTAATTAACGCGAAAATCTCTTTCGCTACGCCATCTTTTTCACATTCGGGGGCAATCTTATCAGCTGCTCTCTTACACTTTTCGGTCCCGTTCGCAACGCACACGCCAAGACCTGCTGTTTCAAGCATTTCAATATCGTTATCGTTATCACCGAAGGCAACTGTTTCCGAAGGGTCTATCCCAAGATACTCGCACGTTTTCTTAAGCCCGTTATGTTTTCCGCATAAAAGGTTTGAAAGCTCAATGTAAAGGCCGTCGGAATTAGTTACATACACTGCTTTGCCGAATTTATCCTTTACTTTGGAAACAAGTTCTTCATAGCGACCCGAAGGAGCTATAATCGTGAGCCCGTCAAGATTTCCGTCTCGTTCCTTCGCAAAATCCTTCAGATTGGCGACAGGTGTTCTCGTTGTCTGTACATACTCAACTTTTAACTGATTGAAGGAAGCAGGATTGCTGACATATTCCTGTGATGCATATGCATGTCCGTCATAATAAACCTCAACAGCCATTCTGCCTTCAGCTTCAACGAATTCAAAGAAATCCTTTACAAACCCTTTTTGCAATGTCGTCCTGACAACAGCCTTCCCGGCTTGGACGTCATATAGCGCAACACCATTCGACGTAATAACATACTTTAGCCCTTTTATTTCCAGGAGAGCCTTGGGCAGTGAGCCAAACGAGCGTCCTGTAGCAGGTATAAACGGAATTCCGTTTTTAATAAGCAGCTCGGCCGCTTCTTTGTTTGCTTTTGAAATCTGCCCGTCCTTATTTATAAATGTAAAGTCCAAATCACTAAAAACGGCTTTATATTTCATTTCAACTCCTTGTAAACCATGTTTCTGACTTTTCTTTGCAATGCCCATGTTCCTGCATCGATTTTCTGCATTCCCATGAGAATGGTAAGATCATTTTTAGGGTCGTTTGAAAAATAAGCCCCAAGCCATCCGTCCCAGCCATATTCGCCAGCTTCGCCATAGCCTACTCCCCTTCCGGGCTCATAAAGCACACGCATGAGATTTCCGTAGGAATAGCCCTGAAGTCCCTGCCAGGGGTCGAAGCCACTCTGCTGCCAGCTCTGGAGTTTTCCGGATGTCATAAACTCAACAGCCTTCTTTGAAAGAATACGTTTTCCTTCATAACTTCCACCGTTCAGAAGCATCCTTGCAAACTTTGCATAATCATCAAGAGTAGAGCAGAGTCCTGCACCGCCGGATTCAAATGCCGGTCTGTGCTCCAAGGTGTAACTTATATCGAGGTTCGTTGTCTTGTCCTCTTCAATATTTCCGTTTGATACTTTATAGACCTGTGCCAACCTGTTTTTCTTTTCAGCAGGCACATAGAAATCCGTATCATCCATTCCAAGAGGCTCAAATATTTCTTTTTTCAGGAAATCGCCAAAAAGCATGCCGGTAACCGCTTCAACGACACCCCCGAGAATATCTGCACATGTGCTGTAACGGAAAGTTTGTCCCGGTTGGAAAGCAAGGTCGAGTGTACCGATACGCCTTACAAGCTCCATTGTAGTCATCTCATTCGGTCCGTCTAAACGCCCTATTGCTTCATCGAAAAGCTTTGCAGCCTGACGTGATGCCTCGCAGTCATCTCCCGGATAACACGTTCCGGCCGTCATGTTCATAAGGTTCTGCAGCGTAATAGGCTTATTTACTCTCTCTCGTCCGTTCGGTCCTGAAACCCACATGTCATTATATGTATCTATATATTTGCCCACACTGTCCTGCAAATCAATGAGACCTCTGTCCATGAGAATCATTACCGCAGCAGATGTAATGGGCTTACTCATAGAATAAAGACGCATAATTGTATCTCTGGAAAAAGGCACTTTACCATCAATATCCTTACAGCCGCTTTCAGCATAAGCAAGCTCTCTTCCGTTTTGAATAATCAGTGCATTGCAGCCGGCAACTTCCTTATTTTTTACTGCCTCATCCATAACACGCTGTATTTCGATTTTAATACCCATAATGCACCTCCGAAATGCATAAAAATATAAATCAAATATATATAAAAAAAAGAAAACCTGCAATAGGTGAAACCCTTTCGGGCCACCTGTTGCAGGTTAATTTTTTAGTACTTAATTACAATTTACTGAACGGATGTCATCTTAACGTTCTCGATAACTGCATCAGAATATGCACCGTCAGCAGGCTTTCCTGAGAATCCGAAGGAAACGTTGCCGTTTGCCCAGATTGTGGAATTCCAGTTTGCATTAGTAACTACATAGTGGTTACCTTCATGAGAAACGATTACTGCGTTCCAGATGTTTGTAATCTCGTCTGCATAATCAAACTCGATTGTCCAGTTAACGATGTTCTCGTTGCCTGCGTTTGCAATAACGATTTCACCGTTGAAACCGTATGCCCACTCGCCTGTCTTCTTGAAGGATACGTTGTAGTCTGCTGCTGTTTCCTTTTCCTCAGAGATGAGGTCCGCAGGACCGAATGTTACTTCATCAGCTGTCTTTCTTGCGATGAAACCGAATGTGTAGCTCTCACCAACTGCAAGATTCTGCTTCCATGAAGGACAACCGATTACATAACCGCCATCGATTGTGTTAAGGAGTTCTGCGCTCCAAATCTGCTGAATCTCAAGGTTAGAAGCAACTTCTGCCTTCCAGCTCTTAATGAGCTCGTCGGAGATGTTTGTAATAGTAACTTCAAGCTGTACGCAATCATTCCAAGCGCTTACTGTCTTGAAGCTGATATCAAGCTTAGGCTCTTCAACAACAGGAGCTTCATACTTGTAGAGGTAAAGAGGCTGTGCTTCCTTAGCGCCCTCAACATATGCTCTGAAGTCTGTCTGGTAGAGGCTTAAGTATCTCTTGCAGCCTTCAAGTGTTGTACCGAACATGAAGCTTCCGTCTTCGCCTTCTTTAGCTGTGAATCTGTAAACAGGCTCATCCTTAAGTTCGAAAGGCTTTGTGGAATCCTTGCTGAGTACAAGGTACTTGCCGATTTCTGCATTGTAGAATGTGAATGTGCCATCTTCCTGAGCTGTAAGAGTCCAGATGATGTCGTTTGTAAACTCTGTGATTACACCGTCTGCTTCTGCAACTTCTACGCCAAGAGGTCTGTTGGACTTAACTGTTGAGCCCATTGCATAACCGTTGGAAACGAAGATGAACTGTCCGCCGAGAGCGATGTCTTCGAATGCAGCCTTTACATACTGTCCGCCTTCAACGAAATCTGCAGGAGCAATGATTTCGATTGTAGGAGTAGGTGTGTTTGTAGCTGTAGGAACAGGTGTATTTGTAGCTGTAGGCTCCGGAGTAGGTGTGTTTGTAGCTGTAGGCTCCGGAGTAGGTGTATTTGTTGCTGTAGGAACAGGTGTTTCTGTAGCTGTAGGAACAGGTGTCTCTGTAGGAACTGCTGTAGGAACAACTGTAGGCTGTGCCTTTACTTCGCTGTACTTGTAAAGGAAGTTCTGATAATCAAACTGGTTAAAGATTGATTCCTTGTAGGATCTGAAGTCATTCTGGTAAATGCAGATGCCTCTGCCGTTATTCTCGGATTCAAATCTTACAGTACCGTCTTCCATGAACTTGATAGCGTATGTGCTGTCAGGTGTATCTGAAAGACCAAGACCTGAGTTATCGTTCTTAACAACGCAGAGATACTTAGCAGCTGCTGCATTGTAGATTGTAAATCTGCCTTCTTCTGTTCTCTTGATTTCCCAAACAAGTGAAGAATCAGCATCCTTTGCGATAGCACCATCTTCTGTGAACTCAATAACAGTAAGGCCGAGCTTATTCTTTGTAAGAACGTTGTTCATAGCGCCTTCGAAGCCGCCGTTTACACCATAAAGGATGTAAGCACCATCTTCGAGTTCATCAACTGTGCTAATCTGCTGGTATGCGTATTCAGGAACATAAAGCTTGAAGAGGTTGAGTTCCTGGATTTCCTTACCGCCTGCAACATATGCACGGAAGTCCTTTGTATAGATACTTACGATACGTGAAACTGCTGTGCCTGTAAGTGTGAAGTTACCGTCTTCTGCAGAAATTGTGTATGCAGATGAAGGAGCTGCTTCAAATACGAAAGGCTTTGTGGAGTTGTTCTTAAGTGTAAGGTACTGACCCTTTGCTTCGTTGTAAAGTGTGTAGTTGCCGTCAGCATCCTGACCGATTGTCCAAACGATTGTTGCGTCTGTGTTAACAATTGTGTCGTCAACAACTGTAACTTCAACACCATTAGGTCTGTTGGAGCTGAGTGCATTGCCCATAGCGTATGCAGTCTGCTCGCTGTTATTGTTATGGTTTACACCATAGATGATGTACTGTGTACCAACTTCAAGTTCATCAACAGAATTAATCTTCTTGAAGATGTTGCCTTCAGGGTTCTGTGTAGGAACTGCTGTAGGAACTGATGTAGGTGCTGTTGTAGGAACGCTTGTAGGAGCTGCTGTAGGAAGAGCACCCTTAATTACGTATGTGCTGCCTGCTACGAACTCGATTGTTCCGTTGTAGTTTGTAATATCGCCTGTAACTTCAATGATGTTGCCAACTGCAAGCTCTGAACCGCCTGCAAGTCTGTATGCAAGGATTGTCTTGTCAGCAACCTTGATGTTAACTGAAACGTTGTTGTACTGCTCGCTGTAAGCAGTCTTGATGCTTGTGATTTCACCTGTAAGTGAAACTGCCTGTCCAAGGCTTGCACCCTTTTCAAGAGCGAATGCTGCTGCAAGGATGCCTTCCTGTGTTGTAAGGTCAGGACCCTGTGTAGGAGCTACTGTAGGAACGTTTGTAGGCTCTGCTGTAGGTACTGCTGTAGGAACAGATGTAGGAACCGCACCGATAAGAACATATGTGCTGCCCTGTACAAACTCAAGTGTTCCGTTGTAGTTTGTAATATCGCCTGTTACGGAAATTCTGTCGCCTACTGCGAGTGTAGCGCCACCCTTAAGTCTGTAGCACTGGATAACCTTCTTAAGTGTCTCGCCTTCGAATTCAACGTTTACTGTAATGTTGTCGTACTGTGAGCTGTATGCTGTCTTGATTTCCTGAACTGTACCGGAAAGTGTTACAGCCTGGCCGAGTGACTGGCCTGCTTCAAGCTCGAAAGCAGCTGTGATGATGCCATCAGCTGTTGTAAGATCGATTAATGTGCCCTCACCCTTCTTAACAAGCTTGTAATCCTTGCTTGAACCGATGCGGAGCTGAGCTTCTGAATCACGTCTGGAAGCTACGCAGTAAATATCAACTGTATCTTTCTTTGCAACGCCTGCAGGATAAGAAGCAGGATCCTTTGCAACGATTGTGGATACTGTGCCGTCGATGTCCTGAGTAATTGTGAGGAGACCTTCAGCTGCATCCTTTGTGCCAAGAACAACGTTCTTAACAACTACGTACTGATTTACATATGCATTGGGATCTGCATTGAGCTCTGCAAGTGTAACTTCCTTAGCTACTACTGCGGGAGCATTTGCAGCCTTTGTGACTACCTTTGATGCATAGCCCTCTGTAAGCTGCTTAACACCATGGTACTCGCTTACGGAGCCCTTAGCAATTACGATATCGCCAATGTTATATTCAAAAACATTATTGTTGAAGTAGAGGTTGAATGCGTCACCGTTTTCATCAACGATAGCAGCTGTTGTAGCTTCATCGCCTCTGCCGTATACATAAACAACCTGACCCTTGATTGTGATTGTCTCGCCTGCTGCTGCCTGATTAGCTTCTGCAAGAGAGATAACGTCTTCTTCGTTGATAACGATCTTGTACTCGTCATCATAGTACTCACTTAAATCACCGGGATTGTATGTGCCGGGTGTAGCATTTCCCGAATAAGGGGAAGCAATTCCTTCGGGAACATCAATACCGAAGATAAGCCAAGCATACTCAGGATAGTCGATGAATACGTTTCTGTTACCCTGGATTTCTTCGATGATGTCGTTACGGCTCATTTCCCATGTATCAACGGGATCGTCGTAGCACCACTGAAGGAGGGTTTCAAGGCTCTCGATAACCTTTACACCGTCATTCTTGGAGTCATCGGAATCAAATGCAGGAAGCTTTGATGATGAAACGTTCTGGAAAAGATTGGGCTGTCCCCATGTCGTGTAAACATAAAGGAAAATACGGGCAACGTCACCCTTAACATTCGGAAGGGGCTCGAAAATATTGTTGCTGATCCAACCAACCTGACGACCGTCAAATGAGTATGAACCGGCCTTGGAATTGTCGATTTCACCCATTGTATAGCTGCTTCTATAGCTGTTTACTTTATCAACAGCCGGTCTTAAATGATGGAGGTCTGCGCCGCCGTTCTTCTCCTGGAAGCTTGCGTGGCTCTTGGGCCATACATGCTCACGGTTAAGTGTTGCAGATACTTCTTTGTCAGACTTGTCTGTATAGAAGTAGATTGTGCCGGCCTTGCCGTCTTCTGCATCTGTGTATGCCCAGTAAGTAGGAAGGCTTGAGTATGTAACCTGATTTGTAGGCTGCATAAGTGCCTTTAAAGCTACTCTAAGCTCTGAGCCTGTAACTTTAACACCATCTGCATAATCGTAAGCAAAGTTCTCATAGTATGCCTTTGCAGCATCACTGAGCTCTGTTGCTACGGTGTCTCTGTGTCCTGTGTTATAATGCTGGTAGTTTGCTGCTTTCGCTACGTTCTCACCAAAGATAGATGTGGGAATGAGTGAAACAACCATTACTAATGTGAGTAAAGCTGCCAGCAAGTTCTTGCGAAACCGTGTGTTTTTCATGGTCCCCTCCATAAATGTTTATATTTTTTCTCCCGCCTCAAAGAACAATATCGACGTATAGACATCGCCCCTGTTTTTTGAGGTGCCTTCCAAATATACCACGTATTTCTAAATTTTCAATAAACTATTACCGATTTGATAGATAAAAAATAGGACTAAAGTCCGAGTCTTGTCAGTTATCTCAAACACTTTAGTCCATTTATCTAAACTTTTTAACGTATTTATATATATTGTTTCTTTTTGCGAACAATTCGCCTTCAAGTCTAAATATTTACTTACATTTAAAATAAGCACTTGCTTAGATTTTAAAATGTATTTTTATGCATTTTGCATATTCGTTTATCGACCTGAGGTAGCGGCTACCGTGCTCGAAACACAACACGAAGCAATGCATGCACACATTGCAGCATGCTGGGAAGCAAGAAGACCTACCGTATCATTCACAATTGTAAGATTGGTGTTCTCTACGGTTTTTCTGTCTGCATAAACGTTCATTAACAGCATGCCGGCATGCATGAGCCTTGTCTTTTTATCGACGGAAAGAACGCCGTACCCCTTTTGTGTTGCAAGAAACGCATCAATTTCAAGCATATCGGAAACGAGCTCGTCCTCATCCTTATCAGTAGACGTTGCAAGTGCACCAAGAACAGATATTTCATAGTACTTGCTGTACTTTCTTTTCTTTGCACGAAGCTTATTATAAATATCGGCTAGTCTGTCGCACTTGGCTTCACAGTTACCGTTTGAAATGGTAATCACATGAGAAAGTGTCTGTAACGCATTATCAGAAGGATTGATTGACTTTTTGATCAGACTGTAGCACTTCTCCGTCTCTGCAATGATATCTTCATCGGATTTTTCGCTCATACCGAGAAGACATGCATAAACAGCGTCTTCGCTTGATGTAAGCATAGGATGTTCTTTTCTCATAAGCTTATATAAGCGTTTGCCGCGTGCAATGGCATCATCAATCTTTTCATCAGGAAGCATTGTTGCAAGAACAGCCGATGCGGCAACAAGGAACTCACTGCCTGACCATTCTGCCTTTGCTTTATTGTAAATATCAGTAATTCTGCTCATAAAGAGCTCTGCATTATCAGAGGTTGCCAGCATAGCTACAACAGCGAGCTTGACATTGCCACGGAAGCTGGAGAAAATGCCTGTCTTGGAGTCAACAAGTGCCTGTGCTTCTTTAAGTTTTTCTTTTGTCAGAATCATCTTTTTGCCGGAGGCAATGCTTGCTGCTACAGAAATCATATATGCATTCTCAAGCTTATATGTTTCTTTAATAATGTTTCTGTTTTCAAGGTAATTCATGCATTGAACTCTTAATTCATCCTTCATGGTATAAACCTCTCTTTCCTCGGACATTCTGTTATCCACTTATTAATCATTAAGCCTTCGGTTATCCGCTTAGCAATCAAAGTTATGCGGTCACCTCATTTTAATAATACGCATTTTCTATATTATTTCACATCGATTTGTCTTACAAATCAAGCAATTAATCTGACATTTTTGTAAGTTCATCATTAATCTCACAATTTAATGTATGTATGTTCATCTTTTTATTTTTTTAACAAACTCTTTCTCGCTTGATGCTTCAAGCTTTACAACCCGGTATGCAGGCTTATAGAGATTTCTGTACAATTCGCTGTGCGAAACCATCGGATATCCTGAAGCGGCATATTCTTCGAGATATTTCATATACTCTTCGTATGTAAATGAAAACTCGCCCGCTTTTGCCATCGAAGTCACCACCGAAAGCTTGGCAATAAGGCCGTCCACGCTTCCCTTAACTTTTTTAGCCGACTCAACGAAGCAATCGTTCAGTGCTTCCGGTGTAATTCCGTTTTCTGCAAGCTTTGCAAGATTAACGCGGACTATTCCGTTTCCAATTGAAATAAGCAACGGCTCTTCCTGAAGCTGTGAGGCGTCCAGTGATTCTATTTCTTTTTTTATCCACATCAGACTCATTTCAGGATCTTTTATAAGATGCCCGCCGCCAAACTCGCTTTGAAAAGCGAGCTTTACAACGTCTGTGGGCTGCATCATCGGATAGTTCTTAATGTGAAATCTTATTATTTTTTCTGTCTCGCTCATAATAACTCCATTATGTGGCTGCTGCTGCACGTTGAGAGGCTACTACAGCATCGATGCAGAGCAGGACAGCCAACGCAGCCTTGTCATCGACACCGTTTTCAATATCCAGCTCGTAGGTATCGCCCCACGTAAGCCATTCTTTACTAATTCCCGCAACACGTTTTCCGTTTGAATCGGTAACCTCGTAATCATGCTCCCAGAAGCTGCCCTTTACGGTCCATTCAGGACCATATACCGTGTACATCGGCTTAAACAACGTGAACTCAAGCTTAACCTCTGCAATCTTTTTTCCATCAACGTATACAAAATATTTAGGGAGAAAAAAGAGATTTTCCTGCTCGATATACGCAACTTCTTTTTGGTTCATATCGTAAATATGAAGCTTCTTGTAGATTGTAAAAATCTCACTTTCAGCATAATATACGGCATTACCGGATGCATCATAAATATTGAATTTGTCTTTCCAGGAAAATACTTTCTGTTTTATGTATAGTTTCATAGCAGTCTCCTTTCCCATTAATGACTTCTTTTTATCAGTTGATAATAACTTTAGGCTATTTATAAATAAACCTTCAAAACGGGAAATTAGACATATCTAATACGCCTGAAACCGCACCACAGTTAATATTACCCCATCATATGTTGCTTTTCAACTGTTTGAAAGCTATAATCGAAGAGTGTATATAAAAAAACACCATATGGTCCAATGTCGGGGCAAGAATGAGGTGACAAACTATAAACAGTCAAGAGGTTTTTGAAGATTTTTTGATTTGTAAAAATGGGTAACCTTAATAAACCATCTGAACACATCGTATTTCAGATGGGGCAATCAACTTAGAATAGTTGAGCTTTAATGAAGCTT
>JAZQQJ010000026.1:0-59412 GCA_045629005.1 Lachnospiraceae bacterium
GGATGCAGCTCTTTTTTTGCTGATTTTCTTATCAATAGCAACGAAGGCAAAGCCACAAAGTGCTCCCTGAATAATTCCGATGATGGCAGCGGCAAGTATGTCGGAAGGCCAGTGCATAAAGAGATATACTCTTGAAAAACTGATGATGACAGCAAGAAGTATTGCAGAGAGGCCGAATTTGTGTCGCTTAAAAAATCCTTCGAGTTCCGCAACCGGATAGTAAACAGATTCGGCAACGAACAGAGAAAAGGCTCCTGCAAAGGATGACATCGTGTGGCCTGAAGGGAAGGAGTAAGAGGAAAGCTTCGGAAGAAGCGGCTCAAACTGCGTCAGGACATTATAGGGACGCGGACGGGCGAAAATGTGTTTTAGTACTCCATCGCATAGAATAACCTCAATGATGAGCGCGCAGCCCATACAAATGCCGATTTTTCTTGTCTTCTTGATAATAATAAATAAAAGTGCGATAGCAATCCAAACCTCTCCGTGGTTATTGATTACAGAGAAAACACGCATAATCCAATCAATAATTGAAGATACGTGCCAGTTGGACTGAATGGCGGTTTGAATGGCTTCGTCGATAGGCTGTAATAATTCGAACATAAAACAACTCCTTTTTGTATAATATCAAAAATTCTAACATTTCTTTCGAAACATTGCAAACCCTTATTGTAAGCGCTTTCACGACGTTTTTAATGCTTTTTTAACAAACATTTGCAATTGCATTTCTTGCGTACCAACATTAAATTATATACAATTTATAAAAAAACAATAGCAAGAATCACAATGTAACTTCGCAAGTTTGACATAGCCAAAAGGGCACAGACGCCTTGACTTGCGAAGTTTTCCATTATATACTTTGGTAAACCTGCACAAAATTGCATTGAGATTTGTGCATTTTATAGGGCAACATTTTCGCAATACACTATAAACTGTTAACGTTGTTCTACATTGTTAAAAGCAAAGAGATAAAAAGAAGGATTTAACAACCTATGTCAAACCTCGTCCTGAAGAATGTAAATAAGGTATACCCGAACGGATTTGCTGCTGTACACGACTTCAACCTCGAAATCAGCGACGGCGAGTTCATTGTTTTTGTCGGACCTTCCGGCTGTGGTAAATCCACAACGCTCAGAATGATTGCCGGACTCGAAGACATTACAAGCGGTGAATTTCTCATCGAGGGTAAAAAGGCAAATGACATGTCTCCGAGACAGCGAGGCATCTCCATGATTTTCCAGTCATACGCGCTTTACCCTAATATGACGGTTTATGAGAACATGGCTTTTGGTCTTCAGCTCAAAGGTTATGACGGAGAGATTATAGAAAAAAGAGTTAAAAAGACAGCGAAGATTCTCGGCCTTACCGATTACCTTGACAGAATGCCTAGAGAGCTTTCCGGCGGTCAGCGCCAGAGAGTTGCCGTAGGACGTGCCATCATCCGTAAAGTTGACATCTTCCTTATGGACGAGCCTCTTTCAAATCTTGATGCTAAGCAGCGAGTTACAATGCGTTCCGAAATTACAGCCATTCATCGTAAAATCGGAGCAACCACAATATATGTTACACATGATCAGACGGAAGCCATGACAATGGCAGACAGAATCGTTGTTATGAAGGACGGTCGCATACAGCAGGTGGGAACGCCTAAAGAACTGTATTTCAGCCCGTCAAACCTCTTTGTGGCAGGTTTCATCGGTGAACCGCCCATGAACTTCATTAAAGGCAAAGCAGTCGGGGGCACGTTCTGCGTTTCCGGCTCCGGGGCATCCTTTGACATTGGAAAGAAGTACGAGGACGTCCTCAGAGAGTACGAAGGAAAGGAACTTATAGTAGGTTTCAGACCCGAGTCGGCAGAGCTTGCTTCCGAATCAAAGCGTACCGACGGTGTTGTGCTTGACACATTCGTTACGCTCACAGAACTTCTTGGTGACAATGCCAATGCTTATGCCACATTTGAGGAGACGGATGTCATCTTTAAGCTTGACCCGCACAACATTCCTGAAAGACGTACAAACTGCAGCTTTTTCATTCCATATGAATCAATATATCTGTTTGATGCACAAAGTGAAAACTGCATAAAAGGCAAATAATGGAACAAAACGGAATTTCTTTGAAAGCATACCGCACGCTTGATGTTTTCATTTTTACACTTCTTACTTGTGCGGCAGAGCTTATAAATGTACTTGTATTAAAAAAAATATTCACTGCGGAGCTGTTCTCGCTGTCAATTACAATCGTACTTGCACTGATAGCAATGGAACGCTGGAACGCAAGAGCTGTCTATATTGCGGCAGCGGGTGGGCTTGCCTACTGCATTGCAAATGCGGGAGGCTTCGCAAGCTTCGTTACATACATCGTTGGAAACTGCTTCGTACTTGTTAACCTGCTCTGGTACAAAAAGGTTGACAAAAAGACGTTGGAAAGTTCAACAGGCTTAAAGATACTGTTTACTCTTTCAGGTTTCCTGTTCGTTGAAATCGGACGCTGTGTTACAGCTTTCCTCGTTGGAAGCTTTGACTGTACAGCGTGGGCATTATTTAAAGGTTTTATAGTTGCAGATGCACTTAATATCGTAATAGGCGTAATCATAGTGCTGATTGCCGGAAAGCAGAACGGTCTGTTTATGGATCAGCTTGCCTACCTTAAAGCCTTACAGGCTGAGAGGGAAAAGAATGAAAGGTTATCATCCGGAGGATATGATGAAGAAGAACAAAACGACCAATTTAATCCCTGATGAGCAGACACTGAAAAGGGACGAATTCGAAAAGAATTATTGGCGGGACAACTTCAAAAAGCTTTGCAAGGACTGGCGCCTTTACCTGCTGCTCCTTCCGCTTGTGTTCGTGTTTGTGTGCTGGAAGTACATGCCCATGTATGAGCTTCTCGTTGCTTTCAAATCGGGAACAAAAGAGGGTGTAACCGTAATTCAGGCCAATGAGCAGGATTTTGTAGGCTTCCAGTGGTTTAAACAGATGATGTTCGGCACAAAAGCGAGCGAGTTCTGGAGGGCCTTCAGAAATACTTTCGCAATAAGCTTTTATGGGCTTCTGTTCGGATTCCCCATTCCGATTATCATTGCCCTCTTCTTTAACGAAATCAAATCAGACATATACAGAAGCGTGCTTCAGGTTCTTACATATCTTCCGAAGTTTGTTTCAACAGTAGTAATGACATCTCTTGTTGCACTTCTTCTGAAGGTTGGCAGTGATGTAAGCAGCTGCGGTATTGTTTCCACATTTCTTGTTAAAATCGGACTTCTCTCCCAGGAAGCCGCAAATGCGGGTGTTATGTATGCACCGCAGTACTTCCGTTCGGTTTACATCATTTCAGGAATCTGGGAAGGCTGCGGCTATGGTTCCATAGTTTATTTCGCTGCAATTATCGGCATTTCGCCTACAAGCTACGAGGCAGCGCAGATGGACGGCGCAAATAAGATGGCTCAGATTCGCCACGTTGTTCTTCCGGGCATCCTTTCAACGATAACAATTATGCTTATTCTTCGAATCGGTGACCTGCTCACTGTCGGATATGAGAAGATTCTCCTTCTCTACAAGCCCGCAACATGGGAAACCGCCGATGTAGTTTCTACCTTTGCCGCACGAATCGGTGGACTTGAAGCCGGCGGAAGTTCGCTTCCGGGACTTGCCAGTGCATCCGAAATGCTTTCAGCTGTAATAGCAATGCTTCTTGTTATCGGCTCCAACATGATAAGTAAGCGCGTTTCGAACACATCACTTTACTAACCCGAGGAGAAAATCGTGAAAAGAATTGAAATATCCGAATTAATCTTCAAAATATTCGCATATCTGTTTCTGACGGTGTTTGCACTGTTCTGCCTGTATCCTTTTGTATATGCGATTTCCGCTTCCATAAGCGGAATGGATGCACTTCGAACAGGTAAGGTTATCCTCTGGCCCGTTGATGTTCAGTTCGATGCGTTTATCTACGTTCTTAAGCAGAAGAGCTTCTGGACATGCTACGCAAATACGCTGTTTGTAACGTTTTACGGAACAATCTGGGCACTTGCCGTAGCCATTGCCGGTGCGTATGCTCTTTCCAAAAAGAGACTGATGTTCCGCAGAGGCTTCAACTTCCTGCTTTCCTTCACAATGTGGTTTGCAGCTGGCCTCATTCCTACATGGCTGAATTACAAGGCAACTCAGGGCATCTTCCAGGGAATAGGAATTATGGATGATAAGTGGCTCATTGTAATTGCCATGGGTACAAATGCTTTCAACGTAATTCTTCTTCGAAATGCATTCGAAGGGGTTCCTTCCGAAATTGAAGAAGCATCAATCGTTGACGGTGCTACAGAGTTTCAGATTCTGACAAAGGTTTATGTACCGATGTCAAAGTCCGCCATTGCGACGGTTGGGCTCTTCTTCGGCATATCACGTTGGAACGGTTATTTCTGGGCAAGAAAGATGATAGGCAACTCTGCCGAATGGCCTTTACAGGTATATATCCGTGACACCCTGGAGCAGTTCAATACAACGGAAACTCAGGCATTCGAAGATTTTGCAACAGATTCGGTTATCTACTCCATGATTATCTGTGCAATAATCCCGATTCTTATTATTTACCCGTACATTCAGAAATATTTTGCCAAGGGAGTAAATCTTGGCGGCGTCAAGGAGTGACGCAACATCCCGATCATTATTGGCGGCAGTGCGCAGCCAATTTGTGATAAATCATAATTTTATAACGGAGGGCTCTATGAAATTAAAGAAGATTTTAGGCCTCGTGCTCGTATCTGCTATGGTTCTCGGCAGCTTGACAGCTTGTACAAAGAAGACAGGCGACGCTACTACAACACCTACAACAGCTCCCGCACAGAGCCAGCAGGGTTCTGACACACAGACACAGGAACCCGCAACAGCAACAGCTGCACCTAAGGCAGTCGTAGTCGAGGAGAAGACTGTTTCCACAGCAGCATCAAACCTTATCAACACAGTTCAGAACGATTTCGGTGGCAAGCTTTACCTTGCAGCACTTACAAGTGCTTACCAGAGAATGCAGAAGGGTGAGTACGCAGCAAGCCAGAATATCAAGGCTACAGTTGGTGACAAGAACGCAGCAGGCGTTACTCTCAACATGTCAGTTCTTTACAACAAGCTCAGAATGTCCTACACAAAGGACGACGCTTATGCAGCAGCTGATGGCGTTACATATGAAAAGGGCGATCTTCTTCCCACATGGAAGAAAGTTCAGGAAGACGTTGGTTTCACAATTAATGATGTTACAACAACAGAATCTTCCGTAAACAACAACTACAAGGCAGTTAAGAATGACAGCTTCTCAGGCGTTGATGTTCTTTGTGCAAGTGCATCAAATGCTAACGAAGACGGCCAGACAGGCAACTTCATCCAGCTTGACCAGTATCTTGATGTAATGCCCAACTTCAAGGCTTTCCTTGATGCAAACGAAGTTGTTAGAACAACAATCACAGCAGGTGACGGACATATCTATTATGCTCCTTACTTCGACGGTTACAACGATATCGAGAAGACAGTTCTTGTTCGTGTTGACTGGGTAGAAAAGCTTCTTAACGGTGCATATGATGAATCCAAGTTTGATTCAGCAGCATATACAGGTTCTTTCACATACACAAACTATATGCCTGCAGCAGCATCAGGTGCTGACGCTATCGAAGTAAAGGTTGTTAAGGCTGATGGCACAGGCGTTGAGACAGTTAAGAAAGACTACGCTAAGAACATTACAACAGTTATGAACGAAGTTTCCAACAAGAATGGTGCAACACTTGTAAAGGCTCTTCGTGATTATATTGACACAACATACGGCGGATACTACGGTGAAAACCGTGCAGACCTCTTTGTAGGCCAGAACGCTGCATGGGACGCAGACGAGATGGTTGCTCTTCTTCGTTGCGTTATTGCTAACCCTAAGTTCCTTACAGACGGAGCAAGCGAAGTTGTATACGGCTTCTTCGGACGTGAGGCTACTCTCCAGAGAGTTCCCGATCTCTTCACACTTGCATGCTGCATGTTCGGTGTTCGTGGTGCAGATGCTGAGAAGGATTATCTCTACTTTGACGCTGCCGGCAATCTTTGCGATGGTCGTCAGTCTTCAGAATACTACTACGCAATTGAAAAGCTTGGTCAGATGTATGCAGACGGCCTCCTTCTTAAGGATTTCGATCTTGAAGGCGCAGGCGGTGCATCAGGTACAAAGGTTTACGACACAATGTACAAGGATAACCTTGGCTTTGGTCTTTATGACTATGTACAGACACAGACAGCTTACAACGATACAGTTAAGGTTCCCGGCTTCAAGCTTCAGTCCATCATCAACCCTGTAGCTCTTTGGGCAACAGATGTTAACGGCTACAAGCTCACAAGATTCACAGAGTCCTGGAGATCCGTTAAGACAGAAGGATGGGTAATCACAACAGAGTGTGCTAAGGATGCCAACAAGCTTGCCAAGGCTCTTGCACTTTTCGATTACATGTACTCAACAGAAGGCAACCAGACAATGTCTTATGGTCCCGATGCATGGGTTGAGCATGATGCTTCAGGTAAGGTTGTTACAATCGATTACCAGGGCACACAGGTTCCGAAGCTCTCTGCAGCAGCTCTCAACGAGCTTGCAACACTTGCAGGCGGCAACTACACCAACTACTACCGTGAGTACCTCGGAGCTACATTCCCGATTGGTTACATCAAGCAGCAGGGTATGGAATATCAGTGTACAACAGAAACAGGTAAGAACGGCCTTGTTCTCATTAACAATGCACTCCTTTACGGTGTAATTGAGCATGTACAGGTTAATGAAGCAGATTGCACAACACCTTTCTATCGCATCATTCCTACAACATTTGCTACAACAGCTTCTGAAAACGCAGTTCTTTCCGAGAAGTGTGCTAACCTTTCAAGCTACTTCTCAAAGACTAAGAATGAATATTCAGTATTTGTAGATGCCATCAAGTATGGCTTCGAAGAAGCCCTCAACAAGAAGGCAGCAGCTGACGCAGCAAGCGCTGAGTAATGTTATAATTTTAAAAACTTTCGCTTTCCCGGGAGCTTTTGCTCCCGGGGGGGCAAATTTATATCATTGTTTTTGAGCTTAGCGAGAAAATGATGTGTTTTGGAGGCTTTATGTCACTTCAGATGATATATCAAAAGATTATAACCGTATTTGGGCTGATTACAGGAGCTCTTTTCTTTGTGCTCGGGCTCGGATATTCGACAAATCTTTATACCCTGTATTATTTTATCGATCCGACGAGTTTCATGTATGTTGAGGGAAGCCGGATTTATTATGACGTGCAGGATTTTAATAGAGCTGAAGTGCTGTATGCCGTTATACTTCTTCTTATTTCAGGCTTTTGCTTTATGACACTCAACAATAAGAGAAGAAAGTATTATATTTCGAATTACATTTCCTCAGCGATTTATGTTGCAGGAAGTGTGTCATTGAGTTTTTATGTATTTTCAAATGCATCTGTTCATAAGGAGCAGTTCCTTACAACCGTTGATTTTGAAGGTTGGAAGATGTGGGTTGATATGTTCCCGAATGATTTTGTTATGAATACATCAACATTCTGGTTTGATGCGGCAATGGTCATTTCTGCAGTAGGTATTTTAGCTGCGGTGCTGACAGTTTCAAATGTGATTTGGAAAATATCCTGGATGTCGCGCGAAAAGGCAGCAATTCGTGCATTTGAGGCAGAAAAGGAGGCTCGTCAATGAAAATAAACGTTGAACGTATGCGATACAAGAACGACACGCTTTCTTTCTGGCTTTGCATGTTTGCGCTGATTGCGGACATTGTCCAGTTTATGATTATATATTCAAACAGCTATCTTACAGCTGTTACAGGCCAGTCAGGCTTTAAGTATTACCTGATTGGAATAGATATTATCGTCAATATTCTCTTTATGCTTTTTGCTTTTTATGTTGGTGAGGAACTTAAAACATATCATATAAAATGGGCTGTAGCACCTGTGATTATGGGAATAATACAGCTTGTCAGAATTCCGAATTTCCCTAAAACGATGATGGAATTCGAATACATTACTGCTTCACATTACAGAACAGTTACAATATGCCTTATAATTTCGGCAATATGTGTTTTTGCGGCAGCAATTAATTCGTTTATAAGATGCACACTTCTGAACCGCTTCATTAAGGCAGAAGCAGCAGAAAAGCAGGCAAAATAAGAACTCATGGGAGTTTAGAATGGCAAACTTAAGTTTACAGAACATCAACAAAATATATCCGAACGGAGTTCAGGCTGTATTTGACTTCAATCTCGATGTTAATGACGGAGAGTTTATTGTTCTTGTCGGACCTTCAGGATGCGGGAAGTCAACAACGCTTCGTATGGTAGCCGGTTTGGAAGAGATTTCCAAGGGAAAGCTTCTTATCGATGGAAAAGATGTTACAAACATGGCACCGAAGGACAGAGATATCGCAATGGTTTTTCAGAACTATGCTCTGTATGCGCACATGACCGTTTATGAAAACATGGCATTTTCACTTGTACTTCGTCATGAGGACAGAAATGTTATTCATGCAAAGGTTATGGAAGCAGCAGATATTCTCGGCCTTCGCGACCAGCTCAATAAGAAGCCGGGACAGCTTTCAGGCGGTCAGCGTCAGCGTGTTGCGGTAGGACGCGCCATAGTGCGTGAACCGAAGGTTTTTCTTTTTGATGAGCCGCTTTCAAACCTTGATGCAAAGCTCAGAGGCTCTATGAGACGAGAGCTTATGCTACTTCATGACAAACTTAAATCTACAATGATTTATGTTACGCATGACCAGACGGAAGCACTTACTCTTGCAGACCGCATTGTGTGTATGAGCAACGGCTATGTTCAGCAGATCGGAACGCCCATTGAGCTTTACGACAATCCTGCAAATCTTTTCGTAGCAAGCTTTATCGGACTTCCCCCGATGAATTTCATCGATGTGAAGGTTCAGGGCGGTAGACTTGTTAATGATTATCTTGATATTCCTGCGCCCGAACAGTACAGCGGATGCCTTGAAGCATACGAAGGCAGGGAGGTTGTCCTTGGAATCCGCCCCGAAGATATTGTTGTGGGCGGCGACATAAAGCTTGTGGTTAACCTCAATGAAAACCTTGGACAGAATACGCTTGTTCATGGTTATGTTAATAAAAAGAAGCTTACATGTAAGTTTAAAGAATGGTGTGAATACAAGAAGGATGATGTTCTGGAGATTGGCTTCAGAAGTGAGAAGATTCACCTTTTCGATAAAGAAACAACAAACGTTATCAAGACAAAATAAACGGTAACATAAGGAGAGAACAATGTCCTTTGGAGCAAAAATAAAAGAATTTTTCCGTAAAAAGCTTGTTGGCCTCAAGAGAAATCCGCAGATTCTGCCGCTTCTGGCAATTATAATCGCATGCATGATTTATACCTTCAAGCTTTCAAATTATTCTAATGCATCCATTTATGCAACCGATTTCTGGGTTGCAATCCTTGTGTTCACAACAACACTGTTTTCGATTCTTTCGATTTTTACATATCTCAGTGTTCATACGAGAAAAGGAACAAACTATGTAATGTTTGTTTTATGCATGCTTATTCTCGTCTTCCTTTTGGCTTCGGATGTACTTTCATATGGTTCTATCGCTGACAGAATCGAAGCTATAAAGGCTGCTGGTGCAGAAGAAAGGCCTGCTTTGAACCAGGCACTTATCGATCTTAGAAACCACATTATTTCTCTTATTGTTGCAATTCTGCTTTGCGTTTTGAAGCCGGTATATGGAAAGCTTCTTAACAAAATCAATACAGCTGTTAAGGACAGCGAATTTGCGGATGATGAAGATGATGATGAGGTAATTGCCGAGGATGAGTAATAAAAAAGAGACACAACCGGATCCTTACAGAATAGACCGACTTGCGCTTATTCCCGTGCCCGTAAAGGCAGTTTTTATCAAGTGGTGGTTCGCAGGCTGTGTTTTCTATCTTGTAGGAATGGGCCTCGGGGCACTTGACAGTGCAAACCAGTTTGATCTTGTCCTGGTCCTTGGCATAGTTCACGGAATGGTAAATGACATCCTGATAAACAACATCTTCCGTTTTATGAGAACGGATAAATCCATATACGATCCGTATATGATGTTTCCGCAAAAGAAGTTCTACACATTCTTTTGCAACATTCTTTATTACCTTGTTATTTCAATCGGAGTTGCATACATATATAACGCAATAAATCTTTTTGCACAGCGAAAGGGATTTGTGGAAGAAGGTATGGTATGGCTTAAATCCGAGCCTATTCTCTACGGTGTCTTTTTCTTCCTGCTTGACGGAGCATGTCTTCTTGTGAAGTCGATTGTTACAAAAAAACATAAGCATGACCCGGGTGAAGAATAAAGTTTTTAAAACTAAAAAAAGCATCGGCTTTCACCGATGCAAAGAGCTCTTATAATAGGCCCAGATTTCTGATTATTACGATTTCAATAAAGATTGAAAGTATAGAACATAAAGACGTCCATACAACGAGTTGAGCAGCAAGCTTTCCGTCGTTTTTCATCTGTTCGGCCATAATTGCGGAAGAAACAGCTACGGGCGTTCCGAACAGTGCAATTAGCGAAGGGTAAACGCTTTTGTCAAAATTCAGCAATGACGTGTATTTGGAAAGAATAACCGCCCCCGAAAGACATACGGCGGGAACAAGGATTATTCGTATAAGCGTACCAAGTACGATTTCACGTTTTGAATCCGATGTTGTTTTAAAATCAAACCTTCCGCCAAGAACTACGAGAGCAAGCGGAGTTGCTACGGAAGAGAGACTTTTCATCGGGCTGTACAGAAACGGGAGCGATCCTAAAAGTGAGAATATCGGAGCACCTGATTCGTTTAACGGAATGAGACTTCTTATTCCAAGTGCGGCGAGGCCGGCAACCACGCCGATAATAAGCGGGTTCTTAAGGACGTTCAAGGTTACGTTTTTGAGACGGGCTTTGACGGATACGCTTTCTTCTGATTCGCCTCCTTCTCCCGGAATAAATAACGCAAGGGCAATAACCGCAAGAATGTTAAACATCGGGATGGAAAAAGCGGAGAGGACCGCAGCTGCACCACGGGCTTCAGGACCGCCGAGCGATTCTGCAAGCGGAATTCCTATTATTGCATAGTTTGAACGGAAGCAGCACTGAAGAATGACACCCTTCTGTTTCACATCCGGAACGAATAATTTTACTATGACGAGACCTATTATGAACATGACAGCAACGCACACAACAGCGTAAAGCACAAGCGTAAGGTCTATGTCTTCAAGGGAATCAATAGTATATACATTGATAAATAGCAAAACGGGAAGCGCAACATTAAAAACAAACTTATTTCCGATTTTCAGAAATTCGTCTGTGAGAAATCCTGCTTTTGTAAGAATATAACCAAGCACTATTAAAAGAATGATTGGCATGATGGCATTGAAGGCGAAAATAAGGCTGTCCATAACAGGCTCCTTGTGTGTTATTAGCTTCAGTATATACTTCATTTGCTAAAATGCAATTGTGAGACTTGCTGTTTACATTGTTTTTGTTGCTGAAAAATGAACCAGACAGGCCGGCGGAGGAAAGATGGCTACAAAGCTTCAAACCTACAACCCAAGACAGGTAATGTGCCGAAAGGATTTTGAAATCCAGCATAAGAGGGACACGTATCTCCAGGATGTTGAGTTGCATCATCATGACTTCTATGAGATATATTTCCTCGTTTCGGGCGATGTAACCTACTCCATCGAAGGCAGGGTTTATCACGTTCGTCCCGGTGATGTCCTTTTAATTAATCCCAAGGAACTGCATCAGGTCTTTATTCGTAAAGATGCTGACCCTTATGAAAGATACGTTCTTTGGGTTGATACCGACATGGTTGACCGTATGTCGACTACAACAACGAATCTTGCAAGATGTCTTGATCAGACGAGACCTAAATATACAAATCAGCTCCGTGTACCAATTGAATATAAAAATGAGATACGGAAGCTCATGGATGATATATACCGCGAATCCGATAATGAGGATTATGGTGGCGATATTATGCAGACAAGCCTTATTGCTCAGCTTATGGTTATGCTGAACCGACTTGTGGAGGAGGAATCCGAAACAGAGGAAGAGGGCGAATATACAAGCACTCTTGTTACTCGTGTTATCGATTACATTAATGTTCATTACGGCGAACAGCTTTCTCTTGAGGACCTTGCCGATAAAATGTATGTCAGCAAATATCACCTTAGCCACGAGTTCCGCAGAAAAATGGGTACGGGCGTATACCACTACATCCAGAAAAAGCGCATACAGATAGCGCGCCGAATGCTTGCGGTAGGCGGAAAACCCCGTGAAATATACAAGCAGTGCGGTTTCTCCGATTATGCGGGATTTTACAGAACATTTACCACTGAGTACGGAATAGCGCCTCGTGAATTCTGTGCATCCGTTAAGAAAGAAGAACAGGAAGAATCATAATGATGAACAAGGAGACCTTTATAAGAGAACTTTGTATTACTTCTGTATCTGCCTGCTTTGAGCTTGTAAATGACGAGCCTTATTTCAGTGGGCACTCTTATGACGTAACTCTGAATAATGAAACATATTTAAAGAACGTGAAGACTAATGTCTTCTCGTTCTTTGATTTATTGCCCGGAACCGAATATACCTTCTGCATTGACGGGCATACAGAGTCTTTTAAAACAAAACAGGAAAGCGGATGCTTGTCTGTACGTGGATTTGGTGCTGTCGGTGACGGTTGTACGAACGATACAACTGCATTGCAAAATGCCATTAATACTTGCCCTGTTGACGGACGCGTAAAGGTGGAAAACGGAACATATCTTACCGGTCCGCTTACGCTTAAGAGCAATATGACCCTTGAAATATGCGAAGGTGCAACACTTATCGGCGTTACGGAGGAAAGCCTGTTTCCTATTGTTCCCGCATACTATATAGATCCCGTGACCGGAGAAGTTACGGAGCTTTCCTCGTGGGAGGGGGAGGCTTTCGATTGTCATCAGAGCTTTATAAGCGGACATTTTCTTTCGAATGTGTCTGTTGTCGGAAAAGGAATAATCGACGCAAATGCCGAGAATTCCACATGGTGGGATAATCCGAAAAGAAAGGATGCGGCGCGCCCGAAGCTTCTTTTCCTGAACCGTTGTGACAACATTCTTTTTCATGGTGTGACTGTTCAGAACTCACCGTCCTGGACTCTTCATCCGTTTTTTTCAAAGCACGTAAGCTTTCTTGACATGAACGTAAAAAATCCGGCAAACAGCCCGAATACAGACGGCGCGGACCCGGAGGCATGCGATGATGTCCGTTTTATCGGAGTACATTTTTCCGTTGGTGACGATGCTATTGCGATAAAATCCGGCAAAATGGCACTCGGAATGAAATATAAGACTCCCGCAGACCATCATCTTGTAAGAAACTGCCTTATGGAATATGCACATGGCGGAGTTGTACTCGGAAGTGAGATGTCCGGTGGCGTGAAGAATCTTTCTGTCAGCCAGTGTTATTTCCTTCATACCGACCGCGGCCTCAGAATTAAGACAAGACGCGGACGCGGCAAATATGCGGTAATTGATGGTGTTGAATTTTCAAACATCCGAATGGATAATGTCCTTACACCTCTTGTTATCAATATGTTTTATTATTGTGATCCGGACGGAAAAACGGAGTATGTATGGAGCAAAGAAAAACTTCCTGTTGATGACAGAACCCCATTTCTTGGCAAATTTACTTTCCGAGATATGACATGTACCGATTGCGAGTGGGCAGCCGGGTTCTTTTACGGACTTCCCGAAATGCCCATTAAAGAAGTCAACATTCAAAATGTATCCTTCACAATGAAAGAAGATGCGGGCGAAGGAGCCTGCGCAATGATGACCGATGCGGAAATCTGCCATAAACGCGGTCTTATCTTCCATAACGTTGAAACCGTAAATCTCGATAACGTCACAATTAACGGCTGCGAAGGCGAAGCCGTCACAAGAGAATAGCAAATGTCCACCGGGGACGGGGTGTGGTGGACAAAATATAATCCGGCATATGTTATGAAAAATGACATATGCCGTTTTTGATATTATTCTTTGAACATATACGAAATAACGATGAATTTGCTACAGCGACGCATTAAAGGCACCTATTGCTTTACGAAACACCTTTATCACCGTGATAATAATTGCTATAATACACATAATATGCAAAGGAAAAGCATAGGCTTCTGTTAATGAAGTGTAAAGTTTTACATCCTTTATGTAAAATATAGTTGACAAAATGTTAAGATGGGTGTATTTTGTTCCCAGATAAGAAAGATTATTAAAGGAGGCACCTCAAATGATCCAGGTAACAAATCTTACGAAGGTTTACAAACTCAGTAAGAAAAAGATGATGCAGATGAAAACCAATGATGCGGTTAAGAAGGCTGCAAACGACATTTCTTTCACAGCTAAGGAAGGTCAGATATATGGCCTTTTAGGTCCTAACGGCGCAGGAAAAACGACGACATTAAGATGCATCGCAACACTTCTTACACCATCAGAGGGAAGTGCAACGGTTAATGGTCACGATACCGTTAAAGAAGGCGAAGCAGTAAGACAGGATCTTTGCTTCCTTACAAACGAGATTAAGCTCGATCCGTTCTTTACACCCAAATATCTCTTCGAGTTCTTTGGTCACGCGCATGGCATGACGGACGAGGAAATCAACAAGAGACGTGATGAACTCTTCTCATACTTCGGAATTATCGAATTTCAGGATAAAAAGATGCAGGAACTATCGACAGGTATGAAGCAGAAGGCCGCAATTGCCGTTTCCCTCGTACACGATCCGAAGGTTGTCATCTTCGATGAGCCTACAAGCGGACTTGACGTTGTTACCGCAAGAAGCGTAACGGACCTTTTAAAGAAGCTTCGTGATGAAGGAAAGACCATCATCATTTCAACGCACATTATGTCCGAAGCTGAAAAGCTCTGCGATACAATAGGCATCATTATTGATGGCCGCAAAGTAATCGAAGGCACATTGCAGGAAATCATTGCAAATACCAATGCATCAGACCTTGAAGACGCATTCTTCGTCCTTTACAAGGAACATCACAAGGAAGAAGAATTTGATCCCAAGAAGATCGGAGGTAAGAGATAATGAAAAATGCAATGTTAATTATGAAAAAAGAGCTTGCCCGTGTATTTAAGGACAAGAGTATGATAATCAGCCTTTTCATCCTTCCCATCATTATTATGTTTGGTATGTACAGCCTTATCGGCGTGGCTGCAAAGGCAATGACAAACGACATCGAGGAACACCGCGGAATCGTCCGTATGCAGAACGTTCCCGATGACGCAAAACAAATTATGGCCGCAACCGGCTACGATCAGCTTGTTGACTTGGAATACATCAAATCAGATGCTCCCGAAGCAACAATAGAAGGAATTAAGGACCAGATTCTCAGCGGAGACATCGATCTGTTCGTTGTATTTGATGAAAAGTTCGATGAAGAGTTCGATGCTTATTCAACAACCGGCGACAAGATTCCGAATATTACGGTTTATGCAAACACTGCAGAGAATTATTCCAGCCAGGCAAAAAGCGTATTTTCTGCACTTGTGCTTGAGCCTTACAGAACATCTCTTCAGAGCGAACGTTTCGGAGACCTTGACTTACTTACAGTTTTCGAGGAAACAGACGTGGCTATCGTAAATGAAGCCAAAGCCAACGGCCAGTTCCTTTCAATGATGCTTCCTTACCTCGTAATTATGATGCTCTTCGCAAGTGCAATGAGCATTTGTGTAGATGCTGTTGCCGGCGAAAAAGAAAGAGGCACACTTGCAAGCCTTCTTCTTTCCCCGATTAAACGTTCGGAACTCGCATTCGGTAAGCTTGCAGGTCTTTCAATCCTTGCATCCCTTTCAGCTATCGTGTATGCGATATCCAGCATCTTCTCAACAGGAAGCCTCTCAAGCACTATATACGAAATTGACGGCGCAGAAGGCAGCGGAACAGTAAGCTTCTCCATTACACAGCTTTTAAGCATGGCAGTAATCATGATTCTCCTTGTATATGCATTCGTTGCCATCGTAAGCTTCTTTGCAATCCTCGCAAAGGATACAAAACAGGCAAGCTCCTTCATCTCGCCCCTTTACATTGTAGTTATCGTACTCGGCATGATTACGATGTTTACAGGCAGCAGAACACCCGCAGATGTTATGTTCCTTATCCCTGTATATGGTAGCGCAGTAGCAATTCAGAACATAACGGTCAACGCCCTCACAGGCATGCAGCTCCTCTACACCTGCCTCGGTAGCCTTGCCCTCGCAGTAATAGCAACCTTCGGAGTAAAGAAAGCCTTCGAATCAGAAAAAATCATGTTCAACGCATAAGGCGAATGCCAAGCCGCCGGGTGTCCTTACACAGGCGCGAACGCAGTGAACGCAATAACAAAAAGCCCTCCGCTGCGGAAGTAACTTCGCTGCGCCTCATACCATCTTTTTGGTAATAGGAGCGCAGAGAAGTTACTCCCGCCAGCGGGGGCTTTTGTTATTACGCCCACGGCTTTGCCGTGGCGCCTGCGTAAGGGCACCCGGCGGCTTGGCTGGGCTAACGATGACTGAGGAAATATAGGGCACCCCGCCAATGCGGAGGTGCCCTATATTTACGAAGTTCAACTACGCTGCGCACTTTGCGGGCGCATCAGTTGATTATGTGTAACTGGTGGCGAGAATTAGGTATAGATAATTGTTTTTGCAATTTTATACCTAAAAATATGTCTCCTTTAGGTCCAAAAGCGAATAATTGCCATCTTATGCCTAACCCATGACAGAAATTAGGTACAGAGGCGAATAATTGCGCGGTTGTGCCTAACCCGCGGCAGGAATTAGGTACAGAAGCGTATATTTGCTTTTTTATACCTAACCCGCGGCAGGAATTAGGTATAGAAGCGTATATTTGCTGTTTTATACCTAACTCGCGGCAGGAATTAGGTACAAAAGCGTATAATTGCCATCTTGTACCTAACCCCGGGCAGAAATTAGGTACAGAGACGAATAATTGTGCGTTTGTGCCTAATCCGCGGCAGGAATTAGGTACAGAAGCGAATAAATGCGCGGTTGTGCCTAATCCGCGGCAGGAATTAGGTACAGAAGCGTATAATTACCGTTTTATGCCTAAATCTCGAGTCCGAATCAGGTGGTGGTGTTATTAAAAAGCGTGATTGCTACAACTTCGTTTACAACAAAAAACAAGGAGACCCCGGTTTACTCACGACATACGAAAGGCATCCCTTAGTGCTGCTTCATTCCTGACCTGACACGGTTCAAGAGCTTCCGCTTCGTGAGGCCGGAGCCTCGAGTGCGTATTATACTTGCTTTTTTACGTTATGTCAAGAAATAGCTCGAATGCGAATTCCTTGTCAACCGATTTACTAAAAAGTCGGATTTTACATTTTTCCGGGTCACGAAAACGTTTGCGTGACACTTTTTTTGTGCACAATAAACAAAATATGAACAAAATGTAAAAAAATACTTGACGTATTGCACAAACGGTTATAGGATAATAACAAAGGTAAAACGATTTACTTGTTTTTTTGACAGACAGGGGGATGCTATGGCAAAAGAAGCAGCCGTAACAAAAGTAAAAGATTACAGAAAAATCAGAGGATACAAAGAGTTCCTTATGATTCTTCCGTTTTTGATTCTGGTTTTTGTTTTCGCATATTTTCCTCTCTACGGATGGATTTATGCATTCTTCAGTTACAGACCACCGAAGCCGCTGTCATTGGATGACTTTGTCGGTTTTCAGCACTTCGTTGAAATGGTCAGCACGGAAGTAAAACTCAAGAAGGTACTCGGTGTATTAAGAAATACATTTGCAATGAGCGGAATCAGCCTCCTCTTCTCATGGTTCCCGATGTTCTTTGCGGTATTCCTTAATGAAATCAAATGTAAGCCCTTCAGAAAGTTTGTTCAGACAGTTACCACGCTTCCGAACTTCATAAGCTGGGTTCTCGTTTATGCCATCGCTTTCTGTGTATTCAACTCCACGGGGCCCATCAGTGTGATCGGACATGAGCTTGGCCTCCTCGAGAATCCTGTAAACTTCCTGCAGTCCGGAGATCATATCTGGTTTAAAATGTGGCTCTGGCTCACATGGAAAAATGCAGGATGGGCAGCAATCATGTACCTCGCTGCCATCAGTGGTATTGATGAACAGCTTGTAGAAGCTGCAAAGGTTGATGGCGCTTCACGTATGAAGATCATCAGACATGTCACCATACCGAGCATACTTCCGACATACTTCGTAATTGTTATGATGAATATTGCAAGCTTCCTTTCAAACGGAATGGAGCAGTATTACATGTTTGAAAACTCCTTTAATAAGGAGTATATCCAGGTTCTTGACCTCTACGTATACAGACTTGCAATGGGTTCGGGCGGATATTCCTACTCTGTTGCTATCAGTATGCTGAAGAGTTTAGTCAGCATCGTTCTCCTCTTCCTGACAAACAAACTTTCCAAGCTTGTCAGAGGCGAAGGATACATCTAAGGAGGTCATCATGGCGAAAAAACATACAAAAATTAGAACTTCGTTCAGTGACCACGTTATTAATTTCATCACTTATGTAGTTTATTCCTTCTTTGCATTTGTGTGTGTTTATCCTTTCTACTACATTGCAATCAACTCCATAAGTAATAATGATTTGAGCCAGAGAGGTAAAGTAATTCTTTACCCCATGGAAGTTCACTTCACGAACTATGTACAGGTTTTCCAGTTAAAAGGACTGTTGACAGCAGCAAGAGTTTCTGTTGAAAGAACACTTATAGGAACAGTGCTTACCGTAGTTGTTGCAGCGTTCCTCGGCTACATGTTTACAAGAAAAACACTTTGGCTCGGGCCGGTATGGCGTAAGCTCGTAATGGCAACAATGTACCTTACACCCGGTATTATTCCTCAGTACATTATTTACTCAAACATCGGACTCAGAAATAACTTTTGGGTATACATCCTTCCCGTTATTATTCAACCCTTCTACATCCTGCTTTGCAAAACATATGTAGAGTCAGTTCCGATGGAACTTCAGGAAGCAGCTGAAATAGACGGAGCAGGAACACTGACGGTATTCTTCAGGATTATGATTCCCGTCATCAAGCCTATCCTTGCAACAATAGCCATCTTTGCAGCTGTTGCACAGTGGAACTCCTTCCAGGATACGCTTCTCTTCGTTACAAACGATAAACTTAATACATTGCAGTTCACACTGTACAGATACATTCAGTCCGCAAGTTCATTGAAATCGCTGATTTCAAGTACGGCTAACGCTTCTTCGATTGCCGCTTCACTTGCAACATCACAGAATCAGACATCTGTTCGTATGACTGTTACAATGGTTGTAGTTATTCCTATCATTCTTGTGTACCCGTTCTTCCAGAGGTACTTCACAAAGGGCATCATGATTGGTGCCGTTAAAGGTTGATTATCCGCCCAAAGGGCTGGTAATAGCAATGTATATGCGTGAAAACGCGGAAAGAGAGGAAATTTATGAAAATCAAGAGACTCGTTTCCATGATTCTCGTAGCTGCCATGACCATTACGCTTTTTGCAGGCTGTGGTAAGAAAGAGAATTCAGAAACAATGGTAATCGAAGTGTTCGACGTTGCTGCAAACTATCAGGGTATGCAGACAGGTTGGTTCGCTAAGGTTATCAAAGACAGATTCAACATCGAGCTCAACATTATCGCTCCTCAGGTAGGCGGCGATGCTCTGTACCAGACACGTACAGCAGAAGGCAACCTCGGTGATCTCCTCCTTCTCGAGAAGACACAGTGGCAGCAGTGTATCGAAGCAGGTCTTATTAAGGACATCTCCGATACAATCTACAAGGGAGAGAACCTTGCTCAGTTCAAGAAAGCTATTGACAACCTCAACAGCGATTACGCAGGCAAGCTTTATGGTATCCCTACAGAAATGATGCTCACATCCCCTACAGATGTTACAGCAGAAGACATTTACTCATCACCTCGTCTTCGTTGGGACCTCTACACAGGTATCGGCGCTCCTGAAATTAAGGACCTTGATGGCCTTGTAGATACACTTAAGAAGATGATGGAACTCGCTCCTACAAACGATGCAGGCGACAAGTGCTATGGCCTTTCTCTTTGGAAGGACTGGGACGGCGGCGACCAGATGCTTGGTATTGCTAACGTTGTTCAGCTCACAACATGGTACGGCGAGAAGATTAAAGAGTCCGTTATCCTTAAGCCCGACGGAACATTTATTCCTCTTACAGATAAGTCCGGTTCTTACTACAAGATCCTTAAGTTCTTAAATAACGCTCAGAGAGCAGGTATCGTTGACCCCGACTCCGCTACACAGGACTGGAATACAGCATGTGCTAAGATGGGTGCAGGTCAGGTTTACCTTGAGTGGTATTCATGGCAGACAGGCTTCTGGTCAGTAGGTCATATGCAGGATGGTAAGGCACACAGAGTTATCCCGATCACAGATCAGGTTTACTATGCTGATGCTGATGCTTACTACGGATCAGGCCGTGTATTTGCAATCGGTTCAGGCGTTGATGACGCTAAGTACCAGAGAATTATGGAATTCCTTGAGTGGTATGCATCACCCGAAGGATGTATGTTCCAGCACGTTGGTATCGAAAACTTCAACTACTACAAGGGTGACGACGGAAGACTTTACTCTATGAACGATGATGCTCTTTCAGCTAACACACCCGTTCCTGAAGAGTACGGCGGAGCAGGTTACAACGATGGTAACAACATGATCAACCAGTGGATCGTTGGTGCTAACAACATCAATCCTCTTACAGGCGAGACATATGCTAAGGCTCTTTGGTCAACATACAAAGAGGCTACAGATACTCAGATGGTTAAGGATTGGAGAGCAAAATACAACGCTGAGAACCCTGTTGACTACTTAAAGAAGAACAACAAGCTCGTTGTTTCTCCTAACATCTCTGTAGCTCTTGAAGCTTATACACCTGAGATGGAAGTCATTCGTAACCAGTGTAACGAGTGCGTATGCGACGCTTCATGGCAGATGATTTATGCTAAGGACGACGCTGAGTTCGACGCTATGTGGGATAAGATGGCAAAGGACCTCGACGGTCTCGGATTCCAGGATCTTATGGCTTGGAACAAGAGAGTTTACCAGGTTGAACTTGATGCTAAGAATGCAGCTAAATAAGCTTTCATAACAATCTCTATGTGTTTTTCGGGCGCTGTGCGTTTGAGCGCAGCGCCCGATTTTTGAATATTATTATTTTTGAGCGTAAGCGAAAAGATGATGATTATTAAAAAACAATATATAAAATCGTAAGCTGCAAGAGCAGCGGTTTTTATAACGAGCGACAAGCGAAGCTGTCGCGAGTTTGATCACATACTAAAATGTTGTGATACTTGCAGTATCTTTTCTTAAACATAGATGTTATAATGTCTCGCGAAGATTTTTTTCGGGGGCAATAAAGGTAATGGGAATGATAACAGTAAAAGAAATCGCGAAGATGTGCGGTGTATCACCGAGTACGGTGTCGAACATTCTGAACGGTAAGAAAAAAGTAAGCGAAGAGACGAAAAAACGCGTTTTGGCTGTAGTCGAGGAAACGGGCTATACACCAAACTATTTTGCGTCCAGCATGCGTAAGAACAAATCCAATGTTATCAGTATAGTTGTTGAAGACCTTAACCAGTTCACAACGCCTCCTATTGTTGTTGCAATAATGGCATATTGTGAAGAAAAGGGTTACAGAACGATTCTCTTTAATCTTCGAATGTACGACCGTTGGAAGGATACATGGTTTGAAAATGAGGAAATGCTTAAAAGCTTCATGTATCCTGCCCTTTACGAATCTGAATCTATTAAAGTTGACGGCATTATTTATGTTGCCGGTCACGGAAGAGTAATACGTTGCTTCCCAAAAGATTACAAAGTTCCTACAGTTATGGCATATGCTGCAAATGAAGGAAACCGCTTCCCGTCAGTTCTTATTGATGATGAAAAGGGAGGCTATGACATCGGAAAATATCTCCTGAGTATGGGTCACAAGGATATTGCGATTCTCACAGGTGTTGAAAATAATTTACATACGGTAAAGCGCCTTGCTGGCTTCCAAAAAGCCCTTTTTGAGGCCGGCATTCCCTATAACCCCAAGGGAACGTTCCATGGAACATGGCAAAGAGACTCGGGCTATGAAAAAGCCCCGGACCTTTTGAAAACCGGAGCGACGGCTATATGGTGTATGAATGACCAGATGGCAGCAGGTGTATATGATTACCTGCACTCACAAAATCTTGAAATCGGAAAAGATATCTCTGTTGTAGGCTTCGATAACATGGACTATTCCGCATATATGTTCCCGAGAATCACGACAAATGCACTTCCACTGGCTGAAATCGGTCGCAAGTCTGCTGAAACGATGATAAATATCATTAATAATCCTGAGTGGCAGCCGGAACAAATGAAAGCATGGATTCCATGTTCGATGGTTTACGGCGATTCGGTAGTTAAACTTAAATAAAAAACGGCTCTGTTTGCCCAAAGCATACAGAGCCGTTTTTTTGCCCACTAGGGACGGGGTGTAGTGGACATTTTTGGTGGAAATTATTATTCTGCTTCGCTCAGAACGCGTTTCATCTGAGGTGAAAGGAAAAGGAAGAAGGCGGCAAGCAACGTAAAAATAAGTTCGGGAATCATATACAAACCATTGTATATAAGGCTGTAAAGAACAGGGCTTGCAATCGTAAGACCTTCCCAAAGTTCACCTGCGGATTTCCATATAGCGAAGCCGCTTACAAAGTGGAAAAGAAAACGACAGGTTATTACAAGAGCTATGCCCGCAAGATAGCCGGGCATTTTGCTGCCGGATGTTTCTTCTTTTTTACGTTTGTGGGGAAAACGGTAATTACGGAAGATGCCTGCAAAACCAAGAACCGAGAAAGCCCCGATGTAATCGCAGAACATGCATACACCAAGGATAAAACCGGTTAAGCCCCATCCGAGAAGTCCTTCGGAGATTCCCTGGAAAAGCTGGAGAAGGGAATAAACAAATGAAACGACAAGCCCGCGCCCGACGCCGTATTTTATTGAATATACGACAATGGGGAGCATTGAAAGAAGTGTAATTGAGCCGCCGAACGGAAGGAACTTGAAGGGACGGATATAACTGAGAATGAAGGCCATTGCAACCATTGCGGCACCTTCGGTAAGCATTCTTGTTTTTGAGCTTTTCATAAAAAAACCTCCATGTATACAAATACGCATGGAGGATAATCTTCAAAAATCAGCTTCCCTACGCCGGCATTATCCGGGTCAGGTAATAAGGGTCGACAAAGGTCTCTCAGCAGAAGCCCCCCTAGCGTACAATGTTTATTTTCGTCTGAAAGTATACACCCGGAAATGAAAATGTCAAGCCTTTGGCTGCAACTATTAAACAACAATTAAGAGAATGCCGTAAACTTGAAAAACGATAACCAAAATGTTATTATGACTAAGTTGGGTTTATATACCCTGAATACACGTATTTAGAGGCATAAAATGAAAAAGATATATAAACACGCAGAGGAACTTATTGGCAATACTCCGCTGCTTGAAATGACAAATATCGAAAGGGATTTTTCTGTGGAAGCAACGCTTCTTGGTAAGGTTGAATCCTTCAATCCCGCAGGCTCCGCAAAGGACAGAGTCGGATTGCACATGATCGACGTTGCAGAGGCACAGGGAAAACTTACAAAAGGTTCAACAATCATCGAGCCTACAAGTGGAAATACGGGTATCGGGCTCGCTGCAGTGGGCACGTCAAGAGGCTATCGCGTAATTATAGTTATGCCGGATTCCATGAGCGTTGAACGTCAGAAGCTTATGAAAGCGTATGGCGCAGAGCTTGTGCTTACAGACGGCAGTCTTGGCATGAAGGGCGCTATTGAAAAGGCTAATGAACTTGCAGAAAAATATCCCGGAAGTTTTATTCCCGACCAGTTTAATAACCCGGCAAATGCGGAGGCACACTATCTTACAACAGGCCCCGAAATATGGCGCGACACAGAGGGTGAGGTAGATATCTTTGTTGCCGGCATCGGCACAGGCGGGACACTTACAGGTACAGGCAGATACCTTAAGGAGAAGAACAATAGCATTAAGGTCGTTGGTGTTGAGCCCGCAGGCTCACCGCTTATTTCCAAAGGTTATTCGGGAAAGCATGATTTACAGGGCATCGGAGCAAACTTTATTCCTCAGGTGCTTGACCGGTCAATATATGACGAGATAATAACCGTCACAGATGAGGATGCATATGCGACAGGCCGTCTCATTGGGACGAAGGAAGGCATTCTCGTAGGCATAACGGGCGGAGCTGCGATGTGGGCCGCAATGCAGCTTGCAAAAAGGCCTGAAAATAAGGGGAAGACAATAGTGGCACTCCTGCCTGACACGGGCGACCATTACCTTTCCACAAAAATGTTTGAATAGAGATAAGACAAATGATTTTTGATACTCACGCACATTACGATGACGAAAAGTTTGATGAAGACCGTGCGGAAATGCTTAGTGACATCAGGGAGGCCGGCGTCTGCAATGTAGTAAATGTCGGGGCTTCCGTGCGAGGCTGCTATGATTCGGTAAAGCTTTCCAAGGACTACGATTTTATTTATGCAGCGGTAGGCGTACACCCGGATTATGCTAAAGATATGGATGAAAAGGTTTTTGCAGAACTTTCGCGCCTTGCTGATGACGAAAAATGTGTCGCGATCGGTGAAATAGGGCTTGACTATTATTGGGATGCATCGGAAAGAGATGTTCAGAAGCTTTGGTTCAAAAGGCAGTTGGAACTTGCTCTTGAGAAGAACAAACCGATTATTATTCACTCCCGTGATGCTTGCGAAGATACGATGGAGATTCTCAGGGATTTTGCGGAAAAGCCGCATCCGAACGTTGATATACACTGCTTCTCCTACAGCCCCGAAATTGCCCGTGAATACGTCAAAATGGGTTTTTATATCGGAGTCGGAGGTGTTGTGACGTTTAAGAACGGACGTAAGCTTCAGGAAACTGTTAAAGAAACTCCGATTGACAGGATTTTGCTTGAAACGGATTGCCCGTATCTTGCACCGGAACCGTTTCGCGGAAAACGCAACAATTCCGCATATATCAAATATGTTGCGGAAAGAATTGCGGAGCTTAAAGGGCTGACATACGATGAAGTCCTTGAAATTACAGAACAGAATGCAAGGAGATTTTATGGGATATCTCGTTAACCCACAGGAAACGATTTTTATATTAAACAAATACAAGTTCATCTTCCAGAAACGTTTTGGTCAGAACTTCCTGATAGATGAGCACGTGCTTTCAAAAATTATTGCGGCAGCGGGCATTACAAAGGATGATGTTGTCCTTGAGATAGGTCCGGGAATAGGCACTATGACGCAATTCCTATGTGAGAGTGCAGGTCGGGTTATAGCGGTTGAAATCGATCGCAATCTGATTCCGATTCTTGAAAACGATACTCTTGCAAAATATGACAACGTAACAATCATTAACGAAGATATATTAAAGCTTGACCTGAATGAACTTGTTGCAAAGGAATGTCCGGGCAAAAAGCTGAAGGTTGTCGCAAACCTGCCATATTACATTACAACGCCTATAATCATGGGACTTTTCGAGAAACACGTTCCCATCGAAAACATTACGGTTATGGTGCAGGCCGAAGTTGCCGAAAGAATGCAGGCCGGCCCGGGGACAAAGGACTACGGTGCACTTTCGCTGGCAGTCCAGTACTACGCAGAGCCTTATATTGTTGCGAATGTTCCGCAGAACTGTTTTATGCCGCGGCCAAATGTGGCGTCTGCAGTAATAAGACTTACATTGCATGGCGAGAAGCCGGTTGCGGTTAATGACGAGAGTTTTATGTTTGAGCTTATACATGCATCCTTTAATCACCGCCGCAAAACGCTCATTAACGGGCTTATGGGCGATATGGGCGCAAAGCTTAACAAACAGAGCATTCTTGACACGCTTAATGCCTTGGGGCTTAAGGAAACTGCCAGGGGAGAAGAATTTGATTTATCCCGTTGGGCAGAGTTCGCAAACGAGCTACAGACTCGACTTTGATTAGGGGTGATACAATGAAATTTGAAAATATATCCGCGGACGAAGCAAAAGCCTCGGGAATCGGATTTGAATCGCAAGTTTATTACATGGGGAACGGAGAAGCGGAAGTCAAAACCGAACTGAGAGATATTGGCAGGATGAATGTTAAAAAAGCATCATCCAAAATTACTTCCGTTTCAAAACATATCGCTGCAAAGCTTGCTAAAAATGATTGCACCTGCGTTCATTTTGTTGCGGAGGCAGGCACTGATATTCATACCGCCTACGACAATGCCAAAGCATTCCACGTTGATTTCAGTGAGTACATCATGAAATGGGAATTCGGAGAAAAAGATGTATTTGACCGTGAGGCCGGCATTGTGCTTATGGGGGTTGAAGACGATGACACTGACAATGAGCAGAAGGATGCCATTATCGTGAACAGCGCAGAGAGTGGAATCTTTAAGGCAAAGCTTATGCCTTACAGAGACGGCATGTATGTGTATGAGGTCGAGGTGGCTGAGGGCGAGCGTCATAAAGGAAACGGTTACAAATATATGCGAAGCATTATGAATTCATTCAAGGATGCACCGCTTTACCTCCAGGTCGGAAGCAGGAATGAAATTGCCTGCACACTGTATAAAAAGCTCGGGTTCAAGGTTGAACAGGAGTTATGCTACTATTTGCTGTAGGTGACAATGAAAAAGCTTACTGAAGACGAAAAATACATGAAACTCGCGATAAAACAAGCCAAACGCGCCGAGAAGCTTGGCGAAGTCCCGATAGGCTGCGTTATTGTTTACGGGGGAAAGGTTATAGGACGCGGATTCAATAAACGTAATACGCAGAAAACCACACTTGCGCATGCAGAACTGACAGCCATCGGAAAGGCAAGCAAAGTAATTGGTGACTGGAGGCTTGAGGACTGTGACATATACATCACTCTCGAGCCGTGTCAGATGTGTGCAGGAGCGATAGTCCAGGCTAGGATGAGACGAGTAATAATGGGCTGTCGAAATCCTAAAGCAGGGTGCGCGGGATCGGTTCTTGATATTCTTAACAATCCGTCATTCAATCACCAGGTTGAACTGACAGAGGGAGTGCTTGAAACGGAGTGTTCAGATATATTAAAAGTTTTTTTTAAAGGGCTTCGTGTCAGAAACAAAGCAGAGAAGCTTGAAAGACAGGGGAAAGAAACAGAATAAATAACGGTACCGGAGGTTTACAATGGGATACGCATTAAAAATTGGGGAAAGAAACGTTATACCGAAAGACACAATAGTTTTTGCGGAAAAAGAGCAGGTTATATGTATGTGTGCCGTAATCAGCGGCAGAATCTGCTGCAAAACAGACCTTGTAATGACATATATTACAAAGGGCGGTTTTATCGGGGTTCAGGATCTTTCGGCAGGAAGATACAGTTGCGATTATGTTGCTACGGAGGAGACCGTTATTTTTCCTTTTGAAGTTTCTGATATTGAAGGGCTCAGGGACGTTTTTAAAGCATACAATAAGGACTACCGCGGACTTGTGGTAGGCTCGCTTGCAAAAACATACAACGAAATCTATAAGATTCATACTAAATATCAGGAACTGGCAAAAACTCTTTACAAAACAATCGGCGAAGGATATGAAAAGTATCAGGATGCATGCCGTAACGGAGGTATGGCAGCCGAAGTAATTCCGGCGCTTCAGCATCTTTCGGAATACACTACAGAGAGAAGCCTTGACGAAAAAGCGGTTGCTTCCTTTATGGAATTGAATGCTGTTCCGCCCGCAACGATGAATGCATTCTTTGGCGGAGCTATGGAAATGACGATGGAACACGTTATGAACCTTTCTGTGTCCATTATAGAGCTTTTGGCATTTACCGAGGAAATCGGTGAATATATTCATGATCAGTACACAAACCTTTACAACGATGGCGAAAGGAACCTCATAAGCCTCTGCGCAAAGCTTTCCAAAGACCTTGATAAAGCAGGCAGATCGGACAAGTCACTTGTCGCATTGTGTGATAAGCTTGTTAAAGTGTTCAATTCCGCAGAAGAGGCTGCTCTCACATATATGGGTGCTGCCCGTCCGTGTAAGCGTGACAGACTCAACAAGCAGATTGAATCTCTTACAACAGGTGAAGAAATCGCTGTCGAAAGCGACGAAGACTCTGAGGCTCGTGATGAAGATCTCTACAGATCTCTCAAGAATTCACTTAAGACTATTCTTACATTTGGCGGCGTTGAGCCTACAATTGCAAAATCATTCGAGCAGTCAATTAATGCTTTCTATGATACTAAAGACCGATTCAGCACAGAGGACGACGGAAGAGCACTTCGACGTAAGGTGGCTGAACACTTCTACAAGATTTATAAAGATGTATTCATGAAGAGCATGGAAGCCGAAAGCCTTCCGAAGCCTGTTGAGCTTTTCCTCAACTTTGGATATGTTGATGAGCGTCTTGTTACAAAAGAAGAGGCTATTGAGCTTTGTAAATTAAAGTTTGATACGACACACAGATATCATTGTAATCTTTTTACAATACCCGAATGGCTTACAGCAATATATACGGGCAAGAGAGAGCCTTCCAAGAATGAATTTGACCTTGAATACGGCGATACTCTTCGTGAGCTGAAAAAGACACATGATATTGATGACGAAGAAGAAAAGCGCAGACTGAAAAATCCGGAAATGCGTCTTGAATTCGAAATTATGAATATGTTCAAGATGAACCACCGTGTTGTAAATGGTCAGCCCAGTATATTTGTGCCTATCCTTTGCAGTGAACAGATGACAGCAAGTCCTGCAAAGGCACTCATTACAAAGGACAGAATGGGTCAGCTTGTAAATAAGTACAGGGATTTGGATATAGGCGTATTCAGAAGAGAAATCATGTACGCCAATAAAGAGAAGAAGATTGAAAAAGAGATTATTATGCTTGAGGTTAATCCCGACATAATTCTTTTCCCGGCATACGGAACAAACTCCGCAATGTGGCAGGAAATCAGCTGTAAGAAACGTGATTCTGCCGGCAGATTCCTCTTCCCGATTATGATGGACGGTGCTGTTGACGACCAGCTTATAAGAGTACTTGGCCGTTTCCGTTGGGAACTTTGCAGAACGATGCAGGGAACAGCATGGAACAACATTCAGTTTAAGTCGCTTACATCTGAATATTCGGATTACATACAGTTTTACAAGAAGAATCATGACCTTACCGACGAAAAGAAGGAGAAGGTTAAGAATCAGCTTGTTAAAGGCAAAAATAACGCGAGAGAAGTTTTTGTTCAGGACTATGAGGCATGGGTTAAGTTTGAGTCTGCGGGCGGCATGAAGCTTAATAAGCCATCCAGAGAGATTCTTGCAATGTACTGTCCTTTCAACGCTGCTACGAGAAAAGAACTTGAAAGCCAGCCGGCATGGTCGGATGCTATCGGAAGGTTTAACCGTGAAAACCAGAAGAAAGTCAGAGAACTTGAACTCCGCCATCATGCTATTTTGAAAGAGGCGGATGAAATACCTGAAATAATGCTTGATACTTTTAGATTCTATAAGGAAATGTAACTACATGGATCAGCTTGAACAGTTGAAAAAATATATGGAAGAGGGCTCCTATGAAAATGCGGTTGCCCTCCTTCCGTCTATAAAGGAAAGGTCTTTGAAATCTGCCTCTGACATTATGCTTCTCGCAAGAGCATATGGAAAGTGTGCGGATTTTGTCCACGCGGACAAACTTTTTAAAAAGGCATACAAAATTCGCCCGTCCAAGCTGCTTTACCGCGATATGATAGAGATATGCCTTGAGTGCGGAAGAACCGACGTGGCAGACGAATATTACGCAACGTATTCCAATCTTGCACCCGGTGACACCTTTGGCTTGAATGTCCTTGAGTATCGCATAGAAAAGAAGAAAGGGACGCCTGCCAAGGAGCTTATAGGAATCCTTAAGGAACTTAACGAGTATGACTATACCGAAGAGTGGTCCTATGAGCTTGCAAAGGCTTATCACAAGGCCGGTATGCGTGATGAGTGCATTGAGGAGCTGACGCGTATTGTTGATACCTTCAGCCCCGATTCTGCCGTTTCGGTCAAGTCAAAAACGCTCCTTTCTTACTATCGTGGCGAAATCAGTGCCGAGGAAATTACCGCACGTGGTAAAAAACGTGCGGAAGAAGAGCACGCGAGCGCAATCGGCGAAAATGCTGAGCCTGCGGAAGAAGACAGCGATGCTGAGCCTGCGGAGGAAGACAGCGATGCTGAATCTGAGGAAGAAACATGGATAACAGATACAGATGATGTCTCTTACGAAACAGAAGCGGTTCAGGTGAATGATGGCGGTGACGAAGTGCAGCCTGCTCAGGACGAAGAACCTTACGCAGAAAAAACGCTCGAGGAGCTTATTATCGAAGCTGAAGAAGAAATAGCGGCGGAGATTGAAGATGAAAAGGCTTCGGAAGAAAGAGCTGAAGAGTTTGGAGTAGAAAAGCCTGCCGAGTCTGCCGACACAGTTGAGCTTTTTTCACCAAGGCTTTTCCTTGGTCCCGATGACATAAAAGAAACAAAGGCTAAGAGAGTCATTATCGATAAACGAATTCGCATAGAAGACGTCTGCAAGAACTTTTTCCGCATTGCCGGAGTCAGACGCCAGATTTTTAATTGTCTGGACCTTGCAATAAGTGAAAGAGACAAGCTTTTTATATGCATTACAGGCGAAGAAGGAACGGGCAGGACAAGCCTCGGAACACGTCTTGTACGTCTTCTTTTCCTTATGGGCGCATTGAAAAGCGATAAAGTAGTAAGAACAGATGCAGGACGAGCTGAAGCTACGGATGCTTCAGTGCTGAAGGAAATGCTTCAAAAGTATAATGTCCTTATCGAAAATGCCGGAAGCCTGAGTGAGGAAAGCATTGCAGTGCTTACAAGTATTTCGGGAGACAGAAAGAGCGGAACACTTGTACTTTTAGAAGATAATTCCAAGAATATCAATGCTTTGTTGAGAAATGCTTCCGGTTTAAGAGAGATAGTGAACAACCGAATTCATCTTACAAAGTA
Source organism: Lachnospiraceae bacterium (assembly GCA_045629005.1). Classification (GTDB taxonomy): domain Bacteria; phylum Bacillota; class Clostridia; order Lachnospirales; family Lachnospiraceae; genus RGIG3528. Next base: position 31,132 of record JAZQQJ010000026.1, read on the forward strand.
TGATACAGAGGAACTGCTCGGGTTTGCATATGATATTTGCAGAGATTCCGAATATCTTCTTTCCATGGACGCTGCGGATAAGCTTAAAAATACACTTGAGTCCGGAAGAATGGGAGAAAGCAGAAGGTTTGCATATGTAGTGGACACGGTAAATAAATCCGTAGCTGAAGCTGATGCCCGTTATGCTCCTGAGATATTAAAAATGGCTGCCGAAGCAGCCTTTTCAGAAAATTGTACGTTGATTATAACCGGTGATGATATCACACCTTAAAAGGAACTTTTACGGCAGACTTAAGAGACTGACCGCCAACGGACATAACATCCTTTGAAACGTTAAGGAAGTAGGAAGTGTCCTTGGCATAAGGCTCCAACGGCTCAACTTCAATTTCGTGAGTGTCGCTGTTGTAGTGGATGCCTGTCTTAAGCCTTTGGTCATCGGAATCGGTTACGTAAAGATTTGTATTATTAACAGTGGCAGGGTCGAGCGGCGCTGAAAATTTGATGCGCCAAACGAACTTGCCTGTTTTAAATTTAAGATTTTGTCTTACTGCCTTTGCGTCAACCCCTTCGGGGGCATCAATGCTTATAAAATCCATGATAAACTCCTCCGTATGGCATATTTTACCACACCATTGATGACAAAGAAAGACCGAAAATCATTAAAAAATGCTTTACAATTTCTTAAGTATGAATTATTATTAAACATAGCCTTCAGGGGGAAGGTTTAATTTTCGATACATAGTATATAATAATACTATTTGTTTATCTCGTGAGATTAGGGAGTTGATATAAATGGATCAATACGTTATTAAGGGTGGAGTCCCGCTTCGTGGAGAAGTGACCATAAGCGGAGCTAAGAATTCCGCACTTGGAATACTTGCAGCAGCCACATTGGTTGATGAGCCTGTCTGCATTAAAAATGTCCCTGACATCAAGGACATTGAAGTTTTATTACGTGCAATGGAGGAAATCGGCGCACGTATCGACAGAAAAGATACACATACCGTAAAGATTAATGCAAAAGGTGTTTCTCCTCTTGCGGTTGATAATGAATACATTCGTAAAATCAGGGGCTCTTATTATCTTATAGGTGCCCTTCTTGGTCGTTTTAAACGCGCACAGGTTGTTCTTCCGGGTGGCTGTGACATCGGACCACGTCCCATCGACCAGCACATTAAGGGTTTTGAGAAGCTCGGCGCTGTTGTTGAGATTAAGCATGGTATGGTTATGGCAGAAGCAAAAGAGCTTCATGGCAGCCACATCTACCTTGATATGGCCAGCGTAGGTGCCACCATTAACATCATGCTTGCTTCTGCTCTTGCAGAAGGTCAGACAATCATCGAAAATCCCGCTAAAGAGCCTCATGTAGTTGATGTTGCAAACTTCCTTAACTCTATGGGAGCAAACATTAAGGGCGCCGGCACGGATGTCATCAGAATTACCGGCGTTGAAAAGCTTCACGGAAGCACATATTCCATCATTCCGGACCAGATTGAAGCGGGTACATTTATGGTTGCCGCTGCAGCTACAAAGGGTGATGTCCTCATTAAGAACGTTATCCCGAAGCATCTTGAAGCAATTACGGCAAAGCTTGTTGAAATTGGTGTAGGAGTTGAAGAATGTGATGATGCTGTCAGGGTTTTCTCAGACAAACGCTGTGGAAACACCCACATTAAGACACTTCCGTATCCCGGCTTCCCTACAGATATGCAGGCGCAGATGGTAGCGCTTCTTTCCCTTTCCGAAGGCACAAGCGTTATAACAGAAGGCATTTTCGAGAATCGTTTCAAATATGTTGATGAGCTTGTCCGCATGGGCGCATCCATAAAGGTTGAAGGCAATACAGCCGTTGTTGACGGTGTACAGGGCCTTACAGGCGCTACACTTTCCACATCGGATTTACGTGCGGGTGCAGCCCTTGTTATTGCAGGCCTTACTGCTGAAGGTATAACAACGATAGAAAACATCGAGTTCATCGAGAGAGGCTATGAAAAGTTCGAGGACAAAATCAGCGGACTTGGGGGCATCATCAAGAAGATGGACTGCGAAGATGAAAAGGCCTTCAGAAAGTTCAGACTTAAGGTTGGTTGATGGATTTATTAATAAAAATAAAAACCACTTTTCCATATTCGGAAAGGTGGTTTTTTTATGGGCACGCCCGTCAGAGCGCGTTTCTTACATTAGTGAGGCGTAAATCACGCCTTAGACTATACCGACAATGATTGTATCCTTTTCTTTTGAAAGGTCAATGCATTCTGAATTTAGCATACGAATGATGGGACGTGCGGGAGAGTGCTTGTTAATCATCATTATTTCTCCGACATTACCGTTGTTCAAAAGAACATACTGGTGAAGATATGTGGAAACAACCTTGTCCATAAAGAGAAGGAGGAACTTGGGATCATATTTTGTAAGTCCTTCCGACTCGAAGATGTTCATAACCTCAAGAGGACATATCGGCCCGCGGTAACAGCGGGAAGACGTCATTGCGTTATATACATCAGCGATTGTAACAATCTTTGAGAAATCTTCGATATCGGAGCCTTTTAAACCGCTTGGATAACCGGAGCCGTCGCAGCGCTCATGGTGCTGCATGGCTGCAAGAACTACTCTTTTATCAAGATTGGGCTGATTCTTCAGAAGATGGTAGCCGGCCGTCGGATGACCCTTGATGATGTCGTACTCTTCTTTTGTAAGAGCCCCCTTCTTTTTTAATATTTCTTCAGGAACTTCGAGCTTTCCGATGTCATGGAAAAGTCCGGCAAGCATAAGGGCGTCGCAGTCTGCATCGGAGTAATTCAGCCATTTTCCGAACATCATACTGATAAGTCCGACGTTCATGCTGTGAACAAAGGTGAGATCGTCGAGAGTACGGATGCACATGAGCATATCAAACATCTTGCCCGTTGTTTCAACGGTTGCGAATGTCTGCCTTGCGCCATCGAGGATTTCGTCAACATCAAGCGGAGAATGTGAATTTACAAAGGAACTCATCCGATTCTGGAAAAGATCGAGAGAATCTTTATAGGCCTTTGCAAAGATGCGATAATCCGCACTTTTCTTTACTCGTTCTGTGTAGGTGGGGATATCGGAAGGAGTAACGGCTTTTGCATTACTTGCGGATTTGGAATCCGCGTTGATTACGACTTCATGTATAGAATAGAATTTGAGTCTTGTAATGCTTCTGTCTGTCAGAACCGTGCCCGCGTTAAGGACAAGCTGGTCAGAAGTGTTGTAAACATCTTCCGCAAGAACCATTCCCGGGCGTATTGCTGTTATGGAATACTTGAGTGTTTTCACTGAAATGTCCTTTCTGTGGGAAATTAATTTGTCCGTTGCTTTCGTTTCGAAAGAAAGCGAAGCTTGTGAGATAAGTATTTGCATAATAATAGGTCTGATTAATATAATCAGACCTATTATAACTTCATTTATGAACGATATCAATAAAATCTATATTAAGGCTTTGAGTTCATTAACTTTATCAACCTTTTCCCAAGGAACATCGATGTCGTTTCTGCCGAAGTGCCCATAAGCCGCAGTCTGCTTATAGATAGGACGACGAAGATCAAGCATCTTTATGATGCCTGCGGGACGAAGATCGAAGACCTTACGGATGAGGCTTGTGAGATCGTTGTCGCTGAGCTTGCCTGTGCCGAAGGTGTCAACCATAACGGAAGTGGGCTCTGCTACGCCGATTGCGTAAGAAAGCTGGATTTCACAACGTGATGCAAGACCTGCAGCAACGACGTTCTTTGCAACGTAACGTGCAACGTATGCAGCAGAACGGTCAACCTTTGTGCAGTCCTTTCCGGAGAAAGCGCCGCCGCCGTGACGCGCGTATCCGCCATAGGTATCAACGATAATCTTTCTTCCTGTGAGACCTGAGTCGCCGCAAGGACCGCCGATTACGAAACGTCCTGTAGGGTTAATAAAGAACTTTGTCTGTGCATTTACGAATTCCTTCGGAATTACAGGATCGATTACGTATTTACGAATATCTTCGTGGATCTGCTCCTGAGAAACATTGGGATCGTGCTGCGTGGAAACAACGATGGCGTTTACATGGCAGGGATTGCCATTCTCGTCGTATTCAACACTGACCTGTGACTTGCCGTCGGGACGAAGGTAAGAAAGAGTTCCGTTTTTTCTGACCTCTGTAAGCTTTTTTGTGAGCTTGTGGGCAAGAGAAATCGGAAGTGGCATAAGCTCAGGTGTTTCGTTTGTAGCATAGCCGAACATCATGCCCTGGTCGCCTGCACCGATTGCTGCAATTTCTGAATCGGTCATTTTGTTTTCTTTTGCTTCAAGGGCTTTGTCTACGCCCATGGCAATATCCGCAGACTGCTTGTCGAGAGCAACCATAACGTTACATGTTCTTCCGTCGAATCCGATGTCGGAATTCGTATATCCGATTTCACATACGGCATCACGGACTATCTTTTGATAATCAACGTTTGCTGTTGTCGTGATTTCGCCCATAACGAGAACCATACCTGTTGTGCATGCTGTTTCACAGGCTACGCGGGCATTCGGGTCCTGAGCCATAATGGCATCAAGTACGGAGTCCGAAATGATATCACAGACCTTGTCGGGATGTCCTTCGGTTACGGATTCTGAAGTAAAAATTCTTTTTTCCATATTTTTTCCTTTCTTATGTGCAAACTTGCCTGCAAAATGCCGATACATAAAAAAACAGCCCGCATAATAAGCGGACTCCAAAAGTATTCAACCTTGAATCCTCTTATTGATCGATAAATCGCTCAGCTTGGCACCTTCCCAAAAAAACGGGGGTTGTCGTGACTTCACAGAGGTTTTACTCTCCGTCACTCTTAATAAGAGATTAATTGTGGGTTATTTATAACCCCGAGTTGGGCTTTTGTCAAGAGCTTTGGCTGTTTGTTTATAAAATGCATAGTTATGAAATAGTTTAAAAAAATAGTTCATAATTTACTGCCATTTTGTATACAAAAAATTTCGAATTTGTTATAATATCAAAATAGGTGTAAAAGATACATAATACGGGGTTAAATATGACTTTACGACAGAAGCTCGTTGTGGCTTTTTTAATGATAATATTGCTCCCGTGTTTACTTATCGGAGGTGTCGGAGGCATTATGCTGAAAGTCGAACTCCAGCGCTTTAACAGCGCTCACGGAGTCAGGGCTGATGTATGGTCTCTTGTAAACGAGCCGGTTCAGATGTTGGATGAAATGACCGACTTGCTGTTCTCTACACTGAAATCCGAAGCAGAGGCTTCACCGGAGTCATTTACCGATGAACAGCAGCTGTATGAGATAAACGACGGACTTGTTGACCGGGATTCCTACCTTGTCGTTTTACGGAATGAAGAGGTGGTGTTTGCGGGAAGCTCAGGCTTTGACAGCAACGGGGAGGAAATAATACGCGCGGTGCGTTCAATTAAGACCGAAAGCCTTAATGGCGAAAGCAGCAATTCTCTCTTCCTGAATGAAAAGCAGGCTCTTCTTGTAAAGGTCGGGAAGATAGCATTTGCGGATGGTTCGGACGGGCGGTTTGCCATTGTAACCGACACAAGCAATCTTTCCAAAAGGGTTAAAACAACAACAGACGCCATATTCGTTCTGGCGCTCCTGTCCATCTTCATTACAGCGTTTGTAATAATCGCATGGCTCTTCTCGGGCATTATACGTCCTATAGATTCCTTACGTATGGTCGCCAAGGAAATAGGAGGCGGCAACCTGAATTTTAAGCTGGAACGAATGGAAAAGGACGAAATCGGCGAGCTGTGTTCCTGCTTTGAAGAGATGCGGCGTCATCTTAAAACGCAAATAGATTCAAAAGACCAGTATGAGCTGGATGTCCGGGAAATGGTCAGCAATGTTTCACATGACCTGAAGACACCGCTTACTGCCATAAAGGGATATGCGGAAGGTCTCCTTGACGGAGTGGCCGACAATCCCGAAAAACGTGATAAATACCTTAAAACCATCGTTGTCAAGGCAAGTGATATGACAATGCTGGTAGACGAGCTTTCATACTTCTCAAAGCTTGATACAAACAAGATGCCTTACAAGTTCGAAGTCCTGAATGCAAAAGAATTCTTTGCGGACTGCGTAGAAGATTATTCCATCGAGCTTGAGATGAAGAACTTCGAAACAGAGTTCATTGTTGAGATTAAGCCTGAAACGCTTGTACTTATGGATGTTGAGCAAATCCGAAGAGTAATGAACAATCTCATCGGAAATGCAGTTAAGTACAGGGATGAAAATAAAAACGGAAAAATCAGTGTCCGTCTCACGGATGCGGAGGATTCGGTAAGAATTTCCGTTCAGGATAACGGCATCGGCATTTCAAGAGCCGCTCTGCCTCATATATTCGATCGTTTCTACCGTGCTGACAAGTCCAGAACGGCAGGGCGTGCGGGCACAGGCATAGGCCTGGCTATAGTACAGAAAATCGTTGAAGAGCACGGTGGAAGAGTTTTCGCAAGAAGCGAGCTTGGCATCGGCACGACAATTTCATTCACGATAAAGAAAGGAGCAAAACAAAATGGCAACCAGAATACTAATAGTTGAGGATGATGCTTCCATAGCTGAACTTGAAAAGGATTATCTCGAACTTAACGGATTTGAGGTAGATACCGCATCGGAGGGCAAAAAAGGCTTAAAGGACGCGCTTGAGAAAAACTATAATCTCCTCATTCTCGACATTATGCTTCCCGGTGTTGATGGCTTTGAGATTTGTAAGCAGGTACGTGAGGTTAAGGATATTCCTATCATCATGGTATCCGCAAAGAAGGAAGATATTGACAAGATTAAAGGACTTGGCTTTGGTGCAGACGACTACATCACAAAGCCCTTCAGCCCGAACGAACTTGTTGCCAGAATCAAGGCACATCTTGCCCGTTTTGAACGTCTTTCAGGTGACAGCAACAGAGCAAATGAGATTATTGAGATCCGCGATCTGAAGATAGATAAGGCTTCCAGACGTGTATTCATCAACGGAAACGAAAAGAGCCTTACCAAGAAGGAGTTTGACCTTCTTACATTCCTTGCAGAGCATCCCGACCGTGTATTCGAGAAGGAAGCGCTCTTTAACAAAATTTGGGAGATGGAGTCATACTCAGACGGCGATATCGCTACTGTTACGGTTCACATCAAGAAAATCAGAGAGAAAATCGAGGAAGATGCAACCAATCCTCAGTACATCGAAACAATCTGGGGCAAGGGTTACAGGTTTAAAGTATGATATCACAGGAAATGATGGGGCTTGGCAAGAAACGCTCCACTATAAGAGAAATTTTCGAATACGGCAATATGCGTGCGAAGATTGTCGGACGTGAAAATGTATTCGATTTCAGCCTTGGAAACCCCAATGTTCCGGGGCCTCAGATGCTTACAGACGAGATTAACGGCTTTGTTAAAGAAGAGCCTGCCGAGGTTCTCCACGGCTATACAAGTGCTACAGGACTTGAGTGGGTTCGAGAAGCAATGGCTGAAAGCCTTAATTCACGCTTTGGCACAAACTTCAACAAGGAAAACTTCTACATGACATGCGGTGCCGCTGCATCATTATGCATCGTTCTTAAGGCTATTGCGTGTCCGGGAGATGAGTTTGTTGTTCCCGCTCCGTTCTTCCCGGAGTATCGTTGCTGGATTGAGAATACAGTTAACTCCAAGTGTGTTGTAGTTCCCGCACGTCCGGAGGACTTTCAGATTAACTTCGATGCTTTCGAAAAGAGCATTAACGAACATACAAAAGCGGTTATCATCAACACACCCAACAATCCTTGCGGTGCCGTATACTCCGAAGAAACCGTTAAAAAGCTTGCTTCGATACTCAGTGAAGCTCAGAAGAAGTTTGGACACGCCATATATCTCATTTCCGACGAGCCTTACAGAGAAATAGTTTATGACGGGCTGAAGCTTCCGTTTGTAACAAAATATTATGACAACACCTTTGTGTGCTATTCATTTTCCAAGTCACTTTCACTTCCCGGTGAACGTATAGGCTACGTTCTTGTTCCCGATGAAATGGAAGATTCAAAGGATGTTTATGCTGCTGTGTGCGGTGCAGGAAGAATACTCGGTTACGTGTGTGCTCCCAGCCTTATGCAGCGCGTAGTCGGAAAGTGCGCTACTCTTACTGCGGACATTTCGGTTTATGAAAGAAACAGAAACATTCTTTACGACGGACTTACAAAGGCAGGCTATTCCTGCGTAAAGCCTCAGGGTGCGTTCTATATGTTCCCTCGTTCACTTGAAGAGGATGAATACGCTTTCTGTGAACGTGCGAAAAAGTATGATTTGCTTTTAGTACCGGGCCGAGACTTCGGATGCCCCGGACATGTAAGAATTTCTTATTGCGTTAAGACAGAAATGATAGAAAAAGCATTACCGCTGTTTGAAAAGCTTGCAAAGGAGTATAAATAAATATTTGTTACACTGATGACTAAAAATACTAATCCTAAAAATGAAACAGTGTGCGAAGATTTTACACCAGTAAACGCCTCTGAAAAGGCTTTACTGGAAGGAATCAGGAGAGAGCGGGAGAGGATTAATCTTATCTCCTCTCTTTTTGATGAGTGGATTTTTGAATTTGACATAAAATGCGGACGCATATTTACCGTAAGCGGTAATCCTTCACTTTACGGCCTTTCTATTGTTGATAAAGACGGTAAAGAAGGTGTAGATACATCTGTTGTACATGCAGATGATTTAAGTACACTCATTAATGCGGTAAATCCCTACAGCAAAGAGCATTCAGACGATCAAAGACGAAATTGCGAATTCAGGGTAAAAAGAAATAATGACTGGGTTTGGCTTTCATTTACAAGCGTTTGCATGCGTGATGTTGAGGGCAATCCCATTTCGGTCATCGGTAAAATATCCGACATAGACAAGAAAAAGCAGGAACAGCTTAAGCTTTTGGAAAAGGCTCAGAAGGACTCGCTGACAGGCCTTTATAACCGTGAAACTTTCGATGAGAAAGCAAAGGCAAGAATAGAAGCGGTTAAAAACGGAGAGCTTAAGAATCTTGCAATTCTCATAATTGACATTGATAACTTTAAACTAATCAATGACAACTTTGGACACCTGTTCGGAGATCTTGCAATAATCGATCTTACAAATGCATTAAAAATTCATCGTTTCCCTACGGATGTTGTAGGACGTTTCGGAGGAGACGAGTTTATTATCGCATCGACCGAGTTTAAAGACAAAGATGAAGTCGAGAAAAAGATAAGAGATTTACGCGCCGAGTATACCGCACTTATGCATGAAGAGTATGCAGATATGACATTTACATGCAGCATAGGCGTGGCATTTTACGGTGAGGACGGAACGGAATACACCGAGCTTGTTTCAAATGCTGATAAAGCCCTTTATTTCGTTAAAACGCATGGCAGAAACAACTTTATGTTCTGTAACCAGCTTATCCGTGACAGTTTTGCCCAGGGTGAAGCCTCTGAGAGCATTCAGCCTATTATTGCCGGAGAAAATGTTTCCGAAGAACTTGTTCAGTTTGCCCTTGATTTGTTTGAATCTTCATCAGACATTATGGGAGCCGTAAGCATTCTTCTTGCACGAATAGGTAAGCGTTTCGGACTTTCTTTCGTTTCACTTCGAGAGAAGACATCAAGCGGTTCAGCACCTGTAAAGTATGTCTGGGTTGATGAAAAGAAAACTTCTTTCAGGAACGATGACAATATTATGTCCCCTGCGGACTGGGTATCCTGTGCCGGGATGTTCTCAGGGTGTGACAGCATCATTACATACGATATTGCAACAATGGACGAGGCTAACCCTCTCAGAATTCTTATGCAGTCCAAGGGAGCAAAGTCTTTCGTTAAGGATCCGCTCATTTTTGGAAATGAAGGTTTTGGATGTCTTTTATTCGGTGACTGTCTGGAAGCCAGAGACTGGACTGAAGATGAGATTAAGTCTTTCGCAATAGTAAGCCGTATTTTGAGTACATATCTCGTCAGAGAAAAGGACTACAACCGTGTTCAGAAGGAAATGAACAGGATGATGAGTTATGATGATCTCACATCGCTTCTGAAGGTTGATAAGTTCAAGGAAGTCGCAGACCAGATTATTTCTGCAAATAAGAAAGATAAATACGCAGTTATTTCATCTGATATTTCGCATTTCAAGTTCTTTAACGAGAACTTTGGATTTAAGCTGGGAGACCAGCTCCTTCGTGATTTTGCCAATATTATCATTAAGCATAATCCGAGAATTGTTGCGGCTTGCCGTGACTATGCCGATAACTTCCTTGCGCTGATTCGTGTACAGGACGAGTCAAAGCTTGAAGAAACAATTATGGGCTACTGCGAGCGCTTTAAGATTACAGAAACGAGAAAGCTTACTTCTGCCCAGGTTGAAGTAAACATCGGATATTACATTATCGATGAGCCTTCAATTGACATTGCCCATGCTATAGATAATGCAAGTTTTGCAAAGAAAACTCTCAAAGAGAGCGGAGCTAACGGCATACGCAGATACGAGCCTGACATGAAGGCTGGTAAACTTCGTGAGGTTGCTCTTCTTCATACCTTGGAGGAGGCACTTGAGGACGGACAGTTTGAAGTTTTCCTTCAGCCGCAGGTTTCTCTCTCTACCGGTGCTCTTGCGGGAGCAGAGGCTCTTGTACGCTGGCGTAAGCCAAACGGGCAGCTTGGTTATCCGGATGATTTCATTCCCGCACTTGAAAAGAGTGGCAAGATTATGAATCTTGACTATTATGTTTTCGAAGCCGTTCTTCGCCTGCTTCGTCGCTGGAAACAGGAAAACAAAGAACTTGTTCCGATTTCGGTAAACTTTTCAAGAAAGCACATCAAAAACGAAGTGTTTGTTCCGTACCTTAACAGACAGACAAAGAGTCATTCAATTGATAAAAAGTTTGTTGAAATAGAGATTACGGAAAGTGCTTTCGTAGACGATCAGGTTGCACTTATAAAGGTCATGAACGAAATCAGTGCAGCAGGCTTCAGACTTGCCGTTGATGACTTTGGTAAGGGCTATTCTTCACTCAGCATGCTGAATGAAGTACCCGCAGACGTAATTAAGATAGACAAAGAATTCCTTAAGAATTATGAGGATGCTTCTCAAAAGGCTATGCTGAACAATGTTATCCGCCTGATTAAAGACGCTTCCATGACGGTTGTGTGTGAAGGAATTGAGGAAGAAGAGCAGGCACGCTTCCTTTCAAGCGCGGGCTGTGATATAGGACAGGGCTACTGGTTTGGAAGACCGATGCCTGTTGAGGACTTTGAAGAACGGTTTATGTCACAAAATAACAGTCTTTTGAACGATTGAGTAAAGAACCATTCCAAGGAGCTCACAAGCTATGAATTCGCCGACAAAAACAAGAACGGCGTAGATAAGATAAGCATCTCCTATCCCGACCAGAACAAATACGAGCGGAATAAGGAGAGTATTGGAAAAGATATAGGGTAAAGGCAGGAGGAAAGCTCCTGCTTTTTTATTTTTTATAAAACCGAATCGGGACAAGGCAAATATGCCAACGCAGCCTATAAGCGAAGCAAATGAGCCGATAAGAACGTCCCAGAATAATGCTCCCGAAAGGAGGTTGTAAAGGATACAACCTAATGTAACCCCGACAATTCCTGCCGGAGTGAATGCGGAAAATATGCATAATGCATCGGAAATACGGATTTGGAAAACGTTGGAGGAAAGGCCGAACGCACCTGATATAAAGCTTAATACGACATACAGAGCCGCAAGTATGCCTGCGGTTGTAAGAAATTTAACCTTTTTCATAATAATCTTCTTCCTGGTTTTATTTTACGAGAGGAGGGCTTCGAACTCTCGGGAGTGCGATTCTACACCCAAAAGAATTAAAAAGCAACTATTTTAGGAAATTTGTTACAGACTATAAAGTGTTTATAAAATAAACCCGATAAATCAGACAGGTATATTTATGCTTTATTTTGGCAAAAATAAAGGGGTTACAAACGTTTTACCCGCTTTCAACTGTTACAGGAGGTTACAGTTATGGCAATGATAGTTCAGCACAACATGGCATCGGCAAATACCAACAGACAGCTTGGTATTACAGTCAGAAATCTTTCGAAGAGCACAGAAAAGCTTGCTTCAGGGTATCGTATCAATCGTGCGGCGGATGATGCAGCAGGTCTTGCAATGTCGGAAAAAATGAGAAGCCAGATAAGAGGTCTTAATCAGGCTTCTGTTAATGCATCTGATGGCATTTCTCTTATACAGACAGCAGAAGGCGCACTTGCGGAGACGCACTCCATCCTTCAGCGTGTTCGTGAACTTGCAATTCAGGCTGCAAACGGAACCGAGACTGATGATGACCGTCAGAATCTTCAGGATGAAGTAGAACAGCTTCAGGAAGAACTTGACAGAATTGCCTGGGATACAGAATATAATACAATGGCACTACTTGACGGCACACAGTCCGTTAACGGAGGAAATGCCACAAGCGCCGGCCCTAAATTTGGTATATATGATACTGCTCTTAAGGCGTTTGTGAGCTCAAACGTTGCAGGGTGTGGGATTGTTATTGACAGTCATGCAAATGACGGCGGAGAGTCCGGTGTTTGGGACCGCACAGGTAAGATACTTACGTTATATCTTTGCAATAATAAAACATACTCTCAGACCGAAATAGACCACCTTATTGAGGAGGCAAAGCAGGAGGACAGTTGGGCGCTTGCGTCTCCTTCAGAAATAACACTTCGCTTACCGACAGGTACTTATACAGTATCCGGTGACGTTGCGGATGCAGCAGCCAGACATACCGAAGCAGGCATAAGAGCTACGACCGGTGAAAAGGAAATTACAGTAACAGAGGGAGATTACGTTGGTGCCAATAAATGGACACTTACATCCAAGCGTTATGGTCGTGACGAGGTGTGTATTCATACACTGGCGTTTGATGCTGAACCGGGAAAGGAAGTCTGCCGTGTTTCCGACCCTGCAGATTATGACCCGGTTACAGGTGCTGTTACGGATGCCACACACTGCGAACTTCACCTTGCAACAGGCACGGAATACACAGAAGATGACCTGGAGAAGATAATTGCCCAGGCCGGAATCTATGTTGATGTGGAACTTTCCGGAAACGATCCGGACGAACCCAATACTCTTTTTATTACCAAGTCCAATGCAACAATAATAAACATGCCTTACAGACTTAGCGGAGGTAAAGGGCTTGGAGACACAGACGCATATCTGGGACAGAAGAGTTTTGACAAGATGCGCCTGGGGTATGGCGGAATTACTCTTCAGGTTGGCGCAAACTACGGGCAGACAATTGAATTTTCTATAGATGATATGAGCACAAAGGCACTTGGTATAGATGCTTCAAAGGTTTACATCGGAGACCAGAAGCGTGCGCAGGACAGCCTTGAAGCAATTGATAAAGCAATAGCAATTGTTTCAAAACAACGGTCTACACTTGGTGCTGTCCAGAACAGACTTGAACACTCCATCGCAAACCTTGACAATACATCAGAAAATTTACAGTCGGCAGAATCACAGATTCGTGATGTGGACATGGCAGAAGAAATGGTTACCTACTCGAAGCTTAATATTCTTCAGCAGGCAGGCCAGTCTATGCTGACTCAGGCAAATCGATCTACAGAAGGCGTGCTGAACCTTCTTCAAGGATGATAGAGTAGATTACAGAAAAACGGCCCACGCCATGGGGCCGTTTTTTCGTGATTATATTATTTTGACGATTTCCAAATCAGGACGTTTCATAAGGTCTATGAAGGTTTTTCCAACCTGCACGATAGGCTTTGAAAGACGATCGCTAAGCATAATGATTTTGCCGGTCTGACCATTGTTAAGCATGACGTTTGCGCCAATCTGAGACTGCGCGAGGCTGTTTAGGAATGGGAGCAGTGCGGCGGCGTCATAACGCTGGAAACCATCTCTTTCGAAGGTTGCGATTACCTCGAAAGGACAAATCTCTTCACGGTACGGACGCTTGGAAGTCATGGCATTGTAAACGTCCGCAACTGCGACATAACGTGCATAAAGAGGAATGTGCTGCCCCTTAAGCCCTCCCGGATAACCTGAACCGTCGTAGTGCTCGTGGTGATGAAGTGCGGCAAGAGAGACAAAATCAGGAAGTTCTGTCTGGACAAGAACGGAGTAACCGATGCTTGCATGCTCTTTTATAGTCTCTTTTTCCTCATCTTCAAGAGGTTCGGACTTGTATAAAATTTCATCCGGAATTCCAAGCTTACCAATGTCGTGGAAAAGTGCGGAAAGCAGTAAATCATGCATCTGAGTGTCATTAAACTGAGCTTTTATGCCGATAATTCTTGATATAAGTGTAACGTTTACGGAATGTGCATAAATTGAATCGTCGAAATCCCTTGAACACTGCAGAAGCTCCAAAAGATGAAGAGAACTTCCGGAATGAAGAGCAAGGTCATTAACTGAATCGATTATTTTGTCACAATCAACGTGAGCATCAGGACTGTTGCGATAAGCATCAAAGGCATCCGAGAGCGCACTGGCAATATTCAGGATGGAACGGCGGAAGGACTTGTACTCATCTGTTTGTTTGAGCGGGTTTTCAATGGCCGGTACGGGCTCGGCAACCTGAGGAGATGCGATATAGTCCGGTATGGTGACATTGATTGCTTTAATGCCGAAGGTCTTAAGCTTCGACTGGTGACGTTGTGTAAGGATGGTGCCCTTTGGAACAACAACTTCACCTCTGGCGTTTATGGCGTCTGCACCAACAATCATGCCGGTGCGGATATCATCTACAAGTATATTTTTATTAAGCATAGGCAACCTCCTTTCAATTCATATATCGGATTAAAAAACACACAATAATAGTAACTGATAATAAACTGATTTGCAAGCAGACAAAATGGCCTCAAAGAAGAGAAAACATAAAAAAGCAAGGAGAATACTCAGCACTGTGATTAAGCTTCTGATTGCAGTGTTTCTTTTGGCTGCAATCGTTATTTTCTTCAAGTTGTACGATAAATACGGCGAAAAAATTACAGAGCTCCGTGCTAAGGCACTGGAGATTGCAAAAGATTCAAAACGGGAAGACTTTACCGGGGGCCTCATAACAGTTATATACGATGCAAACGGAGAAACCATAACATCCCTTCGCTCCGGCAAGGAGGCGTATTACATCGAATATAACGAAATACCAAAGGCTGCAATTAACGTAATGCTTGTAACCGAGGACAGAAAATTTTACTCACATAAAGGGGTGGATTTTATAGCATGTGTCAGGGCAGCTATTGAACTTGTAAGAAATGACATGAAAATCACTCAGGGCGCGTCTACGATAACTCAGCAGCTTGCAAGAGGAACGTACCTCTCCTATGAGACAACATTTGACAGAAAGATTACGGAAATGTTCCTTGCATGGGAGCTTGAAAAGAAGTACTCAAAACAGGACATACTCGAGTTTTATATGAACGACATATATTTCAGCAATGGTCTGTACGGGATTCAGGCGGCTTCCTTCGGCTATTTTGGAAAGGGTTGTAAAGAGCTTACGCTTTCGGAGATTGTCTATCTGTGTGCAATACCTAACAATCCGAGCGCGTACGATCCGTATCGCTTCCCGGAAAACACGCTTGAACGACGCGACAGAATGCTGAAGCAGATGTATGAGCAGAAGAAAATCACAAAGGAAGAATATGAGGCTGCGCTGAAAGAAGAAATCGTTTTGTCATATTCGGGTGTGTCTAAATATAACTATGCCGAAACGTACTCAAAATACTGTGCTGTTCGTGCACTGATGGCTGCGGATGGTTTTGAATTCAGAACCGCGTTTTCCTCTGAAGCAGATAAACAGGAATATGAAACGGCGTATGAGGAAGCCTACGAATATTGGCAGCAAAAGATGTTCGTCGGAGGCTACAGAATTTATACTTCTATCGATTTGGAAATCCAGGATTTGCTTCAAAGGGCTGTAAATGAAAATCTGACAGCCCATGAAGAAGTAAACGAAGAGGGTGTGTACGAACTTCAGGCCTCTGCAACATGTATCGATAACGCAACCGGACTTGTTAAGGCTATTGTAGGCGGGCGTGAGCAGGAGTTTGTGGGTTATACATTAAATCGTGCATATCAATCGTTCAGACAGCCCGGAAGTTCCATAAAACCTCTTATTGTTTATACTCCTTGGTTTGAACGCGGTCTTTCGCCTGATGACATTCTGAACGATGTAAAAGCGGAAGATGGTCCGCATAACGCGGGCGACACATATTCGGGAGAGATTACGGTACGCTTTGCGGTTGAAAAATCGAGAAATACCGTTGCGTGGGAGCTTTTTAAGGAACTGACTCCGGAAGTCGGGCTTGATTACGTGAGAAAGATGCAGTTCAAAAAGATTGTTGAAGAAGATAACATTCCCGCGGCATCACTTGGAGGACTTACCTATGGTGTAAGCTCGCTTGAAATGGCGAGTGCATATGCAACACTTGAAAACGACGGCATTTTCAGAACGCCTACATGCATTGTGAAGATTACCGATTCGGACGGTAAGGTTATTGTCGATGACGATGTGGATGAGTGGAGAGTTTATGAACAGAACGCAAGCAGGGTTATGACAGATGTAATGCGTGGCGTTCTTGAAACCGGAACCGGCAAAAAGTATAAGCCCGAGACTGCTCTCTGTGCCGCAAAAACAGGAACTACGAATGACACAAAGGACGGATGGTTCTGTGGATTTTCGAGATATTACACAACCGCTGTTTGGGTGGGCTTTGATTATCCCAGAGAGATTGAGGATATAAGTACATCATCTCATCCGGGAAAAATATGGAAGCAGTTCATGGACGAAATTCACGACGAACTTCCTCTCATGGAATTTGAAAATTTTGAGAAGATAGAGCAGACACGATTCCCTGCACCGCAGACCGAAAATGCGGATAAATACAAGTTGACACCTTGAGTGCCCGAGCATATAATTGCGCACGGAGGATTTTTACTATGTACATGATAGATTTTAATAAACCGATACATGTTCATTTCATCGGGATAGGTGGAATAAGCATGAGCGGCCTCGTTAAACTCCTGCTTTCCAAAGGCTTTAAGGTGTCCGGCTCCGACAGATCACGTTCGGACATTATAACGGAGCTTGAAGAAGAGGGCGCGGAAGTGTTTTTTGGACAACGTGCCGCCAATATTAGCGATGACATTGACGTTGTTGTTTATACAGGTGCAATTTCCGAATCAAACGAAGAACTGATGGCTGTCCGTGAAAAGAACATACCTGCTCTTACAAGAGCTGAGCTTATGGGACAGGTTATGAAGCAATACCCGCATGCCATCGGCATTTCAGGCACTCACGGAAAAACGACAACGACAGGTCTGCTTTCCATGTTTTTACTTGAAGCCGGCATGGATCCTACGATTTCCGTTGGTGGAATTCTTCCTGAAATAGGCGGCCAGTTCAGAATCGGTCGTGGAGATTACTTTGTTGTTGAATCGTGCGAATATACAAACTCTTTCTTAAGCTTTTTTCCGACGGATGCGGTTATTCTTAACGTTGAAGAGGACCATCTGGACTTCTTTAAGGATATTGACGATATAAGAAATTCTTTCGCCAAGTTTGCTTCTCTCGTTCCCGAAGAAGGACTTGTAGTGGTAAATTCTGAAATACAGGATGTTAAGAAGCTGTTTGCAAACAGTAAAGGCACTGTTAAAACGTATGGCATTGTTTGCTCTCCGGAAGATGTTAAGTCTGTCGACTACGCTGCTGTAAACGTTTCTCTTGATTCAAAGGGACGTGGAAATTATGAGTTTTATGCAGACGGACATTGCCTTGGAACCATTAACCTTGGTCTTGTGGGAAAGCACAATGTTTCCAATTCTTTACCGGCAATAGCGCTGGCTTTGAAGTATGGTGTTGATTTTAAATCCATTCAGAAAACAGCCTCGGAATACACAGGAACAAAGAGACGTTTTGAGTACAAGGGTTCGCTTGGAGAAATAGACGTTTATGATGATTATGCGCATCATCCTTCTGAAATCCGTGCGACGCTTACAGCTGCTCAGGGATATGAGCACAATCGCCTTATAACTGTTTTCCAGCCACATACATTTTCACGTACAAAGGCATTTTTGAAGGAGTTTGCGGAGGCGCTCAGCCTTTCGGATGTTGTTGTTCTGGCAGACATTTATGCAGCAAGAGAAGTCAATACAGGCGAGATTTCATCCGCGGACATTTTGAGGCTTCTAAAGGAAAATGGTAAGGAGTGTTACCATTTTCGCACATTTGACGAAATTGAAAATTTTCTTTTGGAATTTGCAACGAGTGGAGATCTGTTGATAACTATGGGTGCCGGAGATGTAGTAGATATCGGCGATTCACTGCTTGGTAAATAAGTTTTCCACATTATCCACAGGTTTTGCGTGGGGAAATCCTTCGCAGAGACTGTGGATATTTTTATAACGTATTTGCGTAGCTTTCAGGTTTTATAAGCAGTTGTTATAGCTGAATTCCACATTTTCCACATTTCGATTCTACAGTGTGTATACAAAAATATTGTCATTCACGAATCCCTCTGCGTATGCTATACTACGCTGCGTCGGCGGCTCTTGGGAGAAAGCCTGTCGGCAAGCTTTATCGGGGGACGGTTCAGTAATGAGTGAGATTAAAATAAGCACGGGGCGCAAGTTTTCCGCCACCGTTATTCCAAATGTATTCATAGACCGCTTTATGCCTGATGCTAACGGTACTTTTGTTAAGGTATATCTTTACCTTCTTCGCTGCCAGTATGGCGGCTCTGTTAACTTTTCCACTACTTCGGCGGCAGACTTTCTTGACGAGACTGAAAAGGACATTATTCGTGCCCTCAAGTATTGGGAAAAGACCGGCATCATCAATCTTGAACGTGATAACGATGAGATTACCGGTATATTCATTGTCGATCTTTCACAGGAGACACCCTGTGCCACAAACATAGAATTTGCCCAGGTTGCAGCAATCCCCGCAGTTTCTGCGATTGAGCTCAAGACTGCAGTTTCCGCAATTGAGCCCAAGGCTTCCGCAACCGGAACGAAGGCCTCTTCAGGTTCTGCAGTTGTGTCTGAGACATCCACAGCACCTGAAGTAAAAACATACACAAGGGAGGACATTGACAGAGCTCTTACAGATCCTGCAATTTCCTGGCTTTCCGACATTGTTGGAAGCTATCTTGAAAAGCTTCTTACAAATACAGATCTTTCTCTTATTATGTTTATGTATTTTGACCTTCACTTCTCAAAGGAGCTTATTCTTCACGTGTATGAGACATGTGTTGAAAAGAATAAGAAGAGCAACAAATACATTCAGGCTGTTGCCATCAACTGGTATGAACAGGGCATTACAACAGTTGAAGAGGCAGAGCAGTACGCTATTGCTTTTGATTCTTATTTTAGTGCAATAAATAAGTCTTGGAATCTCGGAAGACTTCCCGGAGATAAGGAGCAGAAGTTCATTAATGCCTGGAAGGAATGGGGCTTCAGCGTTGAACTGGTTAAAGAGGCGTGTGACAGAACGCTTATCAAAGCCGGTAAGCCGAATTTCAAATATGCAAACGGTATACTTTCAAATTGGCACGACAAGGGTTATACCACTTTAAAGCAGGTGGAGGCTGATGATAAGGCCGGAGCGGCTTCGCTTACATCACCTGTGAACTCTGTTAAAAATACAGGCACGAAGTCGGCACAGGCTTATAACAGTTACGCCAGTCACACTTACTCCGGCATGGATATGATGGAAATACAGCGCCAGCTTTTAAGAAAAAACAGACAACAGCAACAGTAAACTAAGTAACAGGGATGAAAAATGGGACTTACAAACTATCAGTACAATCAAATAATCCGTCAGTACGATGACATCAGATCGGCAAATGCAGGCAGACTTGAAGACAGAAAGTCTGAAATTCGCAGAAGACTTCCCGAGTACACCGAGCTGGAAAGGAAAGCAGTTGATTTGTCCATAAGCTGTGCAACGCGCACACTTTCCTCAGACAGCGCAGAGGCTGCCGCAAACATTGCTGCGCTTGATAAGGAGCTTGCAATCATCTCAAAACAAAAAAAAGAAATACTTGTCCGGGCAGGCTACCCGATAAATTATCTTGATGCTGTCTATTCCTGTCCTGACTGCAAAGACAGCGGCTACATCGGAAACCGCAGGTGTCATTGCTTTAAGCAGGCTATGGTAGACCTTATATATCGTCAGTCAAACCTTAAAGGGATTCTTGAAAGAGAAAACTTTAAAACATTTTCTCTGGACTTTTACAGTAAGGAGTCCATTGACCCGGTTACAGGCGATTCTTCATACAATATCATGAAGGAAAATTTTGAAAAAGCTCAAAATTACGTCAACGAGTTTGGCACAAAAAGGGAGGCTGAAAACCTCATCCTTTACGGCACACCGGGACTTGGTAAGACATTCCTTTCTAACTGCATTGCAGGTGCTTTGCTTGAAAAGGGAGTTACAGTTCTTTATCTCACATCCCATAGTTTTTTTGAAGCAATGGCACGCGATATTCGAAGAGCCGAAGAGCCTGAAGAGCCTTCAACCTCTTCTGATTACATATTAAGCTGTGATCTTCTAATTATTGACGATCTCGGCGCAGAGCTTTCAACAGCATTTACGATTTCAAAGTTTAATTATTGCCTGAACGAAAGGCTATTGAGAAACAAGGCCACAATCCTTTCGACAAACCTTATGTTAGAAAATATAGAAAGCTTTTATGGTGACAGAAACTTCTCACGAATCATCGGTAACTTCACACCGATGTACTTCTTTGGAGATGACATAAGAATCCAGAAACAACTTTCTGTCGGTTAAGTTATGAGGCTTGACAAAACCCTTTTTCTACGATAATGTAGGTCGCGGGTTTACGAGTAATGACAGTGATACGGGGTTACCCCGGTCGAAACGGAGGATAAGTATGGCACAAGATGATATCTTGAATACGATACCCGTCGGCAAGCTTGGCATTATAGCGCTCGAAAGCTGTAAAAGCATAGCTGAAAAGGTCGACGATTACATCGTAGAATGGCGTTACAACCGAAGTCACGAGGAAATCGATACAATAAACTTTATCGATTACAAAAAAGACTCCTACCTCATTAACACACAGTGCCCGAGGTTTGGCACAGGTGAAGCGAAGGGCCTCATTAAAGAGAGTGTCCGCGGCGGAGACTTATACTTCCTTGTTGATGTCACCAATTACTCACTTACCTACTCGGTTTGCGGATATGAAAACCACATGTCCCCCGATGACCATTTCCAGGATCTTAAACGACTTATTGCCGCAGCCGGCGGTAAGGCTCGTCGTATTACAGTCATTATGCCCTTCCTTTATGAAGGACGTCAGCATAAGAGAAGCGCCAGAGAGTCTCTCGACTGTGCATTAGCACTTCAGGAGCTCACAAAGATGGGCGTTGACTCTATCATTACTTTCGATGCACACGATCCTCGTGTACAGAACGCAATTCCGCTTAAGTCATTTGAAACAGTTCAGCCCACATATCAGTTTATTAAGGCCCTTTTAAAGAAGATTCCCGACATCTATCTTGACACAGAACACACAATGGTTATTTCACCTGATGAAGGTGCTATGAGCCGTGCGGTTTATTTCGGAAGTGTCATTGGTGCAGATGTAGGTATGTTCTATAAGCGCCGTGACTACACTAAGATTGTCGGCGGCAGAAACCCTATCGTTGCTCACGAATTCCTTGGCTCAAGCGTTGATGGTAAGGATGTCATCATCATCGATGATATGATTTCCTCCGGCGAAAGCATTCTTGATTGTGCAAGAGAACTTAAGGACAGAAAGGCAAAGAGAATTTTCATTTGCTCTACATTCGGTCTTTTCACAGAAGGGTTTGCAAAGTTTGATGAAGCCTATAAGAATGGCATCTTCGATCTCCTCATTACAACAAACCTTGTATACCAGCCGGAAGAGCTCCTTCTTCGTCCTTACTATGCTACAGCAGATATGGCAAAGTACATTGCTCTTCTCATCGACTCTCTGAACCACGATCAGTCCATCAGCGAATTCCTGAATCCGACCGAGCGTATCCAGAAGCTTACCAAGAAGTACAAGAAAAAGCTGGAGCAACAGCAGCAGTAAGTACAACGGCAACAATAAATATAATAGCAATAGTAAATACAGTAAAATATCCTTGGCAGGGTAAAATAAAAGGTGCATGGCCTACACGGTCATGCACTTTTTGATTCTTTTCATAAAATATGTAAAAAAGTGATTATCATATTATGATTTGTTGTCTTTTTTCTTATTGCTCTTCTTTGCTATTACTACGATAACGATGATAACGACAATTATGATAGCAATCCATATGAAAAGGCAGATACCAAGAGGCTGAACAGGGCAGATACCGCAAACCTTGCATTTTGTTTCTTCGGCACCGGAATTTTCAAGAGTCCCTTTTTGTGTCGGAGCAGGTTTGTCTGTTGCAAGGGGATTTGTATCAGCGGCCTTGTTGGATACGATGTTTGACCATTCGCCTGTCTTGGAGTCGTCTGCGTTACAGTAGAAACGTGCCCTAAACTCAACGGTATCTTTTTCCTTTGCATCATCCGTCCAGAAGTTTCTGATGCCACCGTAAACGTCTGCAGCGTTACCAATTACGGTATCTATCCACTCGCCACCATTTACACGGTACTGGCTTTCAATTATAACAGGCTCAAAAGCATCTTCAATAATCCAGTAATACTTAACTGCATCATATACAGCATTCGGGATGTCCCATGTGATGTTCCACAAAAGATCGTTTTCTCCGGCATTTCCCAGAACCATATTGCTGAGAACAGGTGCAGCAAGCTTTTCGGGCTTAACAGGCTCCTGCTGGGTGCCTTTCTTGCCTACGCTTGTTTCCGGACACCAGTCTGAAAACATAATCTGAGCAACTGCGTCTCCGTTAGCATCATATGTATCATACTTTACGATGTAACGGCTTCTGAAATATAACGTATGATTCTCAAGGTCAAGTACTCTGAATTTTTCTCCGTCGGCACCTTTTGCCCAAATGACAACATCCTTAAAAAATCCCCAGTTGTTTCCATCGTCATCCATATAGCAAAGGTCGATGTTGTACCCGGAAGTGAGAATTCTGCTATTCTGCTGGCCGGGGGTGGTAGGATAAAGACACATGTAATCCGGAAGAACGTCGTAATCATATTCTTCATGGTCCCATTCGGGAGTGTAGTGCCAGTCACCGTCATCAAGCTTGCAATCATGCTGAACTTTTATGTCATAGAGGTAAAAACCGTACTTCTCGATGAAAGCTTCTTCACCAAGGAGCTCCCACTCGTTGATAAGCTTTAACATGTCATCTGTCTGAGTGGTGTACTCACGTGCATACTGGTGATAGTTGCCCTCAAATTCATATATTTTCATATAATTTTCTTCGGGTGGAAGAAGTTTTCCGTCTGTCAAAAATTCGTCTGGAAGCTTTTGACCTTCATCGGCATGGACAGATGTCGGAACAACAATAATCAGCATAAGTAAAGTAAGTAAGAATAAGGAAATTTTTTTCATTTAATTCACTCCATTTATAATTTGAAAATGTCCTTGAGGCCAAAACTCTTCTTGGCTTCGGGCTTCACATAATCATAACCGCCGGTGGGCTCTGCGATGTTAAAGTATATTGAAGGCGAATCGCCTCTGCCGTCAAAGCAGTGTTCTGTGTCAACATGGTAGCAGCGACCATCGACTTTCTTATAAAGATGCATAATGTCGGGATACTGACCTGCCTTGCGGAAGCCGTTCTGTTGCAACAACTCGCGATATTTGTCAACTGCGCTTTGTGCAGCGTAATCATCCTCACATCTGACGTCGAATCTATAGTAATCGTCAATCTTTTCAATTTCCATGTATGTGCCGCCACCGTTCCATGTGGGGTACTGAGGCATAACTTCCTGCCAGCGTGCAAGTACTGCGGCGTTATTCTCTGCAGCAGCGTTTTCTTCTGCAACAGCTGACGGTAACTTTGCTCCGCATCCTGCGCAGAACTTTGTGCCTATTGTATTCTGTCTGCCACACTGTGTGCAAACCGAGCCTTGTGCAAGTGTTTCTTCAGGAAGCTTTGCACCGCAGTTCGGACAGAACGTATTTTCTGCAGAAGCGGGAGTCTGACATTTCGGACAAAGCTTCATATTCTTTGCCGCATTTGTAGCATATCTTTCCATTGACTGCTGTAATGATGCAAAGGCACCGCCGAGGTCTCCCGATGTGCCGGAAGTCTGCTGTGCGGAACCTGAAGCCTGCTGAAGTGCTTCATTAGTCTGCTGTGCGGCATTGATTGTTGACTGAGCGGTCTGCTCGATGCTGTCGGCAACTTTGTTGGCATATTCGTTTGCCTTAGGCTCGACTACTTTTTTAACAGCATTTCCAAGCGCCTCGCTGACACCTTTCTCAATGGCACCGCTTACGCCTCTGCGCAATCCGTTTTTAATTGCGGAATCCAATAATCCCATAAGTTTTCTCCTCCATAAATGTTGAACAAACCCTATTACCTACAAACTTCATATATCACTTTTTAATCTTAATTAAAAGAGTTCAAACAACATTTTTTACAGAAATCATATTGAAGGATTTGTTCAGCGAAAAAAACCGAAAATTTTATCGAAAGTTCCTTGACACGTACTCTTTTTTAATGTATTATTATCGCAGTTACGAAAATTTACGAAATTTCGAAGGAGAAGAAATGGCTATTATGGGTGAAAAAACATTGGAGCGTGGCGCGGGTTTTCTTATGCCGATCAGTGCATTGCCTTCACCGTACGGAATAGGTACGTTGGGACAGGCAGCACGCGATTTCGCTGATTTTGCTGCGCGATGCAAAGTAAAATACTGGCAGGTTCTTCCGATTGGTCCGACGAGCTATGGGGACAGCCCGTACCAGTCGTTTTCTGCATTTGCCGGAAATCCTTACTTTATAGACTTAGATACACTTATAGGAGAAGGTATCTTAAATAAATCCGACGTTGAAGGTGTAAACTTTGGTTGCGATCCGACAGACGTTGATTATGCGGCAATTTATGAAACACGTTTTAACGTGCTTCGTAAGGCCTACACAAACAGTAATCATAAGGGCTCACCGGCATATGTTGCCTTTGAAAACGACAATTCCTTCTGGCTTGATGATTATGCCTTTTATATGGCTGTTAAGCTCAGCTTCGGCGGAAAGTCATGGCAGGAATGGGACGATGATATAAGGCTTAGAAAACCCGAAGCTGTTGAAGCTTATCGTTTAAGACTTTCAGATGATATTGATTTTTGGAAGTTCCTTCAGTTTAAGTTTGATGAACAATGGGTTTCACTTAAGAAATATGTGAATTCGCTTGATATGGAGATCATCGGAGACATCCCGCTTTATGTTGCTCTGGACAGCGCAGATGTCTGGGTTCATCCGGGTCTCTTTGAACTGGACGAGGACCTCCGCGAGATTAACATCGCGGGAGTTCCGCCCGATATGTTCTCTGAAACAGGCCAGCGCTGGGGAAATCCTATTTATCGTTGGGACAAGATGGAGCAGGACGGTTTCGGATGGTGGGGCGCACGTATGAAATCATGCGGTTACCACTATGATGTTGTTCGTATCGACCACTTCATTGGCATTGTAAACTACTGGTCTATTCCCGCAACATGCCCGACGGCGGTTGACGGTGCCTGGATAAAAGGACCCGGAAAGAAGCTTACGGACATGATTAATCGAGTTATTCCCGACACAAAGCTAATTGCCGAAGACCTTGGCGTGCTTACCGAGCCTGTAAAAGAGCTTATTCGTGAAAATGATTATCCGGGCATGAAGATTCTTGAATTCGCCTTCAGCGGTGATTCTGACAATCCTTATCTTCCGCATAATTACACAACGGATAACATCATTGTTTACATCGGCACTCACGATAATGAAACCCTTGTGGGTTCTTTACAAAACTGTAATCAGGACGACAGAAGCCGTCTTGTGAAATATTACGGAGCAACGGATGAGGCTTCACTTCCAAGTGCCATTATCCGTGCATGCTATGCATCTATTGGCCGTGTAGCTGTTTTACAGGTTCAGGATATTCTTGGACTCGATAACAAAGCACGTACCAACTTCCCGTCCACTATCGGAGGAAACTGGCGCTGGAGAGCTACCGAAGAGCAGCTTCGCTCAATAGATACAAACTACTATAAAGAACTTGCTGTTCTGTACGGCAGAGCATAAAAAGATTAATCGGGAGACATTGAATGAAGAATTTTAAAGCAAACGTATGTGACTATTTGAAGCTTAACTACGGAAAGAATGTTGCTGACGCATCAATAAGCGAGCTTTATGCAGCAGTTGCTGCAGCAGGCATTGCTGAAGTCGGACATGATTTCACCGAAAAGGCAAAAAATGCAGAAGGAAAGAAAGTTGCTTATCTTTCCGCGGAATACCTTATCGGCCGCATGACCTACAATAACCTTCTTAACCTCGGACTTCTTGAGAAGTATACCGAGCTTATGGATGAGTATAAGAGAAACACACGTGAGCTTGAAGACATTGAGGATCCGGCAACCGGTAACGGTGGACTTGGAAGACTTGCAGCATGTTTCCTCGATTCCGGAGCAACAAACGGAATCAATCTTAACGGTTACGGAATCCGTTATCGTTACGGCCTTTTCAAACAGACTATTAAAGACGGCTTCCAGATGGAAGAGCCCGATGATTGGACAAAGTACGGCGATCCATGGTCCATACGTCATGATGAAGACAAGGTGCTTGTTCATTTCAAGGATCAGGACGTTTACGCAGTCCCTTATGATATGCCGTCTATCGGATACGGTGGAAAGAAGGTCAATTTCTTAAGACTTTGGCAGGCAGAACCTGCTAAGGATTTTGATTTTGATATGTTCAATAATCAGGACTATGCAAAAGAGGCCAAGGAGAGAAACAACGCTTTTGCGATTTCCGCAGTACTTTATCCGAATGATTCGCTTAAAGCAGGAAAACAGCTGAGACTTAAGCAGCAGTATTTCTTCTCAAGTGCATCAATCCAGGATATGGTCCGCACCTACAAGGCCACATTCGGCAGTGATTTCAGACATTTCCCGGATGAGTATGCAATTCAGCTTAATGATACACATCCTACCGTTGCAATACCGGAGTTCATCCGTATTCTCATGGAGGAGGAAGGTCTCACATTCGCCAAATCCTTAAAGATTGCACGTGAAACCTTTGCATATACAAACCATACAATTATGGCTGAAGCACTTGAAAAGTGGGATGTTAATCTTTTTAAGTCTGTTATTCCCCATGTGTATAAGTATGTTCAGATGCTTCAGAAGGCTCTTCAGAAAGAGCTTGCAACCGTTGATCATACAGGCTTTTCAGCAGAGCAATATAATATCATTGACGGAAACCTCATTCACATGGCGCGTATGGCTGTTTTTGCAACACATTCCACAAACGGTGTTGCGGCAATTCATACAGAAATTCTTAAAAATGACGCTCTTAAGGAATGGTACAAGATTTATCCCGAGCGTTTCAATAACAAGACAAACGGCATTACACAGCGCCGCTGGCTTGCACTTTCGAATATGGAGCTTTCAGGCTTCATTACGGAAAATATCGGACAGGGCTGGATTACAGACCTTGACCGCCTGAAGAAGCTTGCACCGCTTGCAGACAATAAAAAGATTGTTAAGCAGTTCAACGAAATCAAGCGTATCAAGAAGACACAGCTTGCTGAGTACATCGCTGAAAAAGAGGGCGTTAAAATCGATCCTTCTTTCATCTACGATATTCAGATTAAGAGACTTCACGAGTACAAGAGACAGCTCCTTAACGCATTCTCCATTCTTGATATTTATTTCGGACTCAAGGACGGCAGAATAAAAGAGTTTAATCCTATGTGCTTCATATTCGGCGCAAAAGCAGCACCGGGATACTTCAGGGCAAAGAGCATCATAAAGTTCATTAATGAAATTGCAGAACTTATTAATAATGACCCTGATGTTAACGACAAGATGAAGGTTGTTTTCGTACAGAATTACAACGTTTCTTATGCAGAAAAACTTGTTACGGCAGCAGACATTTCCGAGCAGATTTCAACCGCGGGAACAGAGGCCTCCGGTACAGGAAATATGAAGCTTATGCTGAACGGTGCTGTTACACTTGGAACCTATGACGGAGCAAATGTTGAAATTGCCCAGGAAGCCGGCGAAGAGAACGAATATATCTTCGGCAACAGAGTTGAGGATATTGAAAAGCTTAAGAAGAAATACGATTCCAAGAAGCTCTACAACAGCAATAAACGTCTTAAAAAGGTTGT
>JAZQQJ010000027.1:0-78602 GCA_045629005.1 Lachnospiraceae bacterium
CCATGGAAATGCGGGCTTTTGGGAGCGCTTGACTAGCTAAAATTGAAAAAATGAAATTTAGTCCCATGGAAATGCGGGTTTTTAGGAGCATTTGACTAGCTAAAATTGAAAAAATGAAATTTAGTCCCATGGAAATGCGGGTTTTTGAAAGCATTTGACTAGCTAAATTTCAAAAAATGAAATTTAGTCCCATAGCGAGTCTGATTTTTTGAAGCATTTGACTAGCTAAAATCGAAAAAATGAGATTTAGTCCCATAGCGAGTCTGATTTTTTGAAGCTTTTGACTAGCTAAATTTCAAAAAATGAAATTTAGTACCATGTCAAGCCGGATTTCTGGAATTTCTTGACTAGCTAAAATTGAAAAATTGAAATTTAGTCCACTTACGCTATGAGCCGACCTCGCGTGCAAAGCCCACTCGGTCACGGCTGTCGATGTATCGTCCATGATATTCCGCCCTTTTACAAAAGCAGGCTTTCGACAAGGTCGTTCATATCATATCGGTCACGGATGTCGCCTTGTAATCCACAGCACCGCAGAATTCTTACGGGAACAAGTTCTCGACGAATTCTTTGGCACTGTGTCTTATACGGCTCGTAGCTAACGTGGATAGTTTGATTTATTTGTGAGGGCAAAATGGAAAATAATAAAACAAATTATGGGCAAAGTGTTACAGGTGTTGTAATTAAAGACGGGAAGGTATTATTAGCCAGACATACTTATGGGGGAGGCAAAGGTATGCTTATTGTACCCGGAGGATATGTTGAATATGATGAATCTCCACAAGCTGCATTAGTTAGAGAGTATATCGAGGAAACCGGGGTAACTGTAGAACCCAAAAGTATTGTTGGTATTAGATTTAATACGCATGATTGGTATGTTGCTTTTAGGGCAGAATATATTTCCGGAACGCCTCATTCTGATGGAGATGAAAACAGTGAGGTACTTTGGGTGGAAGTGCAGGAAGCTTTACAAAGAGATGACGTGCCGGATTTAACTAAAAAGCTGATTAAAGCGGCACTTTCAGAAGAGAATGGACTGAACAGATTAGAATATACAAGTACAAAGCACGCCCCATTTTCACTTTATGGATTGGATTAGTGCCCGAGCGTGCCTTTATATGACTCTGGAATATATACCTTGGATAGCAGCATGTAGTGATTATCAAATATCGGACAGCGGAATCAAATACCCTACACATTTTTTAGCAATTTGAAATTATCCGGAAGGGGATTTATTCTATTTTGATGGAGAAATCAGCAGTATCAGTTATGACAGATGAAAAATAAGATTTCTTAAGATTCAAGGCGAGTCAGTTGATGGCAGAGTACCATTGATTGGCTCGTTTTGAATATACATAACAGATGTAAATGGTCAGGAATTATGTTATACTCAATTATCAAAAGGAGGGTACATATGGCCAGGCAAAATATTTACGATAATGAAGTCTTTTATGAAGGATACAAAAAGATTCGAGAGAATAAGAATAATGCCAATAATCTGTTTGAAATACCGGCCTTATTATCTTTACTCCCGGATTTGAACGGCAAAAGAGTGCTCGATCTTGGGTGCGGATTTGGCGAACATTGCAGAATGTACATCGAAAAAGGTGCAGATAGCGTAGTAGGTATAGATATTTCCGAAAAGATGCTTGAAGTAGCAAAAAGCGAGAATAGTAATGAGAAAATAACATACCTTAATATGGCTATGGAAGATCTTGGAAAGCTTAATATGGAATTTGACGTAGTAATCAGCTCATTAGCATTTCATTATGTGGAAGATTTTTCGGGAGTTGTAGCTCAAATATATAAGATGCTTTCAGCAGATGGACTTTTCATTTTTTCGCAGGAGAATCCTTTATCTACATGTCATAGTGGTGGTAATAGGTGGACGAAAGACGAGAACGGTAACAAACTGTATTTAAATCTTTCTAATTATGGAATTGAAGGGGAAAGAGAGTCTGTTTGGTTTGTAGATAATGTGAAGAAATATCATCGAACTTTTTCTTCAATTGTTAATTCGCTGGTCGAAGCGGGATTTTCAATAGAAAAGATGATTGAACCTTTGCCTACAGAGGAAATATTGGCCGAGCATCCTGACCAATCTGATTTGTTCCATAAGCCTGATTTCCTTCTGATTAAAGCCGGAAAGTATATTAAAAAACAGTTTTGATTACTTTTAAATGCGAGGACAGAAACAAATGAGATTAAGACCGTACAAAAGTTGTGATGCAAAGGTCATAGAACAGTGGATTAAAGATAAAGATGTATTTCTCAAATGGGGTGGACAACGTTTTGGAGATTTCCCCATTAATGCGAGTACAATCGACGATAAATATTGTCGGAATAATGGTGATTGCAAAGAGGAAGATAATTTTTATCCCTGGACGGCAATTGATGAGGATAATAATGTAATCGGACATTTCATAATGCGATATACAGGCGGAGATAACAGACTGCTGCGTTTTGGATGGGTTATTGTTGATGACTCATTGAGAGGAAAAGGATATGGCAAACAAATGCTGGAACTTGGCTTAAAATATGCGTTTGAGATTCTCGGCGTCGATAAGGTGACTTTAGGTGTGTATGAAAATAACGACGCGGCGCATTGGTGTTATAAAAAGGTTGGGTTTACAGATACGAAAACAGTAGAAAAAGAGCCGTGGAATGTTGTCGAAATGGAAATTCTGAAAAAGGATTTCAACCAGTAAGAACGCCGGTGCAACGAGGATATACTGTATGATTGAATTACAAGGCACATTAATTGAAAGGCTTGAGCAGGCCATTAATCTGGTATGTTCGGAAGTGACAAATGAAGAAGCAGAACATTTCCTGAGGATTTACGAAAAAGCCGGAATAACGCCGTCATTATCAGCTGTGGAATTTTTTAAAAAATATGGTGGCGCTTATCGGGATAATTATATTGTGCTGCCTGATTCTAAGCATAATAAAGATATTTTTTTCAAATGCTATGGAAAGTATGAAGACGGCGACTTAGAATATGCAGCACAGTATATGGATGTGGTAAAAGAGGTGGCAAAACAGGATGTCTGCCCTGTTGCATTAATAGGCTATCAGTCTCCTGCGGATGTTTTTATTGACGAGGCCGGACTGTTATATTGCATGTATGAGTTTAAAGAAGAAATAGATGTTTTCAGGTCTCCGGCGGAAATTTTGGAATTATATCTTAAAAACGATGTTCCTATAGGAGTGGACAAGAAGAGAAGGAGTATATAAACAGTGCATATTTTTTATGACGATAGCATAATACGAATCAGAAGTATGGTACCGGAAGATGCAAAGACGCTTTACGATACTTACTTTTCTTATGGATGGCATCCGAATATTGAAACCTATGAGCAGTATTACAGGGACCAGCAGGAAGGAACAAGAATTGTGTTTATTGCTGAACTGAATGGATGCGTAAAAGGGCAATGCACACTTGACCTTCATCCTTCAGAAGGACCATGGGGAGGACAAGAATTTCCGGAGATTGTAGATTTGACAGTCTTTTTTGATGCCCATGGGCGAGGAATTGGAAGCAGGCTTTTGGATGCTGCTGAAAGCGAAGCTGCCAAGATTGCGGACATGGTATACTTGGCTGTAGGCGTTCATTCCGGATATGGACCCGCACAGAGAATTTATGTGAAGCGAGGATATATTCCTGACGGAACCGGTGCCTGGTATAATGGCAAGGTACTTGATCAATACGCACCTTGTATGAATGATGATAGTCTTGTTCTATATTTATCAAAGAAATTTGAATAGAATGGGAGAACGCTTATGGTTAGAGAAATAAAAGAGACGGAATTAAGGGATTTATTGGAATTGTATTTGAACCTTCATGAAGAGTCGGTTCCTGAAATGACGGAATATTTAAAGAAGACATGGGAACTTATCATAAAGGATGATAATCATCACATTATTGTTAATGAGGTGGATGGTAAAATCGTATCCTCTTGTGTTTGTGTTATCATTCCTAATCTTACGCGGGGGATAAGGCCTTACGCATTTGTAGAAAATGTTGTGACACATTTGGATTACAGAGGCAAGGGATATGCGACTGAATGCCTGAATTATGCAAAGAAAACAGCAGAACAAAATAATTGCTATAAAATGATGCTGCTTACAGGTTCTAAGAAAGAAACAACATTAAAGTTTTACGAAAATGCCGGATATAACAGTTCTGACAAAACGGCTTTTATTCAGTGGCTTGATTAAGAAAATATGCATTTTACAGAGGGGTTGAAATGAATAAGATACAATTAATTGCCAATATTGATACGAATTATGTGTTTCATATGCTTTCGGTCGCAAAATGCGGGTACGATAATGAATACGGTGAAAAGTACAGGAATTTATATCCGCAAGAAGATTTGGCAGTGCTAAAAAAATATGAGAATATGATTACTGTACGGGGTGGGGAACATTGCGGTGAATTATATCCCCTTCTTGTTACGGAGCCGGCCTGCGCAAAGACAGATGTTAAAACATATTATTCAGGTCTTCTTGGCATGATTGAAAACAATGAAGTCCCTGAAGAATTTACAAAGTATATTGAACCTGTTCGTGACATCTCAAAAGTGATGATCAGGCATTATGATTCTTTCTGTAGCGGGATTTGGGGAAAGGAAGAACAGAAAATAAGGTCATATATTCCGGAAGTCATGGAAAAGTTTGAAACAACCGGGTTTACCGATATGGCGGAAGAACTGGTGGGAGTTGAACTCCCGGGCAAATATTTTATCGCTACTATGGTGTCTTCAGTGAAAGATGGCGCTGAGGCGATAGACATTTCAAAGGAACAGGATGTATTCGGAATTGACAGGAGTCCGGAACATGCGTTTTTCTTTATCGGACATGAATTTATCATATACCTTCTTTTTGAAGCATTAAAAAATGAAGATGCCTTCAAATCGGTTGATACGTGGAAAATGACAGAGGGGCTTTCGGAGTTTCTGCTCAGGCAAATTGTCGGACAGGGTTTACCTTGGGAAAGTTGCCGTGATTATATTGATTTATATGAAAAATGGTGGAATGAAGGCTGCAGATCTGTTATCAAATTGTACAGAAGAGCGATAATGGAGGGGAAATAGGGTCATTTACATATTGGTTAATATATGGTAGAATCCTACTATTATTTGATTTGATTATCATAAATGAGGGGGATTTTTTATGATTAAAATTTTCAAAAAGCGTGGGAAACGCTTCGTAGGCTTAATTGCTGCCCTTGTTATTGTTTCTATGGTTATGCCTGTATTTGCCGGATGTACAAAGCCTTCAAATTCTCCTGTTGCTCAAGAGCAGGTAGGGGATACAACGGATGTAACTGCAGTAGACACGCCTGTGCCTACGGTGACGAATACACCGACACCTGTGCCTACAGCGACGAATACACCGACACCTGTACCTACAGCGACGAATACACCGACACCTGTACCTACAGCGACAAATACACCTACGCCTGCTGTAACACCGGAATATGATGTTGTGGTTGTTGATGCCAATACATTTGAAGTATATACAGAGTATGGCTTGGAAAAAGCATTATACTATGGAAGACTGATTTCGGAAGACGTAACTATTATTCTTCGTCAAAGCATAAAAACATCAACGTATTATTCGTTATCTGTTTCTTCCAATATTAATCTTGTTGTTCCTGATGATGTGATTTTGACAATAGATGCAGGTTTTTTATACTTGGACGGAACATTGACATCATCTGTCAATAACATTGTTGCTGATTATTATGCAAGAATAGTGATGTACCCGAATCGAGGTGTTTGGAATCGAGGAGAGCAGCAGTATTCTACTGTTTCCGAATGCAACGCTACATATACTTTTGATGTGGATAAATACGGCAGGATTAGCGCATATAATTTTGAAGAAGTTGATCTTATAATTTCAGCTCCCGTGAATCTTTCTCCTGACGAATTTGATATATGGATTAAATCTCTTATTAGAACTAATGTTATTGTGAATGGCAAATATTATGTCTGGGATGGATATAATCAGACACATGAAGCAGAAGCGGCTTCTCAGGAGCAGGCACCATGGAAAATATCATCAAGCTGTGAAGTTGACAACGCAGATGATCTTTTAATGGCCATGAGCTATTATTCAAAGGATAATCCGGGTCAGATAACTCTGGTTGAGAGTGCTGTTTTTGAAGGGGTACCCGGTGTTGCGCAGACAATTTCACCCGGATGCACGCTGATAATTAATCCGGGAGTGACATTAACTCTTGACGATTGCTGTATTGATATTTACGGCACATTGATTTCGGCAGAAGACGGTCTCAATATTAATGAAGGATGGATGTGGCTTGACGCTGGCGGAAAATGGCAGCTCGGAAATGCTGTTATAGCGACTGACACTGATGACGGGCGTTATGCCGCATCTCCACAGAGGTACGGATGTGCCTTCCGCATAGATGGTTTTACACCTTGGATTATTTTTTCATGTGGTTACTACAGTAACCTTCGCATTTCTGACCCTTTAAATGAACTTAAATACACAGTTTCTTCATGCTATGAAGGCGCAGCGGTTTACTTTAATGACGAAAGGATATATTAATACCAGCTTAAGCAAATAATTACAGAAAATGCAACCATGGGGACTATCCTCATGGTTGCTTATTTTATTAGAAAAAGCTATCATAGATTTATTAGTCCTTGAATATTATATGAATAAGAGATATTGGCAAAGGAAAAAGCTATGGGCAGTTTCATTAAATTTGAAAACGTCTGCAAGACGTACACAATGGGTGAAGTTAAAATAGATGCATTGAAGGATGCTTCTTTTTCAGTGGAAAAGGGCGAAATCTGTATTATTGTAGGCCCTTCCGGAGCAGGCAAAACAACACTTCTGAATATACTTGGCGGTATGGACAATCTTTCCTCCGGAAAGGTTTTTCTGGAGGATGAGGAAATATCTGCTTATTCAAAAAAGAAGCTGACAGATTACAGAAGATATGCGGTTGGCTTTGTTTTCCAGTTCTATAACCTGATTCCGAATCTTACTGCACTGGAAAATGTTGAGCTTGCATCACAGATATGTAAAAACCCGATGGATCCCAAACAGGTTATTGAATGGGTGGGATTAAGTGAAAGAGACAAGAACTTTCCTGCACAGCTTTCAGGTGGCGAGCAGCAACGTGTTGCAATAGCAAGAGCGCTTGCGAAAAATCCCAAGCTTCTTTTATGCGATGAGCCTACCGGAGCCCTTGATTATGTTACAGGCAAGCAGATACTGAAGCTTCTTCAGGATACTGCAAGAAAAACCGGAATGACGGTTATTATCATTACACATAACAGTGCGTTGACTGCTATGGCGGACAGAGTTGTAAGAGTTAAAAACGGAACTGTTGTCGAAGAGACAACAAATGCATCACCCACACCCGTAGAGAATATTTCCTGGTAATAAGAGGTTAGAATATGCTGTTTAAAAGTGTACTCCGCCAAATCAGGCATTCGCTTGGACGGTTCCTTGCGATTTTTGCCATAGTGGCGCTTGGTGTCGGATTTTATTCCGGACTGAAGGTCACTAAGGATGCTATGGTTAAAACCGGCGGAAACTATTTTGAAGAGAAAATGCTTTTTGACTTCCGGCTTATAAGCACGCTTGGGCTTACCGAAGAAGATGTTGAAGCAGCCTTAGAACTCGGCAATGTCTCGACGGCAGTCGGAGGCGTCAGCGCCGATGCCATATATCTCAACTTTTCGGGCTCGGAAAGTGTCGCTCATGTCCACTCACTGTCAGACACCATGAATATTCCGGACGTTGTGGCGGGAAAACTCCCCGAAGCTCCAAACGAATGTGTCGTTGACAGTAAATATAACGATGAAAGCGCAATAGGGAAGTACATAGTGCTTTCCGATGACAACAGTGAGGATACTTTTGATACATTTGCTTACGATGAGTACAAGATAGTCGGAGTCGTAAGTTCACCCTATTATGTAAACTTTGAGCGCGGGGCCAGCAGTCTTGGCAGTGTTTCGGGCTTTATTTACATTCCTTTGGAAGGCTTCTCAACAGATTACTTTACAGAAATATATGTAAGGCTTCAAAACCGTTACGAAGTGTATTCCGATGCGTATGACAGGTATGCTGACGAGTGTGAAGAATCGATATCTTCTTTCCTTGAAGAGCGGGCATCACTTAGATTTGTTTCAATTAAGAACGATGCCCTTGATGAAATACACGACGCTGAAGATGAGCTTGCAGAGGCAAAGGACGAGTATTTCAGTAAAAAAGCCGATGCTGAGAAAGAGTTCGCTGATGGTGAACAGACAATTTCCGATGGAGAAGCTGAACTGCAGGACGCCTTAGCACAGATAGAAGATGGACAGAAGGCAATTGATGATGCAAAGGAGCAGCTTGAGGCTTTCCGCGCTTTCATAGGTGAAGATGTTTACGAAGCGCAGATGGCAACTGTTCTTGAACAGGAGGCGGTGCTTAAAGCTTCCCGGACATCTGTGGACGAGGGCTTTGAAAAGCTTGAAGACGCCCGTGCCGAACTTGCTGATGCAAGGAAGACAGCCGATGAGGAGTTTGCAAAGGCGGAGCAGGAGATTGCCGATGCGGAAGCTGAAATTGCCGATGGTTACAGGAAGATTGACGAACTTGAAGAACCTTCCACATTTGTACTCGGCCGCGATACAAACATCGGATATACATGCCTTAGTAACGATACCGACATTGTAAGTGGTATTGCAAAAGTATTTCCTTTGTTTTTCTTCATTGTTGCTTCACTTGTATGTGTAACAACGATGACACGAATGGTTGACGAGCAACGTGTGCAGAACGGTGTGCTTAAAGCAATTGGCTACAGTGACGTTTCGATTATCGGGCAGTATCTTTTCTATGCGGGAACTGCATCTGTACTTGGTTGTGTTTCCGGCTTTTTGCTTGGCTCGAAATATATGCCGCTTGTTTTATGGAAGATTTATCACATAATGTATTCTAT
This sequence comes from Lachnospiraceae bacterium, assembly GCA_045629005.1. Taxonomy (GTDB): domain Bacteria; phylum Bacillota; class Clostridia; order Lachnospirales; family Lachnospiraceae; genus RGIG3528. The sequence goes on from JAZQQJ010000027.1 coordinate 8,966, forward strand.
AGACAGGCCCATTGTATACCTTCTTGACTGGAGTCTGTTTACGTTCTGTACTGTGTTATATCTTATTGCTACTATAGGGGCAACGGTTATTGCCGCTTACAGCGACCTCAGAGAGTGTGCTGCAGAAATGATAAGGCCGAAAGCTCCTGCTCCGGGTAAGCGAATTCTTCTGGAACGTGTCGGATTTATCTGGAAGAGGGTGAAGTTCCTCCACAAGGTTTCAATAAGAAATATTCTCCGTTACAAGAAGCGAATGTTTATGATGATACTGGGTGTCGGAGGCTGTACGGCATTGCTTTTAACGGGCTTTGGAATAAGGGACTCCATACAGCCTATACTTGACTATCAGTACGGCGAGATTCATGTTTATGACATGGAAGTTACCTTTAGTGAGAATATGAGTACTGAAGAGCAGGCTGAGCTGAAGGATAAATATGCCAAGGACATTGAAAGTATTTATTTCCTTCACAGTGAGTCATTTGATCTAATGACAAACGATTCTTCGGATTCGGTTACTCTTGTTGTTGCGGAAAACTTAAGTGATGACTTTGTAAATCTGCATAACGGAAAAGAACAGTACAATTGGCCGGGTGACGGAGAGATTATTATAGACTACCGTCTGGCAAGGGCAAATGATATTAATATCGGAGACGAGATAGAGCTCCGCAATTCGGATTACGATGTTCTTAAGGCAAAGGTTGTTGGGATTTTCGACAACTATATTTACGATTATGCATATGTAAATACATCAACCTACGAAAATGCTATGAGGAAAGCCGTATCCTATGATACCGCATATGTTAACGTGAAAGCGGAAGGCGATGCGGATGCACTTTGTTCGGAATTCTTATCTGAAGAAAAATGTGTTACGGTCAGTCTTATAGCAACAATGCTTCAGGCAGTCGGGAATATGCTTTCTTCGCTTGACTATGTCGTTCTTATAGTGCTTGTTTGTGCCGGTGCTCTTGCATTTATCGTTATATACGATTTGACAAACATAAGCATTACAGAACGAATCAGAGAAATTGCCACACTTAAAGTACTGGGCTTTCGCGACGGCGAATCCGCTGCTTATGTGTTCCGCGAGAATCTTGTTTTGACTTTCATAAGCGCGATTGTAGGACTTCCTATGGGAGTTGCATTGCATCGTTATGTAATGGAGCAGATTAAGATTAAATCCATGTACTTCGGTCACAGAATACTCCCTATGAGCTTTGTGTGGGCGCTTATCCTGACGATGGTGTTTGCGTTAATTGTTGACGTCTTTATGTACTTCAGACTTAATCGGATTAATATGGCAGAATCGCTGAAGGCAATTGAATAGCATAAAGTTCGCAATGAATGGGAAAATATGTTTCTTCACTCAATTGCGAATATGGGGTAAAATACAGTAAGATTTGAATGCTCCTTTATTTCGGACTTATTCATATTTCGGAGGTATTGTTATGAAGATGGATTATGTAGTTAACAAGGATTCCAAGGCATTTTTCAATAACGCTGCGGATTTCTGCATCGGTACAGGCAGAATGGGGCTTGCTCTTCAGGAAGAATACATGAAGCAGCTTAAGCTTGTACAGGACATTATCGGATTTAAACATATAAGAGGCCATGGACTTTTTGCCGATGACATGGCTATTTACCAGAGAAGAAGAGGCTTTGACGGCACAGAAACAATAGAATACTGCTTCACGTATCTTGACAGAGTTATGGACGGCTATTTAAGGAATAACATCCGTCCTTTCCTTGAACTCGGTTTTATGCCTGCAAAAATGGCTTCCGGCGACCAGACAATCTTTTACTGGAAGGGCAATACCACACCTCCTTCGGACTACGAAGAGTGGGCAAAGCTTATTAAGGTTACTCTTCAGCACCTCATTGACAGATACGGCAGGGATGAAGTTGTTACATGGCCTATCGAGGTTTGGAATGAGCCTAACCTTCCCGGGTTTTGGAAAGGTGCGGACATGCAGGAGTACTTTAAGCTCTACATGGTATCCTCAAAGGCTGTTAAGGAAGTAGACAAGAATTTCAGAGTCGGCGGTCCTGCAATTTGCGGTGTTGATGATGCACGCTGGCTCCGTTCCTTCCTTGAGTTCGTACGTGATGAAAAAGCTCCGATTGACTTCGTTACAAGACATCACTACACAAGCTGCCCTCCTCAGCCGGACGGACACTACGGTTACATTGATCTTCACAAGCCCGAAGAAGCATTTTCCGAGCTTGAGCGCTCACGTGATATCGTTGACAGCTTCCCTGAGTTTATGGGTATGGAGATTCATATCACAGAGTTCAATACATCCTACATTCCAAATGCGCCCATTCATGACACCAACCTGAATGCCGCTTATGTTGCACACATGCTTTCAAGACTCGGTGACAAGCATGCATCATACTCATACTGGACATTCGGAGATGTTTTCGAGGAGCACGGTGTTGCATTTACACCTTTCTCGGGTGGTTTCGGTCTCGTTGCAAACGGTCTTATTACAAAGCCTACATTCTGGACATTTGCTTTCTATAAAGAGCTTAAGGGCGAGTGCATACATAAGTCCGAAAATGCTGTAGTTGTTAAGACGGCTGATGGCACAATTAAGGGCTGCATCTGGAATCCTGATATTAAAAAGGACGGAGAGGAACTTTCTTACTCACTTTCCTTCAAAGACATGAAGGCTTCCAAGTATTCACTTCTTCTTAAGATAGTTGATGAAGAAACATGCAATCCTTTAAAGGTTTGGCATGACCTCGGCGAAGAAGCCAATCCTTCGGAGGAGCTTAACGAGCTTCTTCGTTCCGCTGCAAAGCCTATGGTTTCAAGCGCAATACTTGAAAGCTGTTCTGATACTGTAAAGGCAGAGTTCTTCCTTAAGTCAAACGCTGTTCAGTACTTTGAACTTAAGCCTGTTGAGATTAAGTCTGATACGGGATACTCATACGAACGCACACTTGCACAGAGAGTGCAGGAATAATTGATATTTTCTGACGTTCAATTAAACTGATAATGCTAAAACCGGGCAGGGGAGCTTTTAACGGCACCCCTGCTTTCTTTATGATCGGACGTTCATCGGGCGAACGTAGCTCGCAAGATGGATAAAGAGAAGAATACTCGATTACATATTGACAACGATGTACCTAAATGATATCATAATGATATCAAAATAAATGGAGGCAGTTATGCTGGAGATTAAAAACTATACAAAAGACTATGGCTCAGGAAAGAAGGCTTGCGACAATGTAAGTCTTACGGTTGAGGATGGTGACATTTTTGGCTTTATCGGTCATAACGGAGCCGGAAAAAGCACAACTATTAAGGCAGTTGTAGGAGTCCTTGATTTTGATGAGGGTGAAATACTTGTTAACGGCCATTCTGTTAAAAAAGAGCCGATGGAATGTAAGAAAATAATGGCTTATATTCCGGACAACCCGGATTTGTATGAGAATCTTACAGGCATACAGTACTTAAACTTTGTTGCGGATGTTTATGATGTTTCAGAATCTGACCGCGAAGAAAGAATTAAGAAGTATGCCGGTGAATTTGATATATACGATGCACTCAAGGAGCAGATTTCGTCCTATTCACACGGCATGAAGCAGAAGGTGGCAATTATAGGAGCACTTATTCACGAGCCAAAGCTCCTTGTCCTGGATGAGCCCTTTGTAGGCCTCGATCCTAAGGCGACCTTTGAACTTAAGCAGATTATGCACGAAATGTGTAAGAAAGGCACTGCTATTTTCTTTTCAACGCATGTTCTTGATGTTGCTGAAAAGCTTTGCAATAAAATAGCCATAATTAAGCAGGGGAAGATTGTTGCAAGTGGTAAGACGGAAGACTTAATCGGTGATCAGTCGCTTGAGGAAGTATTCATGGAGGTCGCAAATGAAGAAAAGTAAGGAGTTTACGCTTCTTTCCACAATGTTTAGGTCTACGAGCGGAATTAATGTCCTTAAGAACTCAAAAGACAAAAAGAAGAAGGGCAAAGTAATAGGAGGCTTTTTCGGAATTGCTTTTGTCTATATTATTCTTGCGGCCTATATGTTCTTCCAGGCATATATGATGGGAAGCATTGGCCTTGGCGATTCGGTTCCTGCAATGAATGTCATTGTTTTAAGCGCTCTCGCATTCTTTTTCACAATCTTCAAAAGTAATGGTTATCTGTATAATTTCAAGGAATATGACATGATAATGTCTATGCCCTTTGAGGCTAAGACCATTGTTAAGTGTAAATTCCTTTATATGTATATAAAAGGGCTTACCCTTCCGATGATAATCTCTTTGTCAATGATGCTTGGATACGCATTAGCATTAAAACCCGGGTTTTATGTATATGTTTTCTGGGTTATTATGAGCTTTTTTGTTCAGCTGATTCCTACTGTAATAGCATCGTTTCTTGCGTCTCTTGTGGCAAAAACAGGAGGAAAGGGCAGGCTGAAAAAGGTGCTTCAGACAATTCTTCTGTTTGCGGTAGCCATGCTTGGGGTTTCTCTCAGATTCATTATTGAGTATTTCGTAAGAGAATCAACTGCCGAAAATATGGTTACAAGCGTTACGAATGCTGCCGATGCTGCTAAGAAGTGGTATTTCCCCGCTTTATGGTTTGAAAAGGCAGTTAATGATTCGAACGTTTTAATGTTTTTGCTCCTTATTGTGGTTTCTTTAGTTGTTTTTGCGTTGTATTACACCTTTGTCGCAAAGTCTTACAGAAGAATGAACACAAAGCTTTCTTCCTACTCAGGAACCAAAAGCGGAAAGCAGATGTCCTTTAAGAAAAAGAGTGTTGTTATAAGCGTATTCAACAAGGAAGTCAGGAGATTTTTTTCTTCCGTTGCCTATATGACAAATATGGGAATGGGGCAGGTGATGTCTTTTGTTTTTGGAATTGTTATTTTGTTTGTTGATATTGACAAAATAACAGATAGTGTTATGCCCGAATCGGGACTTACAGCCGTACAGCTTGCTCCTGCAATACCTTTTTTGATTTTTCTCTTTATCGGAATGACATCAACGACAACCGTTTCTCCTTCTTTGGAGGGAAAGAATTACTGGATAATACAAAGTATGCCTGTTAAAATGAGCGACCTTTACAAAGGCAAAATGCTCTTTAATATAGTGGCGTTTGTACCGTTTGGCTGGTTTGGTGTTACAACATTTTGTATTGCTTTCCATACAACACTTTTACAGTGGGCATGCTATATGGCTTGCGAGACGGTGATGTGCCTTTTCTCAACGGCATATGGAATGTTTTGTGGAGTCAAATTCCAAAAGTTGGAGTGGGAAAATGAAATTGAAGTAATAAAGCAGGGGACAGCCGTCAGCGTGTATTTGTTCCCCAATATGATATTCACAATGATATTTATGGTTATTTCGGTAATAATCGGAATGTTTATTCCCGGGAACCTGGTAATACTCGGAATTACTTTCCTTTATGCGATTTTAGCATTTGTCATGTATGAAATCACAATGATGAAGGCGTGAGGTTTATTTCTTCTTTACATAGCATATATTGCTGAAAAGCCAAAAGCTTCTCTTGCGGACGAGGTGCTCGTACTCGCTCCATTTGGCATAATACTTGCAGCCCCAGCTTGATACGGTCATTACGTCACCGCCCAGCGCGGTAAGTGTCATATAATGTGAGGTGGTGCGGGTGCGCGGAATGAGATTGCCTGAAGCGTCTTTAATGTAAAGCTGCAGACCTTTTGGTTTCCATAAAAATTCAAAAACCTGACAAACCGAAAACACTACTGGGATGTCATTTTCGAGCATTTCCTCGCAAGCTTTTCTGAGGTTTTTCGGGAATACTCCCCAGCGGACTTTGTAGTGAAGCCGGTTCTTCAGGAATGCAAGCTTAATCGAGGGTGCGAGCCATATGCCCGATATTCCGAAATAAGGAAGGATTGGGAAAAGGCGTTCATCCTTGTGAAAACGTTTGTTATAGGAGTCAACATCCGGGAATGAACGTTCTCCGTCAAGGTAGAGGACGAGGTCTGTGCCTGCAATGGCTCCGCAGGCATATCCTTGCAACCTTTTGGAGGGAAGCCACCCTTGATTGCCGCCAAAAGACAGAATGTTATTATTGGTAACATGTACATATTCATTTTTCAGTGACTTATTATTAATATCCATACTTGTCATTATAGCCTTTTTTCAGCATTTTCACAGTATTTTATCAGTATTTTATTGAGTTATTCTATCATTTATGTTATTAATTGAATTTGTTGGGATTAAACTGAGCAAATGTTTCACTTTTACTCGAAAGGGGCTTAATTTGGCTTACAATAATCAGGAACAAATATGGATAAAATATGTTAGAAAGAGATTAATAATCTTTTGCTTTACGTGCGCATCTATCATGAGTCTCGGCATTTTCCTTTTCGGAAGAAGACTGAATGGGATGCTCCCTGAAGGAGAGAAATTTCAGCTAAAGGAATATCTGATTGCACTCGGGGTAACGTATGCTTTTATTGCTACGGTTATTGTTATATTTTACCTCATTGTCAAAGGCTCGGTAAAACGTGAAATAGAAGAGGGCGCAAGCAAGCTTTCTGAAGACATGCGAACAAGTGAAGGACAGAACTATGTTGTCGACTGCTTCAGATCAATCTTTTATTATGCGTGTCTTGTTGATGTAAATAACGATACATATCAGTCGTTCCTGCCAAATGCAACTATTGATAAAATTATCGGAAGTAAAGGCTGCTATTCTCAAAGTGGCCTTGATTTTGTTTCTAAGACGGTTGCCGAAGAGAGCAGAAAAGCTGTCATGAGCTTCATGGATCTGAATAACCTTATTACCAGATTCAAGGATAATGACAACGTCTATATGGAATTCATAAGCGAATATGTTGGATGGTGCAGAATAATGGCCATCGTTGCTGATAAAGAAGAGGACGGAAGTGTCTCGAAAATAATGCTCTGTCTTATGGGAATTGATGACCAGAAGAAGAGAGAACTTCAAATTCAAAACGCCATGAGAGAAGCACTTGAGACAGCAAGTGCAGCAAACTCTGCGAAGTCGGACTTCCTTTCAAAGATGAGTCACGACCTTCGTACCCCTATGAACGGTATCATGGGCATGACTGCTCTTGCAAGCACGAAGCTCGATGATAAAGAGCGTGTTAAATACTGCCTTGACAGGATTAACGAGGCAGGAAAACACCTTGTTTCAATTGTTGATGAAGTACTTGATATGTCACGTATTGAAGCAGGCCGTGTTGAACTTCGTCATGATATCTTCTCCTTGTCCGAACTGATGGACAATCTTATTACAATGATTCATCCTCAAAGCAATGCGAAGAACCAGAATTTAAAGGTGGATGTTCTTAAGGTTAATCATGAACGTGTTTTTGGTGATGCGACAAGACTCCAGGAAGTATTTTCAAATCTTTGCAGTAATGCAATTAAGTACACACCTGAACATGGTACAATAAGCATTACACTTTCCGAGATTGCAACAAAGAACGATGCAGCGGGCTTTGAGTTTATTGTTGAAGACAATGGTTACGGTATGAGTGAAGAATACCAGAAGCATCTGTTTGAGCCGTTTGTACGTGAGAACTCCGAGAAGGCAAAGGGAGTTCATGGTACAGGACTTGGTCTTCCGATTGCCAAAAGCATTATCAACATGATGGGCGGTGATTTAACCGCAGAAAGTAAGGAAAATGTCGGTTCAAAGTTTAAAGCTGTATTTTTCCTGAAGTTTGAAGATGAAACTGACGCCGATATATCGTCATTTAAGGGTAAGCATATCCTCGTTGTTGACGACAACAGCGTAGCGTGCGATATGAACTGCGACCTGCTTTCCGAAATGGGAATGGAAGTTGAAGGAGCATACAGCGGTGTTGATGGTGAAGTAATTGCGATGAAGCGTGCTGAAGAGGGTCATCCTTTTGAACTTGCCATTATCGACTGGAAGATGCCTGAGTATGATGGACTTTCACTTGCAAAAACACTTAAGGAAAGACTTGGCGATAAATGCCCGGCTATGACACTTGCAGCCTACGATTACGGAGATATCGAGGTTGAAGGTAACCGCCTCGGCGTAGCAACATTCATTTCAAAGCCGTTCTTTAAGTCAAGAGTTATAGATGCCCTTCACATTATGCTTGGTGAAAAATCCGAGACAAAGAACGAGAATGAATGTGACAGCCTTACCGACAATGACTATAGCGGTAAGAGAGCATTACTTGTAGAAGATAATGAACTTAACATTGAGATAGCCAAGGAACTTCTTGAGATGACCAAAATTAGTGTTGAGCTGGCCATGGACGGTTCACAGGCAGTATCAATGTTTTCTGAGAAGCCTGAGGGCTATTATGACATCGTTTTCATGGATATTCAGATGCCTGTCATGAATGGCCATGAAGCAACAAAGGCCATCCGAGCAACTCAGACGGCCTATGCTAAAAAGATTCCTATTATTGCGATGAGTGCGAATGCATTCCTGAACGATATTAACGAATCCAAGAAATCAGGAATGAACGAACACATTTCGAAACCCATTGATATTAAGCGACTCAATGAGGTTATGAAAAAGTGGTTAAGCTAATTTGCAAAGCTCTGCTGCAGTAAGAGCAGCAAGGCGTGCATTTGAATAAACGAGCTGAATATTTGAGGCAAGTGAATCGCCTCCGGTAATATCCTTTATTGTTGCAAGAAGGAACGGGGTGGTTTCCTTGCCTTTTATGTTTCTTCTGTTGCATTCATCAATAGCTTCGTCAATTGCTTTGTTAATGACAGCAGGATCCATTGAATACTGCTCGGGAATGGGATTGGTTACAAGCATACCGCCTGTAAGACCAAGCTCTTCCTTAACGTGGAAGGCTTTTGCAAGTTCTTCCGGAGTATCAAGGCGATAATCAACTTTGAAGCCGCTCTTTCTTGTGTAGAAAGCCGGAAGCTCTTCAGTACCGTAGCCAAGAACCGTAACGCCCTTTGTCTCAAGATATTCGAGAGTGAGGCCAAGGTCGAGAATGGATTTTGCACCTGCACAAATAACCATGACCTGAGTGTTTGCAAGCTCTTCAAGGTCTGCAGAGATATCCATTGTTGTTTCCGCACCTCTGTGAACACCACCTATACCGCCTGTTGCAAAGATTCTGACTCCGGCGAGGTTTGCAATCATCATTGTTGTTGTAACCGTTGTTGCACCGTTTGAGCCTTTTGCAATAAGAACAGGCAAATCTCTTCTGGAGGCTTTCGGAATTTTGCTTCCGCCCTTTCCGAGTATTTCGATTTCTTCCTTGGAAAGACCACATTTAAGCTTACCGCCGATGATGGCACAGGTTGCGGGAATTGCACCGTTTTCGCGAATTATGCGCTCTACGTTAAGAGCTGTTTCAACGTTCTGAGGATAGGGCATACCGTGGGAAATGATTGTTGATTCAAGAGCAACAACCGGGCGGTTTTCCTGTAATGCAAGTTTAACTTCTTCTGATACTTCGAGATATTTTGATACGTTCATGATATTCCTTTCTATAAGCCTGCGCGGACGAGAATTTCGTCTTCGCACATATTTTCATTGATTGTTTCCTCTGACTCACAGCAGACCGAAGCTGCGGAAAGACCTGATTTTGCGCTGTCGTAAAGGCTGAGCGAGCGGTCGAAGGAGAGCATTAAAGCTGCCGCAAATGAATCGCCTGCTCCGGACGTGTTGACAATGTCGCCTTTTATAATCGGCAGCTTGTATGAATTATTTTCGTCCATACAGAAAACACCTTCATTGCCGAGTGTTATGAAAACCTGCTTAAGGCCTGTTGATATCATTTTTTCTGCTGCCTTACGAAGCGAGGCATCGTCGGTAATTTTAACTCCTGTTATTGTTTCCGCCTCGGCCTTGTTTGGACAGATGGAATGAAGTCTTCCGAGGAAAGGAACTATCTTTTTTGCTTTTGTGCAGGAAACCGGATCGCAGAGAATCGGCACCGTACATTTTGATGTGATGTAGTCAAGCAGTTCAACCGAAAGATTTGTATCAAGAAACAGTCCCTTGGATGAATTAATCATCTCCATTTTGGAACTTAAGAAATCAATATCCATCAGGTTGAAAAGAGCCATATCGGAAATAGCCAGTTCAAGCTCACCTTCTATATTGTTAATGTAAATGTAAGCAGAAGTGGAGTGACCGTGTGCAAAAAGAGAAGATGAAATATCAATGTTCAGCTTTTGCAAAGAGTCAATAAGCTTTTCTGCATAAATATCGTCTCCAAACGCGGTGATGAATTTAACCGGCAGCCCCATAAGTGCCATATTATGTGCAACGTTGCGCCCTACACCTCCGAAGGTTGTGAATACACAACCCGGATTTGAGTCTGCGGAGTTTAACTGTGCAAACGGACGTCCTCCGACATCAAGATTGGCTCCGCCGAGAACAACATAGTACCCCGGACGACTTAATATGTACCCTTTTCCCGCAAGATACCCCTTTTTCATAAGGTTTGAAATGTGGACACCTACGGAAGAACGTGTAATCCCCGCACGTTCTGCAATTTCTTCCTGTGTTATGAGCGGATCGTGGCATATCCATTCATAAATCTGTGATTCCCTTTTGGTCATAATACCCTCTCAATACATAAAATCATGATGATAAACATACGTTTAACTTCAAATAAATACTTGCTTATTATAACTATAAAGAAGGTTTTTTTCAATACCATTGTTTTTTGAGTGAAAGTTTACTATAATGGCACCCATGAAAAGTCTTTTGAAATTTTTAAAACCATATAGAGTACAGGCTGTGCTTGCTCCCTGCTTTAAGCTTTTGGAGGCAAGCTTTGAGCTTTTTGTGCCTCTTGTAATGACACTGATTATTGATGACGGAATAGGAACAGGTAATAAGGGCCTTGTCGTTAAATACGGACTTCTTCTTGTTGCACTCGGTGTTGTAGGCCTTCTTTCTTCAGTGACCGCCCAGTTCTTTTCCGCACGTTCGGCTGTAGGTTTCGGTGCTTCTCTTAAAGAAGCATTGTTTTCACATATTATGAATTTTGGCTTCAGCCAGAATGATTCCTATAGTCCTTCAACACTCATTACAAGGCTTACGGGCGATGTCAATCAGGTGCAGACAGGCGTCAATATGACACTGCGTCTTTTCCTGCGCTCACCTTTTATTGTTTTTGGTGCCGCGATTATGGCTGCAACCATAGATTTGAAAGGTGCCCTTATTTTCTGTGTTGCAATCCCTATTCTTTCGGTTATTGTATTCGGCATTATGCTCGGAACGGTGCCTCTTTTCAAAAAGGTTCAGTCCGCCCTTGATAAAATGATTGTAACAGGACGTGAAAATCTTTCAGGCGTAAGGGTTATCAGGGCTTTCAATCTTCAGGAAAAGGAAACAAAGCGTTTCAAGGAAGAGAACGATACATATACTGCCTTAATAAGTCGTGCGGCCGGTGTTTCTGCGCTCCTCAATCCTCTTACATATGTTATTGTCAATCTTGCACTTTGCGCTATTCTTTCACGAGGCAGCAAAGAGTTTGTTTACGGCAGGATGACAAAGGGTGAGCTTATCGCTGTTGTCAATTACATGTCTCAGATTCTTGTCGAGCTTATTAAGCTTGCGGATCTTATTATTCTTCTTAACAAGACATTTGCTTCTGCAGACAGAATAAAGGACATTTTTGATATTAAGCCTGAAGATCAGTCCGGAGAACTTGTTGATTTTTCAAAGGACGAGATTATATCCTTTAAGGATGTTTCTTTCAAATATGACGGGGCCGGAGATGAATCGCTCTCAAACATTTCTTTTAATGTTAATAAGGGAGAGACAATAGGTATTATCGGCGGAACGGGCAGTGGTAAGTCAACACTTATTAATCTTATTGCTGGCTTTTACAATCCTTCTGAAGGAACGGTTGAAGTCGGTGGCAAGGATGTGCGTCTCCTTGATAAAACTATGCTTAAAAAGAAGATTAGCATTGTTTTCCAGGAATATTATGCAATTAAAGGAACAATCCGCGATAATATTGTTTTCGGTGCCGAGGATGCTACGGACGAGGATATAGAAAACGCTATGGACATTTCGCAAAGCCGCGAATTCATTGCAGATAAGCCTGAAGGACTTATGACACAGGTGTCCGAGAGAGGAACGAGCCTTTCCGGCGGACAGAAACAGCGTCTTATGATAGCGAGAGCTGTTGTCAGAAAGCCCGAAATCCTTATTCTGGATGATTCTTCATCCGCTCTTGACTATGCAACTGACAAAAAGCTTCGTGAGGCTGTAGGAAAGCTTCCTATGACTGTAATTATAGTTTCACAGAGAACATCCTCTGTAATACACGCCGACAAAATTCTTGTGCTTGATGACGGTGAACTTAAAGGCATCGGTAAACACGAAGAACTTCTCGAAAACTGTCCTGTTTATAAGGAAATATACGAAAGCCAGATTAACAACAGATGAAAACTAAGAATGGTACAAAAGGAATACTGAAAAGACTTCTCGTGTATTTGAGAGGCAGCATTTTTAAGCTTTTTATTTCGCTTATCCTTGCTGCCGGATTTGTTGCGCTTTCTCTTTATATACCCGTACTTACAGGTAAAATAATAGACTGCCTTATTGAGCCCTCGGACGTTTCGGTACTTACGGAAGTTAAGGGAATTCTTTTAAAGATTATTGCCTGCCTTGCGGGGGCTGCTCTTTGCCAGTGGTTTATGACACTCCTGAACAACAGTGTTTCTTATCAGGTTGTTTCTGACATTAGGGACAATGTTTTTGCAAAGTTTTCACGTCTTCCCGTTGCTTATTTTGATTCTCATCCCCACGGGGACATTCTCAGCCGCCTTACAAATGACGTTGAACAGCTTTCGGACGGCCTTATTGCAGGCTTTTCCAAGCTTTTCACGGGTGTACTCACGATTTGCATAACTCTTGTTTTCATGTTAAGGCTGAATCCGTTAATAACTGTTGTAGTTGTTGTGGTAACGCCTGTTTCCCTGTTTGTATCTTCCTTTATCGCTACCCATACTCATGATATGTTTAAGGAGCAGTCGGGAATTAAAGGTGAGCAGACCGCATTGATAAATGAAATGATGTATTCCAGACGTGCGGTTTCAGCATATAACATGACAGAAGCTGTTAACGGAAGATTTGCTGAGGTTAACGGACGCCTTGCCAAATGCAGCTTAAAGGCAACGTTTTATTCGTCACTTGTCAATCCCTGCACAAGATTCGTAAACAGTCTTGTTTATGCGGGAGTTGGCATCTTCGGAGCAATTTCCGCAATAAACGGTGGAATTTCCGTCGGTGAACTTTCTGCATTTCTTGCCTATGCATCGCAGTATACAAAGCCTTTTAACGAGATTTCAATGGTTATTACCGAATTGCAGAATGCACTTGCGTGCGCAGGACGTGTTTTTGCTTTTATGGATGAAGAAGAGCTTGTAGATGCTTCGGAAACTGCAGCTAATGATAAGAAGCAGGAGAATACCCCTGTTGTAAGCTTTAAGAACGTTAAATTCTCATATACACCCGAAAAGCCTCTTATTACCGATTTCTCTTTGGATGTTTTTGATGGTCAGAGAATTGCTGTTGTTGGTCCTACCGGTTGCGGAAAGACTACAATGATTAACCTTCTTATGCACTTCTATGAGGTTAACGGTGGAGAAATACTTCTGAACGGCAGAAACATTAAGGATATACCTAGAAAAGAACTCAGAAGCAACGTTGGTATGGTGCTTCAGGATACATGGCTCAGAAACGGTACGATTCGTGACAACATCCGTCTGAACTGCCCGGACTGTACGGAGGAGGAGATTGTTGAGGCTGCAAAGGCTGCCTTTGCACATTCCTTTATTAAGAGACTTCCGAAGGGCTATGACACCGTTATTTCCGAAAACGGGGACGGGCTTTCAATGGGACAGAAACAGCTTATATGTATTGCCCGTGTTATGCTGAAAACACCGCCTGTGCTTATCCTTGATGAAGCAACATCGTCAATTGATACGCGAACCGAAATAAAGATTCAAAAGGCTTTCGACCGTATGATGCAGGGAAGGACAAGTTTTGTTGTTGCTCACAGACTTTCTACTATTCTCGAGGCTGACAGAATTATCGTTATGAAAGACGGTGATATAAAAGAAATCGGCACCCACAAGGAACTTATGGCTGCCGGAGGTTTCTACAAAGAACTGTATGATAGTCAGTTCTGATATTTACTGTTTGTTGTTCTTTTCGTATTGCTTCATGCGCTGCACCCTCATAAGGTACTGGTTAAGGTGAGGACTCTTTTCGAGGAACTGACAGCCGTAAAGAGTGCGACCGTCATCTTCCATGGGAATGGTACGTACAATCTTTGCACTGAGGTGTATTACCGTTCTGTCGGGTTGCGGGATGTTGATTCTGACTGTACGCTCGGTAGTAAAGTGCTCCTTTGAAATGAAAGCAAAGCCCGTTTCACTTATGTCTTTAATGAGTGCGGTAATGTTTTTCGGCCCTTCATCCGTGAAGTATGTAACCTGCATATCTTCACCGATGTAAACGCGATAGTTGTTTCGACGGTTTATAGGCTCGGCGTCGCCGTAGAGAGTGGCAGCGTGGTAGTAATGGTTCTGATAGATGATTGTCTTTATATCGATATCCTGCCACACAAAATAGACATCCGAAAGTGTGTAGGTGAGATTTACGGAGCATTCCTTCGGGAAACCAATCAGTTTCCTGTTTACAAAAATCGGTTCGAGCAGGAGAAGATTCTTGTAGAGCATTGCAACAGTAGCATTAAAGTTTCCTTTAATGCTGTCCATCGTTATATCGAGTTGAACAACCTGTCCGGGTTCGAAGTCGTTAATGTTCATAATACCCCTGTTTATGCTGACAAACCATTTTATGAATAGTGCTTTTCCCTACACATATATAGTAGACCATTAATTGCCTGTTTACAACAACTATCTGCTTTTTTTATCGTACAATGCATGGCTTGACTTTATACCGTCTATACTATATTATCAACTAATTCACAGACGTTTTTATAAAATAATAATATACGTTATCCAACGCGTAAGGAGAATGATATGAACGTAAAGGAACAGCTTAAAGGAAGAAGTTTTCTCACTCTTAAGGATTATACTGCCGAAGAGATTCTGTATCTTATTGATCTTGCTGCAGAATATAAGCAGAAAAAGAAGCAGGGAATCCGCCATGATTCCTTATATGGTAAAAATGTTGCTCTCATTTTTGAAAAGACATCCACAAGAACGCGTTGTGCATTTGAAGTTGCCGCACATGATCTTGGTATGAATGCAACATATCTCGATCCTAAGAGCTCCCAGATCGGAAAGAAGGAAAGCATTGCCGATACTGCCAGGGTTCTTGGTCGTATGTTCGACGGCATTGAGTACAGAGGCTTCGGTCAGGAAATCGTTGAAGAACTTGCAAAATATGCAGGTGTTCCTGTCTGGAACGGCCTTACAAACGAATATCATCCTACGCAGATGCTTGCTGATATGCTTACTCTTCGTGAGAAGAGAGGCGAGCTTAAGGGCAAAAAGTTTGTCTATATGGGTGATGCCCGTTACAATATGGGCAACTCCCTTATGATTGTCTGCGCAAAGCTTGGGCTTCATTTTGTTGCATGCTCAAGCCCCAAATATTTCCCCGATCCCGCACTTGTTAAGGAATGCGAGGAGTATGCAAAGGCTTCCGGAGGCTCCGTAACACTTACTTCAGACGTTAAAGAAGGCACTAAGGGGGCCGACGTTATTTACACAGATGTCTGGGTTTCAATGGGCGAGCCTGAAGAAGTGTGGAATGAAAGAATAAGCGAACTTTCACCTTATAAGGTTACTTCTGAGGTTATGAAAAATGCGGGTCCTCAGGCGCTCTTTATGCATTGCCTTCCTGCCTTCCACGACCATAAGACGGAAATCGGCAAAGAAATCGGTGAAAAGTATGGATTTACCGAACTTGAAGTCTGTGATGATGTGTTTGAATCAGCGCAGTCTGTTGTTTTTGACGAAGCAGAGAACAGAATGCATACTATAAAGGCGGTTATGGCTGCCACACTCGGAGCATAAAATGTTAAAAAGGGTTCTGACTTTTTTCAAAGATAAAGGCATCGGACAGGAAACGTTGAATATATTTCTTGGTGTCCTGATGCTCGCCGCACTTGTAGCCTACGGAATTACTCAGACGATGGTTTCGCTTGTGGCTGTCATATTTCTTGGCGCTTTAATAAACATAACCACCGGGCTTCAGTACTTAAAGAAAAAAGAAAAGAAAAATCTGGGCATGTGCATGATTATGCTTGGAATAATCATTCTTATTCTTACAGCATTTTATTTAATCAGATAAAACGAAAGGCTTGAAATGAAAGAGGAAAATGTTCTTTGCGTAGCAAACGCATATAAGGAACTGTATTATTTCAACAGAAGATTCGGGGTTCTTCCCGAGCAGGTTAAAAACGAGCTTCAGATTGCCTGTGTTGCATTTACAACCGAAGTAAGCGGAATTATCACTTTGTTCTTTGAAGATGACGGAACACTTATGATTACAACCGATCATGAGGATGCTGACATAATGTATGATGAAATATCTGCCGGCATACTTTTACGTAAACTTCAGCGTGAAAAAGAAGAACTTTTCGAGCAGCTTGAACTTTTTTACAGGGCAATGGTATTAAAAGAAATGCCTGATGATAAGGAGTAAACATGCTTTTTGCAATTGATGTCGGAAATACAAATATAACATGTGCTGTAATGTCCGGAATGGATGTTGTTGCGTCCTTCAGAATTACAACAAAGCTTCAGAGAACCTCGGATGAATTCGGCATTGCCATACGTGATATGCTCGAAAGAAAGAACATTTCTCTTGAGGATATAGAAGATGTCATTATTGCATCTGTTGTTCCCGGTATAATGCATTCACTTACAAACGGTATCGTACGTTATCTTGACAAGAAGCCGATAATTGTCGGTGAAGGTACCAAAACAGGTCTTAAGATAGCGACTGCCAACCCGAAGGAAATCGGTGCTGACAGAATTGTTGATGCTGTTGCAGCTTATGAACTTTACGGCGGACCCGTTATCGTATGCGATTTTGGTACCGCAACAACATATGACCTTATTCTCGAAGGTGGCGTATTTACCGCAGGTATAACATCTCCCGGTATCAGAATTTGTGCGAAAGCATTGTGGCAGGATACCGCAAAACTTCCGGAAATTGAAATAGAGAAGCCTGATTCCATTCTCGCAAAGGACACTGTTACAAGTATGCAGGCCGGTCTTGTTTACGGTGCAATTGGTCAGACGGAATACATCATTAATCAAATAATAAAAGAGGCGGGACTTGTCGATACGAAGGTTGTTGCGACCGGCGGTCTTGGAAGGCTTATTTCCGAATCTACCGATTCCATTATGGTTTACGACAAGGACCTTACAATGAAGGGCCTTCGCCTTATTTACGAAAAAACGGTTAAGAGCAAATGAATAAAATCAAGCTTGGTAATCTTGAATTCAACAAAATAGCATTAGGACCGATGGCAGGTGTAACAGACCTGCCTTTTCGTATGCTTTGTAAAGAGTTTGGTGCCGGGCTTATTTATACCGAAATGGTCAGCGGAAAGGCAATTCTATTTCATAACAGAAATACCGAAGAACTGCTTACCGTAAAGGATGAGGAACGCCCTGTTGCTTTACAGCTTTTCGGCTGTGAGCCGGACGTGCTTGCCGAAGCTGCGGCGGAGATAGAAGACCGTCATTTTGACATTCTTGATATAAATATGGGGTGCCCCGTTCCGAAAGTGGTTAATAATCATGAAGGCTCCGCACTTATGCAAAACCCCCGTCTTATTGAGGATATAGTAAAAGCTGTTTCATGCAGAATCAAAAAGCCTGTCAGCGTCAAGCTTCGAAAGGGCTTTGAAAAGGATGAACGTACTGCAGTTGAATGTGCACTTGCAGCAGAGGCAGGCGGTGCATCTCTTATTGCCGTACATGGAAGAACGCGTGAAGAATTTTATTCGGGAAAGGCAGATTGGAGCATTATACAGGACGTTAAAAATGCAGTTCATGTGCCTGTAATCGGTAACGGTGACATTTATTCTCCTGAAGACGCCAAGCGCATGCTTGAGGAAACCGGCGCTGACGGTATTATGGTGGCACGTGGGGCGCAGGGCAATCCATGGATATTCAGACGAATTAACACTTACCTTGAAACAGGAGAACTTTTGCCGGAGCCGACCAATACGGAACGCATCGAAATGGTTCTGCGTCACGCAAGGATGGAAATTGATTTTAAGGGAGAATACACGGGGATACGCGAAATGCGTAAACATGTTGCATGGTATATGAGCGGCTTCCCGGGAGCTTCCAGAATCCGTGAAAAAGTTAATTACATTGAAAGCTACGGAGAACTTGAAGAAATACTCAGAAATAGCGTCAATTGATGTGTATCGGGCGTATTTTTAATCATGTCATATTTATAAGTGGAATTTATCACGATAACGCGTTAAAACAATAAAAAATTAGTATTGCATAGTAAAAAGCGTTGTGCTATAATCTCGCGATAAATAAATAATAATTATTTCCGCATAATCATGCGGCAGGAGGGCATTATGGAACAGAAATTAAGAGTAGGCATCTTAGGTGCTACGGGAATGGTTGGTCAGAGATTCATCTCTCTCCTTGAGAATCATCCGTGGTTTGAAGTTAAGGCAGTTGCAGCAAGTGCAAGAAGCGCAGGAAAGACTTACGCAGAAGCTGTCGGAGACCGTTGGAAAATGACTACCCCGATGCCCGAGGCTGTTAAAAATATGATTGTTTTAAATGTAAGCGATGTTGAAGAGGTTGCTTCCCAGGTTGACTTCGTTTTCTCAGCAGTTGAAATGACAAAGGAAGAAATCAGTGCTATTGAGGAAGCATACGCAAAGACAGAAACACCTGTTGTTTCCAATAACTCCGCTCATCGCTGGACACCGGACGTTCCTATGATTGTTCCGGAGCTTAATCCCGAGCATCTTGATGTTATCGAGGCACAGAAGAAGCGCCTTGGCACAAAGAAGGGCTTTGTCGTTGTAAAGCCCAACTGCTCAATCCAGAGCTACACACCTATGCTTCACGCACTTCGTGAGTTTGAGCCTACAGTTGTTGTTGCAACAACATATCAGGCAATAAGCGGCGCAGGCAAGACCTTCAAGGACTGGCCCGAGATGATTGACAACGTTATTCCTTACATCGGCGGCGAAGAAGAGAAGAGTGAGCAGGAGCCTTTAAGAATCTGGGGCAAGGTTGTAAACGGAGAAATCGTTAAGGCTGACTCACCTGTTATTACAACACAGTGCATCAGAGTTCCGGTTTCAGACGGACATACAGCTGCTGTATTTGTAAACTTTAAGAAGAAGCCTACAAAGGAAGAAATTCTTGAAAGATGGAAAAACTTTAAGGGTATTCCTCAGGAGCTTAAGCTTCCTTCAGCACCCGATCAGTTCATTACATATTTTGAAGAAGAGAACCGTCCTCAGGCAAAGCTTGACAGAGATTCAGAGAAGGGCATGGGTGTATTTGCGGGCCGTCTTCGTGAGGATAAGGTTTATGACTGGAAGTTCGTAGGCCTTTCACACAATACAAAGCGTGGTGCTGCAGGCGGTGCAGTTCTTACGGCAGAACTTCTTAAGGCTAAGGGTATGATTTCCGCAAAATAAAGAATAATGCAAATTATTACGGAGAAGTTGCCGCTCGGCAACTTCTCCATTTTTATGAAGAATAATTATTGCATAAAATTTGAAAATGAAGTAAACTATCTATGTATTGAGTCTAAATGGGAGAAGTTGAACATGAATAGTAAAAACAATAATTTTACAAAAGAAAAAATGCTCGATGCCATACTCAAAAATTCACGTGACCTTGTTTTTGTAAAGGACACTAATTTCGTTTATCTTGCAGCATCGGATTCATTTGCCAAGTTGCTCGGATTTAACTCAGGTGAGGAGATTGTCGGTCTGGACGATTTTGAAATTACCGGAGATGCTGAGGCAACTAATGTTTTCCGTGAGAATGACTATAAAGTAATTACAAGCGGGGAGCCTATCATTGACAGCATGGCTGAGGGCAATGCATCCGGTAGCAAAATGGTTCGTATGGTTTCCACGAGCAAGTACCCTATCTTCGACGATTTTGGCAGTGTTATCGGTATTCTTGGCATATGTCATGATATTACTCCCGTTCTTCGCTTAAAGAGAACATCCGAAGCCTACAGGAACTCCTACGATGCAGCAGTTTCCGCAAATGCTGCAAAAACCCAGTTCCTTTCAAAGATGAGCCATGATATCCGCACACCTCTTAATGCCATCATCGGTCTTGTTGCATTGTCACAGGCTAATCTTGAGGATTCTGACAAGGTTAAGGAAAATCTCCGCAAGGTTCAGGAGTCCGGCAAATACCTTCTTTCCATTGTCAACGAAGTACTCGACATGGAAAAGATCGAAACAAACCAGATAGAACTTAATGTTGGTGAGTTTGATGTAAACAGCTTCATTGACAACTTTGAAGCAATGATGAAGGCGAGAGCCGAAGAAAAGAAACAGACTATTTCAATTGTCCGTAAAGAACTTAAACATACAAAGGTTGTCGGTGACTCCACACGTATTGAGCAGATTTTTGTAAACCTTACAAACAATGCTATGAAGTTCACTCCTGAAAGAGGCGCAATCAGAGTTCTTTTCTCGGAAAGTGAATTAAGCGATGGCATTATAAACTTTGAATTTGTTGTTGAGGATACAGGTGTCGGCATGAGCGAAGAGTTCATGAACCACCTCTTTGAGCCTTTCAGCCGTGAAGCAGACTTGAAGGCTACAACTGCCGAAGGCATAGGTCTTGGTCTTGCCATAGCAAGCAACCTCGTTAATATGCTTGGCGGTAATATCACAGCAGAGTCCGAGGAAGGCAAGGGCAGTAAATTTACTGTTGTTATTCCTATTGTCATTCCTTCAGGTGATGATAATAATGACACAAAGGCTGGCATTGCAGAGCTTGAACGTGAGGATTATACCGGTAAGCGTGCACTTCTTGTTGAAGACAACGGTCTTAACGCTGAAATAGCCCAGGAGATTCTTGGCATTACCGGAATGATAGTTGAAAGAGCAGAGAACGGACAGAAGGCCCTTGATATGTTCTCAGCATCCTCAAACGGCTACTATGATGTTATTTTCATGGATGTTCAGATGCCTGTTATGGATGGCTATGAAGCTACACGCCGCATAAGAGAAATGAAACGTGAGGATTCTGCTACGGTTCCGATTATGGCAATGACTGCAAATGCATTCGTTTCCGATATCAACGATGCAAGAGCTGCCGGCATGAACGAACACCTTTCAAAGCCTATTGACTTTGATAAGCTTATCGAAGCACTCAATAAGTGGATTAAGTAGTCCTTTAACGAATAAAACACTCCGAATGGATAAACCATCCGGAGTGTTTTTTGTTTGTCATTATTCAAAAACTTTAATTTCTTCACTTTCGTCAAGTATGCGGCATCCGTAGAAGCCTGCGTCCTGAAGTTTACCGAAGAGCTTTCCGACTTTCTTGATTTTCTCAACAAGAGTAACATCGTACTCGCCTCTGTAGGTATCAGCAAGCTTTATTGCATCTACTACCATATCTGCGGGGTAGATAATAGCAAGCTTTTTCTTTGCATCGGGGATTTTGAAGCCGTTATCGCTGAGGATGCAGAATATACGTTCAAAACCAATGGAGAAGCCTACGGCAGGAACATTTTCATCAATGAACTTTCCGACCATGTTGTCGTAACGTCCGCCGCCTGCAACGGTTCCGCCATATTCGAGCGATTCAACTTCGAAAATGGTTCCGGTATAGTAGCCCTGTCCACGTACAAGAGAGCAGTCATACTCAATTTCATACTTGCCATTGTTAAGCTTTGTGATTTTATCGATTATGCCTGCAACGGAGCCGATTGCTTCAGAGTCAGAGCAGTACTTTCTTGCATCATCAAGCGTGAAGGGCTTTGTCTGCATCATTGAAACAAACTTTTCAGCAGCTGCTTCTGCAAAACCTTTTTCAAGGAGCTCTGCTTTTACGCCTTCAATGCCGATTTTATCGAGCTTATCGAAGCTTATGCATACTGATTCGTAATCTGCCTCATTAAAACCTGCTGCAAGAATAAGACTCTTGAGAATGCGACGATCGTTGATTCTGATTTTGAAATTGTTGATATTTACACTCTGAAGTGCTTTTGCAGTTGTATCTATAAGTTCAACTTCACAGTTCGTGGAAGTGCTGCCGAGAATATCGATATCGCACTGAATGAACTCACGGAGACGGCCTCTCTGAGGACGCTCGGCTCTGAAGGAACGGTCAATCTGGATTACTTTGAACGGAGACTGTAAGGAGGCTCTGTTGTTTGCGTAAAAACGTGAAAGCGGAAGAGTAAGGTCATAGCGGAGACCGATATCGGAAAGTTCCTTGGGGTCCCCTGTCTTTATGGCCTCGTCAAGCTTGTCGCCACGTTTTAAAATCTTGAACATGAGTCCGAGGTTTTCACCGCCTTCACTTTTGTTCAGATTTTCCATATCTTCGATGATAGGAGTTGTTATTCTTTCGAAACCGCATGACTCATATGTTTCAAGAAACTTTCTCTGAACATAGTCACGAAGTTTTGTCTGGGAAGGAAGATAATCGTTTGTACCTTTTACGGAATTGAGCTTCATAATTGATCCTTTCTTTTTAAAGAAAAAGAGCCGCATACCAATGCGGCTCCTGTTGCTTTTCTAAAATTAAGCAATTGAATTAACAGCCTTGGTAAGTCTGGATACTTTTCTCGCAGCTGTGTTCTTATGAAGGATTCCCTTTGCAGCTGCCTTGTCGATAGCAACAACAGCAGCCTTAAGTGCTTCTGCAGCAGCAGCCTTATCGTTTGCAGCAACAGCAGCTTCTACCTTCTTAACGAGGGTCTTAAGCTTAGACTTGAGCATCTTATTTCTGAGAGTCTTTGTCTCGATGACTGTGATTCTCTTCTTAGCTGATTTAATATTAGCCATGCGTGATTACACCTCCGATGTAATGGTTTCGATTTTCGTTCTGCATGAATGTTTAAACGGGAAGGACACGGACTCCCGAGAAAACGTACTTAGACATAATACTCAAAAGTTTATCTGTTGTCAACAACTTTCTCATTATTCACACAAAAACGTTTGATGTTATTTTAAAATGTGATTGAAGTTTTTAGTCTTGATTTTATTCCTGCGCGCTGATACTATATCCATGCGAACAAGTGCATCCGTCAAAAGGAGGATGCAATTAAAAGGAAATTTTCAAAGTGGCCTGTTACGGTGCTGCTGATTTTGGCGGTTATCGGGACGGGCGTCTGGTACGTGTTCTTTTCACCGTACTTCGATTCATCGTTCTTTTCTTTTGAAAAAGCTATCCCGACATCAGCTCCAAATGAATATCAAACGACTTTAACGACAGAAAATAATGATCTGCCTTCTGTTTTTGTACACGTATGCGGTGAAGTAAATATTCCGGGGGTATACGAGTTACCTGATGGAAGCAGGGTTAACGATGCCATCAGTCTGGCAGGCGGATTTACCGAAAACGCTGATAAGGCTTATCTTAATCTCGCCAGAATTATTGTCGACGGAGAAAAAATATACGTTCCATCCTTGTCTGAAACTGAGGAACTTTCCATGGAAGAAAAAGCCTCCGGGACCGGCCTGCCAATAACAAATATGCAGACAATCGTTTCGGGTGAAAATACCGAAACGTTAACTATAAACATTAATACGGCAACAATTGAAGAACTTACCGAGCTTCCCGGTATAGGTGAATCACGTGCAAAGGACATCATTTCTTACAGGAATAACGTCGGAAGGTTTGAAAAACCTGAGGACATTAAAAATGTCAGCGGCATCGGAGACAAAATGTTTGAGCGTATGAAGGACTACATTCGGGTAAGGTAAATGACATGATAAAGAGACCGGTAATTCTTATTTTTATCTCAGTTGTTGTGGGGATTATTCTGGGCGAGACTGTCAGAGGGTGGTTATATGCGATTATTACGGTATATTGTCTGTTTGCCTTATTAATAATTCAGTTCTTTAAAAAACATAACAATTTGAGGGCTTCATATTTAAAAAAGGACAAAATAAAAGGAGCCGTGGTATTTATCTGCGTGCTTCCACTTATTATGGCAGGAGCGTATGCCAGAAGCAAATCATATGAACTAAGAATAGCGAATGAACGCCATGTGTACGAAGAACTTGAAAACAAAGCTATAACAAACGTCATTCTTGAGGGAACAATAAAAAGCTATGAATCTGATGAGGACAAGCTTGTTGTGATCCTTAAGGATTGCAGGGTGAAAGCAACTGAAGAAAAATCTTTTACAGATTCAGGAGATGTGCGCGTGTATGTATCAGAGAACGAAGAGTGCCTGGTTAAAACAGGTAATGAAATCAGAGTTTACGGCAGCATAAAGCTTTACGAACATGCGACAAATCCGGGACAGTTTGACTCGTACGAATACAATTTAAAATATGGTGTCTATGCATATATATCCGCCAAGGAATTATGGATTACAAACGAAAGAACGAATGAATATGCCAGCCTGGTTTCGAAACTCAGACTTAAGATGAAGGAGACGTTTCAGGCATTATATACCGCTGAAAACGCAGGCGTTTTAACGTCAATGCTTATTGGGGACCGTTCACTTATGGATGAGGACACCGGCTTTTTATATAAAAATGCGGGTATAAGCCATATTCTGGCTATTTCGGGGCTCCACATTTCTCTTATATGCATGGGATTCTACACCCTTATGGAAAAAACAGCCGTCCCGAAGCATTTAAGAATCATTCTTTCAGCAGTGTTCATTGCTTTTTTTGTGATGTACGCAGGAATGGGGATTTCTGCATTGAGAGCAGGGATTATGACATTTATTCTTCTTACCTCAAAGCTTATACGAAAGCATTATGACATGCTTTCGTCACTTTCTTTTGCAGCGTCAATTATTCTCATAATATATCCGCATGAGTTGAAGGATGCCTCCTTTATACTTTCCGTGCTTGCGGTTACGGGAGTTTATGTTGGTGAAAAACTGAAAGCAGGGATGCTTTCAGGCTGTATAATTACCCTTGTAACCTTGCCTGCTGTTCTTTGGTTTTTCTTTGAAACTTCTATATATGGTCCGATTACCAATATTGTTGTTCTGCCAATCTGCTCTGCCCTTCTTATATTCGGACTTATGTCAGGTGTGCTTGGAATGGTTTCGCTTCCTTTGGGCGGAATGCTTGCGGGAGTGACACATCTTATTCTGAAATTTATCGGGGGTGTCGGAAAAGTCATTTCAAGTTTGCCGTATTCATACATCTGTACCGGAAGACCTTCCGTGTGGAAAGTCTTTATTTACTATTCTGCAATTTTAGGCACTTTCCTTGTACTTTACCGGAAAAAAGATGAAGAAAAAAACAAAATCCACCCCGGTGCACTTCTTAAAAGTATTCCTGTTATATTTTTGGCAATTGTTATTCTTTGTTCACCCGGGAAGAAGTCTGAAATGGCCTTTCTTGATGTTGGACAGGGGGATTCGTTTGTATTTCTAAGCGGATATGAAAGCATCGTTGTGGATAATGGGAGCAGTGACCGAAGTAGCGTAGGAAAGTATGTTTTGTCTCCTTACCTGAAATATAACGGTATGACTGTAATTGACTATTTTATTGTTACGCATACAGACGACGACCATATAAACGGACTTAAAGAAATACTTGAGAATATGGACCGGACTTCAGGAAATTACGGAGCACATTATAAGGGCAACATATCGGTCAAAAATCTTATTCTGCCGACAGTACGCGTGAAAGGGAAAGCATATATTGAATTGGAAAGGCTCGCTGAAGAAAAGTGCGTAAACGTGATTTATTCAAAGCAGGGACACAGCATTGAAACATACGACAGAAAGGCCGATTTTTTGTGCCTTGCACCTAAAGAAGCAGGCAAGTCCGAAAACGGAACGTCACTTGTTTACAAGCTTGAAACACATAATTATACGGTTTTCCTAATGGGAGATGCTGATAAAAAAGAGGAGGAAGCAGTAATCATTGAACTTGAAAGAATAAACTACAAAACCGAAGCAAGTAAAACAGTAATTCTCAAGGTCGGTCATCATGGTAGCAAAACATCATCATCACAGGACTTTATAAACTACATCAGACCTGATTTCTCAGTTATTTCCTGTGGAAAAAACAACAGATACGGACATCCTGCACAGGAAATTGTTGAACGCCTGACTGAAATGAAATCACAGATATACTGTACAATGACGAACAACGCAATTTTGGTGAGAAAAAGAACAGGGAGAGGTCACCATCCGGATGGATAATGAACAATGGTGGCGTATATGATATTATGATAATTGATAGGAGGAAGAAACTTATAGCGGAAAGATTACATTGCGCTTTTCTCCTGAAGAACATAAACGAGCAGCTTTTTTAGCTAAACTTGAAGGTGTAAGCTTAAACCAATACATAAATGATGCTATTGTATTCAGAAATGCACAACTATTTGGAGAAAAAGCATAATATTTCTATTTGATACTCAGTTGAGTTCTTGCAATTATTTTTCTTTTTTGTTATATTTTAACTACAAATTATTATTTCGGAGGAAAACATATGACATACGAGATTAAAGGTACTCCCCTTCCTGTTGTTGAGGTTAAGCTTGACGCAAATGAATCAATTGCCTGCGAAGGCGGTGCAATGAGCTGGATGACTTCAAACATGGAAATGTCAACTGAGTCCGGTGGTATCGGAAAGCTTTTTTCAAAGGCATTTTCCGGTGAACGTCTTTTTACAAATCTCTATACCGCAAAGGATGGAGAGGGCACAATAGCTTTTGCATCCAGTTTTCCGGGAAATATTATTGCTCTTGATATTAAGCCCGGTCAGGAGGTCATTTGCCAAAAGTCGTCCTATCTTGCATCCACACCGGGTGTTGAACTTTCGATACATTTTCAGAAAAAGCTCGGTGCAGGCTTCTTTGGTGGTGAAGGTTTCATTATGCAGAAACTTTCCGGTAATGGAACAGCATTTATAGAAATTGACGGAAGTGTTGTAGAAAAGCAGCTTGCAGCAGGAGAAAGGATTGTTATTGATACAGGTTATCTTGCTATGATGGATGCTACATGTTCCATGGATGTTGTAACAGTTAAGGGAATTAAAAATATGTTCCTTGGCGGAGAAGGATTCTTCAATACAGTTGTTACCGGCCCCGGTAAGGTTTTACTTCAGACAATGCCTGCATCACAGGTTGCAAAGAGCGTTATTCCTTACATTCCGAAGTCGGGTAATTAAATTTAAATATTACAATAATACGGAGGCTGTGAAAACAGCCTCTTTTTACGTGAACAGCAGGCTTTGCAGGCTTTGTGAAGGGCTATTGACAGACATTGAAAATAAAGTGATTATTGTCTTTAATTGTTCAAATAAGTATGATAAACTCAAGAAACAATTTGGAGGCTCAAATGAAAAAGAGGGTTTATTTTTTACTGACTGTACTTACAGCCGCAACACTGTTTACTGCATGCGAAAATGGTAATAAATCAAATGTAACTTCTGTTCCGACGACAACAGAAATGCCTGTGGCCGCACCATCGGATGTTCCGGTAGCGACTTCCACACCGACTGATATTCCTGTGACACCTACGGATACACCTGTTCCGACGGCTACACCCACTCCTTACAATCCTGTTCGTTTTACAAGGCAGGCTGAAGATCTGGACAGAGGGCTTGTTGCTGTAGAGGGTGACATTTGTAAGGGAACGGTTGTCAGCTGGAGGATTCTCGGAACTGATGCTGATGATATGAAATTTACGCTTTCACGTAATGGGGAGATTATTGCGGAAGCCCTTACCGGAAGCTGCTTTAATGACATAAACGGTAAAACAGGTGATGAATACTGCCTTTCTGTTGTTTCAAGCGGTCCTGTTTCCGATAATGCTAAAACAGCAACATGTACTGCCGTAAAGGAGTACATTAATGTTCCGATTCAGGTGCCGGCAGACGATACACTCCGTATGGGCGGGACATGTTCATACTTTGCCAATGATGCAAGTGTCGGGGATGTAGACGGCGATGGTGAATACGAAATCATTTTAAAATGGGATCCTGATAACTCAAAGGACAATTCCCAGAACGGTATTACAGGACGAGTATATATCGATTGCTATAAGCTTGACGGAACGATGCTTTGGCGTATTAATCTCGGTGAAAATATAAGAGCCGGGGCACACTATACCCAGTTTATGGTTTATGATTTTGACGGTGACGGCAAAGCAGAAATGATTTGTAAGACGGGTGACGGTTCTATTGACGGTCAGGGTAACGTCATCGGTAATGAAAAAGCAGTTTACCTTAATACAACGCTAGGAAAGATTTTAAGAGGAGATGAGTACCTTACTCTCTTTGACGGAGAAACCGGTGTCGCTCTCGATACTATCAATTTTGAGCCTGAAAGAGGTAAAATAGATTCATGGGGAGATGCTTCGGGAAACCGTTCAGAGAGATATCTTGGCGCGGTTGCTTACCTCGACGGAAAAACTCCTTCATGTATAATGAGCCGCGGATATTATGCACGTACAGCAATATGTGCTTATAATGTGGTCGATAAAAAACTTCAGATGATTTGGAAATTCGATACCGACAGCAGCGAAGAACTTAAGCAGTATATGGGGCAGGGAAACCACAATCTTGCTGTTGCCGATGTGGACGGTGATGGTTTTGATGAACTTTGCTTCGGCCAGCTTACAATTGATGAGGACGGTACTGCCAAAGCCTGCACCGGACTCGGACATGGCGATGCGATGCATGTCGGTGACCTTGTTTTGGATCATCCCGGAGTAGAAGCATGGAGCTGCCTTGAAGGTGCACACGGAGCAGTTTTATGGAATCCCTGTGATGCAGATGTCCTTCACAGAATCAATGCTTCAGGAGATACCGGACGTGGCACGACAGGCAACTTTGTTGCGGGAAACAGATGCTATGAGTTCGTTTCATCCGAAAGCAGGGATGTTTATGACAGTGACTTTAATGTTGTTGCGACATGGCCTGAAAAGTCCAGTGTAAACTACGCTGTTTACTGGGACGATGACCTTGAACACGAAGTGGGCGATGGCACCAGAGTTTATGCAATTGATGGTGCAATACTTTTAAATGCTGAAGGGTGCGTAAAGATTAACGGTACGAAGTCAAACACATCGCTTACAGCCGATATTCTGGGAGACTGGAGAGAAGAGATTATTCTTCCTTCCGAGGACAGAACATCGCTTAGAATATATATATCTCCTTATGCTACAGAAGTGAGCACGTTTACCCTGATGCATGACACCCAGTACAGATGTCAGGTGGCATCACAGAACGTTGCTTACAATCAGGGAGCGCTTACAAGCTTTTTCCTCGGAACAGGCTTTGACCTTCCTGAAAAGCCCGATATTTACATTGTATCGGTTCAAGAATGATTTTTGAAAGCGACATGAATAATGAAACAGTTTTTCGATAGTTACTTTAATAAAAATGTTGGAAGAGCAGTATGTATTATTGCTCTTCTGACCTTTTTTATGCTTACAGGGTGTATTAACGGAGAGAACGTAATAACCAATCCGAGTCCTACCGGGGCAGTGCAAACGATTCCTACTGAGACGCCTAGAAACACTTCTATTCCTACAGAAACGGTCCCGACAGAAAACCCGACACCGACACCGACGCTGACACCAACACCAACACCAACGTTAACTCCCGTTCCGCACATTCCTGCAGAGGAAATGTTCAGCGAAACATATTTTGCCATAATTAAAGAGCGTTTGCAGACATATACCGATGATGTTGTAAAGGACACGCTTGTTAATTCCGAATTTGCAAGCTATAAAACTCCTTATAATGCTTCCGATTACTATGATTACAATATTGCCGATGACAGCATTGTATTTCACTTTGCAGAAAATACGCTTACCGGGGCAGAACATCCTGCGTTCGATTATTATTGCGACTTGGACGAAGCACTTGCCTTTATGTATTACAATACAGACGGTACTGTGCGCTACACAAAGAACATTCGCGAACTTGACCCGAATGCAAAAATGATTGCTCTTACGTATGATGACGGACCGAATCCGGATGTTGAAAAGCAGCTTATCGAAATATATGAAAGGCATGGCCAACGTGCAACATTCTTTGTTATGGCACAGAAGCTCGGGACACCTGAAAACGATGAGTCTGTAAAAAATCTCCTTGCCGCAGGACATGAGGTGGAATCACACGAGTACAGCCATGTCTATTTTAACCAGGAAACATTGGATTATGAGACGGTTTGGACTGAGTTAAATAAGGCAAATCTTATCCTTGCAGGACTTACAGGACATACACCTGAGTTTGTACGTCTTCCGGGTGGCTGCAGCAAGGATTACTTCACAAACTTCCCGCTTCCGAGAGTGGGTTGGGCGTGGGGCGCTTTGGATTGGGAAAACCGTTCTTTAAAGAGCGGAGAATCAAAGGATGATATGTATAAGAGAAAAGCACAGGAAACGTTTGATAACGTTACCGGACATGCTTCCGATGGTTTTATAATTCTAATGCATTCCACTTATGCTGAAGCACCCGAAGCAACAGAAAGGATTCTTACCGAACTCGAAAGCAGGGGCTTTTTGTGTGTAACACTTGAAGAATTGTTTTACTACAAAGGAATTACGCCCGAAAACGGTGTAAGCTACGGAATAGTGAGATAATACTTTGGAGCTGTGGAGGTCTGACTTCCACAGCCTCTTTACTTTCTATGGAACGTGTTGTATAATTTCACCCGTTTGAGAATAAATCTAAATCAGGAGGAATATCGTAATGGCTGATGAAGAAATAAAGAACGAAGAACAGTCAGGCTGCACAGGCGACTGCTCATCCTGCAGTTCAAGCTGTTCCCAGAAACCCGAGGATATGCATGAGCCCTGCAATCAGTATTCAAGTGTTAAAAGGGTAATTGCCGTTGTATCCGGAAAGGGTGGCGTAGGAAAGTCACTTATAACAAGTAATCTTGCTGTATGCATGAATCGCAAAGGTTATAAAACAGCAGTTCTTGATGCCGATATTACAGGGCCTTCAATTCCGAAAAGCTTTGGCATAAAGGAAAGAGCAAACGGAAACGACCAGGGAATTTTCCCTTCCGTTACACAGAACGGCATTGAAATAATGAGCCTTAATCTGCTTCTTGATGACGAGGAGATGCCTGTTATCTGGAGAGGACCCGTTATCGCAGGAACAGTAAAACAGTTCTGGACAGAAGTTATCTGGGGCGAAGTAGACTATATGTTTGTGGATATGCCGCCCGGAACAGGTGACGTTCCGCTTACAGTTTTCCAGAGTCTTCCCGTTGACGGAATAATTATTGTTACAAGCCCTCAGGAACTTGTATCAATGATAGTAGGTAAAGCTGTAAACATGGCAAAGGCAATGAACATTCCCATTCTTGGCATCATAGAGAACTACAGCTATGTAGAGTGCCCTGATTGCGGAAAACAAATCCCCGTTTTTGGCAAGAGCCATGCACAGGAGGTTGCTGACAAGTACCAGGTTAAGCTTCTCGGAAAACTTCCTTTGGATTATAAGGTTGCGGAAGCAGTTGACGAAGGACTTGTTGAAAGCGTTAAGCTTCAAGGCGTTGATTCAGCAGCAGACTTCATTGAAAAAGTATTTCCTGCAAAATAAATAAAGAACAACCCGGGACATGGTGGACTTTTGAGCCATCATGTCCCTTTTTGTACCTTTATTTTTAAAGTGAAATTCCTTTACTTTTCCGGGGCGGTTGGGTATAATCTTCATTTGGGAAAAAAGGGTTTATGGAGCAGAAATGACTTTATTTGAAAATGCAAAAAAGCTTTTAAAAGAAATAAGAGATTTAGTTAAAAGCTATAATAAATCGGATACAAAACTTCGTGCAGCATATGCTTTTTCATACAAACATCACCGTCTTAAAAAGAACGTGATTTTGTATGAAGCTTTTTTTGGCCGCGGAATGGTTTGTGGCCCGTATGCCCTTTTTCTGGAGGCGCTGGAGGACCCGCGACTTTCAAACTGCAAACATGTATGGGTAATTGATAACGAAGAGGATCTGGAAAGCTATAAATCCGAATACAGTGGCAGAAAAAATGTAAGTTTTGTCAAAACCAATACGAAAAAATACATGAAAGCTCTTGCTACAGCCGGAAGAATAGTAAATAATATGGCTTTCATGAATATCTATACAAAAAGGGAAGGCCAGGTTTATATCAACACATGGCACGGTGTCCCCTTCAGGAAATTTGGCTACGATATTCCGAATGCACCCAGAGAGAATACAAACATAATGCGTAATTTCCTTAGCACGGATTATCTTGTTTCTGCCAATACTTTTATGACCGAAAAGTTCAGAAATTCCTATAAGCTGGACGGTATTTTTGAGGGAAAAGTTCTTGAGGAGACCTACCCGAGACTTGATACACTTTTCAGATTTTCAAAGGAACAGGTGTTTGCAAAATTCCGTGACTACGGTGTTTGCCCTGACAACAGCAAAAAGATTATCCTTTATGCTCCTGCATGGCGAGGCGAGTATTATTCTCATGCAAGCAGTGACGTAGACTTTTGCGGAACCTTTAAATCAGAACTTGAGAAGCATATAGATACTGACAGATATCAGGTATTTGTAAGTCTTCATCAGCGTGTGTACCAGCTTGCGCGTACAAAGCTGAATGGGTCATGGTTTATTCCCGCAACAATAGATGCAAACGAAATCCTCAGTGTAACCGATATTCTTGTTACGGATTTTTCAAGCATATTCTATGATTTCCTTGCAACAGGCCGTCCGGTACTATTTTATTCCGAGGACAGTGAAGCCTTCAGAAACGGAAAAATGCTTTATCAGACAGAAGAACACCTTCCGGGTCCCTGCACATCCACAATAGAGGAACTTGCAAGGCTTATTAATGATATTGAAACAGTTACAGGGGAATGGAAGAGTAAATACGAGGAAATACGAAGATTTGCCAATTCGTATTCCGACGGTAATGCGTCAAAGCGTGTAATTGATGCAGCCTTCTTCGGAAATGAAGAAAACTGCAATGTTAAGAACTTCAAAAACAATAAAAAGAAGCTTCTTATTTCGCGAGGAAAGATGAAGCTTAACGGTATAACGACTACTTTTGTAAATCTTCTTAAAGAAATTGATTATGACAATTATGATGTGTCGGTAATGATTGCAAGAAGTGATATAGACCGTGAAATACACACCTTTGACCTCATTAATCCCAAGGCACGTATTCTTTACAGAAATACAACGCTTGACCTTACATTTTTTGAAAATCTGAAGCATCGTCTGAATCTTAATTTCGGGACATCCACACCTTATCAGGATATATACAAAAAGGAATGGAAGAGGTCGTTTGGTGACGCTAAGTTTGATGCCGTTATCGATTTTGAAGGTTACAGTCTGTTCCACCAGCTGCTTTTGCTACAGGCAGAAAACGCAAAGCATCTTATATGGCTTCACAGTGATATGAAGAACGAATGTCTTACAAAGTACGACTGGCTTGTGAACGTTTTCAGAATGTATAAATTCTTCGATAAGGTTGTTGCATGCGGCAAAAGTATTGAAAGGGTAAGTGCCGAAAAACTCGGTAAATACATAGCAAAAGATAAACTGACATATTCAAGAAATATTATTGATTTTGAAAAAATCATAAGGCTTTCCGATGACAGCAATATTGTTACTGTTGACGGAAAGAAGATGTTTGTTTCAAAGGAAGCGGACACCGTCGTTAAGTGGGAAAACAAAGAGCTCGTCAATGAAATTTATGAGGCTGAGTACATACCTTTTACTCCCGAATTTAATGAAAAAGGTGAAAGAAACTACCGCTTTGCAGCACTTGGAAGACCAAGCCCCGAGAAGAATCACGAAAACCTTATTAAGGCTTTTGCGAAACTTCACAAGGCTTATCCCAATACATTCCTTTATATTCTTGGAATGGGACCTCTTTATGATGATTTAAAGGCTTTAACGGAAAAACTCGGCGTCGGTGAATATGTTTTCCTTCCCGGCCATGTCAATAATCCCTACATCATCATGAAGCATTGCGACTGCTTCGTGTTCCCGTCATATTATGAGGCTTATCCCGTTGTCACATTCGAAGCAAGAACTCTCGGAATGCCCATCGTAATGTCCCGATTTGATACAGTTGATGAGGTATCAATGGAAAACGGACAGGAGCTTATCGGGCACGAAGAAAAGGATATCCTTGCAGGATTGACCGATTTTATTAACGGAAAAGTACCTTCGGATTACAAGTTTGATTATGAGGACTACAATAGAGAATGTATGTCGGAATTTTATAAAGTTATAGGAGAGGAGACCGTCTGAAACCACGGACGGACTGTATTGTTATGAATCCGGTTTTAAAGAACATCAAGAGAATACTTCACATACCGGTAGGCGGAATTAAGTTTATTAAACGATTTTTTGAGCCTGCTTCGTTAAGAAGAGGGATTTATGCTTCGTTTTATGAAAGAAAGAAGCTTAAGGACAATGTTATTTTGTATGAATCT
This sequence comes from Lachnospiraceae bacterium, assembly GCA_045629005.1. Classification (GTDB taxonomy): domain Bacteria; phylum Bacillota; class Clostridia; order Lachnospirales; family Lachnospiraceae; genus RGIG3528. Next base: position 43,508 of record JAZQQJ010000027.1, read on the forward strand.
TTCTTCGGAAGAGGCATGCTTTGCGGACCTTATGCACTTTTTCTTGAGGCATTGTCGGATGAACGCGTCAAGGACTTCAAACACGTCTGGGTAATGGAAAGCAAGGACGAAAAGAAGAGATTTAAAGAGACGTATAAGAACTATAAAAACGTCAAGTTCATTAACTACGGTGGAGTGAACTACGTTAAATACCTTACAACTGCCAAGTATCTTGTCAATAATGTTACTTTCCCTTCGTACTACACAAAGAAAAAGGGACAGGTTTATATTAACACATGGCATGGAATTCCGCTGAAAACGCTAGGTTACGATATGCCTGACGGATGCGTTGAAATTGCGAATGTTGAGAGAAACTTCCTCTGTGTTGATTATCTTATTTCAGCCAATTCCTTTCTTACAGATGTTTACAAGAGAGGCTATAAGCTTGAGGGCATTTTTAATGGAAAGATTGTCGAAGAAGGCTATCCGCGTCTTGATCTGCTTTTCAGATTTTCAAGGGATGAAGTGCTTACAAAGCTTGAAAAACTCGGAATTAAAATTGACAGAAGCAAGAAGATTATTCTCTATGCACCTACGTGGAAGGGCGTAAATTATGCTCACGCCGAGGCCGGAGTAGAAGAGTATTTCGAGTTTAAAGAGACTCTTGAAAAAACAATAGATACAAGCAAGTACCAGATTCTTGTTAAGCCTCATCAGAGAGTTTTCCAGCTTGCGCACGACAAGATGACGGAGCCCTTCTTTGTGCCTGCAACGATAGACGCAAATGAAATACTCAGTGTTACGGACATTCTTGTAAGTGACTTTTCAAGTATCTTTTATGATTTCCTTGCAACAAAACGTCCTATACTTTTCTACATTAAGGACATTGAGACTTATAAAGAACAGCGCGGAATGTATCACTCACTTGATACACACCTTCCGGGACCAAATGTGCGGACACTCGAAGACCTTGCAAAGCTTATCAATGATATTGATAATGTATCTGCGGAGTGGATGCCCAAATACGAGGAATTAAGACAATATGCAAATGCATATTGCGATGGGCATATCTCAAAGAAAATCCTCGACATGGCTTTCTTTGGGAAAGAGGACGGTTACAACTTCTGCGTGCCCAAAACCGATAAGAAGAAGATTTTTATGCTCAGGGGCAAGATGCTTAAAAACGGTATTACAAGCTCAATGATCAATCTCCTGAACAGAATCGATTACGACAAGTACGACATTACTTTGCTCATTGTCAACTGCAAGGAAGACACTCAGGTAAAAGCATACCGTAATATTAATCCGAATGTCAGAGTACTTTACAGAAACTCTACTTTCAATGTAACATTCTTTGAGAATGTTAAGATGAAGCTGAGACACCGTTTCGGCTCACGAACTCCGTTCCATAAAGTATTTGAAAACGACTGGATTCGCACGGTAGGCGATTCGAAGTTTGACGTAATTGTTGATTTTGAGGGCTATAACGTATACTTCCAGCAGATGATACTTCAGGACAGAAGCATTCCGAAGTACGAGTGGCTTCATAACGATATGCACAGGGAATACATGACAAAGATGAGCTGGCTCCCTAACATATTCCACAATTATAAGTATTTCGATGGTATAGTTGCCTGTGGTAAGGAAATCGGTCGTGTTAATAAGGAATACCTTTGTGAGAAATATATCGACAGCAAAAAGCTCACATATGCACATAACGTAATTGATTTTGAAAGGGTAAATGAACTTTCGAAAGAGGAGCATATGGGTGAATTTAACGGAAAACCTGCTTTTGTTCTGCATGAGGCGTATTCTCTTGAAAGTGCTTCAAAGAGAGGCAAGACCGTTACCGAAAACGTTGAAAAGGATTTCCTTCCGGAAGTACCCGAATATAACAGTGAAGGTAAGAGAAACACACGCTTTGTGGCTGTGGGAAGACTTAGTCAGGAAAAGAACCACAAGTGCCTTGTTGAGGCATTTGCAAAGCTTCTGAAGGATCAGCCCGATGCTTACTTATACATTCTCGGAGACGGTCCTTTACTTAAGGAAGTACGTGCGCTGGCGGATTCCCTCGGAGTGACCGGACATGTACTTATTCCGGGACATGTTTCCAATCCTTACATTGTAATGAAACATAGTGACTGCCTCATACTTCCTTCACTTCATGAGGGACAGCCTCTTGTTGTAAACGAAGCACGTGCACTTGGGCTTCCCATTATTCTTTCTGATTTCTCTTCTGTAAACGGTGTCCTTATTGAAAACGGACAGCTGCTTATCGGACATGAAACCGAAGACATTTATAAGGGCCTCTTGGGTTACTTTGAAGGAAAAGTCCCGAAGGATTATGTATTTGATTACGAAGAATATAACAGACGTGCTGTTGAAGAGTTCTACACCGCAATAGGAGTTAACTGATGAACATCCTGATATTCAGGGGAAAATGTAAGCCTAACGGAATAAATACGGCTCTTATTAATCTGCTGAACGGGCTGGACCCGGAAAGAGATTCCATAACGCTGCTCCTTGTTAAAAGCAGGCGTTATGATGAAACGGAGACTATAAAAAGAATCAGCCCGAAAATAAAGGTAATCGTTAAGAATACCGGCTTCAAGGGAGCTGTTTTTGAACAGCTGATTCGTAAAACTTCCGCAGACATTTCAAAAACAAAGGGCTTCAAAACATATCTGGAAAAAGAACGTGATCTTTTGTTTGGTAACGAAGAGTTTGATGCTGTTATAGATTTTGACGGCTATAATATCTATTACTACCACCTTCTTCTTTCACTTAAAGGAAAACATTATGTCTGGCTTCACAACGATATGATGTCGGAAATGAAAAAAAGGTCTCCGTGGCTTAAAAGAAACTTCGCTATGTACAAACGCTTCGACAAGGTTATTTCCTGCGGTGAAAGCGTATGCAGAATCAACAGGGAGAATCTGTCGGAAACGTATGATATCCCGGGCGAAAAATTCTCTTTTGTATCCAACTTATGTGACGCTCTGCGTGTAAAGAAGCTTTCATCGGAAATATGCGGAATCAGTATTCCCGACGATGGAATTAATTTCATTACCTGCGGACGATGCAGTGTTGAGAAAAACCACATTGCACTTATACAGGCGTTTAAACGCATTGCTACAGAAAGACCGGAGACAAAACTTATAATTCTCGGAAACGGTCCGTTGTACGATAAGGAGAGAACGGAAGCGGGAGATTTACTGAATAACGGACGAATTATCATGCCCGGAAACGTTGCGAATCCTTACGCTGTTATGAATAAATGTGACTGTTTTATACTTCCTTCCCTTCATGAAGGACAGCCTATGGTCATTAAGGAAGCAAGGATTCTCGGACTGCCGATTATTGTATCGTCTTTCTCAAGCGTGAAGGACTGCCTTATAGAAAACGGACAGCTTCTTACGGGAAATGATGCAGACTCGCTTTACGATGCAATGAATGCGTTTATGGACGGCAAAGTACCTTCCGAATATGTTTATTCCGGAGAGCAGGAGAACAAAAAAGCATTGCAGGAGTTTTTCAGTGTCTTAAGCTGATTAAATTCTTGAAAAACACGCCGATAAGGTGTATAAATGTAGAAAATTTGCAATTTATTTAAGGAGAACTACTATGGTTAGAGAATACAATCCCGCTGAGATTGAGAAAAAATGGCATAAGTACTGGGAAGAGCATGATACCTTTAAAACAGATGTATGGGACTTTTCAAAGCCCAAGTTTTACGCACTCGATATGTTCCCGTATCCTTCAGGGGTTGGTCTCCATGCAGGACATCCCGAAGGCTATACAGCTACGGATATCATTTCAAGAATGAAGAGAATGCAGGGCTATAACGTTCTTCATCCTATGGGCTATGACTCTTTCGGTCTTCCGGCAGAGCAGTATGCCGTTACAACAGGTAATCATCCCAATGGATTTACCCAGAAAAATATTCAGACCTTTACGGGTCAGCTTAAGGAGCTTGGCTTTGACTATGACTGGTCAAAGTGTATTGCTACAAGCGATCCTTCTTTCTACAAGTGGACACAGTGGATCTTCAAACAGCTCTACCTCGCAGGCTATGCAAAGCATATCGATATGCCTGTTAACTGGTGTGAAGAGCTCGGTACTGTTCTTTCAAACGATGAAGTAATTGACGGAAAGTCAGAACGAGGCGGATTCCCCGTTGTCAGAAAGAATATGAAGCAGTGGGTTATCGACCAGCCTGCATTTGCTGAAAAGCTTCTTGAAGGCCTTAATGAAATTGACTGGCCCGAATCCACAAAGGATATGCAGCGTCACTGGATCGGAAAGTCCGAAGGCGTTGAAGTTAACTTCCAGATTGTAGGTGGCGGCGAGTTCTCCATCTTCACAACCTGTATCGAGACAATTTACGGCATTACCTTCATGGTACTTGCTCCCGACGGAGACATTGTTGAGAGACTTCTTGACAGAGTTGAGAACCTCGACGAGGTTAAAGCATACATCGAAGAAACAAAGAAAAAGAATGATATGGACCGTACAGAACTCAATAAGGGTAAGTCCGGATGTGAGTTAAAGGGTCTTAAGGCTATTAATCCCGTTAACGGTCGTGAAGTTGCTCTTTTCCTTGGTGATTTCGTTCTTGCAAGCTATGGTACAGGCGCAGTTATGGCTGTTCCTTCACATGACCAGAGAGACTTCGAATATGCACAGGTACACAACATTCCTATGATTCAGGTTATTGATGGTGCAGACGTTTCCGAGCATGCTTTTGAAAAGGGCGATTATCTCGGAAAGGGCTGTAAGCTCATTAACTCCGAAGAATTCACAGGACTTACCGTAGAAGAAGCAAAGAAAGCCATTACAGACAAGCTTGTTGCTATGGGCGTTGCAAAGCGTACTGTAAACTATCACTTCAGAGAGTGGATTTTCGCACGTCAGCGTTACTGGGGCGAGCCCGTTCCCGTTTTCTATGACGAGGATGGCAACATCCATTGCCTTGAGGATGAGGAACTTCCTCTTGTACTTCCTGAGCTTGAGGACTACAAGGGCCATAACGGAAAGGCTCCTCTTGAAAATGCAACAGAATGGAAACAGTACGAGAAGAACGGCGTAAAGGGCGTCAGAGAGACTTCCACAATGCCCGGTTCCGCAGGTTCCAGCTGGTATTATATGAGATACATCGACCCCGACAATGATAAGGAATTCTGTGACCAGAAGCTTCTTAAGCACTGGCTCCCTGTTGACCTTTACATCGGTGGTCCTGAGCATGCTGTCGGACACCTTATGTATGCACGTATTTGGAACAGATTCCTTTACGATAAGGGTCTTTCACCTGTTAAGGAGCCTTTCAAAAAGCTCGTACATCAGGGTATGATTCTTGGCTCAAACGGCATTAAAATGGGCAAACGTTTCCCTGAGTTTGTTGTAAATCCTTCCGACATCGTAAACAAGTACGGTGCAGACACACTTCGTCTTTACGAGATGTTCATGGGTGCACTTGAGGCTTCCAAGCCTTGGAGCGATCAGGGCGTTGAAGGTGCAAGACGTTTCATTAACCGTGTATGGGCATTCTTCACAGATGAGGAGAAGCTTACAAATACTGAAAACGAAACACTTAAGAAGGCATACCATCAGACAATCAAGAAAGTTTCACATGACTATGAAACTCTTGGTTTCAATACAGCAATAAGCCAGCTTATGATTTTCGTAAACAAGTGCTATGAGGAAAAGAGCTGTCCTCGTGAGTACGCAGAAGGCTTTGTAAAGATGTTCTCATGCGTATGTCCTCATGTAGGCGAAGAAATCTGGGAAATCCTCGGACACAATTCTTCAATTGCTCATGAGTCATGGCCTGTTCTTGACGAGAGTGCTCTTGTTGAGGATACAGTTGAAATCGGTGTTCAGGTAAACGGCAAGCTTCGTGGCGTAGTTAAGCTTGGTGTTGATGAAGAAAGTGTATCCGCACTTGCAAAAGCAAAAGAAGTTGAAAGCGTTAAGCCTTTCGTAGAAGGAAAGACAGTTGTTAAGGAAATCTACGTTAAGGGCAAGATTGTAAATATCGTGGTAAAATAAATGAACAATATCTTACTCGGCTCCCATGTGGGAATGAGCGGTAAGGAAATGTTTCTTGGCTCCGTACGGGAAGCTCTTTCCTACGGAGCCAATACATTTATGCTCTACACGGGAGCACCCCAAAATACAAAAAGAAAAGAAATAAGCGAGTTAAACATCGAAGCGGGAACAGCTCTTATGAAGGAGTCCGGAATTAACCGCTTTGTTGTGCATGCACCGTACATAATTAATCTTGCAAACGCAGTTAAGCCCGAAACATATTCACTTGCTGTTGACTTCCTCAGAAAGGAAATTGAAAGGACTGAAGCAATGGGCGCAGAGACGCTTATTCTTCATCCGGGCTCACATGTTGGAGAAGGCGTTGAAACAGGCGTTAAAAAGATATGTGAGGGGCTGAACGAGGTTCTTACCTCCGATATGAAAATTACGGTTTCTCTTGAGACAATGGCCGGTAAAGGCAGTGAAGTCGGAAGAAGCTTTGAAGAGCTTGCCATGATTTTTGATGGTGTAAAGTGCAATAATCTTCTTAGGGTATGTTTCGACACCTGTCATACATGGGACAGCGGATATGACATCGTAAACGATTTTGATGGTGTTATCGGTAAATTTGATAAGGTGCTCGGAATCGACAAAATTGCTGCATTCCACATTAATGACAGCAAGAATGAACGAGGCGCTTCCAAGGACCGCCATGCAAATATCGGTGACGGGTTTATAGGTACGGAAGCGTTAAGACGAATTGTTTGGGATGAAAGATTTATATCGGTGCCTAAAATTCTTGAAACACCGTACATAAATGATGCAGCACCTTATAAACAGGAAATTGATCTTTTAAGAAACAAATAGGAACGTCTACGAGAGTAGAATATGGCAAACGCAATAAGAACAGAGTTTCATATTCACACAAGATATTCGAAGGACAGTCTGTTAAACGGGCCGTTCCTTCTTTTGATATGCAAACTTAAGAAAATACAATGCGTTGCCATTACCGACCATAACGAACTTGAAGGTGCGCTTAAATATTCCGGTTATCTTTCAAGACATGGAATTAACGTTATTCCCGGAGAAGAGATTTTCAGTAAAGACGGAGAAATAATCGGCTTATTCCTGAAAGAAAGAATTAACCCCGGGCTTTCTGCGGAAGAAACTGCAAAAGAAATAAAAAAACAGGGCGGAATAGTTTATATTCCACACCCATATGACGAAAAAAGATATAGGACGGTTATTAAAGAAGATGCGCTGAAGAGTATTTCCGAATATGTTGATGTCATTGAAATCCATAACGGAAGAAATGTCTCAATGGATTTTTCTGAAAAGCAAAAAGAAATACAGGTTAATTTTGGGAAGATTGCCTGTGTCGGAAGCGATGCGCATACCTTCTTTGAACTAGGAAGAAATATAGTAAAGGTATCATCCGTAGAGAGGGATACTTTGTTGGAAGCACTGAAGACAGCAGAATTCACGATGAAAAAGTGTCTTTTCCTTTCTCATAAGTGGACAATTGCAGCTAAGATTTTAAAGCGCTTCAGAAGGGGTTAGAATGGATTACATCGAAATGACCGTAAAAGAGGTCAAAACAAATTGCAGAACACTTAGCGAAGAAATCTATAAAAGCGGATTCAGACCGGAACTTGTTATTTTTATCGCGAGAGGTGCGTTCCAGATAGGAAAGATTGTATCGGAGAATTTCAAATGTCCTCTTGCCGAGGTTCGTTGCTCGAGAAACGGCGGAAAGTCCAAAGATTTCCTGGCACCCGTGCTTAAATGTATTCCTGCCGGAATAAAAGCCAGGCTTCGCGAGAAAGAAATGAATAAAAACCTTAAAAGCACAGATGGTGCACGTTCTACGGAGTTTAACGTTTCCTCATGGAGCAGATACGACAGCGCAAAGAAGATTCTTCTTGTAGATGATTCCATTGACAGCGGTTACAGTATGAGAGCGGCCTATGACTGCATTTCGGAATTCTTCCCGGAAGCAGAAATCAAAGTTGCTGTTTTCAATACGTTTGACGGTGCAGAGAAAATAATTAAGGCTGATTACAGTCTTTTCAAGAATAAACTTATTTCGGGACCGTGGTCAAACGATTCCACGGAACACAGACGTTTCTTAAGACGTTACGAGGACTGGAAAGCTCAGGAAAAGATATATGAAACAACTGACTCTGAGAGAGATACAACTGAAACAACTTGACCTTCTTAAAGAAACGGTCAGACTTTGCGATTTGTACGAGATTCCCTATTATCTTATTGGTGGAACGCTTATAGGGGCGGTTCGCCATAAAGGTTTCATTCCATGGGACGATGATATCGACGTTGCTATTCCAAGGCCCGCATATGAGCGATTCATTCGCATTGCATCGACCGAGCTTGATAAGAAATACATTGCAGAGCATTACTCCACTGAGGACGGCTACAGAGAATATCTTCTTCATATCACAGATCCTTCGGCTATAATCAGTGTAAGCAAGGTCAAGAACATTGAATCCGGCGTTTATATTGACATACTTCCCATTGACGGCATTCCGTCCGGTATTGTTAAGCGCGCTGTCTACAAGTTTAACATCCTAAGGTTCAGGGCACTTGCGGGACTTGTCAACATCGACGTTATAAGGGACAAGAAAAGGACTACCGTTGAAAAGGTTATCATAGGCTTCGGAAGAATTATCCGGATTGGAAAGCTTATGAATCTGAAAAAAATTCGTAAACGTACCGATAAGTACGTGAAAAAGTTTGCGTATGAGGATTGTACGGATGTAGGTACAATTTTCGGCAACTACGGATTCCACGAGATTGTTCCGAAGGATTTCTTCGGAAAAGGAGTAAAGGTTACGTTTGAAGGAATGTCGTTTAATGCTCCTTCAAGAACGCATGAATATTTGCAGCATATGTATGGTGACTATATGACGCCTCCTCCGGAAAGTGAGCGCATGGGACATCATGTGGAGGACAAAATAACAACCAATATAGCAAAAGAGCACCGCGGATAAAGCGGTGCTCATTTTACCACCAGGAAGCCGGTGTTGGTGTCGGTGCCGGTGTGTAGTCGGGAATCTTTGTGCCGTCAGGATTGTATCCGGGAGGAACCGGTACAGGAGTCGGGGTAGGTGTTGGCGTAGGTATTACGCCGTACGGAATGCCGCATTCCCAACAATAATCCGAAGGCAGGATGTACTTTGTATCGACAGTTTTGTAAATGATTTGCTTTTTTACTTCTTCGGGCTTCGGTGTTACCGAAGGAACATATCCGAAAGGAGTGGGAGTAGGCGAGAGCATTGTTTTATCAAGCTCTGTAGGTGTCCATAATTCAGGCTCGTCCTTTATTAGAAGAACTTCTTCCTTCGTGTTTGTACAGTATTTTGAAGCAAGAAGACCGGTATCGACGCATATTGTAACTTTTCTGTGGCAGTCGCAATATTCTGTAGGAGCAGTTCCTTTTGCAAAATACTCTTCACGTACGCAGGAGCCGCCTTCATAGCAGTCACAAACGCCGTCAATGGCAAGCTTTCCGGACTTTGTACATATCTTGGCGCTAACAATGTTGTCAGGTGCGGTGAAGCCTATATCTTCAAGCTGTTTAATTTCATGAACCTGCTCCATAATAAGTCGCCAAATGTTTGTGTGGACATTCGTAACGTCAACAGTATAGGAAATATCGAAACCTTCCCAAATTCCGGCTGTATAGTAAGGTGAGTAGCCTTCAAACCAAAGGTCGTAGTTATCTGTTGTAGTACCCGATTTGCCTGCTACGGTCATCTTGTAATCAACAGGATTGGCTCTTGATGCGGAACCGACGCCGGGAAGCACGGTATCCTGCATTGCCGCTGTTAAGAGGTAAGCGGTGGAGGTTTTGATAACCTGTTTCTTTTCTGCAGTGTGGCGGATGATTACGTTACCGTCGTGATCACGTACTTCTGTGTAGTAATAAGGAGTGTTATAAACTCCATGGTTCGCAATTGCAGCGTAAGCTGCCGTAAGCTCGAGGTTTGTAACACCATTTGTAAGTCCACCGAGTGCAAGGGGAAGACCTATATCGGTATAAACCTTTCCGTCTTCGTCCGTCATATAGTCAACGAGTGTTGTGAAACCTAACTTCTGAAGATATTGGAAGGCAACCTGAGGAGATACTTTTTCAAGCGTTCTTACCGCAAGGATGTTCATTGAATAGGAGATACCAAGCCTTGCAGATGAAAGGCCCTGATAGCCTTTAGTGTACCAGTTGTTAACTTCCTTTGTTGTTCCGGAATAGTAGTAAGGACTGTCGTCAATTGCTGTGGCCAGAGAGACAACTCCGGTATCGATTGCAGGAAGATATGCCGCAAGAACTTTGTATGTGGAACCTACCTGACGAAGGGAGTCGGTTGCTCTGGAGAACGTTCTGTTTCCTGTTTTTGCACCACGTCCGCCTACGAGAGCGACAACTTTTCCTGTGCTTTGCTCCATCATGACAAAGGAAACCTGAGGCTGGAGAGTGTGAATATATTTCTCACCAAGTACTGTGTCACCTTCCTGAACCATTGCATCGTAGAATTCGTCAATACATTCCTCAATGTAACTTAGGTCTGCGGTCATGAGGTCGAAAACACCGCCGTAAATACGCGACATTGCGCGGTCGGTATCATCGAAATAGTTAAAGAACTTTAGAAAATCCGCAAGCTGATAATGTACTGTTGTACCATCGGCTTTCTTTACAGAAAGAGCATAGGTTATGTCATAGAATGTGCCGTCGCCAAGCTCCGGATAATTCTCGGCATTATTTATTACTGAGTCACAGATTTCCTGAATCTCTCTGTCCTGAGTGGTCATTACGGAAAGACCACCCGTGTAAATCAGGTCGGAAGCCTCGTCTTTTGTATAACCGAGATTCATAAGGTCTTCCATAAGCCGGGAGATGACTTCATCGGTAAAGTAGCTGTAATATTCTTTGTTTTTGGTGGCTTCTATGTAGTCATAGATGCGAACGTAAACATCATCGGAGTCAAGAAGAGCTTCATCGTACTGCGCTCTTGTAATAAATTCGCCTTCGAGCATTTCCCTGAGAACTTCTGCACGACGTTCTTTATTGTCTTCCGGGTAGTTGTAAGGATTCATTCTTGTGGGCGACTGCGGAAGAGAAGCAAGCACGCCGGCTTCGGAAAGGGTAAGATCTGATACGTCCTTACCGAAATATGTCTGAGCCGCCATCTGAATGCCGTAAGCACCCTGACCAAAGTTAATGGTGTTGAGGTAGTACTCGAGAATCTGCTCTTTGCTGAGAGTATCTTCAAGCTTAATGGCCAGATATTGCTCCTGAATCTTTCTTACAAACTTGGAAATGTCACTCTTTTCGTTACCGCCTGAAAAGACCTGGTTTTTAAGAAGCTGCTGTGTAAGTGTGGAACCGCCGGAACCGAGCTCACGGTTTTGAATGACTTCACTGACGGCACGGAAGATGGAACGTACGTCAATACCGTTATGTGTCCAGAAACGTTCGTCCTCGATTGCAACGAAACTGTTGTAAACATAATCGGGTATTTTGTCGAAGGTAACATATTCACGGTTACCGCCCGCACCTACAAGTGTCTGTGAGACAGTACCGTCGGAATAATAGAAACGTGTTATGTAGCCTTCAGGTACAACGTTAATGTTTTCAATGCTTGGTGCAGAAGCAATGAGACCGTTTAATGCACCGAAGCCTGCAAAACCGCACACTGTAACAAATGCAATGAGAATTATAATCCCGAGGCGGAAGGCAGAAATACCGAACTTTGTGTTGAAACGTGAAGTTTTATTCTTCAGACGATGTATTTTTCTGTTTATTTCATTTTTACCGTAGTCCATAAGAAGTTCCTCTATAAACTGTCAAAACCTTGCAAATGCCGTATGTACGGCGTGTCTGATTTGAAGCGTTATGACGTGATTATCATATATAAATACAACTAACCTTAATATTCTAACATAATAATATATCATAAGCAATTTTTTTGATGACATTTCGGATAATCTATAGTATAATTCGTTCTCGATTAAATTTGAGCAGCAAAGGATTGGAGAGCATAAATGAAAAAACTTATCCAGTTTAAAAACATTGTTAAGAACTTTGACGGACAGCTCGTACTCAAGGGCATCAACCTTGATATTTACGAGAATGAGTTTGTCACGCTTCTTGGTCCTTCGGGATGCGGAAAAACAACGCTTTTAAGAATCCTTGGCGGTTTCCTTGAACCGGACGAGGGCTGTGTTTTAATGGATGGCGAAGATATTACAAAACTTCCCCCTTACAAACGTGACCTGAATACCGTTTTCCAGAAATACGCTCTTTTTCCGCATATGAACGTTTTTGACAACGTTGCATTCGGATTGAATATAAAAAAGGAACCTAAAGACCTTATAGAGCAGAAGGTTATGCGTATGCTTCGTCTCGTAGGTCTTGAGGATTATTCCAAGAGAGGAATCACCGAGATGTCCGGCGGTCAGCAGCAACGTGTTGCCATAGCACGAGCTCTTGTTAACGAGCCGCAGGTTCTTCTTCTCGATGAGCCTTTAAGTGCCCTTGATGCAAAGCTTCGTAAGGAGATGCAGAAGGAACTTAAGAAAATTCAGCAAGAAGTCGGCATTACCTTCATTTTCGTTACACACGATCAGGAAGAAGCTCTTACAATGTCCGACAAGATTGTTGTAATGAAAGAGGGCGAAATCCAGCAGATCGGTACACCTACAGATATTTACAATGAGCCTGTAAACCGCTACGTTGCAAACTTCATCGGTGAAAGTAATATCATCGACGGTGTTATGCTTGATGATTTCAAGGTTCAGTTTGAGGATAAGGTTTTCGAATGTGTTGATGCCGGCTTCAATAAGAACGAGCCTGTTGAAGTTGTTATCCGTCCTGAGGACCTTGATATTGTTGCTCCCCGTTCCGGAAAACTTAAAGGCATCGTAAAGTCGGTTCTCTTTAAGGGCGTTCACTACGAAACAATCGTAGAAACATCACAGGGTACAAGCATTACCGTTAAAATGACCGTTTCAGAGGATAAGCCTGTAGTAAATGAAGAAGCGAATGAAATGATGTCCGCAAATGATTTCTATCTCGATATCCTCGATATAGACGAATTAAATGATGCCTTCATTATTGACCGTGCCGATGCACAGGCATGGAATCCCGAAACAGAAGAGCGTATCTCCATTTACGAAGTACGTTATGAAATCAACAAAGAACAGGGAACTTATCCCGTTACATTCTGTACATCAGCAGGCACATCGGTAACCGTTAATGCAATCGTTGCCGAGGTTAACAAGGTTGTTGATGAGGAGTATGAAGAGGAGATTTACGCCGTTAACTTCTTTAAGAAGGCAGACGAAATCCAGGAAAGTATTCTTCTTGATACAGACCTCAAAGTATGGGCCAATGCTTATGCGTACGATCTTGAGGATCATACACCTGTTGAGATTACAGAAGTATTGTATAACTTTGATCCTGCGACAATTACACCCGGAATTTATGATGTAACATTCAAAACAAAGGGTTATGAGTACAAGATTGATACTACGGATAAATCCGAAGTTGGCGCTCAGGTCGGCTTGAAATTCGGTCCCGAAGACCTTCACATCATGAGGAAGTCATAATGAAACAGTTCAGAAAGATGACATATCCCTATGTGGCATGGATTACGGTACTCGTTGTGGCTCCGATGCTTCTTATCCTTCTTTATGCATTTACTAAGGAAGGGAACTCGGTTACCGATTTCCTGTTCACATTTAATAACTTTAAACGTTTCTTCGTTGACAGCGTTTTTGGAGAAGTGCTTTTAAGAAGCCTTCGTGTTGCGCTTGTCACCACTATAGTTTGTATATTGCTCGGCTATCCTGCAGGTTATTTCATTGCAAAATGCTCAGAGGGAGTAAAAATGGTATGGGTACTGCTCATTACGTTCCCCACATGGATTAACATGCTTGTCAGAACATATGCATGGATGGGCATACTTCAGGATGACGGAATTATCAATAAGTTCTTTGAACTTATCGGCATAGGAAAGGTTACTATTCTTCATACAGAGTTTGCAGTCATTCTCGGTATGGTTTACAATTTCCTTCCGTTCATGGTTTTGCAGATTTACACTGCACTTACAAAGATGGACGGAAGCCTTCTTGAGGCAGCCGCTGACCTTGGCGCAGACAGGGTAAAGGCTTTTTTGAAGGTTACGCTTCCTTTGTCCATTCCGGGAGTGATAAGCGGTATTACGCTTGTATTCCTCCCTGCTGTTTCAAGCTTCTTTATTCCCAAGCTTCTTGGCGGTGGACAGTATGTTATGGTCGGAAATCTCATTGAGTCACAGTTCCTTACAAGCGGAGACTGGAACTTCGGAAGTGCGATTTCTCTTATCATGGTAATTATAATTATGATTTCAATGTTCATTACAAGAAAGGTCGACAAGACCGAAGTAATGGAAAAGAGGGCAGACTGATTGAAAAGGAAAAACCACGTCGGAACAACCATATACATGGTGGTGCTGTTGCTTTTCTTTTATGCACCTATTATATACACCATAGTCTTTTCGTTTAACTCCGGACGTTCACTCACACGTTTTGAAGGCTTTTCACTTCAATGGTATGAGAAAATGTTCGGTGATTCGAATATGATGCAGGCTGTGCTTTATACAATCCTTATAGCTGTACTTGCAACGGCTATTTCAACTGTAGTTGGCACCTTCACCGCCATTGGTCTTTCGAAATCAAACAAAATACTTAAAAATGTTGTAGAGCAGATTAACGATCTTCCGCTTATGAATCCGGATATTGTTACGGCTATAAGCCTATTAATGCTTTTCTCTGCGGTTCATGTTAAAAAGGGGTTTGGAACAATGCTTATTGCGCATGTAATGTTCTGTATTCCCTACGTTATGCTTAGTGTTACTCCGAAGCTCAAGAGTCTCGATCCCAACCTTTGTGATGCGGCAATGGACCTTGGTGCAACGCCGTTTAAGGCACTCCTAAAGGTAATCGTTCCTCAGATAATGCCCGGTATTGTTTCAGGCGCACTCATTGCATTTACGATGTCCTTTGATGATTTCGTTATTTCGTACTTCGTTACGGGTAATGGAGTATCAAACATTTCAATACTTGTTTACTCAATGTCAAAACGTGTAAATCCTTCGATTAATGCGCTTTCAACATTGATAATAGTTATCATTTCCATATTCCTGCTGCTTGTAAATGTTGTTCCTTCTGCTTTGAATAAAAAGAAAGGAAAAAAGGCGGCTGACTGATTTACTTTGGTAGTGTTTGGGTTTTACACTAAAAATATTATATTCTGTAAAGGAGACTAAAAGAAAAAATGAAAAAACGTTTCACTGTAATGCTTCTTGTTATCGGTATGGTTTGCACAATGCTCGCTGGCTGCAGTAAGAAGCCGACTATGAAACTTTTTCTCCCGGGTGAATATCTCGGTGAGGGAGTAATTGAGGGATTCGAGAAAGAATATGGCTGCAAAGTCATAGTTGAAACCTTTGACTCGAACGAAATGATGTACACAAAGATTTCCGCAGGTGATGCATATGACGTGCTCATTCCTTCGGACTATATGATTGAGAGACTTCTCAAAGAGGATTCCTTACAGCCCCTCAACAAGGCTGCTCTTACAAATCTCGGTAATCTTGCTGATGAGGTAAAGAATCTTTCATTTGATTCAGATAATACATACGCAGTTCCCTATTTCTGGGGAAATGTCGGCATTGTATATGTTAAGAGCAATGTTGATTTGGCAGATCTCGAAAATGACAATTATGGCATTTTCCAGAATGAAAAGTATAAGGGACGTATCTTCGTTTATGATTCCGAAAGAGATATGTTCATGGTTGCATTAAAGCAGCTTGGTTATTCATGTAACACAAACAATGAGACTGAGATTCAGGAAGCTTATGACTGGCTTGTACAGGTAGGCAAAACAATGAAGCCTGTTTATGTTACGGATGAGGTTATCGACAATATGCTTCATGAGGACCTTGATCTTGCAGTTATGTACAGTGGCGATGCAGCTTACATCACATCTGAGAACGAGAACCTTGGTTACTATGTTCCTACATGCGGAACAAACATCTGGTATGACTGCATGGTTATTCCCAAGAACGCCGAAAATCCCGATCTTGCCAACAAGTTCATCAACTACATGCTTACATATGATGCAGCAATGGCAAATACACAGGGCGTAGGCTACACATCTCCGGTTAAGGCTGTCCTTGATGATGCCTATGGTGCAGGCGGTGATTACGAAGGAAATGAGGCTTATTATCCCAGAGCCGGCTATGAATTTGACGAACCTTTCCAGGATAACGAATACTTAAGAACAAGACTTTCTGAGCTTTGGATTAAGGTTAAGGCTAATTCCGCAAACTAATTATCAGTTCAAATATTTGCTGAAAAAACACAAAAATAAGTCCTCACTGTTTAGTGAGGACTTTTTATGGTCTGCTTTATGTGGGCAAATGCGGGAAAAGAGTGATTTGGATTAAAGCTGTTCAAGTATATTATGGTATTCTGCAACAACTTTCTCCATGGCTTCACGCCCCGGTGCACCGATTGTATTTCGCTTGTCAACACAAGTCTTCATCTTAATGGCTTCGTAAATGTCTTCTGTGAACACAGGAGATATTTTTTTGTATTCCTCGAGAGGAAGCTCATCAAGAGAGATATCCTTTTCGATGCAGGTGAGTACGAGAGAACCGATAATGCCGTGAGCATCTCTGAAAGGAACGCCGTGCTTTACAAGCCAGTCTGCAGCATCGGTAGCATTTGTGAAGCCGTTCTTCGCAGAAGCCTCCATATTTGCTTTATTTACGGTTATTGACTTGAGCATGCCTGTGAAAAGAACAAGACAGCCCTTAGCGGTATCGATTGCGTCGAACACGCCCTCTTTATCCTCCTGCATGTCCTTATTATAGGCAAGAGGAAGACCCTTCATAGTTGTAAGCAAACCCATAAGGGCACCGTATACACGACCGGACTTACCACGAATAAGCTCAGCAATGTCGGGATTCTTCTTCTGAGGCATTATGGATGAACCTGTTGAGTAAGAGTCATCGAGCTCTATGAAACGGTATTCGTTGGAATTCCACATGATGATTTCTTCACAGAAACGTGAGAGATGCATCATGCAAATGGAAAGGTCGGAGAGAAGCTCAAGGGAGTAGTCTCTGTCTGATACAGAATCCATGGAATTGAGCGTCGGACCGTCGAAACCGAGAAGAGAAGCGGTAAGCTTTCTGTCGAGAGGATATGTAGTGCCTGCAAGTGCGCCGGCACCAAGAGGACAACGATTCATACGCTTACGATTGTCCTTAAGACGCGTATAGTCACGTGAAAACATTTCGAAGTAAGCACCGAGATGATGTGCGAGTGTGACAGGCTGAGCCTTCTGAAGATGAGTAAAGCCCGGCATATATGTGTCGAGATTCTGCTCCATCATGGAAAGAAGTTCCTGAAGAAGTGTCTTTATGAGAGGCATAAGCTCGTCGATTTCGTCACGCACGTAGAGACGCATGTCGAGAGCAACCTGATCGTTTCTGGAACGCCCTGTATGAAGCTTTTTGCCAACATCACCGATACGGTCGATAAGCTCTGCTTCAACGAAGGAGTGAATGTCCTCGGATTCTGCGTTAAACTGAAGTTTCCCTGAATCTATGTCAGACTTAATGCCCTCAAGGCCATTAATTATTTCATCCCGCTCGGAATCTGTGAGAATGCCTGATTTCGCAAGCATTGTAACATGTGCTATGCTACCTTTTATATCCTGGGGGTAGAACCTTCTGTCGAAGGAGAGAGATTCGTTAAAATTGTGTACAAGCTGGTTTTCTTCTTTTGTGAAGCGACCGCCCCAAAGTTTCATGTGAGTCCTCCTGTAAATAGTTAATCATCAAGCCCGAACTCTTCTTCGTCATCGGACTCTTCATCCTCGTCGATGACTGTTTCGTCAGTTTCCGGCTCTTCTAATTCTTCAACCTTAACTACACCGGCATCACCACCGATTAATATGTGCTGCTTTTTCAAGCCGGCTTCGTAAAATTTCATTATGTTTCCGGACTCTTTTTTTATCTGATTGTTTATTCTGTCACGGTTTGCATAATATGTAGCGTTATCGTAACAAAGGAAATTGTTCTTGGCGTCATCGGAAAACGGCAACATTTTCATGTATTCTTTGTTCTTATCATCAGCCATCGTTTGTTCCCTTTCTTTCGAGTTTGTATGCTTAAAATAATAATATATCTTATCGGATTTGGAAAGACAAGATAAAGAAAAATCTTTGTGAAAAGTTCACAAAAACAAGCGCTGTTTTTCTACATCCCCCTGAGCCGAAAGGGACTTTACAAACCTTGAAACAGGGCTTATCATTTTCTCGGATGTAATCCATCGGTTAATCATTCAATCTTCACGGAAGCGATACTTCCTTATCGCGTTCCGCCAATCCAAAATGAATATTATTTTACAACATGAAGAGAACGTCTGCCTCGTGTTATGAATCTCCCGGAAAAGAGGAGAAACTTCTAAGGCTTGTGGAAAGCTGTTGCGGAGGAAAGGTAACAAAAGGCAGCATCAGAGGTTTTCTTAGTGAAACAGGTTTGTCTGCGTCGGCAATTTCATCGGACTTTCTGCCTTTCAGGAACGGCGGTTATATGTCCTATAGCCTTATGCTGCGGATTTTGTTCAGAAAGGCAAAACGTGAAATAACGGATATGCTCAGTAAATCACGTGGGTTTATTCCGTGCGAAGCACTGACATACCTTTATGAATCCAATCTTTATTCTAAATCGTGGCTGTTATCCGAAAAAGAAATACTTGAAATCAGCGAGGATGAACTGTACTCGCATTATGAATTCGGAACGGTTTCACCTCTTTTCGGAAACATTGATTGCGAATTGAATATTGGTTGTTGTGCTGTTGATGCGGTAAATCATGATGAACTTCAGGTTAAACTCTGCTTCGGAGAACAGGCGGTGTATCCGGAGTTTATTAAGTTTACCGAAAAAACGGAGATGGAACGCGTTATTCGGATGATTTTATTAAAAAAGCGTTCAATCGAACTTACAGGAAGCTGCGCTATGCTTAACGAGGGAAGCATATATGCAATAAGACCTCCAAAGGGTAATTGGGGAATGAGGCTGAATCTAGGAGAGGAACAAACATGGGGAAAATTATAGCATTCAGAGGACCTTATCGTGGAATAGGAAGAACAACCTCTGCAATGGAAATTATAGGTGTTGGACTCGCTAAAAAAGAAAAGACAATTGTAGCACTTACGCAGATACCGGGAAGACAGCAGTTTTTGGAAGATGCTTTTGATGAAAACATTCCAGGAAGCATTTCAAGGGAAGTGTATTCAAAAAACGGACTTTGGGCTTTATGGCAAAGATTCAGAACAGAAAGGCTTAACTCTGATGAGGTTAGGGAAAGTGCGGTTAAAACTTCAATGGAAAGTCTTGATATTTTCCCTTATATGCCATGTGGTTCTTTGACCGATGACAGAACCAAGCTTGCAATAACTGCACTTATATTAAGCGACATAAAGAAGGCCTATGACTTTGTACTTGTTGATGTCGGTGAAGAAGTGAACGATCTGACAAGAGCTGTTATTTCAGGCAGTGATGCGGTTGTTTGCACTATGCCTCAGTCAATTCGTAAATGGCAGAACTTCCTCTCCATGGAAGACATAAGTTTGAACGCCAAAAACACGTTATTTCTTGTGAATGGTTCGAACGATTCGGCAGATCCAACATTAAAAAAAATCGAAATGATATTTCATAAACTCCTTAAAGGCAGAAAAGTTTTTGAAATACCCTTTTCGACTAAAGTAATTGCTTCAATTGATGAGGGAAGAATGTGTGAAGTGCTTGATGACAGGTTTTGTCGTTTGTCAAAAAACAATGCTTCAAGGCTTCAGTTGAATGTAAATCGTGTCATTAAAGAGATTATGGAGGTGTGTGAAGGTGACGGGATTAAGTGACATTCTTGTATTTTCTGCATTGCTGCTTTGTGTTGCTGCCTTTGGATACTTTCTTGTTTTTTATGGGAATAACCATACTAAGAAAGATGACAGAACTGAATTTAGCAGGCTTCTTTCTGCCGTACGTGAAATGCTCAATGATTATGTCAGTTTTACTGAGAGACATCCCGGATTTAACGGCAAACTGGCTGACAGTGCTATGGGAACAACCGAAAGCATAGTGAATGCTATAAGAGAATGTTGTTCCGGAGTTCCGGGAGCACGTGAAATAGTACGTGAACTGATTGAAGCATATATTCTTGAGGAAGTGAAGCCCGATAAGAGAGACCTGCAGCATCTTTTAAATGAAGACGATCCAATAGTGGCATTTTACGAGCTTATATGCGTTTTATCGGTTGAATATGGAGATTATGCATTTCAAAAGCTATGGACGTGTTTCTTGAAAAATCGCGTCGGAGGCCAAAGAGAGATTACCGAAAAGGATATTTTTGAAGCAAGAGAGCATTTTAGAGTGAAGCTTAATGAGCACCAAAAAATAAAGGTGCTTTCCGAAATTTTATATATATACACTGCAGGGCTTGGGGCTATTGACTGCCTCAACTGGCAAAAGGGATGCGTCGAGGAAATACAGCTTGGACTTTCGGGAATATCCAAAAATCTGTACGACTATAGAGATGAACTTCTTAAGCTTGAAAAGACCTCTGAAAAAAAGGCATGCATATCATCAAAGGACAGCGTTCATGCTGTAATCGGAGGCGTGACTTACAGACTCTCATTTATTTCTTTCGGAACAGAGGACGAGCTTATCAGAGTTTTACGTAATTTGGCGAGAAACTCTGTTTCACCTGAATTAACGAGGAAAAATCCTATGCTTGTGGTTGACACTAAGGATAACAGAAGAATTTCTGTGTCTCGTCCTCCGCTCACAGATGCATGGGTAGGACTTATTAGAAAGTTTGATACGGTGTCTCAGGTTTCATTGGATGAGCTTGTTAAGGATGAAGCGGCGAGAAATATTATATTGGAGATGCTTGATAAAGGTACTTCTATTGCAGTTACAGGAGAAATGGCATCAGGAAAAACAACTCTTTTAAGGGCACTTTTATTGAAAATGGGTGAGAAAAAAAGCATTCGTGTTATTGAAGCTGACAGCTTTGAATTAAATGTAAGAGAATATCTTCCCGATGCAAATACTCTGACAATGAGGGTTTCTGATGAGTTTACTGAAGAGAGGGTTATGAGCTTTGCGAAAAAGACAACAGGTCAGATTTTTGCCATAGGAGAAATAACCTCTCCGAAAACTGCGAATTTGGTTATAAATGTTTCAAAATATGCTTCGACAGTGCTTTTTACGGCTCATTATAAGTCTACAGAGGATATGGTTTCGGACTTTACAAGCGCACGAATTAATGCCGGAGGCTGGAACGATGAAACAACAGCAAAGGAAGAAGCGCTGAAGGCTCTCAAATATGACATTCATGTAGTAAACAACAATGGAATAAGAAAAATAGGTTACATCAATGAGGTGGCTGAAAATGGAAGTATCAGGTGTCTTTATCGGGATTAGAAGTTCGGTTGAACGAAAATATTCGGGAATCTGCCCTTATCCGACAAAAAAACTTGAGAGCCTTGTGTCTCAATGTTTATTAAAAACGTGGTTTACAGCTGCTGTCGGTTTTTTGACTGTTGTAACCGCCAATAGATTTATTGAAGGCAGATTTACTGTTTATTCTGTGCTTGCAGGGACTTTTCTTGCGATTATTCTGTTAAACGCTGTCCCTGACATTATTATACGAAAATGTGAAGAACTTTTTTTGTCAGATTTGTTAAGCTATTTTTCTTCCGTAAAAAGGAAATTCATATACAAAAAAAATATACCCGATGCAGTAGGGGATGGGGCCGGAGGCTTTGGCGAAGAGATAGTCAGAAACGCATCGGAACTGGAAAAGATACTTGTTACGGATAACAGAAGAGAAGCGGTCAGAAGATATATCGAGAACAGAAACAAGAACAAATTTCTTAAACTGTTTCTTATTCAGGCTTTTGAGACGTCCGAAAACGGCGATGCTGAATTTGGAGGAGAATCATCTTTTTCAAAAAACATAGAGTTTCTCAGACTTGAAGTAATTAATGAGATATATCGTGAAAAGAAGAAAAGGTATATGTTTTCGGGATATATGTTTGTTGCGGTTTTTCCGGTGCTGTCAATGGGAATTGTCAGAAGAGTCGGCTTGGCATTAACGGACAGCCTATCACTGTTTTATGAGGGGACAGGTGCGTTTATAATTCTTCTTTCTTTCCTGTCGGCATGGTTTGTCATGTCGGTACTAAAAGATAACAGCACTGATATTCAGACTATAGGCAGTGAAAAAATGGCACATAAGAAGAACAGCAGGTTTGTAAGGATTGGCAGGAGACTCGAAAATTTTGTCGAAAGCTCGGAAAGCAACGTTGTCAGACGATTGCGCGGGAAAATATATGTAAGTGGAAGACGTATAAGAATTTCGAAGCTTTTATTGGAGATGATACTGATATCATGCATTGTTCTAACTGTCGGACTCTTCTTTCTGTTCCTTCAAAGAGGGAACGAGAGGGATGCATTGCTTGAAAAGGTTGAGAATATAGACAGGATTGCAGTTCTGGCACGTGATAACGTGAAAAAGGGGATGGAATATGCAATTCTTGAGTCTGTAAAGGATGTTATAAGTTCGGGAAAAACAAATATTACATACAGCGATGCTCTTAGCCTTTTCAGAAGTTATATGGGGAATGTGAATAGCAATTATGAGGAAGAATGCGTAAATGAGATATTAAGCCGAACAGCAAAATATCGGGGGCTTTATGTCAAGTGGTATGAGGGAGCAATTGTGCTGGCGGTTTCATTAATTACCGGGTTTCTGCCTGTATTTAGGCTAAATATGGATTCGTCTCTGAGAAAAAGGGCATCGGTCGATGAAATAAAGCGTTTTCAAACTATTATTATGATGGAAAGAGGCTTCGATTCACTTAGTGTTGTTGGGCTTTTAACGGATCTGGAGCTGTTTGCGGATGTGTTCAAACCTGAACTGAAAGAGGCTGTGAATACTTATTCTGCGGGTCCCAATATGGCTCTTCAAAGAATGAAACAAAAAGGAACATTGAAGAATCCAGCTTTTTCTGAAATAGCAGATGGGTTTATTGCAGTTGATGAGGTTGGAATATGTGAAGCTTTTTCGGATGCTGCAGGTAATAAGGAATGTCTTGAACGGATGGATGAACTGTCGGAAACAATAAGTGCAGAAAAGAAGAAAGGATTTCTCGATATCGTTGTGTGGATTCCGGGAATACTCGTTATTTTTGGGTATTTTGTTGTGCCTTTTATGAAAAATTCTCTTTCGGAGCTTTCAGAATTGTTCAGTCTGCTCGAAAATCCCGGCGCGCTTTAGGAGGAAAAATGTCTGTAACAAAAGAATTCATTATGATGGCTGCGGGCCTGATTATGACAGTCTCTCTTGTTTTTCTTGGAATCGGAATCTACAGAAAAGCGGCTTCTACAGGGATGCTTCTTGTAGAGCGTGAAGAAAAGAGAATGAATGAAATAGCAGAATATGAACTGCACAGATACGATGATATTCCTGTAAATGGAAGTAAAGTACTCAGATATATAAAACAAATTAGCATGGAATATGATGTTGAGATTGAAATCACGGTCGCAAACCCTTCATCATGTACTTATATGCTTAGTGAAAACAACTCTTTTTCGGAGTTAAGAAATGCGGAATCGGAGCGGTATATAAACCCTCTGAAATTGTTCAGTGTGACCGTATATGAGGATGAGAATGCTGCGCTTTGCGGCATAGAGATTAAACAAATAATGGAGGATTAATTTTATGGAAACAGCAAAATCAATATTACTTTTTTCTGTCGGTATTATTTTAACGGTAGGATTTATTGCAATCGGCATGACTATATTTAACAAATCAAAGACATCAATTGCGAATACAAATGCTCAGTACGACTCACTTATCAGCCAGTACTCCGACATTGAATACGCCTTGTATGAGAATACCGGAAGTACGGCATCAGGCTCCGAAGTAAGAAAGCTTATTAAAGGTTTACAGAATGACGGTATTACCATCTATGTTAAGAATGGCGAATATATAACAAATCACAGCGATGAAAAGGATAAGGGAGTTGTATACAGCTATGGCAGTGAAGCAACTAAACTTATAAATGATAAAAGCGAGAAAGAAAACTATATTAACCCTATGGCAAGCTTTTCCTGCGATCTGCAACGTGACGGGAATGGCTGTATTGAATCTATAACATTCACACAGAAATGATGGATAAGTCCGAAATTCTTGATATTGCTTTAGATCTTGTTCTTTTTGCAGCGGGGATATTAATGTTGTCTTTAATAACGGGCATCCTTGTTCAGGGATACAGGCAATTGATGAATATTACGATTGTATAGGTGAATAATGGAATCTGCTGAAAAACTTATATATATTCCTGCCGGACTGCTTTTACTGTTCATTTTTCCTGTTATTTCTCTTTTGTGGATGAAAAACCTTGATGATGAGAGAATGATTCAAAATACATGTAAGGAGTTTGTTGAAGCAGCCTATGAACAAGGCGAGATATCAATGGAGGATTACCTTTACATGTACGAAAAATGTCTGCTTATTGATGATAATCGTCATATTAAAGTCAGGATAATTCATCTGGAAGGCAGGAGAGATGCGGAACTCTCGGATTATTTTTACACCTTGGAAGACGGGGAGCTTAGAAGACAATTGGAAACCGGCCCGGTAATTATTGAGAAAGGAAGTATGTTGGAAATATATGAGTAAAGCTTTTGAACGTGTGCTTTTTATTCTAATCATCTTTTTAGGCATTATATTGTTTGTAAAGTGCGAAACACTGGCTTTAGAAAAAGAATACGAGGTTTATGAAAGCACACTGCAGGAGACAGAATGATAACAAGACCAAAGCTGCTTGTAATTTTCCTAATCTATTTTGTGTTTTGCTTTGTTACGGTTTTCTATGAAAAAGCTGTTTACAGAGAAAGCCTCAGACAGGTGGAAAGGATTGATAATGCCTTTCTGCCTGCCTGCAGGGCTGCAGGAGAGGCTCTGAAGAATCATGTGTATGAGGAAGATGTCTACGAGATGGTAGAAAAGACTTTTTTATATACATACGCCTCTTATCTTGGCGCAAAGGAAAAGGATGAAATATTGTCGGAGTCTACTGAGGTAGAAGCAATATCTTTTTTTGTAAACGGTGATTTGACATCACCTGAAAGACTGACGTATGTCAAGGACGAAGATGTGTTGGAATTACATATAACATTAAAGGACATAAGTATTAATGCTTTTGGAAGAAAAAGATACATATCAAGAAACTACGCGGATATCGTGAGGTAGTAATGAAAAAACTTATTGTAAGCGTTCTCCTTATTTGCCTTTTACTTAGCGGAACAAATAATGTATATGCTGTTTTACCTGAAAGCATATATGACAACAATATCGGAGTGCTGACAGATAAGGATGGAAATACAAGACATAATTACAGTACATATGACAAAAATGCTGTTATTAAGTATGAGTCGGATACTTATTTTTATATTGATGGTGTTGATAAAGACGTTTCTCTTACTGAAATAGCTGAGGCAACGGGGAAGAATTTTAACGGTGCGGATACTATATCAGGTTTTAAATATAACAATCCTGCCGCAACGGATTCCGTTGAGATTAATGACATCATTGATACTCTTGTGACGCTTGGCTATGGAAATGATGTCAGAAGAGTTTATCAGACCTCGGACGGAGTGCTTCAGGCCTCCTCTTATAATACAATACGTGCCTATAACGCTAATACAGGCGATGCTGATTCCGGGCTTACCTTTAGAGGATATGACGTTTCCTTGAAATATCCCGAAAATGAGAATACTCAGAATAAGCTTGACAGTTTTTTAACTGATATATCATGGGGAGACACGGAGGCAGTAAGGAATACTGCGCTTTACAGCATTTCCGGAACGACAACGTATATGCCTGAACTTACAAGCGTTCCGGTTATACATCAGGAACCGACGGTGACACCGATAATTACAATTGCGGTGAGCACTCCTACGCCACTTCCACCGACTCCGACAGAACAGCCGTCTGTAGGTATTTATTATGATGGAAACGGAGCAGACGGAGGCTCTACATGGAGCAGCAACGCATATTATAACGGGACCTTCATCGTATCTCAAAACGGCTTCTTCAAAAACGGTTATCATGACGTGGGCTATTGGACTACAGATCGTGACGGAAAAGGGGAAAGAATATATCCCGGTGAAACAGTCACATTAAGTGTTTACTATGGGAAGGCGTGGATTACATTATATGCTCAATGGGAGAGCAACACCTATATAGTTGATTTTGATTACAATGCTGATTTTTGCCTGAAACCGGAAACTCTCGTAAAAGGAGATGTTGGGGAAAAGCTTACGGGAGGAACAGAAGTGAACGTTTATTATTCACCTTATGAGTACAGGACATATGTGCTTTTGGAAGATAATGCAATAATAAAGGCAGGGGATAATTACAATCTGCCAAAGCCCGAGATAGAAGGTTACACTTTTGTTAACTGGTCATTCAGAGAGTTGGAGTCTGGTAATGGATTCTGGGGTAATTATTGTACTGAAGAAACAGTTTGTACTATTGCTGAAAACCATACTCTTTATGCCGTCTGGAAACCAAATGAATATAATGTTTCGTTTGATTTTAATTTTGACAGCATGATTCCATCTGTATTGGGTGAGGACGCCTTTACAAATATGAGTGCTTCCGAATATTTAATCAATTATGGAGAAACGTTGGATTTTATTGGTGTGCCTGAAAGGAAAGGCTATGATTTTACCGGATGGTATTTGGCGGAAGTGAGTAATGACGGTAGAGGTGATGTAATCCGTCAGGACAGCATATTCGATAAAACCGATAATATAATGTTGTATGCCGGATGGAAGCCTGTAAAAATTAACCTTACAATGGATTTGATGAATGGAAACGAAGTCTCTTCGGAAAAAGTAGAATATGGACAGAAACTGGATGATATTTTGTTCGTTCCTGAAAAAACAGGTTACACGTTTATAGGATGGAATACAGCTACCGATGGAAGCGGAAAACAGGTTAAGGAAAGTGACATATCATTATTTACAACCGACACACGTATCTATGCGATGTATGAACCACTAACCTATGAGACGGGCCTTGATTATAACCTTTCCCGGAAACTCCCTGCTGTAAATGTTAAAGGGACAGATTTAAAGAAGATAACGATAACAAATGGCGAATCATTTCCAAAGCTTCCTGCTCCCGAGCGTGAAGGGTATTACTTTATGGGCTGGTACACAATAGAGGATGACGGAAGTTATGGCGAACGTATCACACGGAATTCAAAGGTTGATGAAATATGCAGGAACGGAATCAAAGCAAGATGGATTCCTGAACTGGTCAAAGTAATCTATGATTACAATGATTATGAGGATTACTCGGAATATGAGGTGGAATATGGCCCGTAATATATTCAGAATACCTGTTTTTAGATTAATAGTTGGCATTACCTTATTTCTGCCCTTGCTAATATTTATGCTTTTGTTTACGGAGACAGAAAATGTTTTTGCTTCTTCAGAATGCTGTAATGGTAAGCATGACGATTCATGCTATGAGGAAGGCGTAGCAAAGCATATACATACTGATTACAGGGGAAAGAATTCATCTTCTGACACAAACAGTAAACGCGGTGGATGTTATAACGAATACCATGCGGGCTCGTATGAATGTTATCCCTGCCGTGGGACATTCAGTATCGAAAGATATGAACGAATAACAAGCAGATATGCATACAGCTGTTCTTGCAATACAAATGAGGAATATCTTAAATATGGTGGGGTTGGAATTAACGGACCGTATAAGGTTACTGTAACCTATTATCAGAATGGGTACACGGAGGAAAGTGCGGGACATTGCACAAGGTGTGGTTCAACTGCATGGATATACCATGATTATATTGCTATATATCAGTGCTATTTATGTGGAAAAAAGACTACAGACCCCGGGCCTCATGATGTTGAACGAACCATAAGTGCGTACTATAAGGCAGACTGCGGGAAAAATCTGAGTTCGTATTATTTTGATAACGGCGATGGCGAAGAAGCTTCACCTGTATGCGACAGGACAGTAATTGAGCTTATTCCGGCTGATGCGAGACAAATATGTACAAAGAATTCGGTTAATGAGAGTATTAACAGACAGGCGGTTGCGTATTTTAAAGACGGACATTATGAAAATGTCGAGTGTTCCGTAATCATTACTGATGGTATTAAAACTAACGAATGGCAGCAGGTTACGCTTTCGTATGGTGAATACCATATGGATACAGGTGATAGCAGACCACGCAAAGGAAGTGCAACAGCAACGGTCAGCTTATATGTCCGGGGAACAGTTACAGTTATTCTTGAAGCAGAAAACAATACAATGGGAAATCCTGTTTTTGATAATGATGAAAGTAAGATTAAAGCAGATACGGGGAGTAAAGTGGTATGCTATGGAATGGCAAAGGCCGGTTATCACGTCAGCGGATGGAGAATGCCGGACGGTACTGTTCCGGACGGGATATTTAAGAATGATGAAGCTGTGATTAATGTCCCTGATTATGACATTAAAATTATATGTCTATACGAGCCCAATACATATAATGTGTGTTTTGATGCAGATGGTGGCCATTTTGAAAACGGAGGGGACAGAAAAGAAAAGGATGTATTGTTCGGAAGAGTATATGGAGAAATTGAAAACCCGGTTAAAGATGGCTATGTCTTTATCAGATGGAAACTTACTGATAAAACAGATGATACTGATGAGAAGGCCTTCATTTCTCCGGAGTATGATATCGTTGAGATACCCGAAAATCATGTTCTTACAGCAGTCTGGTCTGAAAAAGGACCTGAATATATGTACATAGAATATGACGATTATTTTGAAAACCTTTTTCAACCATCAAACTCGGGATACATATTTTTAGGCTGGTATATGCAGGAAGAAAATGATGTAGGGAAGGGCCTCAGGGTCGATAAAGATGTCCCGTTGAAATATGAGTATGTGTATGACGGGGATATAATTACAAAGAATAAAAACAGTTATGTTATTTATGCTACGAGGAAACCAAAGGAATATACAATTACCTTTAAATGCGGTAATAATGAGTATGTCAGTTCAAAAGAAACGTTGAAAAATGCCGACGGAAGTGATGCCGTGTACAATGTAATACGTATCGGAAATTATTATGATTCTGATTCTGCTTGTAAAAAAGTAAGGTATGGGGAAAAACTGGGCATTACGCCTGTTCCGGCTAGATTTGATGATGAAGGAATTGCACTCGATGATTCTATATTTATCGGCTGGTCTTCTGATGGGAGCCTGGAAGGGTTGATTTATGAATCAATGGAAGTACTGCTTGAACATGATATTACTGTTTATCCGATGTTTGTATCAGAAGGTGAGTATACGGTTACACTTGATCCAAACGGAGGCGTTATGAGCCCATATTTTGATACGGGCCCCGCAGAGAATCCATTTGTTGTGAAAATCGGTAAGGTGTATGGGAGCAATCTTGGGTATATTCCAAATTATAGTGGACATAAATTTACCGGTTGGAGTCTTAACAATGATGGAAGCGGAATAATAATCAATACAACGACGAGAGTTTTTACAGAGAATGATCATACACTGTATGCGCGTTGGGAAAATTATGTAACGTATGATTCCAATTCTGTAGATATATATAACAATCCGCTGATAGGAGATTGCTTTGGCACGACATACAGAAATGTTTTTGTGAACGATGACATTACGATGCAGTCTGTTCGGGAAAATGGATATTACAGGCCATATTATAACTTTGTCGGATGGAATACAAAAAAAGACGGAAGCGGTACATGGTACTGTAGTGAAAAAGACATGTCAGGTAAGACTCCGGTAGATGCTCTTTCAAAAATCTGCGGAAACGATAAAACTGTTACGACTTTATATGCTCAGTGGGACAGTTGTATTGAAATTTATCTTGATTTAGATGGCGGGGAAATTTTCGGGAATGCCGAAAATATCATAGAATCACATATTGGAGAGTCGTTTCCTGAAATGCTGACTGTACCACTTAAAGAAGGTTTTTATTTTATCGGTTATTACACGGGGACAGATGGCACAGGAGTTAAGGTATATGATAAACATGGCTCATATTGCCTTGAGGATGCAGGATTGAAAAAAGCAGACAACAGGACATTGCTTGTTCCCGATAATCGAATTTTTATCGGAAATACTCGTGAATCGGGACTTCCTTCGAATTCTTACGTTGCTTTGCCGGAAATGGACAGACTTTACGCTTTCTGGGGAGAGGGGACAGACCCGGGGGGCGCTGAAATAACAAATTGCAGCCTTATTCTTGTTAATAACGATGACATAAAAGAATATGATGAAGAGGGCATTCCGATAGTGCACAGAGGCAATAAACTGACATACAGAGCTATTCTCTTATGTGATAATGATACAGAAGAGATAAAGATGTTTGCAAAACCTGAATTTGAAAATAAAAACGGAAATGCGGTACATGTGTTTTCAATTACAGGTGAAAAAGGAAATATCAAAACCTTTGTCGAGTATGGGAAAGATATATATGCAATCATAGATTTAGCGGCTTGTTCTTCTGCTAACAATGGTTTTAAGTGTTATGAATGCAGTATTGTTATTCCATATTTGTCATATTACGTTAATGATTTTGATATGGATGCATTTGATAAGGCATCAGAGAATAATACGCTTTGGGGCAATGAAGCTTTCTTTTCGGATGAGGATATGGTTCTAAACCTTTATTTTTCAGCTGAAGATGAATATGGTGAAGTGATTGATTACGATACACCCGTCTCTGTCATCATAAAATGACACTTCTTCTTGACATCCCCCCGATTCATGAATACACTTTAACGGGCGAAATATAAAGAGGTGAAATTATGGCTTTTGATGGAGTTACCGTTGCCGGTGTTATTGATGAACTGAATAAAAAACTTCTTGACGGAAGAATTATTAAAATACAGCAGCCTGAGAAAGATGAGATCATTTTAACGATTAAGGCCTACGACACGTATAAGCTTTTTATGTCTGCCAATGCATCTCTTCCGCTTATATATCTTACGGAGGAAAATAAGCCTTCTCCCGCGGTGGCACCTGCCTTCTGTATGCTTCTCCGCAAGCACTTTAACAGTGCAAGAATCATTGGAATACATCAAGGATTCGGTGAGGAACCTTCTCTCGAACGTTCGGTTGACATTTGCATTGAACATCTGGACGAAATGGGCGATGTTTGCCAAAAGCATCTGATAATCGAAATAATGGGAAAACACAGTAACATTATTCTGTGTGACAATGAATACACTATAATGGATTCCATAAAGCGTGTATCAGGGTTTATGAGCTCGGTACGTGAAGTGCTCCCGGGAAGAAAATATTTCCTGCCTCAGACAGTGGAAAAAGCAAATCCCCTTACGGTTGATTTTGAAGGTTTTTCGAAGTCTGTCTTTGAGAAACCTGGTGCTCTTTCCAAGACCATATATTCAGGTATTACAGGAATAAGCCCCCAGGCTGCGGAAGAAATACTTTTCAGAGCAGGTATATCGGGTGATATGCAGGCCACTGAACTCACCGGGGATTTAAAGCTTCACCTGTTTAAAACCTTTTCCAGATTTATTGATGAAATACGTGAAGGCAACTTTAAACCCACGCTCATATATAAAGACGGCGCACTTCAGGAGTTTACTGTACTTGAATGTAACGCTTATGACGAAGCGGAAAATTATTCAAAAGAAGAAGCGGGTTCTGTTTCGGAAATGCTTTACAAGTATTATGCCGCAAAAAATCTGAGAACTGTTGTCCACCAGAAATCATCAGACCTCAGAAAGATTGTTAATACGGCAATTGAACGTGAGGCAAAAAAACTCGAGCTTCAGCTGAAACAACTGGCAGATACCGAAAAAAGGGATAAATATAAGGTCTACGGTGAACTTATAACTGCATACGGCTATAGTGTTCCACAGGGTTCGAAGAGTATGACTGCACTTAATTACTACACAAATGAGGAAGTCACTATCCCCTTGGACTCTACGATTGCCCCGATTGACAATGCGAAGAAGTATTTCGATAAGTATGCAAAGCTGAAGAGAACATACGAAGCGCTGACAACACTTACCGAAGAAACAAAGCAGGCACTCGATCATCTGATGAGCATTTCACTTTCACTTGAAATTGCAACCGGTGAAAATGACCTTAACCAGATAAAAAAGGAACTTACCGACAGTGGATATATCAAATTCCATGCAATAAAGGACAAACAGGGAAAGAACGGACAGAAGCAGAAGACTCAAAAGATTAAGAGTGAGCCGTTGCATTATGTCTCTCCCGAGGGTGTTCATTTCTACGTTGGTAAAAACAATACGCAGAACGACGAACTTACATTTAACTTTGCTTCCAATGCGGATTGGTGGTTCCATGCAAAAGGCTGCCCAGGCTCCCATGTTATAATGAGAACCGAAGGACAGGAAATGCCCGACATTGCCTTTGAAGATGCAGGTGCGCTTGCGGCATATTATTCATCTTCTCCCAGAGACGGTAAAGTCGAAGTGGACTATGTGAAAAAGAAAGAAGTAAAGAAGCCCGCTAATGCGAAACCGGGGTTTGTTGTGTACTATACCAATTACTCTCTTGTTGCAAAACCCGATATTTCAAGGCTTACACAGGTCGAGTAAGAAAGTAGCAAGGAAATATTGAGGAATACCAGAAATAGCGAATAGGCATTGTGGAATCGATGATGATGCCATATTTTTCCAGCAGGGACAAGAATTCTTGTCCCTGTTTTTATCCTACAATGAAATGCGATTGCAGACACGAGTTTGACAAGCGTATTTAATAGGAAAAATACAGGTAAATTGTCAAAAAGACAATTTTTACCAGTACGTGGTGCGGGAAGGGGACTGGTAAATTGCCAAAAAGACAAGATTTATCAGTACGTGGTGCGGGAAGGGGACTGGTAAATTGACAAAAAAGACAAGTTTTATCAGTACGTTGCGCGGGAATGCGACTGGTAAATTGCCAAAAAGACAAGATTTATCAGTACGTGGTGCGGGAAGGGGACTGGTAAATTGACAAAAAGACAAGTTTTACCAGTACGTGGTGCGAGAATGCAACTGGTAAATTGTCAAAAAGACAAGTTTTATCAGTACGTTGCGCAGGAAGGGGACTGGTAAATTGACAAAAAGACAAGTTTTTCCAGACTAAATGGCAGAATTTAATTGATAGTATCTACAGACATAAAACTGCATTATTTGAAAAGAAAGGGGAAGAGATATTGTTCAGCAAAGAATTAGAAGCGAGAAATGTTCTGCTTGAGAGCATAATAACTAAAATTACTTTTGAACTTCCTGGTTTACCTGAGGGAAATTTGAGAATACAGAAAAATAAGGACAGTGTTCAATATTTCCACGTTAAGGAGAAAAATGATAATCATGGGAATTATATTAAAACTGAAAATAAAGAATTTGCAGCAGAACTTGCTCAAAAAACATATTATGAAAAACTATTAAAAAAGGCAAAAACGGAACATGATGCAATATCCGATTATTTGAAGAAAATTAAAGGTCAGTGTCCGGAAGAAGTTTTTTCAATGATGAATGAATATAGAAAAGAGTTGGTAAACCCTCTTTTGGTATCTGATAATGACTATGCATATGACTGGGAAAATTTGCCTTACACAAAAAAACCTTTCTACCCTGAAGAATGTATATATCCTACTGAAAAAGGAGATATGGTTCGGAGCAAATCGGAAGCAATGCTGGCAGACATGTACTATTCACTCGGCATCCCTTATAAATACGAAGCTCCTGTCAGGATGAAGAATGGAAAAGTGAAATATCCGGATTTCACTTTGCTGAAAGTTCATGAAAGAAGTGAGTATTACCATGAGCATATGGGACTTATGAATGATGAATTTTATCGATCCAAAAATCTAATCAAGATTAATGAATATGCCGAATCAAATATCTTTACAGGAATTAATCTTATTCTTACTTTTGAAGCTGATTCCGCACCATTAAATATAAAAGCAATAAGAGACAATGTAAAACATATCTTTGGACTCGGTTGATATTCCTTAAACAACTGATAAAGAGTGAATGCCCTCGTGACATGATAGTACTTAAATTATTAGATAATTTTATGATAAATGCATTATTATCTATGGTTGCTTTTCGAAACAAATAGGTTATAATAATAAATTGGCTTATTAGGGATAATCCCTTTTTGCGAACAGGGCTTGTTTTTGGAATAACAGCTCAAATTTGAAAGGAAGTGTTTTTATGACTAAGATTGACATTATCTCCGGTTTCCTTGGAGCAGGAAAGACAACGCTTATCAAGAAGCTTCTTGAAAGTGCATTTAAAGGAGAAAAGGTCGTTCTTATTGAGAACGAATTTGGTGAAATCGGTATTGATGGCGGCTTCTTAAAGGATGCAGGCATTGAAATTACCGAAATGAATTCCGGATGTATATGCTGCTCACTTGTAGGTGACTTCGGTGAAGCACTTAAGAAGGTGCTTGAACAGTTCCACCCTGACAGAATCATTATTGAGCCATCAGGCGTAGGCAAATTATCAGACGTTATGAAAGCTGTCCTTGATGTTAAGGAATCAGCTGATATAACTCTTAACAGCCGTGCAACAGTTGTTGACTGCAATAAAGCAAAGATGTACATGAAAAACTTCGGCGAATTTTTCAACAACCAGATTGAAAGTGCCGGTGCTGTTATCCTCAGCCGTACTCAGACTGCTAAGGATGGCGTTGTTACTGATTGCGTTGAAAGAATCAGAGAACTTAATCCTGATTGCGCTATCGTAACAACACCTTGGGATGATATCGATGCTGCAAGCATCATCAGCGCTATGGAGCAGACCAATACAGTTGATGCACTTATGAGCGAAGTGATCTCCGAGCATGAGCATGAGCATCACCATCATGAGCATCATCATCACGAAGA